>NZ_JBALDU010000081.1:0-77064 GCF_036917235.1 Nostoc sp.
TACTGCTGCTTTAACTGTCTTCACCAAGGAAGCTTTGCCTCAAGCTTGGGCAATGACGCAACATAATCTCGCAACTGCCTACAGGGAGAGAATTAAAAGAGACAAGGCAGAGAATATCGAAAATGCCATCGCTGCTTCTACTGCTGCTTTAACTGTCAGAACCAGAGAAGCTTTGCCTCAAGATTGGGCAGCAACGCAACATAGTCTCGCAACTGCCTACAGGGAGAGAATTAAAAGAGACAAGGCAGAGAATATCGAAAATGCCATCACTGCTTTTACTGCTGCTTTAACTGTCAGAACCAGAGAAGCTTTGCCTCAAGATTGGGCAGCAACGCAACATAGTCTCGCAACTGCCTACAGGGAGAGAATTAAAAGAGACAAGGCAGAGAATATCGAAAATGCCATCACTGCTTTTACTGCTGCTTTAACTGTCTTCACCAAGGAAGCTTTGCCTCAAGCTTGGGCAGCAACGCAAAATGATCTCGCACTTGCCTACATGGAGAGAATCAAAGGAGACAAGGCAGAGAATATCGAAAATGCCATCGCTGCTTCTACTGCTGCTTTAACTGTCTACACCAGGGAAGCTTTGCCTCAAGCTTGGGCAATGATGCAAAATAATCTCGCAACTGCCTACATAGAGAGAATCAAAGGAGACAAGGCAGAGAATATCGAAAATGCCATCGCTGCTTTTACTGCTGCTTTAACTGTCTTCACCAAGGAAGCTTTGCCTCTAGATTGGGCAGCAACGCAAAATAATCTCGCACTTGCCTACAGGGAGAGAATCAAAGGAGACAAGGCAGAGAATATCGAAAATGCGATCGCTGCTTTTGCTACTGCTTTAACTGTCAGAACCAGGGAAGCTTTGCCTCTAGATTGGGCAGCAACGCAACATAATCTCGCAACTGCCTACAGCGATAGAATCAAAGGAGATAAGGCAGAGAATATCGAAAATGCCATCGCTGCTTTTACTGCTACTTTAACTGTCAGAACCAGGGAAGCTTTGCCTCTAGATTGGGCAGCAACGCAAAATAATCTCGCACTTGCCTACAGGGAGAAAATTAAAGGAGATAGGGCAGATAACATCGAAAATGCGATCGCTGCTTTTACTGCTGCTTTAACTGTCTTCACCAGGGAAGCTTTGCCTCAAGAACATACACAATCTTTGTGGGGACTGGGAATTGCTTACCAAAACAGTAACCAGTTTACCTCAGCTTACGATCAGTTTAAATCTGCCATTGACACAGTAGAATCTTTACGGTCAGAAATCGTTTCTGGGGAGGAAAGCAAACGCAAGCAAGCGGAATCCTTTAACAAAGTTTATAGCAGCATAGTGGAAGTTTGCCTGGAATTAGCTAATATCACCGAAGCAATTGAATATGTTGAACGTAGTAAAACCCGCAGTTTAGTTGAACAAATCCTCGAACGCGACTCTCAAACCATCTTCCCTCCAGAAGTATTCACTCAACTAGAAACATACAGGGATGAAATAGCCGTAGGACAATATCAAATCCAAAATGGCAAAGCTGAAAATCTCCAAGTCCTATCACAACATCTGCAACAGTTGCGACAACAGCGAAATGAATTGCAAAACCGCTACTTACCCGTTGGTTATGGTTTCAAATTTGACTCATTCCAACCCACTTTGGATGACTGTACAGCCATTATTGAGTGGTATATTCTCAATGACAAAATTCTGGCATTTATTGTCACAAAAAGAGGAGAGGTAACAGTTTGGCAATCCCAACCAGAAGATAGAAAAGCTTTGGTAAATTGGGTAAATCAATATTTGCAGAATTACTACGTGCAAAAAGACCAATGGCTGAATAACTTAGGGGAAGAACTTAAACAATTAGCCTCCATTCTGCACATTGATGAAATATTAAACCAGATACCAAAGCACTGCGATAAACTCATCCTAATTCCCCATCTG
Source organism: Nostoc sp. (assembly GCF_036917235.1). Classification (GTDB taxonomy): domain Bacteria; phylum Cyanobacteriota; class Cyanobacteriia; order Cyanobacteriales; family Nostocaceae; genus Nostoc. The sequence continues at coordinate 1,931 of NZ_JBALDU010000081.1, forward strand.
TTTTTGCATTTATTCCCTCTTCATGCAATTCCAATAAATCAAAATTCTGAAAATTTGTCTTGTCTTCTGGATTTATTTGCTGGTGGTATGAGTTATGCACCCAGTTGTCAACTATTGCAACAGGTACAACAGCGCAAACGTCCTGATTTTCAATCCTTGTTTGCAATTCAAAATCCCACAGGTGATTTAAACTATACAGATTTAGAAGTACAAGTTATTCAAACTTACTTTAATGTTTCCAACGTCCTGAAAAAATCGGCAGCGACTCTCACAGCAATTAATGATTCTGACTTAAATACTTACCACTGCACTCACTTTAGCTGTCACGGGTATTTTAACTTGACAAACGCCAGTAAATCAGCACTAATTTTGGCGAATGCACCGATCGCAGACACACCAACAAAACCTAACTCCGAACGTTACCTGAATTTACGAGTAGGGGAAACCCATGATTTAGAAAAATGCCTTACCTTAGATAAAATCTTCGCTCTCAATTTAGAAAAATGTCGCCTCGTCACCCTTTCCGCTTGCGAAACTGGATTAATTGATTTTGACAATGCCAGCGATGAATATATTGGCTTACCTAGCGGTTTTCTATTAGCTGGTAGTCCCAGTGTCGTTAGTTCCCTATGGAAAGTAGATGATCTTTCCACCAGCTTTTTGATGATTAAATTCTACGAAAACTTATTCAAACTTGATCGATTGGAAGCAGGAGATATTGCTATAGCCCTTAAGCAAGCTCAAAACTGGCTGCGAAATCTGACTATTGAGGGATTAGACATATTTGTGGAGGAATACAAAACCCAGATTGAAAAAGTCCTTGCTCAACTAAGAGTAGGACAACGCATCATATTTCAAGAATCTTTGAAACTAATCAAGCAACGTCAACCTCTACCTTTTGCAAATCCCTACTACTGGGCTGGATTTACAGCTTCTGGACTTTAAGCACCAGATTCGGGGACTTTACAAAACTTTTTCGCACCCAGTTTAAACACGCAAATACTGAGTGCAGTTGCTATACCAGGAGGAATGGAAATACCAATAGCGATCGCTTCTATCGCTGGAGCAAGCAATCCAGATTCCAAGGCTTCTCTAACTTCTTCCTGACAGACAAATTGGCGGGATTTTTCCAACCAATCATTTAATCCTCTATCTGCTTCCTGTGCAGTTTCCCGCATAACCAGCAGTGGAACGGCATCGTCTAAATAACCTTCACACTCTTCGATAGTGTCCAAAGCTACTAAAGCTTGGGGATTATCTGCCAATTCGCTACGAAACTGACTAATTTCCTCTGGTGTAACGGTAATCATCTAGTTTTAACCAGTAAATAAATACACAAAAATCTTGAGTAATTATATATCTAACGCCGAATCCAGAGATGTGGTGCTGACACGATATCAATAGTAGAAGTAATTTTGGAGTGCGATGTCTACGACGGGCTACGGCTACGCCCATTTTCGACAACCAGAAAAATTCACCTAGATACTTGGTTAATTCAAACATTTTTCTGGTGCAGTCACTAGCCTTTCTGTTGCTTTGCCATTTCCGCAAACAGAGTCCTACATCTATGACAACACCCATCCTTCCACAGCGCAGGCATTTTAAAAGGTGCTTGACAATTTGGACACTTCGCTAAAATTTTGAGTTGATGGCGATCGCACTTCCATACCGACTTAACTCCTTTAAGCATAAATTTTTATTTATACTAAACTTCTACAACTTTAATTCCAGACTAAAATTCCCGAACAATATCTTGCCCAATTCCTTAAAATCTGACCCAAACAACTGGAATACACTAATCTTCGCCTTCTCACACACAGGAATAATCAACTTTACCAAATGATAAGGTTGACTTTGATTTGTTCTTGAGGCTATCCTCAACGATTCCATGATTCCTCCTAAATATCCCAATAACTTCACATCCTTTCCAATTGCTTGTTCAAACACTAACAAAATCAATTGTAATTTTCGGGTTAACTCGATTGGGATGGGTTTATAACCTAATTGGGGAGTAAGTGCAATTAATTCGCTAATTCCTTGAATATTAACTCGATATTTCTCTATTTCTTCTTCGCCTTTAATTTCCTGTCCTAACCACCTGTAACAACGAGAACAAAATCCCGCAGGTGAAAACCTAGCCATCACAGGTAAACGGGCACCACAATGAGGACATTCTTCTATTAATCGCTGCTTGTGAATCAAACAAAGTTCTACATCCTTAAATGACCATGATAATGGTTCATAGATAGTTTTGTTCTCCTGCATCCACTCTTCCCAACAACAAGGACACCAAGCGCGATAGTTCCGAAATAATCCCTTGTCATAAATCATTCCTTTCCAGCTTAAAAGGGTCAAAAAGCGTAAATCCTGACGCATTGTTAACTCTTCTAAGACAGTGATTAACTTTTCTGTCATTCCTCGCATTCCGTTAATAGCTGGTTTAGCGTCGCTATTTCCCAATAGGTGACTCAGATTTTTTGACAATAGCTCAGATTTATCCTCATCTTTGAGAATAAGTGGCGCAATTTCTCCCATAACGAGCTTCTGAGAGGTTAAACAGTGCGCCTGTGCCAAACGATGGAGATAGCTACTAAGACTTTCTGTGTAGGGAGTTCCCACCGCCACAGGTTCAAGAGAGAATAACCGACTCCGTTGCGGGATTTCTAGAGGTTTTAGGCTCCAATGTTCTGAGTAAATAGTCATCCCTCTGGGATTAACCTAAACGCTGGTACTTTAGTTTTAACAGCTAAATTTTAGGAATTAGTTTCCGATTCACTCTTAACCTCGATGCCGTAATTAATAAAGAGGTTGGAGACAGATATCTCCAAAGCTGCGGCTAACTTAACAATATTTTTTAACGAAGGGTTACGCTCTCCGGTTTCGATTCCTGAGATGTAGTTGCGATGAAGTCCTGACTTTTCAGCCAGTTCTTCTTGGGATAAATCTAGCTCTCGTCTTCGCCGTCTAATGGCTTTGCCAAAGCGGTACTCAATACTGGAGTGTTTGTGCGTCACAAAACAATACTGAACTAGTATCGCCGTTAAATCCATCTACTATAAGTGGACTTTTGCACAATATAAGTGTTATAAAGTTAAGTAGTATAGCATCAGGCAAGCAAGTTCCTAACTTTATGGTCTTATTTTGATAGATTCATAAAATAAAGCGCAAAGCGCTTACTAAGGAGTATATGAAAGAGCAATTTGAACAATGGGTTGCTCGCCTTCAAATATCCGAGGCAGGGCAAAAAATTATTGAGAAAGTTCGCTCATCTGAGCCATCCCGTCGCGTTGGTGGCGGTACTAAGAATGTTTCGGGACGCTACCCTAGTCGCAAGATGGGAGTCACGATTCAATTTGAGTCTCATCGGGTTGAACTGCCAATTATCTATCAGTTAGAACACGATGAAGATGTTCTAGAATTCTACGATCAACCACCGCAAATTAAACTTGACTATCAAGCAAGTAACGGACGTAGATTAGGCGTTTTACACACTCCAGATTTATTTGTCATCCGAACCAATTCGGCTGGTTGGGAAGAGTGTAAAACTGAGCATGATTTGAAAAAACTAGCAGAGAAAAACCCCAATCGTTACTTTTACTCTGAAGAAGATAATCAATGGCATTGCCTGCCAGGAGAATTCTATGCTAACCAGTTTGGGCTTTATTACCGCATTCGCTCAGATCGGGAAATCAATTGGGTTCTGCAACGTAATCTGCAATTTTTAGAAGATTATTATCGCTCAGAATCTCTAGTAGTGGAAGAAGCGATCGCTCAATCATTACTTGCAGTTGTGTCATCTCAACCAGGAATCACTTTAGCAGAATTACTCAATCAGTCAACAGGAGCTAAATCTGACGATATCTACACCTTAATTATTCAAGAGCAAATCTATATTGATTTAAATGCTACACCACTAGCTGAACCAGAAAGATGTCTAATCTTCCGTGACGAACAAACTGCTAGTGCTTATAGATTAATGGTTGAGCAACCAAGTGTAAGCCTTCCGGCTATCTCTCCTGTAGTCAATATTGTTACCGGAACGCTTGTTAGTTGGGACGGCAAAGGTTTAAATATCATCCATGTTGGAGAAACAGAGGTTATACTTGGCGCAGAAAATAATCAGTTAATTGAACTTAAAAAAGCTATATTTGAGAATCTGGTTCGCCAAGGAAAAATTACAAGCCTCCAAACACCAGAAAAAACAGCTATTAGCACAGAATCTTGGCAGCGATTTTATCAAGCTAGTCCTGAAGACCAAGCAGAAGCTCTTGAACGCTACAAAACTATCGAACCTTACTTAAACGGACATTCCCCAGAAAACGAAACAATACCAGCCCGTACCATTCGTCACTGGAAAGCTAAATATCTAACTGCAATTCAAAAATACGGTTGCGGCTACATTGGGCTTTTGTCCCATCGCAGTGTCAAAGGTAATCGTCAGCGCAAGCTGCCCGAAGACACCTTAGCAATTATGGAGAAGTTTATTTTAGAAGACTATGAAACTCTTAAACAAAAAAGAATGTTGGAGGTTTACCTGGCTCTAGTTCGAGCTTGCGAACAATCTAGTGTAATTGCTCCGAGCTATAAAGCATTTACCAAAGAAGTAAAACGCCGCACTGGTTACGAACAGACTAAAAAACGCCAAGGTCATCGTGCCGCTTATCAGCATGAATCCTTCTATTGGGAGCTTGCTATAACTACCCCAAGACACGGCGATCGCCCTTTTGAAATTGGGCATATAGATCATACTGAGTTAGATGTAGAGCTAGTTTGCTCTGATACAGGTCGCAATCTTGGCAGACCTTGGGCAACATTTCTCGTAGATGCTTATTCACGGCGATTGCTGGCAGTTTACCTAACGTTTGACTCACCCTCATATCGTTCTTGCTTAATGGTGCTAAGAATTTGTGTCAAGCGTCACGGCAAGCTTCCCCAAATTGTAGTGGTAGATAACGGTGCAGAGTTTCACAGCGTTTATTTTGAAACACTACTAGCTACTTTTGAATGTACAAAAAAGCAAAGACCCCCAGCCAAAGCTCGTTTTGGTTCGGTTTGCGAACGCTTATTTGGAACTTCCAATACTCAATTTGTCCATAACTTACTCGGTAATACACAAATAACTCGTAACGTCCGCCAAGTTACTAAGTCAGTTAACCCTAAAAATCAAGCTGTATGGACACTTGGTTTACTTTATGAATATCTTTGTGCTTGGGCTTACCAAGTTTATGATATAGACGAACATCCGGCACTTTTCCAGAGTCCGAGGGATGCGTTTGCTGCGGGTATGGCCATTGGTGGCAGTCGGGTTCACCGCATGATTCCTTACGATGAAAACTTTCAGATTCTTACTCTACCTACAACCTCAGAGGGAAAAGCAAAAGTTCAAGTTGGACGCGGCGTAAAAATTAACTACATATACTACTGGTCTAATAGTTTCCGCGATCCTCAAATTGAAAATACCTCTGTGCAGATAAGATACGACCCATTTAATATTGGCATCGCTTACGCCTTTGTTCGAGGACAGTGGGTAGAGTGTAACTCTCAATATTATGCAGAACTCCAAGGTCGTTCAGAAAAAGAACTGAAGTTAGCTAGTACCGAGTTACGCAAACGCTTTTCAAAGCATACACAACAATCTAAAATTTCGGCTAAGAATTTAGCAGAATTTTTAGCATCGGTAGAAGCTCAAGAAGCTCTATTAGAACAGCGTTCCTATGATGCAGAAGTTAAGGAAGTCTTTAGAGTAATTGAGGGTGGAAAAGCGACAACAAGCCGTAACGAACAACCAAAACTTATTCAAGTTACTTTTGCCAATACCGATTCTCAAGCGGATGAAGATGAAGCGATCGTCCCAGAAACACTTGTAGTGTATGAGGAGTTTTAACTATGACAAAATCTACTGGATTTCCTCTTGAACTCCTCACACGGCCTGCTACAGAAAGGCTTGCTTACTTTGAAAATTACACCGTAGCGCATCCTCGACTTAAAGAAGTCTATGAAATTCTCATGCGAACGATTGCCGAACCCGCAGGAGCTTCATTTATCTTTGTTTACGGTGCCAGTGGTGTTGGTAAAACAACTTTGCGACTCCGCGTTGAGCAGAAATTAACAGAACTAGCATTACCTAAACTGGAAAGCGATCGCAGTCGTGTTCCTGTTGTTGGTGTTGAAGCTGTAGCCCCAGAATCGAGAAACTTCAACTGGAAAGATTACTATACACGCGCCTTAATCGCCTTAGAGGAACCCTTAATCGATCACAAGTTTGATTACGGTGTGCGTGGTATCTCTCGTGATAATTTTGGCAAAATTAATGTTGAATCAAAAGTAGTTGCACCTGCTTTACGCAGAGCTTTAGAAAATGCTCTCATCCATCGTCATCCAGACGTATTTTTTGTAGATGAAGCACAACATTTTGGCAAGATGGCAAGCGGATACAAGCTACAAGATCAATTAGACTGCCTCAAATCTGTAGCAAATATGACAGGTATCTTGCATTGTCTATTAGGAACTTACGAATTACTGACATTCCGTAATTTGAGCGGTCAACTATCACGTCGTAGTGTCGATATTCATTTCCGTCGTTATTGTGCTGACAATCCAGAGGATGTACAAGCTTTTAAAAGTGTATTGTTGACTTTTCAACAGCAGATACCACTTGTAGAAGTTCCAGATTTAGTGACTCATTGGGAATATTTTTATGAACGTACATTAGGATGTGTTGGCATACTGAAAAATTGGCTAACACGCGTTCTTAAAGATGCTCTAGATCGACAAGCAACAACAGTCACTCTCAAAGACTTACAAAAACGTGCTTGGTCGGTTGCTCAGTGTCAGAGAATGTTCAAGGAAATTCAAGAGGGCGAACGACAATTATCTGAAACGGAAACAGATATACAAAACTTACGCTCTGCATTAGGACTTGGTGCAAAACCAATTGTGCTACCTGAAGAAACTCCAAAAACTACTCGTCCGCCAGGAAAAGTTGGCAAACGCAAACCTAAAAGAGATCCCATCGGAGTGCAGCAAGATGTTAGCTAGTGTATTAGAAACATACGAATCTTGGAATTTAAAAAAGCCATTAATTCCACAACGTAGTCGCCTCTATCAACCTCAACCTGTAGGTCTTGGGACTCCTTACATAGAGAGTTTAACAGGTTATATCGCACGGATAGCAGAGTTGCATGGAGTTCTTCCAGGAGTCTTGATAACTAGAGAAATTGCTCCGCTTGTCAATAAAATATATTTCCAAAATGGAGCTAATCGAGGTTTTCGTGAAATATTCAACCGTAGTCAAGCGTTAAATGGCATGGGAGAGATGGCAGCAGATTTAGTTCAAGTGTTACAAAAATTGACGCTTAGAGATGACTTGCGTTTTTTAACCATGCTGTTTTGGTCTAACATTTTGACTCCACGCAATTTATTTCGCACCAACAAAGCTTGGTGTCCAATTTGTTATCAAGAGCGGCATCAAAATGGGCAAGTAGTTTATGAGCAATTGCTTTGGACAATCAACCTAATTACAATTTGCCCTCAGCATCAAAAACCCTTGGTTGATCTTTGCCCACACTGCAATCAGAAATCACCTTTATTAAACTGGCAATCAAGACCTGGTTACTGCTCAAAGTGTGCAGAGTGGTTAGGCATAAATCAATACCTTAAGACATTTACAGATGGTGAAGGATCAATAAAATTACAGTTGGAGTGGCAGTATTGGACTGCCAATGTTGTAGAAGAGCTAATTTTAGCTGCTCAATGCTTTGAATCTGCCCCATCAAAAGAAAATATTACAAAATCATTAAATATAGTTATTGATAAAGTTGCGGAAAATAATGCAGCTGCATTTTCTCGTCTTATTGGAGTACCAAAAAATAGTTTGTGGATGTGGCAGTCTACTAAAACCTTGCCTGAGCTAAATACACTTCTGAAAATTTGTTACGAATTAGAGATATCGTTGGTAGAATTTCTTACTCCAAAAAATCTAATTACTAAATCTTTTACAAAAATCTCGCAGAAGCACCTCCAACTTTCTTGCACACCAAGGGTATCTCCAAAATCTTTCGACCAATATCAAGTAAAAGATGCTTTATTAGCAATACTTGCAGGTAATGAAGAACCACCACCAACAATGGAAGAAGTTGCAAGGCGTTTAGGTCATCATAACAGAACTATTTCTAGACACTATCCAGATTTGTGTAGTGCTATTTCTGCTAAATGTCGTAATTACAATAAAGCTTGCCGTCTCAAAATCATAGAAAAATTTTGCAGCGAGGTTAAGGAGATTGTCCTTAGCCTTAATGCTCAGGGTGTGTATCCCACAGAAGGTCGCGTTTGTGAATTAATGACAAATCCGGGGTGTTTTAGATATAAAAAAGTCCGCGCTGCTTTTAATGATGCACGATGTGAGTTTAGTTTGTAAGCTGTTATAGTTTTACCTATAACGGCTTACAAAACTGGAACCATAACCTTGCCACCCTTTATTGGAAGCATAAGCTTGCCGTTGCGGCAAAGTTATGGGTAAAGTCACAAAAAAGCCGCCAAAGTGGCGGCTTTCCAACTATGGGCAGTACCAGACTCGAACTGATGACATCCTGCTTGTAAGGCAGGCGCTCTACCAACTGAGCTAACCGCCCGTTTGACTAATCCTTAACTAATATAGCAAAAGATTTCGCATCGCGCTAGTAGTTTCAAGAAAATCTTTTTTTCTCTTATACTGACTCAGTATTCAGTTACTCAGCACTGGCTCAACGCCCTGCTATCACTAACAGGATTTAGGATGCCCTCTGGTCGGACGCACGATCGCATTACTATGTATGCTCTGCCATTGGTGGCGGGCGTTACTTTTTGGCAAACTCGCAGTAGCAGTGCGACTTTGTTGGTTGCAGGCGGGTTTCTCTTTGGTGGGCTGATGTTTGGCCCCGATTTGGATATTTACTCTGTGCAATTCCAACGCTGGGGTTTCTTACGCTGGATTTGGCTACCTTATCAAAAAAGTCTCCGCCATCGTTCTTTTTTATCCCACGGGCCGATTATTGGTACGATTTTGCGGGTGATTTATCTGGGGTGTTTGCTTGCTATTTTGGCAATTTTTGTTTTGGCGATCGCTCAAAGGTTATGGAATCTGAGTTTTAGTTGGCAAGATTTGGGACAAACTGTGGGGCGATCGCTCGTACAATACGATACTGAATATGTTGCCCTATTTTTGGGGTTGGAACTCGGTGCAATGAGTCATTCTCTCAGCGATTGGGGGGGTTCGGCTTATAAGCGCGTGCGAAAACAGGGGGTTCGGGGGTTGCTTCCTAGTGGCAAAATTAAGAGGCGGAAAGTGAGGGGTGGTAGTCGTCGGGCGAGAGTGAAGAAATAATTTTTTTAAACGCAAAGGAACGCTAAGGGAAGCGCAGAGGTACGCAGAGGTATGGAAAAGCAAGATGAGAGTTTGGCGGCGTTGCAGGAGTTGATTGAGGTGGTGGCGAAGTTGCGTGAGCCTGATGGTGGTTGTCCTTGGGATTTGGCTCAAACTGCCGAGACGCTGACTCCTTATGTGATTGAGGAGGCTTATGAGGTGGTGGATGCGATTAAGAGTGGGGATAAGGGTGCGATCGCAGAGGAGTTAGGCGATTTATTATTACAGGTGGTATTACAAGCCCAAATCGCTAGTGAATCGGGGCAATTTTCTCTTAAGGAGATCGCTCAGGGAATTTCCCAAAAGTTGATTCGCCGTCATCCTCATGTGTTTGGTGATGTGTCGGTGGCCAGTGTGGATGAGGTGCGACAAAATTGGGAACAAATCAAAGCTGCGGAAAAGGGCGAAGCATCTCCAGACGCCCAAAAATTTAGTGCGAAACTCGCTCGTTATGGACGTACTCTTCCCCCACTGACGGCGGCGATAAAGATTTCTCAAAAGGCTGCGGCGATCGGGTTTGAATGGGAAAATATTCAGGGTGTTTGGGATAAGTTTTATGAGGAGTTGGGAGAGTTCCAGCAAGCTTTAGCTGAGGAAACACCAGAACGACAAGAAGCAGAATTAGGCGATTTACTATTTGCCGTGATTCAGCTAGCGCGTTGGCATAATCTTGACCCCAGCACCGCTTTGCAAGGCACAAATCAGCGCTTTGTCCAGCGATTAGAAAAAATGGAGGCGGTTGTTGACCGTCCCCTTTCTGATTACAGTTTGAATGAGTTAGAAACTCTCTGGCAACAAGCAAAAGCCCAACTTGCGAAAGAAGGGAGTGGGGAATAGGGAATGGGACATTGGGCATAAATTATTCTCCTTGTCCTCTCATCTCCCCCAGTTTTTTTCTTCTCTACGAGACGCTGCGCGAACAATTTTGAATTTGGAATTTTGAATTGATTTCTCCCACTCCCTTCTTCAAGATTTTTCAGCATCAAACCACTTATCATATAGCGATTGATAAGTGCCATTTTCTTTGAGACTCAGCAGAGCCTGATTAATTGGTTTACGGTAGAGACTGTTGTTGGGCAGAATAATGCCGTAGCTTTCTTCACGCAAGATACTGCCAACAATTTGTACCTTTCCTTTGCCTTCATTGGCAGCATAGAAGAGGAGTACAGGGGCATCAAACACTACGGCATCAGCTTTTTTTGTTTGCAGAGCATTGTAAGCTTGCTCAATCTTAGTAACTTCTAAAATTGAAATCTTATGTTCTCGCAGGTATGTGGCGGCTGTGCTACCCGCAGTTGTAGCCACTACCTTACCTGGTAAATCGTCTATGCTCCTGATATCGCCCTGAAGCTGTTGCACTGTCAATGAGGTAGTCGCACTGGCTGTAAAGTAGGCGGCAAAAAGTACTCCGATGAACATCCAGACGATACCTACTAAGCGTCCCATTACTCCCTTGGGCATTTCGTCAGCTTGGGTTGCTAATGTCGCAGCTGACCACCAACAGGCTTTGAAAATGCCAGGAAAGTATGATTTGGGAATCATCCCATCTTTGTGATGACGCTCAGATAACCAAATAATATGGGCTGCTACGACAATTAGCACCAGGGCAACGCCTATTACCTGCAAGAGGCTAGCAGAGAAAAACAATTGCAAAATATTTGGGAAGGCGCCGTTGTTGCTTTCTGGGTTTCTGACCATAATTTGCAGCCCCCCAGAAAAAATAGGTAATGAGAAATCAAAATTCTGCTCGCGTTCGGCTGTAATTGAGATGGCTGAAATTCCCAAGTTGGCTTTGCTTTCCTTAATAGCAGAAAGCAATTCCGGCACACTGGAATATTCAATAAATTTAGACTCTACACCTATTTTGTTAGCGATGCTGCGCCAGAGGTCGATACTGAATCCCGATAGCTGATCTTTGTTTGATAGTACAAAGGGCGGTATAACTCGTGTAGCTACTAATAACGGTTGTTGGAGTTGTGGAGATTGTTGAGGTTCCGGTTTTTGGGCCACTCCTGGGGATGCCATTAACAACAATGCCAGAATTCCACCTACTAATCCTATGCAGGTATACAGTGCTAAGGAACGCTTGGTTTTGTTTTTATGGTCATATCTGCCAATTGGGCTGTTTTTCCCAGCCATAAGCTGGCGAAATCTACTGGCGATCGCATTTATCATCAGAATTCTCTTAGGGTTGTGTGCATAATCTATTTATCATGCCCACCCCATATCAAATATCACATTCATCATCCTTCTAAAATCGATTTTTTTGATCGGATTTAGGGGGATGAATAGATTTTCTTCGACAAATAATCGCGAACCAGCACAGTAGCACTGCCCTTGGTTAAAGAATAAGGCATCGTGGCAACCTGCGAAGCTTTGGAAGCATTTGCTAGAGATGAAGAACATAGGCTCGCTCTGCAAGCTCGATTCCAAGTTCATGTATCCAAGCCAATTGAGCCAGAAGATTTAGTGACAGTGGTAGCGAACGTTACCAAAGGTAGCACACAAGTTTAATGCACAATTAAGCTTTTGGTAACAAATGCGAACCCCAACGCAGCAAATGCGATCGCCTGCCTACTGCCTCCTGCCCCCTTCCATAAAAAACGGAGGCAGTTACTAACTACCTCCTGAGAAATTAAAGCTTGGATGGACTGAGAAATGCTTCGACAGCAGCCTAGAAACTTTGCTAGCTGCGGCTCAAAAACATAGTCAAGACCACTCCCAGGATAATCGATCCACCGCCAAGAATGAATGACCAGAAGCGATGGTAACTGTTGACAATAGTGCCATTTTCACTTTGGAGTTGAATTAAATCCATCCAAGGCGCAACACCTCGACGGAACCAACCCACAGCCCCAACTTGTTCGCCAATCAAGCTTTGGACTCGCTTCATCCCAAACAAAAAATTGCCAATAGGACCAAAGCGTGAGGCGTAATGCAGATAAAGCATTCCGCTACGATCTTGAATTTTTAAATCGGAACCAAATTTATAACCAGCGTCGCCACGACCAATAAGTTGACCTTCCAGTTTTGCAGGTTGTCCGCGTAACGGACTGGCATAAGGGTCTGACATCAGGGTGAGAATATCGGTTTCTGGTGCTTGCTTGTAGTCGGGGAACATCACCAAGGCTTTGATGAGAATTCCAATCCCTAAGCCAATAAGTGGCGCACCCATTACCAAACCTGTGTTTTGCGAACTTGACAACAAAATTACACCTATTACCAAGCCAGCGAAGAAACCAATTGTTTCAGCGCCGTACAGTACAACATCTAAAAAGAAGTTGCCGTAAAGCCTACTCTTATTCAGAGTTTTGCCTTCTCCAATAACTCGCCCCATATCAAACTCAGTCGGTAAACCCAATTGTTCGGCATAGTTACTCAATGCGCGAACTCGTTTGCCTGTCAAGGGATGAGTGGAATTTAACTCCATCCACCAACCCCAAGGGTTAAACATATCCCACAGAAAGACGCGACCAACTTTTTGGGTATCGGATGCAATGCGGTAGGCGGTTCCTGTGGAAGCGGCGGCTTTATGGTCATAGATACCCAAGGCACGAGTCCCTTCAATTAAACGGCTGGGTTCTTGTGCGCGCGAACCTTCTTCTAAAATTCCGTAGGCAATCTTTACCAAAGCGCGGGATAATCCATTGGGATTACCCGTACTTTCCGCTGCAAAGTGGTCAGCAAAATATTCTCGTGTGCGGGAGAGGTACAGCACTAGATAAGTACCGATGACATAAAACACGTAAGCAACTAAGGCAGCAGTTTGCATCGCATCTTTAATTTTGCTATCGCCACCACCACGCCCAAATCTTCTAGCTGTGCTGTAAATCAAGTAACAAATTTGCACTAAGGTAGAAGCTACTGTCATGACTGCAAAGTCCCAGTGGACGATGTGCCCCAGTTCGTGAGCATAAACGGTAGCAATTTCATCGTCATCGAGGTATGTGAAAAGTCCCTGACTGACGACTAGACGGGCGCTGTTCGGCAATGAGCCATAAGTAAAAGCCGTGGGGTTTTGGTCGTTAATAATTCCCAAACGCGGCGTTTTTAGCTTTTTCTGCTCACAGACTTGGCGAATAACTTTAGCTGTCTCTGGACTAAGGGTTTCAACTTCTGCCAACTCTACCCAGCGAGTTTGGTAAAGCCAGCCTTGAGTTAAGTCCATGATGAATGGAGATATGAAAAAGGCGGCGATATTAAAAACTAGGGTAATACCAATAGCGATCGCTAATCCTTGGAGTGGATTATCGTTACCCAAAATAAATACTAAGCTCAAACCTAAAGCCAACACCATGCCAAACAGCAAGGTCATGGTGACACCAGAAGCTAATGCCAAACTACCGCCCACACCCCCCATCGCTAATTTCATCCCAGTGGTAGCGGCGCGACCAGCTTTTTGGCTAGCTTTAGGTGGCGTTTGGCGGAAAGATTGACTAGCTTGTTCTGCCCAACTTCTAGCTTGTGGGTTTTCACTCATGATTAGCTTTTGACACAGGGCTTTGGCTTTTTCGGTTTCGCCTGTGGCTTGATAGGCTTTCATCAGCCACATCTGTGCTGAAAGATAATCTGAGGAATTCTGTTCAGCGCAATCGCGGCAGAATTGTTCGAGTAATTCGACCGCTTCTTGATAACGTTTTTGGTTTAAAGCATCTAATGCAGATTGCAATGACATAGGATCTCCCTACTAAAGGAGTGGTATTTGATCTATCAATACTCAATAGATCCAGCGATCGTCACTGCAATTTCGTAAAAATTTAAATAATGACAGTATAAAATATTTACTTAAGTAAAAGACTAGAGAAACATACATTAGTATGTCTCTCTAGCCTGGGGAACGCATAAATCATGTTTAAGATTTTGAAATAACAACTGTAATAATACTTATAATGTTTTGGCTGCGGTAAACTTACTGCCTCTTTGTCCGTGTTTGATATTTAGAGAATAAATGTTTTCAACCCAGTCTTACTTCACCCAATCAGAGTAATTATTGATTACCCTAATGGTTCACCCGATTGGAGGAAGACGAATGATGAACATAACCTGAGATTGATAAGATGAGGAAAAGGTAAAGATTTGTACTATGACTATTTTTGATATAGCTTCTCCCCTAATTGCGATCGCAGGACAAACCCGCAAAGCTGCAAGTAAGTTGGCGATTCTCTCTACTGAGGCAAAAAATCAAGCACTTGTTGCGATCGCGCAAGCTTTAGAATCAGCTAGAGATGAAATTTTACAAGCAAATGTTGCTGATTGTAAAGCTGCTAACGCTGAAGGAATTCCCCAACCACTGTATAAGCGCTTGCAGTTAGATGAACATAAATTAAGAGATGCGATCGTTGGGGTACAAGATGTTGGGAAATTAGACGATCCAATTGGTAAAGTTCAAATCCACCGGGAACTAGACACTGGTTTGATTCTAAAGCGCATCACTTGTCCTTTAGGCGTTTTGGGAATTATTTTTGAAGCACGTCCAGAGGCGGCGATTCAAATTGTTTCTTTAGCAATCAAATCGGGAAATGGGGTAATTCTCAAATGCGGAAAGGAAGCGGTGCGTTCTTGCGAAGCGATAGTTAAGGCAATTAAACAAGGATTATCTGAAACTGCTGTTAACCCTGACGCGGTACAGTTGTTGACAACAAGAGAAGAAACTCTAGAACTTTTGAAATTAGATAAATATGTAGATTTAATTATTCCTAGAGGTTCTAATTCTTTTGTCAGATTTGTACAGGAAAATACGCGTATTCCGGTACTAGGTCACGCCGACGGAATTTGTCATCTTTATATAGATAAAGCCGCCGATCTTTCTAAAGCAGTTCCGATTACCGTCGATGCCAAAGCACAATATCCTGCTGTTTGTAATGCAATTGAAACTTTGCTAGTTCACCAATCAATTGCGACAGAGTTTTTACCCAAAGTTGCTGAAGCTTTGCAAGAACGTCATGTGGAATTAAGAGGCGATCAACGCACCTTGAAAATTTTACCTAACATTGTAGCTGCAACAGAAATAGACTGGGAAACAGAATATAGCGATTTTATTTTGTCGATAAAGATTGTTGACTCTATAGAAGATGCGATCGCACATATTAACGAATATGGTTCTCGTCATACTGATGCCATTATCTCTGAAGATCCAACATCTGTTGAAACTTTCTTTGGACTGGTAAATTCAGCTAATATATTCCACAATTGTTCTACCCGATTTGCTGATGGCTTTCGCTATGGTTTCGGTGCAGAAGTAGGGATTAGTACGCAACAAATGCCTCCCCGTGGCCCCGTTGGGTTAGAAGGATTAGTGACATACAAATATCAAATGACTGGCGATGGACATATTGTAGCTACTTACACCGGGGCGAATGCTAAAGCTTTTACTCATCAAGATTTAGTGTAAAGTATTCTCACATATAGGACTCATGTCTGATTTCTGAACAAAATTTAAAATGAAACCCAGATAAAACTGGCTTTTCAGTCTCAATATATTTTCAAAGATCAAATTGGAGTCCTATAGCAAAGCCAGTTACAAAAAAGTAGATTTCGCATGAGTAGCAAAATATCTAAGGTCGGTATTATTGGTGCGGGTAATGTGGGTGCAGATGTAGCAAATGCTTTAGTGCTACTCGGTAAATGTGTAAAAGTCGTCCTTTTTGACCGAACTTTATCAAAAGCTGAGGGGCAAGCATGGGATATTGAAGACACCATTCCCCTACTTCAAGACATGGAGATTATACCATCAAATCAGTATGAAGATTTAGCGGATTCTGATGTGATTGTTGTGACTGTTGGGGTGCAGCAAAAAGAAGGACAAAGCCGATTAGATATATTGAGCGATAATGCAGAGATAATGCGTTCAACAATAAAAGAATTGGATCGAGTTGCACCCAATTCAATCATACTTATTGTTAGCAATCCAGTGGATGTATTAACACGGATTGCGATCGCCAGTTCCACTAGAGCAGAAAACCTAATTTTCGGTTCAGGAACCGTTCTTGATACTGCTAGGCTGAGATATCAACTTGGTAAGCGACTGAACGTTAGTAAACAAGACGTTCGTGTTTATGTGATTGGAGAGCATGGAGACAGTGAATTTGTCGTTTGGTCTAGTGCATTTATTGGGGGAATTCCGTTAGCTGAATTTCCCATACCACAAGGAGCAACGCTGGAAGAAATTCAGCAAGAGTACGCAGAGTTAACCCGTAAGCGAGGCTATAACATTTCTGAACGTAAAGGAAATACTAGCTATGGTATATCAATAGTAGTTTGTCAGTTAGTTGATGCCATCCTGCGAGATGAAAAGCAGATATTTCCAGTATCGGCCAGAGCAGATTCTAACTATGGAGTTGGCAGTGAAGTTGTTCTTGGACTTCCATGTATCATTAACTCCCAAGGTATTGAGCGCCAACTAGTGTTACCAAGAAATCTTGATGAACAACGCTTATTAGAAGAGTCAGCCACCAAACTGAATGAAGCCTACAACTCGGAAGCATAATTAAAATCAACTCACATAGGTGGTAAATATCTTTAGCTGGCATACAAGATTAGTAATTAACTTTAAACTAAGGCTTTAAGTAAAGCTTGAAGTTTCAGCTGCACCTCAGCAAACTCTTTGTCAGGATCAGATCCTGCAACGATACCAGCACCAGCATACAATCTCGCGCGATCGCCATCAATTAATGCTGAACGAATTCCCACAATAAACTCACAGTTTCCCTGAGAATCTATCCAACCTAAAGGTGCAGCATATAAACCTCTCTCGAAGCTTTCGTAACGGCGAATTTCTGCACAAGCAACATCTCGTGCTGCACCTGCAACGGCTGGTGTAGGATGCAATTGTCCGACAATTTTTAATGGGTGGATGTTAGCAGGAACTATAGCGCTTATTGGTGTCCATAAATGCTGAATGTTCGATAATTGTCGCAGCCGTGGTGCTAATATTTGTGGTGACAAACCTAGTTGACATAGGCGTTGTGTAATGAAATTAAGCACTAGCGAATGTTCATGCTTTTCTTTTTCACTATTGAGTAAGCGATTGGCATTAGCTGCATCTTCAGCAGGGGTTTTACCTCGTGGTGCAGAACCAGCTAAAGCATCCGTAATTAACTGTTGATTGTTAATACTAATCAATCTTTCTGGACTTGCACCAATAAAATTTTGTCCTTTGCCATTACTTGTAGAAAAGATATAACAATTAGGATGGTTTTGTCTAAGATTATTTAATGATTTAACTAAGCTAAAGTGGTTACTTGATTTTACATCTAATATATCTGCTAGGACAATCTTACTTAAATTAGTAGACCGAATTTTTTCCAAAACAGATACTACTGAACGTTTAAATTGGGCAGAGTTTATGACAGATTTTTTATATAAGTTCTTAGGAAAATAATCAATATTAGCAGAGTAATTTTCTAAAGATTGGATAAATTCAATTTTATTTTGGATTTTCTCCAACCATCTTTCAATATTTACATTTGGATTGATAATTATATTTGTTACTAATATGCAACGCTGATTTTTTACGGCTACTTGCCAACGTGGAAGAAAAATGGTAGCAGATGGAAATGGATAATCTACTTGGGCGTTTTTATCAAAAAAGCTGAAATAACAAAAAAAGTGAGGCCCAGAAAAAGGTTGGTTTGCGTTACCAAAATTAATTATATTTTTTAGACAAGATTTGATAAAATATTCTGCTTGATTAAAACGGTCTGAGCCATCAATCTGTAATTTTGCTACAGCATCAATTGCTGCGATCGCTTCTCCTTTACCTCTATCCTCAAAGTAAAAATTTATTTCATTTGCTTGTGTAAGTTTATCTAATACAAGTAAAGGGTCAACTAAATCAATTTCTTGGGAGACACTGACAATTTGTCTACAATTATTTTTGACGCACTTTTCTTGCACCGCTACCAGAAATTGATATAAATCTTTGTGCTTTACAAAGAAGTTGCTACGACAAGGTGAAACTGTCATGGATTTAACGATAGTAAATTTTTTTTAAGTTAACTTCCTAAAGTGTAATTAATCGTGGTCGTATTTTTACAGGTAACATATTAAGTTGCTATTTCACCAGCGTAGGGTTTGCCTTATTTGTGGTGTTCTCAGACTATGATAAGACAGTTTCAGCCTGAGACTGCAACGTGAGGGTGAGTGTTAACAACACAAGGTTAACAAGCTATCGTAAAAGTGACAGTTGTTTATATATCACCCATATCTAATCGTCTCTTTAAATCATAAAATCTAAAGTGCGAGTAAATATTCTGGTAATTTAATTAATCACAGATGATGACTACCAAGCAAATTTTATATCCCAACACTAAGTTATGGATGGCAGCGATTAAACCGCCAATGTACAGCGTTGCCATTATGCCCATTTGGGTAGGAACAGCAGTAGCATTTGCCGAAACTAAAATTTTCAATGGTGTAGTATTTTCTACTTTTATAGCTGCGGCAATTTTAATTCTTGCCTGGGAAAATATCAGTAATGATGTGTTTGATTCCGAAACAGGTATCGATCAAAATAAGCACCATTCTCTGGTGAACTTAACAGGCAATAAGCCATTAATATTTTGGATAGGAAATTTGTGTTTAGGTTTGGGGTTGCTGGGCATACTAGCGATCGCCTTTTGGCAACATGACCTAACTGTTATAGGTATAATACTACTTTGCTGCGGTTTAGGCTATACGTACCAAGGCCCTCCCTTTCGCTTAGGATATCAGGGTTTAGGCGAGATTATTTGCTTTTTTGCCTTTGGCCCCTTAGCAGTGGAGGCAGCCTACTACAGCCAAACCCAAACTTGGTCAATGACAAGTTTAGCAGCCTCAGTGATTGTCGGGATTGCCACAACCTTAATTTTGTTTTGCTCACATTTTCACCAAGTTAAGGATGACATAGCGGCAGGGAAGCGATCGCCTATCGTCCGTCTAGGAACCCAAAAAGGGGCCCAACTCCTAGTTTGGTTTACTGGTAGTATTTATCCCCTCACCTTGCTATTTGTGCTATTGGGGATTTCTCCAGCTTGGACATTACTGAGTTGGGTGAGTTTACCCTTTGCTGTTAAATTATGCCGCCACGTCCAAGAAAATCATAACCAGCCCGACAAAGTTAGTAACTGTAAATTCATCGCTGTAGCCGTGCATTTCTGGGCTTGCTCGTTGTTCGGCTTGGGATTTATGCTTTAGGAATTACTAATTGATGCGTTATCAATTTAAATTTCGTCCATATCAGCGAAGATTTTTGCGATCGCTTACCACCAATCATGGTAAGTGGGATATTCGTGAAGGTATTATCCTCCGTCTCACCGATGAATCAGGTAAAGTTGGCTGGGGAGAAATTGCCCCCATTAGTTGGTTTGGTTCCGAAACTCTAGAACAAGCCTTAGATTTTTGTCGCCAATTCCCAGGAGAAATCACAGACGAGATAATTTTCTCCATCCCAGATGAGTTACCAGCTTGTCAATTTGGCTTTGAATCAGCATCGGAGATGGGGAGTGGGGGAGATAATTTTATAACTCCTAACTCTTCACTCTTCTACAGTGGCTTATTACCAGCAGGGGAAGCGGCTTTAAATCAATGGGAAAGCTTATGGCAGAAGGGATATCGGACGTTTAAGTGGAAAATTGGTGTGTATGCGATCGCTGATGAACTAAAAATTTTTGAATCACTCATACACACCTTACCAGCCTCTACGAAACTGCGATTAGATGCTAACGGTGGACTTAGCTATGAAGAAGCAAACTTATGGCTGCGGACTTGCGACAATCTCAAAGCAAATGGAAAAGTACCCTTAGAAATTGAATTTATCGAACAACCGCTACCCGTTGAACAATTTCAGCAGATGTTGGAATTGAGTCTGAGTTATGAAACTGCGATCGCTTTAGATGAATCTGTCGCCACACTTGGGCAACTCGCCGCCTGTCATCAACAAGGTTGGCGAGGGATTTTTGTCATCAAGCCTGGGATAGTTGGATCGCCATCTCGTCTGAGAAAGTTTTGCCACCAGTATCAAATTGATACCGTGTTTTCATCAGTATTTGAAACTGTGATCGCTAGACTTGCAGCACTCCAACTAGCAGCCGAATTATCCCAAAACAACAGAGCAATTGGTTTTGGCATCGACCATTTTTTTGAACAAGAAAAAACGTGGCTTCAAAGTTTATGGAACGACCTTTAGAGTGCCTTAATAACCTAGCTCAATATGATTGGCTAATCGGTTATAACAGCCGTGAATTTAATCAAATAGCTCAAGAATTATATTTAGAACTAACACATATTTCAGAATGTGGAACACAACCAAAAATAATCTTAGCTGAACGCGAACCATTACGATTTTTAGCAAGCTTTATTGCTGCTTGTGCAGCTAATTGTCCAGTTTTCCTTTGTAACCCCGACTGGGGAACGCAAGAATGGCAACAAGTCTTTGATTTAGTACAGCCAAATATTATTTTGGGAATGGGGCATGGGGAATGGGGAATGGGGAATGGGCATAATAATAGCCAATGCCCAATTCCCAATAGCATTATGATCCCCACAGGTGGTTCATCAGGACAAATTAAATTTGCCATTCACACTTGGGAAACTCTCATTTCATCTGTAAAAGGATTTACCGAATACTTTCAACTAATCCAAGTGAATTCATTTTGTGTATTACCGCTATATCACGTTAGCGGTTTAATGCAATTTATGCGTTCTTTCACCACCGGAGGAAAACTAGCTATTCAACCATTTAAAGCCGTAGAATCCGGTCAAATATTAAATATTAAACAATCAGAATTTTTCATATCTTTAGTACCAAC
Organism: Nostoc sp.; assembly: GCF_036917235.1. Classification (GTDB taxonomy): domain Bacteria; phylum Cyanobacteriota; class Cyanobacteriia; order Cyanobacteriales; family Nostocaceae; genus Nostoc. The sequence continues at coordinate 23,117 of NZ_JBALDU010000081.1, forward strand.
ACAGTTACAACGTCTCCTGCAAAATCCAGATTTAACTGAATGGCTATCCCAATTTAATACTGTACTTTTGGGAGGTGCGCCAGCATGGAACGAACTCCTAGAAAAAGCCAGATTTCACCACATCCGATTAGCACTTACCTATGGTATGACAGAAACCGCCTCTCAAATTGCTACCCTCAAACCAGATGATTTTCTCGGCGGTAAAATTAGCAGTGGTCAAATTCTTCCCCATGCAAAAGTAACTATTCGCAATCAGCAAGGCGAGATTTTAAATTCCAATCAAGTAGGAAGTATTACCATTCATGCTCAATCTTTAGCCCTTGGTTACTATCCTAAAACTAGAGAAAATCAAACTGATTTCCAAGTAGATGATTTAGGCTTTTTAGACGAACAAGGACATTTAAATATTGTCGGACGTAACAGCGACAAAATTATTACAGGTGGCGAAAATATTTATCCAGTAGAGATTGAATCAGCTATCTTATCAACTCAAATGGTTGCTGATATTTGTGTCATCGGCATTCCAGATAAACACTGGGGACAAGCTTTAACAGCGATTTACATCCCCAAAAAATCAGATACCTCTGCCTTAAAAATTCAAACCCTACTCAAAGACAAACTCAGCAAATTTAAAATCCCTAAATATTGGATTCCGCAGGGAAACTTACCCCGCAACTCCCAAGGTAAAATTAACCGTCAACAGCTACAACAAATAGCCACAGAATTCTTCCATAATTCCATCACATAATCTCTCTCGACTTTCTTCTCTCTACGCCTTCAGCATCTCTGCGGTTTGTTTCCAACCATTGGATTATCTCTTCAGGTAATTCCTGCTTACTTCTACTACTTGCATCAATACAAACATGACGAGTAATAGCCTTAGCAACTACCACCTCACCCACAGTAATTTCATAAGTAATTTCAAACTTATCAACACCTATTTTTTGGGGAATTAAGCTAATCAGCAACTTGTCCCCGACAAACATAGGGCGCAAAAAATCGACGCTAGCATGAACTATCGGAAACCCCACAGACGGATTAGTAAAAAAATCTTTGAGATTAATACTTGATGCTTCTAAAGATTCTTCATAAGCTTCATGGCAAATATCCAAAACATTAGCAAAATAAACTACCCCAGCAGCATCAGTATCTTGAAAGCGAACAGTGCGGTTGTAAGTAAAAGGCATTTTTGATAGTTGAATTACGTAATTACGATTACGAATTATATTGACTCTAACGGCGGAACCTCGAAGTCATTAAACGAGGAAACATTGTAATACGAAGCGGCTAGGGCTTTCACCAGCTTACCATCGAGAGTCAGCAAAGTAGCACCTACCTGCTGTGAAAGTGCGACATAAGAGCCATCGTAGGCGGAGATTCCATAATTTAATGCGATCGCAACTGCATCCGCCATCAAATCAGCTGTTGATACAACACGCAACGGAAAAGCTTTGAGACTAGCTAAATTCCCTTGAATCAAAGAAACATCATAACGACTTGCACGAGCATACTTCCACAAAACGTTTGCACACTCAATGTAAAATAAGTCAGGTACAAAGATTTCTGTCTGAGGATAAGCAAGGTGAGCAAACAGTTGATTAACCTTGGCTGTTACCGGATCAGGAATAAATTGCTTAACGGACACACTGGCATCCACGACGCACCTAAGAGGAATTGTCATCTGTCCCGATCTTCTCTAATCATGGCAGTGCTATCAGGCCATTCGATATCAGTTGGTAGCTGTTCACGGCGAAGACGAATTTCCTCTAAAAGTTTTGGGACGTTTTTTCGCTTTTCGTCTTCTGTTTGCTGTGCTTCAGTCTTCAAAGCTTGCTCTAACAGAGTTATAACTTGGGCGTTAATGGAACGGTGTTCAGATGCGGCTAACTCTTGCAGCTTTGCATACAAATCATCGGGTAAATTTCTTACATAAAGGGTAGCCATCGCTTTACCTCAAAGTAGAATTTATCAAAATGATAGCATAATGCAAGCAAAAGGGGGGAGCGATCGTATCTCGCTTTTGAGAAAGTGTAGCGAAGTTGCAATTATGATTATAATAGCCAAAAACTTCAGTCAAGTTTAGACTTGACCCTCAAAATCTATGATTCATAAATGAAAATTAATTTGACAGTTATATTTAATCTAGATATGCATAAATAATTATTTTGGAGAATTAATTATTGTGAAAACCAATAGTTCAAGCCCATTAAAGCTTATTGTTTGGCAACCTTGTCGTTGGGAAAAAAAATACTTAGATATCAGCACAAATGCTTTAGTTGAGCCGACATTTTATCAACAACCAATTTATTCTTGGGAACCGTTTGGAGATCCCTTTGGTTCAGTGACCAGCAGTGAGCAAACTCAGCGACTAAGAGAAGAATTAATTGAAAAATTTACACTGGGAATAAAACCAGAGAAACGGGGAATTGAACAGCTTCAGCAAGTTATCCAAGTAATAGACGAGATATTGTCTAACGACGAATCATCTTGGAGTGACTCAGAAGAACTTGGACTCTTATCTAGACGTTTATCTAACAGTGATACTGTCAACCTTCGTCAACATCAACTTCTAGCCTTACGCCAGCATATTCAGTGGGTGTGTGATACGTTTGTTAGTGTTCCAGATGTCAATGTGTCCCTTCATTAAAATAATAAGCATATGGAATTAAAATTGCTCAGTAAAGAAGATGCACTAAAATTTATCGCCCAAATAGGTAAGAATGGAGAGCCATTTGAAATATCTCTTGGTGAAGATATTTGTTTTGGGCGTGACAAATGGGTGAGTGTTGGGACTATTACATTACAACCGGGAAGTAAATATCCTGAAAATGAGACTATATATGATGAGTATTGTGCTGCTAAATTTGGTGGTTTTGAATGGCAACTACTATCCTCAGAAAAACTAAATGGTAATATTACTAAAGCCCTTGATAATCTACATACTAAAGATAGTATTCAAGTTCAAAAAGCTTTTAGGGAAGGATTACAGGATGTACTGCGGAGGACTCTCCTACTTTTACCGATTTTTGATGTTGAAACTATTTCCAAAATACCTTTACACAAACCGATCACAGTTGTTACAGATACATCAGCCGTTCACCAAGGAGGACTTGATTTTTTATGTCGCTTTCTTACGCCTTGGGTAAGAATTAAAGTACCAGCAATAGTTCATATGGAAATACTTACACAAGTAGATAATTATCTTTCTAAAATTCGCTGGAATAATGAAAATAAGAACAAAACTAAGAATAACCCTGCAACACTTCGTCAACATCTTCTTAGTCAAGGAGGGCAAAGAACTTTACTTCGTCTGGAATTACATTCAGATGCAGAAATAGAACGTGGTGATTTAGGTGCTGATCCCCTACGAGGTATTGTGACACCTAGTAGCGATTCTGAAGATAAAGCTCTAGGTTTACAAAATGTAACTAGAAGTTTTGCTGATCGTCTAATTTTAGAAACTGCACGACGCTTTCAAACTTTAGTTCGACCGGATCATCCGCTTGCCCTTCTTACTAGTGATCAAGGTCTAGCTAGAATGACGCTGGCTGAAGGAATGGATGTATTCTTTTTTGAATCTCGTTCTGTTCCTAAGTTTGATAGTAGAAAACTGACTGGCTCTCTTTTTCATCCTTTCAGTCAAGAAATATATACAGTACCACTGACAGATGTCCTTTGGGAATTAGCTGTATCTTTTGGTTGCCTGCGCTTGCAAAATTACAACACTAACGATTCATTAGAGCTATGGGGCATACCTAGTGGGGAATATACTTGGCAACCACTTCACGTTAAAGATGATCTTCTTTGGGGAAATTTTAACTCTGGAACATCCTCTGCAACAACAGATAATACCTCTATTGCGTTATCAACTGACATAGAAAGCCAAGATCAGACTGATGCAGTTTCTAGCCAAAATATAGAAGCAATAGCTAAAACATATGCATTTAGTCCAGATCAGATGTTCTTACTAATGAAATTGTTAGTAGACAAAGGAGAGCTAACTAATCAAGAGGCTCAAGCAAAATTGGGTTTAACACATCAATCTCGCTATAGTTTGTATAAGAATTTTTTGCATAGTGGAAAATTTGTTGAGCTTAATGATAATAAAATTATATGTACAGAATTACTAAAGCTTCTATGGGAAAGTATCTTGAATGAAGATTATATAAAAATTTTATATTATTTGAATAAAATACCATCATTTGACGCAATATGTAACTATGTAAATCAAAAAAGAAGTGTTGAATATAGCACATTACCAATTTCAAATAAAGCGAAACCAACCTACATCAAGCTTGGTGAGGCAGCCTGTTCTTGGTTGAATATACCAAATCAAAAAATTGTTGCCACTGATAACATACCTAATTTACTAGATTTTGCTAATTTAGCAGTAGAGATTTATAAATTAATTCGTTCACAGGAAGACACAGAATGGATACTTACTGGTCGCTGGTTAGAAGAACTAGCTATTAAATATGCTGTTCATCCCATATTGGCTAGAAAATTGGTGAAAGAAGCGCAAGAACAAAACTTAGTGAATGTCTATGCTGAAGGGTCTACTCCAGATACTCGTTTTGAACAGCACGATTTGTGGATAATTAAGACAAGTGACAGACTTCCCCAGTTAGAAAAAGTTTATCTGTATCATGGAGATTTTCTTATACCTGGTACATCTGCTGTACGTATCAAGCTAGAAGGAGTTAAAAATGCCTCTTGAAAATTTATTTACAGATGAGGCGACTGCTAACGCACTAGAAGAGCAACCCAAATTGCTCTACAGAAAGTTTGGTCTGTTGAGTAATCCTTTTCCCAGTGCTGGACAAACCAGTGGTCATCCGCATATGTCAACAGAAGCAGATAAGCAAGTTGATGCTGCGGTAAAAACATTTTATTCAGATCGTAAGTCTCATGTAATTTCAATAACTGCTAGCCAAGGAATTGGTAAGACTAACCTTCTGAATGCGTATGAAAATGCTTTGCGTGAAAAACTTTCTCCACATGGTTTTTTCGTTATTAGATACGTTCCAGATCCAGAACCATTTTTTGATCCACTCATTAGGTCTATCTTTGAAAATTTAGGAGAGGAATACTTACGTCGTTCAATTTATGCACTTTTGAAGAAAAAAGAAGAGATAGATGATATTGATAAATTACTAGAATTTGTGCGAATGAGCGAAATTAAAACAATGCTCAAGGCTCTTTTAGAGGTTAAGTCAGAAGAAAAACAAAATGAGCGTATATCTCTAGCATATCAATGGCTTTTAGGATTACCTGTAAGAAAAACTCATCAAACTGAACTGGGAGTAAATTTTCGTCTGGATACTGTAGAAGCAAAAACAAGAGCATTGAGAGATATTGTATATTTAGGTTCACAAATGAAAACTCTAGAAGGTATTTTTATTCTTCTAGATGAATTAGAAAAACAGAATGGGAGCTTATCAAAAACTATTGTTTTAAGATACTTATCGGCTCTGCGGGCTTTAATTGATGCACTACCTAAATATCTTTTCTTAATGGTTGCTCTAACTACAGATGCTCTTAATCGTTACCGTGAAATGCTGCCAGCTATTAGAGGTCGTCTTGCTAATGAAGTTCAGCTTTCACCTATAAGAAATGAAGAAGAAGCGGTAAAATTATTCCACTTCTACGTTGAACAGTCCAAAATGGAAGCCAAAAATTTCGCACAAAATAAACAATTACAAGCAGGAAGCCATGTACTTTTACATGAAGATTCTGCTCGACTCTTATTTCATCAATTATTGAAAGGTAGTAACTTTCAAGGCGTGCGCCAGCGTGATTACCTTAATGCTCTGTATGAAAAAGCAGATGAGTCCATCAATCAATCTACGTCGGCATCCATTTAGTTAAGTTATTTGAAGCTCTTCCTAACTTTAATGATTTAACAGACGCTAATCAAGAATAAATCAAAATGGATCAGTTGCTCAGATTGAATCTAATCAATTGCTTACCTCTTTAATAATATTTGTAAAATCCAATTTTTATTCAACGGAGAGGGGGAGATTCGAACTCCCGGAGGTTTTAGCCTCATCCGATTTCAAGTCGGACGCAATCGACCACTCTGCCACCTCTCCAGTAAATCTGTCAAACTTGTGCTGATCCTAGTTTCAGACGCTATTCAGGCGCTTTTGTTGGTTAGCACTAAACTTGACAGATAATACTATACCCTATTATCTACGCAGATTGCACTACTGGATGCGAATGTCTACGACACAATACGCGATCGCTCATACAAAATTTCCTCCTTAGCCACCTGGAAGTCATTCCCCACCCAAATTAGTGAAACTTGCGAAACCACACCCGCCTCTAGGGAGACGATGGAAAAATTACGCAACTTCTCGCCACCATCCTCCACAATCCTGGGAACACTAGCGGCATTTAAGTAAATTGTCCCCTCTGGACTTCTAAAGATGGGCTTGCGCTGCACCTTCTTGGTATGGCGTAAATCTCGGTGCATGTGACCAAATGTCACCAGAGGAATGGTTTTACCAGCAGTCAAGGCTTGAGAAATCGCCTCGCCCAAATCTGGATCGCCAAAATCACCGCCAATTGGATGCCAGTCTTTGCCGCAAGGGTCTTCGGGGCGATCGCCTAAACCACTAGGCCCGTTGTGACCCAAAAATATAATTGTCTCGTAAGCGGCGCTTTTAACAGCTTTGAAGATGCGATCGGCGGATTCTTCCAAACTCGTCACACCGTAACGTTCTTTACAGATTTCCGCGAATTTCCACTCCGGGCCACCCCAGGTAAAGGGACGACCCCCCACTACAGTTAAATTCCAAGCGGGAAAATCCAACTTACCGTAACCGACATGGGACGGGCCTAATAAATCGAGTTGTTCCTGTACCCAGTCTTCCTTAGAGCGGTCATAAGGAGCCTTTTTACGTCCCCATTCGGTGGCGGTGTACCAGGCATCGTGGTTGCCCATTACGGCTGCTTTGGGAATATCGAGAGATGCGATCGCTCTGACCACTTCCACCGACTCGTTGCCAAAATCCCCGACAAACAGCACTAAGTCAACACCCAAATGCTTGAGTGCAACGCCATCTTCCACTTCCCATTGGTCGTGGATATCTCCAACTACAGCAATTTTGAGGTTTATCGATTGAGTTTCTTGACTGGTCATGCCACTTTCCTTGCCGTCTATCTCCAGGATATGAAACTCAGCCCGATTTGGACACAACCCCAAAATATCAACCGTCCACTATTTTTGGTAAAAACTACTATAATTGAATCCACAGGACATACATTTGCAACATAAAGCACCCCTAAACTGTGTTTACTACTGCACTAGCTCAACGCGAAAACACCCAACTGGGTGAACTACCACTAGATTTGTTTGCTGCCATTCAGAATCTCAAAAAAGAACTCAACGCAGTTATCCTGGCACATTATTATCAAGAGCCAGATATTCAGGATATTGCCGACTTTATTGGGGATTCATTACAACTAGCAAGAGCCGCCGAAAAAACCAATGCGGATGTAATTGTCTTTGCTGGTGTTCACTTCATGGCAGAAACAGCAAAGATCCTTAATCCCGATAAATTAGTACTTTTACCAGATTTGGATGCTGGTTGTTCTTTGGCAGACAGTTGTCCACCAGAGGCGTTTGCAGCTTTTAAGGCAGCGCATCCAGATCATCTGGTGGTGTCTTATATCAACTGCTCTGCTGATATTAAGGCGATGAGCGATATTATTTGCACTAGTTCCAACGCTGTGAAGATTGTGCAGCAGATACCGAAAGAACAGCCGATTATTTTTGCCCCAGATCGGAATTTGGGGCGGTATGTCATGGAACAGACTGGACGAGATTTGGTGCTATGGCAAGGTAGCTGTGTTGTCCATGAAACCTTCTCGGAAAAGAAAATTGTCCAGTTAAAAATTGCCCATCCCGAAGCAGAGGCGATCGCACACCCAGAATGTGAAAGTAGTGTATTGCGCCACGCCAGCTTTATTGGCTCCACAGCCGCCTTACTCAAGTATTGTCAAAACAGCCCCACGAAAGAATTTATAGTTGCGACAGAGCCGGGAATCATTCACCAAATGCAAAAACTAGCTCCTGACAAGCATTTCATCCCTGCCCCGCCGATAAATAACTGTGCTTGTAACGAATGTCCGTTTATGCGGTTAAACACCCTAGAAAAGCTCTACTGGGCAATGAAAAATCGTACTCCTGAAATTACCATGTCAGAGGATATTCGTCTTGCTGCACTGCGTCCGATGCAACGAATGCTGGAGATGAGCGTGTAACCAGTATTTTTTATATATGTGGTAGAGACGCAGTTTTGTTGCGATCTCTACCCCGAAGTTATTTTTTCTAATCACTTGCAATTTATAAAACATGGTGCTAAGATTTTAAATCGTGAGACAAATCGGGTCGGTGTCCGAGTGGTTAATGGAGACGGACTGTAAATCCGTTGGCTTGCGCCTACGCTGGTTCAAATCCAGCCCGGCCCACCACTTACGAAGTTATAAGTTATAATGTCTGGGTTAAGAGCAAAGCTCCCAGCATTGTAACTTACAACTAAAAAACTAAGTTTATATTTGCCCGTGTGGCTCAGTGGTAGAGCACACCCTTGGTAAGGGTGAGGTCACGAGTTCAATCCTCGTCACGGGCTTTTTAAATGAATATAAATATGAGAGAAATATTAAACTTCAGTATTCTCAAACACAAGACTGAAGTGCTATTTTTGTGGTTAAAAGTAAGTTTCGTTGTCCTCATAGATTGGAGATTAATCCGTGAGAACCACAGAAGTTTTCGGTGTTTCTAATGAGCAAATAGCTTCATATATAGAAAGAAATCAGGTAGATGAACGTTTTATAGAAGGGCTTCAAAGAAATAAGCATATTATTGTTTTTGGTGCATCAAAGCAAGGGAAGACTTCACTTACTAATAAGCATTTAAAAGAATCAGAGTTTATAAGGATAAACTAATAAGGGTGAGCTTGCAAATTAAATCCTCGTCACCAGGTTTGAATTGTCATTATACTTTTCTATGAGCTTTATTAACCCAATATCCTCTGGGTGGCTTTTCTACTCCATAAGTTTTACACCACTTTTCTACAGCCTTATCAGACACGCCAAAATCTCTCCCAATTTGTGCAGTTGGCTTTTCCCAAACTAGTTTTTCTAGTTCTTCTTTCGATGGCCTTTCAACTTTTCTGGTATGAATTCTAGAGTCTGGGTTAACTTTTATAGTTCTTAAGTCAACGCCAAACTCCTTGTAGTTTCTCTTAAGTGCTACTTCAGTTAAATCTGTAAAATCTTCCCACCAATAAAAAGGATTGGGTGATTTAGGTGGCGTTGTCCTGATACCGCAACCGCCAAAGGTGATTGATGGATATACTAATTTGTTTATATCTGGCAAATAAAGACCGTAGAAATCAAAGTCATCAGATTTGTACTTTTTCTCATGACAACCATTCTTGTCTGCCCAATTGCTTTTATTTTTCAGCGTGCCATCACAACTGTATTTGGCTTGAAATCTGTAACATTTGCCATCTTTGTAGGCAATCAAATCAAAGGGTGCATGTTCAGTTACCACTGGTACAAAAACCGAATATTCTTTCTCGACTAAATCTGCTATCACTTTAGCAGCTGCTAGATCGCCCTTATCTTTTGTGTGGTGCATTTATATGAACCTCAAGGCTTTTTGGTAAATTACCATAAAAAGGCTTTTTTAGGGTTCATATTCAGTTAAAACGGGCGCGGCAGGGCTCGAACCTGCGACCAACGGATTAGAAATCCGTGGCTCTATCCACTGAGCTACGCGCCCAAAACAAAATCATGGCTCCCGAAGGAGTCACCTACATTATTATATCGTCTTCACCTACCAAGAAGCAATCAAAAATTGCAGATTTACCATTAGCAAGGCTAAGATGCTAGTCGCTAGTTAGTGCAATCTACACCGAAAACGAAACAGATGGGGTATTGGTTTAGATATATTGTGTTGTCAAGGGGTTATTTGCCCGTTAGCGCTAACGTCCTCTGGGCGGCTACCTTCGGGAAGCATCTGGCGATCGCGAGGCTCATTTTCACAGTATGCTAGGTAATTTCAGCCTTGGCGATACTGCCAAATGCCATTATATATTCCATATTAAGAGTGCCCCTGTGAGGAGTTATTTGCTAGTGCCATGTTTATTCTCAAACGGCAGGATGTTGAAATATCAAGCATTCAGCACCCAAAAAAGGATCAGCAAGTGCCGATTCTCAGTTATCAAGGGCAAACTTTTCGCTTGATTAGTGTTTTCAAAGCTAGTCAAGAAGAAGAAGCTAGAGCCTTATGGAGAGAATTAACGGATAACCGAGGTAAAGCCTGTGTTTTGCTGGAGGAACCGGAACGCTTTAGTGTTTGGGGCAAAATCCGTTTAGAGCAGCTAGATAGTGACACAGGTGGTCATGGCAAAACGGCGATTTTAATCCAAGCCAGTATTTTGCTGTTACAAGGTGTTTCTATCGATATTGAAGAGTTTTTAGGTGCTAGGCAAGTTGCATTATTTGAAAAAGATATTGCCGAAGTATTAAAGCAGAAGCAATTTCCCCAAGCTTCTTCTCTAGAAGCGGTTAAATATTTGGTGTCTACTAATCCTTTGCCGGTAGCCAAAATACCTGATTGGCAAGAAAATCATGTAGTTATCCTGTTACAAGAACTGCATCGATTAGGAAAAGCCTACTTTGGGAATGGCAATTTTACCAAACAAGTGATTTATAAGCTAGAAGATATGCCAGAAGCCGAGCGAGTGCTGTTTATCAATTGGCTGAATCAATCGCCTCTGGGTAAACTATGGCAGTAGCATGGAAATTTTTTCACAAAATTCCTGCCACTGGCACTTGCTTTTGGTGTCTGATTGTGTATGACTTAGCAGACACACTGCTACATATACAGTCATTTCAATCAAAATACTGCCAGAGTGCATCTACATAAGTCAAGTCCTATGAATAACTCTTACGAGAATTCGTTCCTTTCTAAATCTATTTTCAACACTCAGAACATTGTCTTAGCTAATATTGGCTGGGCTGTACTGGCACTGCTATACTTTTTGTTGTTTAGTGCCAAAGTTCCCGGAGCCGATGGCATAGAAAGCCGGGCTGAGTGGTATGTGATTGGCACAAATATTTTTGAAGCTTTAGCTTATTTGGCTGCCAGTATCTTATGCTTGAGGAACTGGCTGAGTCCGCAAATCGTCAGTGGCCGGAATGTTTGGCTCTTAATTGGGTTAGGTATGCTTTCCTATTTCGTTGGGGGGATAATTTTCGGCTATACCGAAATAATTTTAAAAGATGAACCAGATGTGTCTGTAGGCGATATATTTTTTGTACTGACTTATCTATTACTTGGCGCAGGCATGATTTTAGCTGTGGCTTCCAGGCGAATTAATCTGGAAAAATGGCAGTGGCTGATTGTGTTAGCAATTGCAGTGTTCGGTAGTTTGTTAGCATGGTGGATTTCTATGCAGCAGGAAACACCCTCAGAACTGCTAGTCGCTATTTTGAATTGGTTTTACGTAGTTAGCGATGTGGTTCTGCTAATTATTGCTACCACTCTGCTATTAGCCTTTTGGGGAGGAAGAGTTTCCCAGTCTTGGCGAATGATTGCAGCGGCGGCCTTTTCGCTTTACATTGCAGATATGTGGTTTAAATACGCCCAAGGCCCAAATTATCAAAGTGGAGAGATATTAGAAGTGTTTTGGGTGTTTAGTGGAGTGTTATTTGGTATGGGCGCTGCCTTAGAATATGACGCATCACTAAGACGAACGCGGCGTACCAGCACAAGAAAACGAGCTTAGTAAGGATTTTTGGTATCTACCGTGAGAAAATTAACTGACTCTGACAAGCAAGAAATTCTGAAGTTATATCGAGAGACTGCCGAAACAACCTCAACTTTGGCAGACCGCTACGGTGTGAGTAACTCGACAATTAGTCGCCTGCTCAAAAGTACTTTGCCAGAGGATGAGTATGAATACTTAGTCTCTTTAAAGCGGGCTGCCAGAACTCCTGAGGGAAGGGCACAGGTTAGCTACGAGCAGTTACCACTGCTGACTCAACCTGAGCCGGAGATAGAAGTTCCACCCATTGAGAGCCACCCTTTGGAAGTGCCAAAGGTTGAGCCACTACCACGTAAGATAATTCGTGTAGAGCAGGAACTTTACTCAGAGGAAACGGCGGAGTCAATCGCCGCTAGTAGACGGGTGCGGCGACGCCCCTCGGCGGCGGAAAAACCGAAACTCCGAGTCACATCTGAGAAATTAGAAACTCCAGAGCCAAAGCCGCCGGAAATAGTCAGCATCTCCATCCCGCCTCTAAAGGTTGAACATCCAGGAGCAGCCGTCATCGCGCACATGCTGGGCGAAGATTTGCTAGACGAATCAGAGGATTTGGATGATTTAGATGATGATGATTTAGAGGATGACGATTTTGAGGAAGAAGACTTTGATGATGATGACCTGGATGAGGAAAGACCTTTAGTCACAAAACGCAGACCAGGTGAAGCATCAGTTCAAGTTTTGCCTTTGTCGGTAGCCAATTTGCCGAAAACTTGCTATTTGGTAATTGACCGTTCCTCGGAATTAATTACCCGGCCTCTGAAGGATTTTGGTGATTTGGGGCAAATTCCCAGCCTGGAAACTCAGCAAAGAACTCTGCCGGTATTTGATAACCATCGTGTCGCCAAGCGTTTTTCTACCAAGCGCGATCGCGTGATTAAGGTTCCAGATAGTAAAATGCTCCATAAGGCTCGTACTCATTTGGAAGCTAAGGGCATCACACGATTGCTAATTGATGGTCAGGTCTATTCCTTGTCTACGACGGTTTAGAGGTCATGGAGACACCTGCTGACTATGGTGTGGTATTGGTGAGAGCTGGCAACATAGAGGAGGCAGAAGCAATTGCAAATGCCCTTGTGGAAGCTAAACTCGCTGCTTGTGTGAGTCTATTACCAATCCACTCAATTTACACTTGGCAAGGAGAACTGCATAAAGAGCAAGAATGGCAATTACTGATTAAAACTGATTTGGCGCAATTTCCGGCAATGGAGGCCAAAATTAAGGAACTGCACTCCTATGAAGTGCCAGAAATTATTGCTTTACCAATTGTTGCCAGTTCTCAAGCCTACTTGCAGTGGATTTCTCAGCAAGTTAAAAGTAAAGAGTAAAGATTTAAGATTTTCATAACTCCTCACTCTTTACTCTCAACTACTAACTTTAAGCGTAAACAGCTGCTTCAAAACGAGTTGCCAAGTTAATAATGTCCTGCTTACGAGCAATCTGGTTGAGCCATTGTTGAGGAATATTTTCCACCCCGTAGTAAATTCCTGCTAACCCACCAGTGACGGCGGCGGTAGTATCGCTATCTCCGCCTAAGTTGACAGCTTTCAGTACCGCTTCAGAATAAGACGAGCTATTTAATAAACACCATAAGGATGATTCTAAAGTATCAATCACATAGCCACCAGAATTAATCTCTTCTACTGGTACTTTGGCAATCTCACCACTGAAAACTCTGCCAAAATGCGGCTTTTCTAACAAAAATTCTCGCACAGAATAAATTGTTTGGATATCTTGCAATCCTTGTAAATAAGCTGTTTGCGGGTCAGCCCCTTCTAAGAGCGCCACTGCAATACTAATATAAATGCCACAGGCCATTTGAGAACGGAGATGAGCGTGGGTAATGGAAGAAACTTGATGTACCCGTGCAATCAATTCATCCAGAGATAAACTTTTGTGACAATAAGCCATCGGCAAGATTCTCATTAAAGAACCATTACCATTACTATTTTCACTACTACCACCTGCTTTCACGGGTGGAGTTCCTTGTTTCCAGTTGACAATTGCTAAAAATGTGGTGTTACCGATATCAAATACTTCGCCTTGAGCAGTCCAATAACTTTCGTGATACCAGCGCCTAAAGGAATTAGCAATCGCATCCAGTGAAAATCCCTCACAAAGACATTCTGCCAAACAAAAGGTCAGCGAACTGTCATCTGACCACGTACCAGCAGGAACATCCCAAGTTCCATAACCCAGCATCGATGTGACTGGAGATTTTACTCGTTCAGCGCGACTGGTGAACTCCACTGGCACACCCAACGCATCACCAATACATAAACCCATCAAACCAGACAACGTTTTTGCAGCGGTTAGCATTGTTCAACCAGTATGAAACTTTTCTACTACTGATTTTACTTGCGAAAAGGCGCTCATCAAACGCTTGGTATAATTTCTAATTCCAAACTAGCTGTAAACAGCCCTTGCAAAACGCTCTGCCAAGTAGATAATGTCTTGTCTACGAGCAATTTGGTTCATCCATTGTTTGGGAATATTTTCTACCCCGTAGTAAATTCCCGCTAACCCACCGGTGACAGCAGCAGTAGTATCGCTATCTCCGCCTAAGTTGACAGCTTTCAGTACCGCTTCAGAATAAGACGAGCTATTTAATAAACACCATAAGGATGATTCTAAAGTATCAATCACATAGCCACCAGAATTAATCTCTTCTACTGGTACTTTGGCAATCTCACCACTGAAAATTCTGCCAAAATGCGGCTTTTCTAACAAAAATTCTCGCACAGAATAAATTGTTTGGATATCTTGCAATCCTTGCAGATAAGCTGTTTGCGGGTCAGCCCCTTCCAAGAGCGCCACTGCAATACTAATATAAATACCACAGGCCATTTGCGATCGCGCATGAGCATGGGTAATCGCGGAAACATCATGCACCCGCGCCAGCAATTCGCCTAAAGTGAAGCTTCTATGACAATAAGCCATTGGCAAGATTCTCATTAAAGAACCATTGCCATTACTATTTTCAACCTTACCACCTGCCTGATGGGGAACAACTCCCTGCTTCAGGCGCATAATTGCTGTATGAGTAGTTTGACCAATGTCAAAGACATCGCCACGAGGAGTCCAGTAAGCCTCCTTGTACCAGCGCCAGAAGGAATTGGCTATGGCATCCAACGAATACCCCCTACAAAGGCATTCTGCCAAGCAAAAGCTTAAGGAACTGTCATCTGACCAAGTTCCTGGTGGTTGATTCCATGTGCCATAACCCAACATCGTTGTCACTGGAGATTTTACTCGTTCAGCACGGCTAGTAAACTCTACTGGCACACCCAACGCATCACCGACACATAAACCCATCAAACCAGACAACGTTTTTGCAGCGGTTAGCATTATTCAATCTCCACGAGAATTGCTCAAAATTAACTTTATAGATTTCCTCTATAGCTTGTTGCAACAGATGTTACAGCCTACTTTTTCATCATCTTTGAAAAGCTCGGCAAAAATTATTAATCGGGTATTTTATTTACCATGTCCTGACTTAGTTTTAGTTCCAAATATTGTGACAGTTTTAAAAGCGTCTATCAGGGGAACAAACAGCCAGAATGGAAAGACATTGAGATGTAATTATAACAGCTTATTTATCAATTAAAGGGATATTTATCCTGTAAGCGTTATACATTAATAACAACAGTTTTTTCATAAAAGTTGGGAATCATTTGGAACATTATCACTTTATTTTCGACCTGGAATATACAAGTAAAAAATACAAAGTTTGGTAAAAATTATGAAACGCTTACTCAAGTCTTTCGTGACAATTTCTGCATTGTCTTCCTTAATAGTTGCTCCTTTTGTTCTATCAGCTGGCCAAGCTTCTGCTGAAACTAAAAAGGGTACTGATGCTAGTTATATTGGTGCTGGTGTTGCAGCTGGCGTTACCAGTGGCGGACAAGGTATCAACGATGATGCCACATTTGGTGGTAATGTTACAGGTCGCGCAAAATTAGGAAATACGCCATTTTCTGCACGCGGTAATGTCCTCTGGAGTGATAAAACAAGTGCCATAATTCCAGAACTTTCTGTGGATGTGCCTATAGCTAATAGAACTAACGCCTATTTAACTGGTGGTTATTCTTTTGTAGAAAAAGATGGCTCACCAACTCCTATAGGTAACAGAGATTCTGTAGTTGTAGGTGCTGGTGTTGAATCGGAAGTTGCTAACAATTTCCTCGTCTACACTAATGCCAAAGTCGGACTTGGTGCTTACCAAAATAGTGATGCTTCTGCTGTTAGCATCAATGGTGGTATCGGTTATCGCTTCAAATAAAAGATTATTGAGTCCTCAGTCAGTTTATACTTTACTTAGTACTCAGGACTCAGCACTAAAAACTCACTACTCCCAAAAGCTGGTTTTGCTAAGTATTACATCACTAACAAAGCCGGCTTTTGCCGTGTTAAAATTAAATCATTCCTCATTATTCCGGCCGGATTACCGGCGATCAAGTAGCCGAAGGGTGCTGATTCGGCGTCTACGTAATGCTTTATTGAGAATACTATACAAGTCTAATGGTTAAATCTGCTCCTTCCCCCATCGCAACCCGTAAGCCTTCCAAAGTAGAAGGAATCAAGGAAAATAGTAATTTTTTGCGTGAACCTGTAGCAACTGAGATCCTTCAAGACACTACCCATTTTACTGAAAATGCGGTACAGCTTTTGAAGTATCACGGTTCTTACCAGCAGGATAACCGCGACAACCGCACCAAGGGACAGGAAAAAGATTACCAGTTTATGCTGCGGACAAAAAATCCGGGTGGTTTAGTACCGCCAGAGTTATATCTGGCTTTAGATAAAATAGCTGATGAGTATGGCAACCACACATTACGAGCAACTACCCGTCAAGGTTTCCAACTGCACGGAATTTTAAAGAAGAATCTAAAATCAGCAATTGCTACCATTGTCAAGAACCTGGGTTCGACTTTGGGAGCTTGTGGCGACATTAATCGAAATGTGATGGCACCACCAGCCCCCTTTAAGAATCGCCCAGAGTATCAGTATGCTTGGGAGTATGCCCAGAATATTGCTGACTTGCTGACAGCGCAAACAGGCGCTTATTACGAAATTTGGTTAGATGGGGAAAAAGCAATTAGTGCTGAAGAAGCCCCAGAGGTAAAAGCAGCACGACAGCGCAATGGGAATGGCACAATTATCCATGACAACGAAGAACCGATTTATGGCACGTACTATATGCCGCGCAAGTTCAAAATTTGCGTGACGGTGCCAGGGGATAATTCGGTAGATTTGTATTCCCAAGACCTGACTTTGGTAGTAATTACCAATAAGAAGAAGCAATTAGAAGGATTTAATATTTTTGCTGGTGGTGGTTTAGGTAGAACCCACGGTAAAGAAGAAACTTTCGCTAGGTTAGCAGATCCCATTGGTTATGTGGCGAAGGATGACGTTTACGACATAGTGAAAGCGATTGTTGCTACCCAGAGAGATTATGGCGATCGCACCGATCGTCGTCATGCCAGATTAAAATATCTAATCAACGATTGGGGTTTAGATAAATTCCGTACTCAAGTTGAAGAATATTTTGGTAAATCAATCGAAGCCTTCAAACCACTGCCAGAGTTTAAATTTCACGACTTCCTCGGCTGGAATGAACAAGGTGATGGCAAGCTATTCTTAGGAATTTCCATTGACAATGGTCGAATCAAAGATGAAGGTTCGTTTCAACTGAAAACCGCTTTGCGGGAAATTGTCGAGCAGTTCAACTTACCTATCCGCCTGACATCCAACCATAACGTGATTTTTTACGATATCGAACCAGATACCAAGGAAGCTATTCAAGACATTCTCAGCCGTCACGGTGTCGTAGACGACCCCAGTAAAATCGAACCTCTAGTGCGGTATGCAATGGCTTGTCCGGCTTTGCCCACTTGCGGCTTGGCAATCACGGAATCAGAACGGGCAATACCGAGTATTTTGGAACGGATTCGCGCTCTATTGGATAAACTAGGTTTACAAAAAGAACATTTCGTGGTAAGGATGACAGGATGTCCTAACGGGTGCGCTCGTCCCTACTTAGCAGAATTGGCCTTTGTTGGTAGCGCTCCAGAATCTTACCAATTATGGTTAGGGGGTTCGCCAAATCAGACTCGACTGGCGCAACCTTATACAGAAAAACTGCACCATAATGACTTGGAAAGCTTCTTAGAGCCGATTTTTGTTTACTTTAAGAAATCTCGGAAATCGAAGGAAAAATTCGGTGATTTTTGCGATCGCGTTGGTTTTGATGCCATCCGCGAATTTGCTGCTAGCTACGAACCCCAAACAGCCAATGGTACAAGTAAATCACGGCATCGGGTGAACTTGAAAGAAGAGGTTTATAGCAAGTTGAAGGAAGTAGCAGAAAGTCAAGGTAAGCCGATGACTCAGCTGGTAACTGAAGCACTAGAGGTTTACTTCCAGAATCTTTCCTAAGCCGGAAAATTGAAGATAATGAAATCAAAGAGAGACAGAGATGGATTTATCTGTCTCTCTCGCGTAAATCCTAATACAGTTAGGTAACACATCCACAGGAAACCTGAACTATGGTAACGACAGCAAAATCGGCAGAAACTAGGGATGTGCTGCAAAACATTAGCTGGCAGACATTCAAAGCGATGCTGGCAGATATGGGATGTGAACGAAATAAAAGGCTAGCTTATGACAACGGCATAGTAGAAATTATGACCCCGTTGATGCCACACGAAAATTCAAACCGTCTCATTGAAGGTTTTGTTCTTGTGCTGTGTGAAGAATTTGGTTTGGAAGTTAAAAGCGCTGGCTCGTTGACTATGACGCGGGATGATTTGGAGCAAGGAGGCGAACCGGACAGTAGCTACTATATCCAAAATGAATTGTTAGTCCGCAACAAAGAAAATATTGACCTGAATACAGACCCACCACCAGACTTAGTATTGGAAGTGGAATATTCTAGACCCAAGATAGATAAGTTGGCTCTTTACGCTTCAATGGGAGTCTCAGAATTCTGGCGGTATAACGGAAATGTGTTGCGCGTTTACACCCTTAATAGTAAACAATACTCGCAAAGCGATCGCAGTCCAACTTTTGCACCTGTGCTGGTGACAGAGATTCCCCGATTTATCCAAGAAAGTAAGAAAGTTGGAAAAATAGCAGCAACTCGTGCTTTCCGTACCTGGGTTAGACAGCAGATGTCTACAGCAGGGCAATAATTTATTAAGAAAAATGTCTCAACTGCAAAGAATTGCGATCGCACCCTCCCAACTCCAACAAGGACAAATTTTACTTACAAAAGAACAGCAGCATTATTTGGGGCGCGTGTTGCGCTTGCGTGAAGGCGATCGCTTTATTGCAATGGATGGCCAAGGAAAATGGTGGTTAGCGCAGCTTGCAGGGGAACAAGCACAGGTTTTAGAACGACTTTCGGTAGAAACTGAATTACCTATATCAATTACGCTGATGGTGGCGTTGCCCAAAGGCAATGGATTTGATGAAGTGGTGCGGTGTTGTACAGAGTTGGGAGTAACTTGTATTGCACCAGTATTGAGCGATCGCACTTTACTTGATCCTAGTCCTCAAAAGCTCGAACGTTGGCGGCGCATTGCTGCGGAAGCTGCTGAACAATCAGAGCGATCGTTCGTGCCGACAATTTTAGAGCCTGTTGCTTTTAATACTGCTATCACTGGCAATCAGACAAGTCACCGTTATATATGTGAGGCTCGTGGTGAGTTTCCCCATTTAAAACATTGCTTACAGCACAAAGGACAAGAAACAATTGTCATTGCGACTGGCCCAGAAGGGGGATGGACAATACAAGAAATTGAGAATGCGGAGTCAGCCGGATTTCAACCTGTTTCCCTTGGTCGCCGCATCCTGAGAGCAGTTACAGCCCCAGTAGTAGCATTATCCTTGATTTCCGCAGCTTGTGAAGTATAAATGAGTTATAGCTCACGCAAAAGTAATTTTGGGTGAGACATCACTCCAGCGTGTATTTAAAGTGATGATTGAGCAAGTTGCGATCGCCTTTGAGCATAAAGACTATCAAACAGCAGCTAAATTACTCAAACAGCTGCAAAAAGAATCACCCGAAAATCCTTGGGTACAATATTATCTCGGTAGGCTACATGAAGTATCTCAAAAGCGCCAAGATGCAGAAAAAATTTATCGGCAACTGCTGCGAGATACAAGGAATGCCAAAATAGTAACGCTCGCACGCCAAGGTTTGCAACGGCTACAAGAAATCGAGCGAGAAGAAAGACAAAGAGCAATTTCCCAAGCAACAGCCCAACCGAATAATACCGAACTTGGCGTACTAGTCTTAGAGCCACTCAGCACCGAGATAAAAACAGAAGCGTCTCGAAAATTCGCCGAGATTATGCAGCTAGACCCTTACACTGCAAGGCTGGTACTGCCAAGTCGTGGCTGGAGATTGTACCGCACTGGCCAAGTAGGAGAACTAAAATTTTATGGCAAACAGCTACAGCAGGCTGGTATTCCTTGCTTTTGGGCAACAATAGCGCAAATTCAGCAAATTCAAGTTTATCAAGTCAAACATTTCCAAGCATCTACCCCACAAGCTACTGTTGTTTGTCGTAACGAGGTAAATCAACTTGGTTCTCTCACCTTTGACTGGTCAGAAGTCACAGCAAGAGTAGCAGGACTTTTACCCATTTTTGAACAAGTTGTAGATGTTGATGCCCGCCGTAAACTGGAATGGAAAACTCAAACACAAGACTATGCTCAGTTTTGTGATTTACACATACCTGGTAGACGTTCCATTCTCCGACTTTATGATAACGGCTATGAATTCCAGCAAGGTTTAGAAATCATTCCCCAAGCTAACCAAAATACAATCAGAATTAATTGGAATAGTTTATCGAGTTGGATTGACCAGCAACTTCCTCAAGTCAAACTCTGGTCAGATTTCACATTTTTTGCAGATACAACATTAGACCAAACAGAAATGTTGAGTCATATCAAGTCTCACATCGATCTGTTTCGTAGAGAACAGACTAATTGGGACTCAGCTTTTCATTTATATAGTGGACTGGTGTTTGTTAAATAATTCGTAATTAGTAATTAAGTTACTTATTACCTACTTTAAAAAGTAAGTTTTCAAATCAAATAGGAGGGTTCTATGAATACAGTAAGTGCTAAAAACCTAAAGCTAGGAGGTTTGTACGTCCAATCTCCTCAAGGAGAGCAAGTAATTTTTCCGCTCAAGCACACAGAAGTTCTAGCAAAAATTGCAGGTAATCTGTCACGAGTTGATGTCATCCAAAGCTTTGAAAATCCCTTCAAACAGCCTTTAGAAGCAGTCTATATATTTCCGTTACCCGATGAGGCGGCGGTGGATGACATGGAAATCAAAATAGGCGATCGCATCATCAAAGGTAATATTAAAAAACGTGAAGAAGCACAACAAATATATGAAAAAGCCAAACAAGAAGGACGCACCGCCGGACTTCTAGAACAAGAACGAGACAACATCTTCACCCAATCTCTGGCTAACATCAAACCTGGCGAACAAATTGATGTCACAATTCGTTACACCGAAAGTTTAAAATTTGAGGCGGGAAACTACGAATTTGTTTTCCCGATGGTGGTGGGGCCAAGATATATTCCAGGAACGCCGATAGATGGTAGCGGTGATACAGATCAAGTTCCTGATGCTTCTCGCATTACACCACCTGTAGTCTTAGAAGGAACGCGATCGCGTCACAATATTAATGTCACAGTAGAAATTGATGCGGGTTTGCCAATTTCTGAAGTGCGTTCTCCTTCCCATCAATTAAAAATTGAACACTCAGGTCAAATTGTGCGGATTCAATTAGCTGGAGAAGATACAATTCCCAACAAAGATTTAATTCTCCGTTATCAAGTTTCTGGTCAAGAAACTCAATCTACAGTATTAACCCAAACCGACGATCGCGGCGGACATTTTGTCATATATCTGATTCCAGCTTTGGAATATTCCCCTGATGAAATTGTCCCCAAAGATGTTGTATTTTTGGTGGATACTTCCGGTTCACAATCTGGCGATCCGTTATGGAAGTGTCAGGAATTGATGCGGCGATTTATCAATGGGTTAAATCCCAACGATACTTTCACAATTATCGATTTTTCCAATAGAGTCAGACAGTTATCAAAAAAACCTCTACCGAATACAGCAGAAAATCGTACCAAAGCGATCGCTTACATTAACAATTTACAAGCTGATAATAGTACAGAAATGCTCAGTGGCATTCGTACAGCTATAAATTTCCCTACACCAGTCGGAAGATTACGCAGCGTTGTACTCTTAACCGATGGCTATATCGGCAATGAAAATGAGATTTTGGCAGAGGTACAACAGCATCTCCAAGTGGGAAATCGCCTTTACAGTTTTGGTGTTGGTAGTTCAGTTAACCGTTTCTTACTAAATCGCATCGCCGAAATTGGCCGGGGAATATCCCAAATTATTCGTCATGATGAACCCACAGAAGAAGTTGCCGAAAAGTTTTACAGGCAAATTAACAACCCCGTACTCACAAATATTCAAATCTCTTGGCACGGTGACAGAGAATCGCCTGTGATTTACCCAGCCATAGCGCCTGATTTATTCAGCGAACAACCATTAGTGTTGTTTGGTCGGAAGCAGGATAGAGTTGGGGGTAATCTGCAAATCTCCGGCATTGCTGCGGGCGGTAAGCACTACGAAAAAACGTTTAACCTTAAATTTAAAGAAACAGGAAATATTGCTGTAGCGCAGTTATGGGGACGCGCTTGCATCAAAGATTTGATGAATCAAATGGTAAGTTTTGAGACTAAAGCTGGTGTAGAAGCGGTTACAGAAACAGCCTTAACTTATCAACTGCTTTCTCAATACACCGCTTTTGTGGCTGTCAGCGATGACGTGCGGGTTGAACCAGGAAGCGAATATCTGTCTATGCAAGTGCCAGTGGAAATGCCAGAAGCAGTTAGTTACCAAGGAGTGTTTGGCAATGCTCCTGCTGGTGGTTTTGCGGATCAAATGGAATTCTTAACCTTATCAGCACCAGCTTCCGCAGAAGCTCCAGATTTTCTTCGGCAAAAGCGATCGCCACCATCTCCAGTAGCGAAAGAAGTTGAGATGTCTTTGAGCTTTGATTTCGAGGAGATGGAACAAGATGAAATATTAGACGCAGCCATCAACCATCAGTTAGAGGTCATCAGCGTCACAGGCTTGGATGAAGCAGAAATTGCTGACCTAACCCAACACCTGCAACAACTAAACTTTCCTTCCGGCTTCAGTGGTGAAATCGTCTTTGAGTTCACCGTTAACAAAGGTCGGGTAGAACGGGTAGTTTTGGATGAGGAAACCTCCACCCTAAAAGATCCAGTTGTAGTGGAGAAAATTAAGCGATCGCTCTTACTTTGGAGAGTTCCCCCATCTACAACTGGCAAAGTTATCTTAACCTTGCATCTTCACGCTTAATCTCTAGAGACCGTAAATTTACGGTCTCTATGAATTATTTAGGTGTTTTAATCTGACGTGCCATGTCTAGATAAGCACTCATATTCGCTCCTGGACGACGACGACCATTAGAACTAGTAGCCGAGGGAGCAAGATATTTTGGTGCAAAGGTAGTTTCTTTTGGCTCCTCTTTGAGTACTTTGGCGGCTGCGGCTTTTTCTTTTTTGCCCGGTTCAACTTTCAGACCTTCAGCAGTCTGGACTAGTTGAACGTCCGCTGGTTTGGGATTTTTAGCTGATTTTTCCTTAGCCTTAGTTTTAGCAGCGGCAGTTTTTGTTCCATTCAATGAATCTGGTTTAGATGGAGTTGGTGCTTCTGATGAAATTGTCTCTGCTACTTTCTTAGCGTTCGATGCAACTGTCGATGTAACTGTCTCTGCTACTTTCTTTGCGTTCGATGCTACCTCTTTTGCAGCATCTTTGGCTTCGTCCAATTCTAAGAAGTAGCCGTTGCTTTTCTTCTTCCCCGGTAGCAATCCAGTAATAAAGCCCAGAATCCCGCCAAGGAAACCCTGAATACCTGAAATTAACTTTTTGATAAAATCCATTACAATTACTCCTGCCTTTTACCTTTTATATTTTGAACTCGACCGTAATTGTTAAAAATTACGACAAAATGTTACATTATCTATTTGGCGTCACCCCGTTCTGGTGACAACCCTTATAGGTTTGTGCTTAATTAACATTGTAGTAAAACCACAGGGCAAATGTTCTATTGCAAGCATTTGCAACCTGCACACACCGAGAACTAATTATTAAATTTTACTGTAGCTAAGAGCAAGATTCTGAAAGCAAGCTTTACAATAATTAACATTTCTTTGTTTGGTAAACACCCAATTAAAGTTAAATAAGCAGTTTGCTCCATCCAGTAGGAAGAGTGTCATAGCCTATTGGCAAACGAACGGATTAATTTGTAAAACTTTATACAAATTATCTTTGGAAGCATTTTAGTTTTGTTTGCAACAATAACTTTTTAGGACTTACGCAAACTCTACGAACTCTTGGTATTTTTCTCTTCTCTACGAGACGCTAAGAGCGAACGAGACGCTTCTCTTTCAGAGACGCGAAGGCGTCTTCTCTGCGAGACGCTGCGCGTTCACGTAGTGTCTCGCAGAGAAGGCGGTTCGATATATTAAGCTTTTTGGCTATTTTTGCGTAAGTCCAGCTTTTAAAGAATCCGAAAAACAATAGCTTCAGTTTGTAGAGCAGTATGTGTCTACAAAAGTGAAATACACCTCTGAATCTTAGTTAGATTTTGTAAATGAACATTGAACATCAACAACGCAATCCCGTTTTGTTAATACACGGCATTGACGACACAGAAGCAGTTTTCCATAAAATGGCGGCTCAATTAAGACTACAGGGTTGGTCTGTATATTCCCTGAATCTGGTTCCTAATAATGGCGATGTGGGTCTTGATGAATTGGCAAAACAAGTAGCCGATTATGTTACAGCCACCTTTGCACCAGAACAACGCCTAGATTTAATCGGCTTTAGCATGGGAGGAATTGTCAGCCGTTACTATGTTCAGCGATTGGGAGGAATTAACCGCGTGCAGCGGTTTATTACCATCTCTTCGCCCCATTATGGAACTGTGGTTGCTTATGGTTCTAGGCGTCCTGGTTGTCTACAAATGCGCCCCGACAGCATTTTTCTGAAAGATTTAAATTCTGATGCTGTAATGTTGGGGCAGATAGATTTTACGTCTATCTGGACACCTTATGATTTAATGATTGTCCCAGCAAATAGTTCACAAATGCCCGTAGGAACCCAAGTAATAGTACCAGTTACTCTACACCCTTGGATGCTGACAGACCCCAGGAGTTTAAGAGTAGTTACAACAGCTTTAGCAAAACCTATTAAGCTACCCTTGCTGAATAAAAAATCCAGTCATTAACCAGGATTCTTGTTAGGCTTGCATTACTTGATTTTTAATTTTTAATTTTTTAAGTCCTATCGCCAATTTGCGTATGTTCGTAACTCCCAAAAATCGCCTCTGGATGACGATAATACTTGAACTCCATGAGATTATAAAAGGGATCTTCTAAAAAGAAAGTGCGATGCTCAAGAGGAGAACCAACAAAACGATTTTTGGTTTCTTCACGAAAAAGTAGCTGTTGTTGTTGTGCCCTTTGTAGTAAGTCTTGCCAGTCACGTTCTTGGGTAAAAATTAGCCCAAAATGTCTGGGATAGATAGTTTGTTGCGGTGCCAAAGGTTCTTTTGTGACATGAGCCACTAATTGATGACCGTAGAGATTGAGTATCAGAGCATGGTGGTTTTCACGACCAGGAATGCAGCCCAAACCATCTACATAATATGCTTTTGTTTGGGCAATGTCAGTTACAGGGAAAGCTAGATGGAATAAAGTTTGGCTCATAGCTTATATGAAAAGGGCTAGTAATTTATGCTATCTACAATTTATGCTATTAAGTTTTGATTGTGGTTAATTTGAACACAGTTTTTATTGACATTAACTTATATTATTTATCCTTATTACTAATATTGGGGACTGAGTAATACTCAGCCACTGTACTCTGCGGCTACGGAGAAGAGTCTACCTAACTCAAAAGAAGCTTTACATTTTGTTTAGTCATTGCAGCGTATATCTAAGAGGTTGTTTTAAGAGTGTTTGGCTGTGATTTTAATCACATTTTTACCTTAATCCCCCCTTGGAAAAGCGGGAGACAAAATAATCCAGTTCCCTCCTATTAACAAGGAGAGGGTTAGGGTGGGGTAAACAAATATTTGATACACTACTACAGACTTTTCAAACATCCTCTAAGACATCATTGATGGTTTGACACTCAGCTTTCAAAGTGATGCTTACGCAATTTAGTTAATAATACAAACATATTATTTTACCTAGAGAGGTTGCAAAAATAAAGCACTAAGCATCACAAATTCGTTATTCTGTTGATATTCAGACAAAATTACTCATGATTAATTGCTGATGTCATCCACAATAGATTCTGTAAATCCCTGGTTAGTAGCAGTAGTATTAAACACAATTTTATTGGGTTTAGCTTGGATTGCTCCGAAAAAGCTACTTACCCCTGCTGGATTATTCCACGCCTGGTTCCTGGCCATTTTAATTTGGGTAACTCTAGGCTGGCCAGGATATGTAGTAATAATGTTCTATTTTTTGGTTGGTTCGGGCGTTACCCGCATCGGGATGGCGCAGAAGGAGGCAGAAGGAATTGCTGAAAAGCGTTCTGGGGCAAGAGGCCCAGAAAATGTCTGGGGTTCGGCTTTAACTGGGGCACTTTGTGCCTTGGGAGTAGGAATAATAAATTCAGGATTCCTCGTATCTACTTCCCAGTCGCTAATCCCCAATACTTCGGCAATGCTCAGTACAAGTCCCCAGTCCTTATTATTGTTAGCCTATGTAGCGAGTTTCAGTACAAAGCTGGCTGATACCACTGCCAGTGAAGTCGGTAAAGCTTATGGTAAAAGCACCTTTTTGATTACCACACTCCAACCAGTGCCTCGTGGTACAGAAGGAGCAGTAAGCTTAGAAGGAACTTTAGCTGGGATTGTGGCTTCTGTAGCGATCGCATTTGTGGGTTGGGGAGTTGGTTTAATCGATCTATTAGGAGTCGCTTGGTGTGTGCTGGCAGCATTTATTGCCACCAACTTAGAAAGTGTAATTGGCGCAACATTGCAATCCAAGTATACTTGGCTGACCAATGAAGTAGTAAATATTTTTAATACATTAATCGGTGCGATCGCATCTGTACTACTTGCTTGGATATGGATAAGTTTCATTAACTAGACCGGAAAGAAATAATTACTCTATTTAAGTGGGGCGTTGGTAGAAAATAACCAATCTGCCTTACTACTGCGTTACTAATGATATTTTCAATCCTGTTTTGTCCCCGTTAGACTGTAAAAGTGATCGTGGCAAATTATTTTATTTACTAGCTATATGATTTTTTGACCATTTAGATGTAATTAGTTCACGGAATCTTTATCATATTTATTCATCAATAACCAGATTATTTCTATATGATTTAATAAAAAAGTCCTATAAGTGATTAACCATTTTCACATAATTAGTTCATGGAATCTTTATCATTTTTGACAATTAATGACCAAATAATTTCTATTGAGCAAGCAGTAAAGTACCTGCAAGCCTGTGGAAAATTGGGACAGTTCATTGGGGATATTCTCCGGCAGTACGTAATTGAGGAAGAAATCCGAACACGAGATGATATTGAAATTGGCACTGCAATAACTGAACAGTCAATTATTGACTTTAGACTAAAAAATCAACTCACTGACCCACAAAGTTTTCAAGAATGGTTAAAGACAAATAACACAGATTACGCTACTTTTCACACATCGGTTGCTTTTGGTTACAAGTTAGAAAAGCTGAAAGCTGTAGTGACACAAACAAAACTTCCAGAATATTTTATTGAGCGCAAGATTTTCTTGGATCGAATAGTACTTTCCCGGATTGTTGTTGATAATCGAGAATTGGCAGACGAACTCCACACCCAAATTGAAGAAGGAGGTAGTTTTGAGCAACTAGCTAAAGAGTATTCACTTTCAGATGACCGAATTGTGAATGGCATGATGGGAATCGTCAGCCGAGGCAGTATGCCGGATATATTACGGGCAGCTATTGATGTGGCCAGTCCTGGACAATTGATAGGACCAATAGAAATCGTTGGCAAAGACTCTCTCCAAGGAGAAGGGCCTTATGGTTTGTTTCGAGTAGAACAATTTCTACCAGCGTCTTTAGAAGATACTCAACTACAGCAAGCACTACAAAATGAGTTGTTTGAAAAATGGCTAGCAGAGAAAATTCAAAAACTGACAGTCAAGTTACAAGTGAGTTAAAAATTCTGGATAATGAATCTTTACGATTAAAAGTGCTAGCTTCTTTGCCTTGGAATCAGCCACCGCTATGCTGGCTGACTCCCGAACAACAATCCCGATTGGAAAATGAGTGCCAAACCCGCCAGTATCGTCTTGGAGAAAAAATCTGGTCAAACGATGTCGGTGGCTATCAATTTTTAATTGTGGCTGGGAAAGTCCGTTTGCGAGAAGAGGGGATTGGCAAACCAATAGCCGCCCTAGATGCAGGGGATTGGTTTGGCGACTTCCAAAAGCTGTCTGCGGATTTTAAAGCTGTAGCTGCTAGTAAAGAAGTGATAGTAGTTTGTTGGGATACTGCCCTGTGGGCAGAATTTTCTCACCCACAAATTCAGGAGTTTTGGCAAGCCTTACCAGTAGAGATGGAGGGACAAAGGGAGACATTTTCCTTCTCTAGTACTCCTTCAATCACATCAGCCTCAGACGGCACTTCCAGCCCCCACAGCCTCCAACCCCAAAGAGGACTTCCAGCCGCCAATCTAATCGCTGCAATTTATCCGTTTGTTGCCAGCTGGAACACCGCTGCTGCCTGTTTAACAATGGTGGCGCAACAGTTAGAAAATTCTGTGCAATTGGAATGGGTGCAGCGCCAACTCAGAGGACAACGCCCAAAACAGGTTGTGGAAGCAGCAGAAAAGTTAGGGTTAGTGTTACGGCGGTTACAAGTGAGTTGGGGTGAGTTGCGACAGTTGTCATTTCCAGCTTTATTGCTGTGGAATTCTGACTCACCCCAGAGTCCATCCTGGGTGGTAGCTTATGGAGTTAAGGGCGATCGCTTAATTATCGCTAACCCTCTAAATCCCGAACGGACTTGTGAAAGCGTGCCACAGTCCATAGTTGAGGCGTCTTGGGATGGACAATTGTGGCAAGTAGAACTAATATCCCAGCAAGAAAAATTTAACCTCAGTTGGTTTACCCCAGCAGTTTGGAAGTATAAGGGATTGCTCACAGAAGTATTGTTAGCATCTTTTACCTTGCAGCTTTTGGGATTAACAACACCGCTAATTACCCAAGTCGTCATTGATAAAGTGATGGTGCAGGGGAGTTTGCCGACTCTTGATGTGATGGCGATCGCACTTTTATGCGTAGCCATATTTGAGTCAGTACTTGGCATTCTGCGGCTATTTATCTTTACCCATACAGCTCGTCGTCTGGATTTGAGTTTATCAGCGCAGCTATTTCGCCATTTGATGCGTCTGCCTTTGGCTTATTTTGAGTCGCGCCGCGTCGGAGACACAGTAGCAAGAGTCCAGGAACTCGAACAAATTCGTCAGTTTCTCACAGGTACAGCATTAACTGTGATTCTGGATAGCATCTTTGCTGTGGTTTACCTAGCATTGATGTTTTACTATAACGTCCCACTTACCTTTGTGGCCTTAGCAGTACTGCCACTATTTGCCACATTAACGATAGTTGCAACACCAATTCTGCGTAACTGGCTCAACGAAACTTTTAACCGGAGTGCCGATAGTCAATCGTTTCTAGTCGAGACAATCACAGCAATTCACTCCGTTAAAGCTCATGCAGCAGAACCAGTAACCCGCGATCGCTGGGAAGGTTTATTTGCCCGCTTCATTCGCACAGGTTTTAAAGCCTCTACCACCTCCAATATCAGCAGCAACATTGGTGACTTTCTCACTAATTTGTCCACCATGCTGATTCTCTGGTTTGGTGCCAAGTTAGTCATAGAACAAAAGCTCACAATTGGACAGCTAGTTGCATTTCAAATGCTGTCTGGTAGAGTCACAGGCCCGCTTTTGCGCTTAGTACAGTTGTGGCAAAACCTTCAACAAGTGTTACTTTCTGTCGATCGCATTGGTGATATTCTCAACGTCTCCCCAGAAGCTGAACTGGGAACTGGCCTAGTTTTACCACCCCTGAAAGGACAAGTCACCTTCGAGCAAGTATTTTTCCGCTACCGGCCGAACTTTGAAGCAATTCTGCGAGGAATCTCTTTCAGTGCTGAACCAGGGCAGTTTGTTGGTATTGTCGGACGTAGCGGTTCTGGGAAAAGTACCCTATCTAAGCTATTGCAACGCCTCTATCAAATTGAATCAGGACGCATCCTGATTGATGGTTTTGATATAAAAAGTGCCGATTTAGCCTCACTGCGGCAACAAGTTAGTGTAGTTCTCCAAGAAGACTTTTTATTTAACGGTTCTATTTTGGAAAATATCACTCTCGGTAGTCCTGACATTACCGCAGAGCAAGTAGTAGAGGCGGCAAGATTAGCCGTGGCTCACGACTTCATTAGTCAATTACCCTACGGTTATGAAACCAATGTTGGCGAACGCGGTACAGCTTTATCTGGTGGACAGAGACAACGTATTGCTCTGGCAAGGTTATTTCTTTCCCAAGCGCCGATTTTAGTTTTGGATGAAGCTACTAGTGCCTTGGATAGTGAAACTGAACAACAAGTGCTGCAAAACCTGCAAAAAATTTCCGCCAACCGTACCGTGTTCCTGATTGCTCACCGCTTTGCTCCCCTTAAACGTGCCGACTTGATTTTGGTATTGGAGCAAGGTGTGATTGCCGAACGTGGTACTCACTCACAGTTGTTGCAACAAAAGGGTTTGTATTGGTCACTATATCAACGGCAGCAAGCAAACATTTAATAGATTTAACGAACTCAAAGCTTGTGGCTACATAAAAGATAAATCTTTGCAAAGCGGCTTCAGCATAGCCTTTGGCGAATGGAGTTATACTCCATTCGCCATTTTTATTTTGCTAATTTCAATAATTAAGGGTTGCTAAGTCTGGGTGGTGTAAATACTTTTGTAGCTAGCGATCGCAGTAGTTATGAGAGTAATAAAAGGAGCCATAACATCCTAGTATCATTTTTGCATTAGTCTCCATTAATACACCTCAAATATTTAATATTTACTCGATAAAGTTACTCTTAATAAAAACCATAATTATCATAATTTTTTTGGTAATAAAATTAGCATTTTGTTATTAGATTTCATAGTAATTATTGAGAATGAAGTTTGATTCACACATTGAAATCTTTTTATTGTAAAGGTTTCAAGACTTCAAACTATCAAAAAACGGTTGCTATCTTTGAGAAAAGTTTTATGCACATTGATGATGCTAATAACAATATATTGTCAAAAAAACAGCTAAATACCACTTCAATCTCCTCATTAGATAGCTTTAATACAAAAGATAACTACAGCCTCAACTTCAGTAGACGTAGTAGCTATAACTCAGTCGATGCTGATGTGCAGTTGCTAAATAACGATGAATCTGAAAATAGCAATAACGCTACTAATAATGCTTTTAGCGCTCAAAATTATAATTCCACTAATGGCTATGGCTTGATTAATGGAGCAGCAGCAGTGGCTAGAGCTATTGGTCAAAATACCTTTGCTGATGTTCCCGATCTTGGTGGCAATAATTGGGGAGCAGACCTGGTTAAAGCACCAGAAGTTTGGGCACAGGGATACACAGGTAAAGGCGTTGTTGTCGCTGTTGTGGATACTGGAGTTGACTATAACCACGAAGATTTAACAAATAATATTTGGACGAATACCAAGGAAATTGCGGGTAACGGTATAGATGATGATGGTAATGGCTATATTGATGATAATTACGGCTGGAACTTCGCCGATCAAAACAACAACACCCTAGATGACAACGGTCATGGTACTCATGTTTCCGGCACGATCGCAGGAGAAAATAATAACTATGGTGTCACTGGTATTGCTTACGATGCCAAGATTATGCCTGTCAAAGCTTTAGATAGCTCTGGCTCTGGTTCTTATAGTTCCATATCCAAAGGTATTCGCTACGCTGTCGATAATGGAGCTAATGTGATTAACCTGAGTTTAGGAGGCGGATCTTCCAATCGCACTTTACAGTCAGCCATTGACTATGCCAGCAGCAAAGGAGTGATTGTCGTCATGGCAGCAGGTAATGATGGTGACTCATCACCAGATTATCCCGCCCGCTATGCATCCAAGTCGGGAATTGCTGTTGGAGCAGTAGATAAGAATAATAATTTGGCCGACTTCTCTAACCGCTCTGGAACGAATCCAATCGCTTACGTCACAGCTCCAGGAGTCAAGGTTTATTCATCAGTTCCGAATAATCAGTATGCAACTTATAGCGGCACATCTATGGCTGCTCCCCACGTTGCTGGTATCGTTGCCCTGATGCTTAGTGCTAACTCCAGCCTGACTGATGCCCAAGTACGTCAGATTGTCACAGAAACCGCAGGGAATAGTACACAAACTACAAACTCTAGTTTGAAGATTTCTAATGTCAGTTCTCTAGCGAGTCAAGTAATTGCAGAAACCGCAGGAAATAGTACACAAACTACAAACTCTAGTTTGAAGATTTCTAATGTCAGTTCTTTAGCGAGTCAAGTAATTGCAGAAACCGCAGGAAATAGTACACAAACTACAAACTCTAGTTTGAAGATTTCTAATGTCAGTTCTCTAGCGAGTCAAGTAATTGCAGAAACCGCAGGAAATAACACACAAACTACAAACTCTAGTTTTAATAGTTCCAATTTTGGCTCTCTAATCGGTCAGGGAATTATAGAAACCACAAGATATCTAACACCAGAAAATATCAATAGTTTTAATAATTCCAATTTTGGTTCACTAATGGGTCAGGCAATTACAGAATCCACAAGATATCTAACACCAGAGACGATCGCTAGTTGGAATAATTCTGATTTTAGCCCTGTGATTGGTCAGGCAATTACAGAAACCACAAAATATCTGATATCAGCCGAAGGTAATAGCATATCAACAAATCCAGAATTATGGTCGCAATTTCAAAACTATGAGAAGATTCTGGGTAGCATCAATGTGAATAGTAATCAGGATGAGAATAATCCAGATTTTGTCAAACTACTAGAGGGAATGCAAAAACAAATAGACCAGTATAGAAAATTTTTGGGTATAGCTTGAAAATTATAGCGATTTGCAGTTAAGTTCAATACTGCTCGTCTGTCGTGAATAAATGTAGGGGTTTAACAATGCTAAACCCTTACTTGTGGCTAATCTAACAGACTTTCCTACCTAACGGAAAATGCCTCATTGAAACGCCGTGTCACAGGTTCAGTGATGAATGTCAAAATTGACTTTTTACGAGTGACAATTTCACCTGTAGCAGCCATCCCTGGTGTAAATTCTACTTCTTGACCTCGAACATTTACCGCGTGTTTATTTAGCTTAATTCTCGTCGGAAAAACTAAACCCAATTCTTTATCAGCAATTGCATTTGGACTGACTTGCATAACTTCGCCATCCACAATGCCAAATTCTTGGAAGGGAAAAGTCGCCATTTTGACTTTTGCCTTCATTCCTTGACGAATAAACCCAATATCGCGGTTGAGAACTTTCACCTCTAGAAGCATTTCTTCCCCTTCCGGCAAAATTGACAGCAATTCTTCACCCGATTGAACTGGCCCCTTGGTGGCTTTGACTTTATAAATTGTACCGGCTACGGGAGCCTCAATCGTTTCTAAAGCTTGTTGCTTCCTCGCCTGCTCTAATTGACCTTGAACAGTTGTTAGTTCTTCTTTACGCTTATTAAACTGCGTCAAAATTTCGCTTTGGCGTTCTGATGCCACACGCTGGGCCTGACTGCGTGCAGCGTTGTAAGCTTGTTCTGCTTGGCGAATTTCTTGGACTTGAGCAGCAATATCTTTTTCTAATGATGTGACTTTATCTTGAGCCTCTGTAATTCTATTCTGGGCGTTGATGACTTCATCTTGCGCTCTGGTGATTTCTGTCTTTGCACGAGTTAATTTTTCTTGGGCATCCAGGTAATCGACACGAGGCACAGCGCCAGGAGTAATTAGAGTACGTAGGCTTTTTTCCCTTTCTTGAGCAAGGGCTAAATTACTTTCAATTTTAATTCGGATGCTATCTGCATTGACAAGGTTGGTTTGAGCATTCCCAAAGCTGCTTTTAGCATTAACTAAGTTATCTTGCAACCTGCTCAAGCGGACTTTAGCTTGATCGATAAGTGCTATTTGGCGATTTGCTTCTGCTTCCGCCGCTGCTTGACGAGCTTGGAAGTCTTGCAGGCGGGAGCTTAAAAGTTCATCTTGCACTTTCGTCCCAGTAGTTTTGCCTCCAACACGTTCTGCATCCAAACGCTGTAAATCGTCCTGAATTAATCTAGTAGATTTAGCTAGGCGGGAAACATCGGTTATTTGCAAGTCTGGATCTTTTTGAATCAGAATTTGACCTTTAGTGACGCGATCGCCTTCTTGCACTTTAACAGCGACAATTGATCCTCCACCCAAAGATGTCACCGGTCTTACCTGTGTGGAAGCAATTAATTCGCCCGGTGCTGTTGCTACTTCATCTATTTGCGAGAAGTACGCCCAAGCGATCGCCCCAAATACGATGGCGGTCATCGTTCCCGCTAATAATCTCGTGTAGAGGGGCGGCAATTCCTGTACTGCTTTCCCTAATTCATAAGTAAGTTGTTCCTCCGGTTGGGCGAATCGCTCTTTTGTCTGACGTGCTTGAGCAGCATTTGCAGCTAGAGAAGATTTCATTTGTGTCCTTTATCCTTTGTCCTTTGTCATTAGTCATTTGTCCTTTGTTATTCACTAATGACAAATGACTAATGACTAATGACTGATGTTTAATTCAAACTGCTAAATAGCGCCGCAAAAAATTTTCTAATGTCTCTAATTGGAAGTTAAAAATCGCCTCTAAATTGGCAATTTCATCTTTTGTGCAGAAAAATTCATTTGCTAGCAATGTGCGATAAGTTCCCAAAGCTTTTTGGATTTTGGGATTAAATAAACCCAATGCACCCTGTAACCCATCAATGACAAATAGGGGTGAGTTAATTATTACTGGTTCTTTGGCGAAAATCCGACCAAAAATCCGGGGAATATCTTCTCGCAATAAAATCTCCGGCCCTCCGACGGGTAAAATTTGGTTGCGAGCGCCTTCAACTGTCACAGAATCTACAACCATCCTTGCCAAATCATCAGTACTGACAATTGAGGTACGGTTTTTGCGATCGCCAACAAGCAGATATAATCCCGTTTCCCGAAATCTTTCTACCAGTGGCAGCAAGTTAGATGCTAATCCAGATGGGCGTAAAATAGTGTAATTTAAGCCACTAGCTGCCAAATATCGCTCTACTGCTCGTTTAGCTTTGAAAACGGGAGCATCTTCATAACCGCGATCGGCTCCCAGTACGGAAATGAAGACAAAATGCTCTACGCCATTGGCTTTTGCTTGGTCAATAAGTTCAATATTGGCGCGGTAATCTAAAGATAGGGCATCGCTATCAGAACCGTGGGCGCTGATAATATACCGCACGCCCTGACTAGCTTTCTGGATATATTTTTCCTCTAGCAAGTCACCGATAAAGATTTCTGCACCCCTGTGTTCTAACTCGCTATAGCGCGAGGTAAGGCGGACAAATGCCCGCACAGATTGTTCTCGTTGTCGTAGGAGTCGCACAACTCTGCGACCAATTCCTCCCGTTGCTCCAGTTACCAGAAACATACAAATACCTAAATTGAATAGTTACAGCGTTTATAGTTGTCAAAATTCTCGATATATGCTCAAAACCCATTGAGCAATACTTAAAAAGAGATATGAGCATATTTTTATACTTTGTTACCATGCTCAAGATAGTCTCACGCCAATAAGTCACACCTTATTCATTTTAATACTCTAAAAATGATCCCCCATATTTTTGTAGATGTCGCGGATAGAGTAATAGGAGGGTGCAACACGAAAAAGGGGGATGTCGGGGATGCAGAGGAGGCAAAACAATGAATAAAGAAGCAATTAAAGAAAGATCGTAAGAGTTTTGCCGTCGTGCAATCCAAGAAGCATTAGATAAAGATGAGAAAAGTAATCTTAAAGGAATAGTTGTCATAACTGTGAGAATTACTGGTATGAGTCAGCAATCAAGCATATTGCTTTCTTAATATGCTTGATTACTTGCGGAAAACACCAAAATGAGAAAGCAAACTGGGGTTTGAATCAGTCAAACGTTATTTTACTTGTGGAAAACACCAAAACGAGAAAGCAAACCGGGATTTGAATAAGTCAAACGTCATCTTACTTGCGGAAAACACTGAAATGAGAAAGCAAACACAGCTTTTGAGTAAGCAAACTGGGGTTTGAGTAAGTCAAATGCAATTTTGCTTATTAAATTAGACTTTATTTATATATTTTTTCGATAAATTAACTAGTACAACACGGCGGAAAGAAACCACCCATTGCAAATCAATGAAATGCTTATGCTATATTCATTTTTAATTTTTAATTCCGCCTTGCGGTACTAGTTATTGTCCATCGTGACTTTTTCGGCTTATTCCCTGGCTTGGACTGTGGTCGGATATTTCTTGCAAAATCCTCAGTATTTAGCAGCGTATTCATTTGCAATAAACCTTTTTAACTGTCGCTTGTAGGACAAGGAACAGACTTTTTACCTGACCAATCTGTAAGAGTATTTTTATCTTTATAATGCCGGGGAGTTTTCAGCAGTAAATACCAAGCTTCTCCAGCATCCAATAAATTCAAGTTTTCAGAATAGTGAGATTCTAACAAATCCCTAACTATAACATAATAGTCCGAGTTCATTCCTGGAAAAATATGATGTTCAGTGTGGTGAGAAAAATTTAAATGCAACAAGTCAAATATTTTGTAAACACGGAGAGACATACTATTAATTAGTGGGTCATTAACGTTGGTCATCGGACAAAGTAAATGATTTGTATAAATATAAAAAATTACTCCAGCATAACCAATTGCAATCGGTAAAAAGTAACCAAGTATAAGTTTTATGGGGTCAAATTGGAGATAGATTAGGATACTCAGATGAATCATTATCATCATCAATAATTCCCCTGCGATCGCTCGACGATCCTTAGCACTGACTGTAAATGCAGCAGGAACATAATCGACGGATTCATGATTGAAAAACAGCACAGATGTTAGATTGCGAAAAGTATGTACTCCCCAAGCAGAAGTCATTCCCACTATGAACCATATAGGATTGACTTCAGTAGAAGGCACAAATAAGTCCTGAATCCATTTTCCCCAGGTTGAAGATTGTTCATACAAGTAATTACGATCTGGGTCGCCTAAATCGTTAGTGTGATTATGATGTACTCGATTATGAACTGCTTTCCATAACGTTGGTGGCATCCACAACATTGTTAGTCCTAGAAGACCAATGATATAGATTAATCGAGGATTTTTAATTACGCTACCATGCATCAAATCGTGGGTGCTAAATAGTAAGACAACCACGCTATTGCCCATGATTATGCTTAAAGGTACATAAAGCCATAAAAGATATGGCGACCAAGAGTCTAACCGTGCCGCTATCATCCAACCTAATATCAAAATTGCCACATTAATGAACAATATAATTAACTTACTTGGATCGGGGATAAATGCTTCCGGTGGCATCAAAGAACGTAATTCTTTCGCATATATTTTCTGATGAATCAGTTTTGGCTCGGTACTAACATTCATAAATAATTGTCACCTAGATAATTTAGCTGAATTAAGTTTTGCGGTAAATCGTAGCGTTTTTAAAATCGAACGATTCAATTCACAATAGGTAAAACTCTAAATATACCACACAATATTTTTACAATAGACCTATTGGAGAATTTTGGCATCGCCCACAAGTAAGCCTCAGAATTTATTCTGAGGCTTACAATTTGAAGCTGGCTAAAATTATCATTTTAAACGCATTTTCAGCCAGAGGTAAGAGGTCTAATCTATGGAAAGCTTTCTTAAGTTACAATTCCCCTACATCTTGATAGATGCAGGGGGATAAAATAACCCACTATTTAGATTATCGATCAATTTTTGGGCGCTATTCACCGATTAATCATACCTACCGCAGATGCGATTGCACTATTTATACTTTGTGCAAGCAGCCCACTTCAAAACTATTCAGACGCTTTGTTATTAGCTCTATTAGCACGCGCCTCAGCTGAAGCCATGACCTCATCAAAATTTTCTAGCACTTCGCCAGGGAAGTTTTCCAAAACTCTCGTAGAAAGAGCAACCCGCCCTTTACCCTCATCCAAGTCAATAATTACAGCTTTAATTGGCTGACCAACTTGAAATACTTTTTCTAAAGAATCAATAAATTTTTGACTTACTTGCTTGATATGAAGTAAGGCGCTCATCCCACTTAAATCGACAAATACACCAAAAGGTTTGATGCCAGTAACTTTACCTTCCACCAGTTGACCTAGTTCTAATAAGCTGAAGTTGCTAGAACGAGTTGCTAAACGCTGGGAAAGAATGAGTTTGTTGGTGTTTTTATTAATTTCCAAAAAACCCACAGTCAGATTTTGACCTTTGAGTGCATCTAAATTATCACGCTCTGCTAGGTGCGATCGCGGAATAAATCCCCGCAAAGAAAGAATATCGACGGTGACACCACCTTTATTCACACCCATAACCCGTACTTGTACAGTTTGAGCGTTTTCCTGCATTTCAGTCAGTCGTTCCCAGATGTGCTGAATTTCCAACTGCTTTCGAGAAAGGGTAACTTGACCTTCTGCATCCTGATCTCGGATAATCAAAAACTGCATTTCCTCTTGCAATGGCAGCACTTCCGATAAATCGGTAACTGCTCTCAAAGAAGCCTCATCGCGCGGCAGAAAAGCTGACGACTTACCACCAATGTCAACGTAAGCCCCATCATGGTCAAGTTGAAAAACTTTGCCATTTACAAGCTGTCCCTTTTGAAATTGGTAGTCGTGTTTTTCTAGTGCTTTGGCAAAATCGTCCATTGTAAAGGGCGAATTGGCTGTTTGAGAAAGTTTCGATTCGGAATTCATGACTTTTGAAGATTAGTTTTTATTTGATATGGTGCAACTGAAGTTTAAATTGTCATTTGTCATTTGTCATTTGTCCTTTGTTATCACCAATGACTAATGACCAATGACGAACTTGGGTGCGTATGCTTCAGTTTAGTTGACCAAAGAGTTGTTTTACTTGCTCCCAAGCATCGACCACAGCTTTAGGATTATAACTGGCACGGTGGTCGCAGAAAAATCCGTGATCAGCTCCATCGTAGCGAAACACGCGATGAGGAATTTTATATTTTTCTAACTCTGTTGCAATCTCATCTACTTGTTCGCCTGGAATGCTAGCATCTTCTGTGCCAAAGAAGGCATAGAGAGTACCTGATATTTCTCTGGTGCGGGTGACAGTAGGAGTGCCACCTCCCTGTGTGCGGATGGTAATTCCAGCACCGTAGAAGGAAGCGGTAGCTTTAATATCAGGCAAGGTGGCTGCAAGATATGCGACATGACCGCCAAAGCAGAAGCCAATACAACCAAAACCATCTTTTTTGACTTGAGGCAGATTTTTGAGGTAGTCAATTGCTAATTGAATATCGCTCAATAACTCTGAGGCTTGAGTTTGCATGGCGTAGCTTCTGCCTGTTTCAATATCTTCGGGTGCGTATCCAGTTTCAAAGCCAGGAGCAATCCGTTGAAAAAGTGCAGGTGCGATCGCAACATACCCAAGTTGGGCAATCCGTTCTGTAACTTCCCGAATGTGAACGTTAACACCAAAAATCTCTTGTAATACTACAACTCCTGGGTAAGATCCAGGTTCTTTTGGTTCTGCAAGATAAGCAGACACTTGAATATTATCTTGCAAAAGATTAATCGTTGTGGTAGTTGTTGCTTGCTCTGTCATAATAATTTTTACCAGTGCTATGTGATTAGCCGTGTGTTTATTTGATATAACTATGCCAGTATGCCTAGCTTTTTTCTAATTAAATTATCAATTACGAATAGTGAGCGCATTAGAAATTTGTATCAGAAAAACTTTATATGTAAATAAACATATTTGAGACGTAGCAAATGTAGCTGGTAACAGAAGAAGGGCTGAGTTAAAAGTGTTGAGTATAAAAGCAACACTTAATACTTAAACCTCAGCATTCATTAGCACTAAATATTCAGGAGGTTTGGTGATGATTCAATTCCGTATTCAGCCAGACAGCGAAATTCCCGCATCAACCCAGCTGTTTAATCAAATCCGATTTGCGATCGCTTCTCGGCAATATCCCCCCGCTTACAAATTACCAAGCACACGGGCGCTGGCAATGCAAACAGGGTTACACCGCAACACCATAAGTAAAGTTTACCGTCAACTAGAGGAAGACGGATTTGTTGAAAGTATGGCTGGTTCGGGTATTTATGTTCGCGCCCAAGGTCATGAGGGCGGTAGCAGGCTGCAATCACCAATTCTCAAACAAAATCCTGATACATATCAAGTTGTCCAGCAAGCACTTGACGAGTTACTCTCCCAAGGATGCTCACTGAATCAAGCTAGAGAGCTATTTTTAGCGGAAATTGACTGGCGCTTGCGTTGTAGTGCGCGGGTACTGGTTGCAGTTCCATCTTATGACATGGGTGCTGGAGAGTTGATGGTATATGAATTAGAACGCTCGCTAAAAATTCCAGTCCAGTTGGTAGCAATGGAAGAATTAACCGCTGTGTTAGATAAAACTACCTCTGCGACAGTAGTCACAAGTCGGTATTTTATCAGTAATGTGGAAGCGATCGCAGCTCCAAAAGCTGCACGAGTAATTCCTCTCGATATCTACGACTACAGCAAAGAACTTAGCCTATTGAAAACCCTACCAAAAGAAAACTGTGTTGGGATAGTTAGCCTCAGTTCCGGGATTGCACGAGCAGCAGAAGTCATCCTCCACGGTTTGCGGGGTGATGAACTATTGGTGATGACTTCGCAGCCAAAAGATGCTTATAAACTCCAGGCAATGGTTAAGCGGGCTGAGGTAATCATCAGCGACCAAGCCAGTTTTGCGGCAGTACAAGCAGCCGTACAAGCATCTGATGAAGATATTATTCGTCCACCAAAGTTGATTAAGGTTGAAAATTATATCGGCGCTAACTCGATTAACTTGCTCAAACGAGAACTGGGTTTAAGTTAATCTCAAGATAATTCTACCAACATCTTTGAGAGCAACTAAATACAGGAGGGATGGGATAGTGCAGATTGTGATTGTGGGCGCAGGCCCAACAGGTGTAACCCTTGCCTTGCTCCTTGTAAAACGTCGTATTGCTGTAACGTTAATTGAAGCAGCAAAGGACTTTCATCGTGTATTTCGCGGTGAAGGATTAATGCCCAGTGGTTTAGAAGCCCTAGAGGAAATGGGTCTATCGGCGTTGTTGGAGCATATTCCCCATCGACAACTCGACGCGTGGGAATTCATTCTAGAGGACAAACAGTTGTTTCGAGTTGATGAACCAATGGGGGCAACCCGACCCTGTACACTAATTTCACAACCACCGCTACTCAAAGCACTGATTTCGGAAGCTCAAACCAATGATGGGTTTGAATTCATCCAGGGTGTTCCGGTCAAGGATTTGCTGTGGAGTAATCAACGTGTAGCAGGTGTAGTACTGAGCGATGGGAGAGAATTTACTGCTGACCTAGTAATTGGGGCAGATGGTCGAAATTCTCTTGTGCGACAACGTATAGGATTGGAATTGGTACGTCAGCCCAAAAATATTGATATCCTCTGGTTTAAACTTGCCGCCAGCCCTGAGTTTGCAGCCGATAATGTGTTTCGTACTATTGTAAATGGCGATCGCGTATTTACCATTTTTCATGGAGCAGAATCAGGAAAACTGCATCTAGCTTGGGTAATGTCCGCAACCGAAAACACTGACTCCAAGCAAACCAACTGGGCAGAGATTTTTGCCTCACTATCACCCTCATGGCTAGCAGAGCATTTCCGTAATCATGCAGACACCATCGAATCTCCCATTCGGCTTTCTGTTGTGGTTGGTTATTATTGTCCACAATGGCACGCACCAGGAGTATTACTTCTGGGTGAC
The DNA here is from genome assembly GCF_036917235.1 of Nostoc sp. GTDB lineage: Bacteria > Cyanobacteriota > Cyanobacteriia > Cyanobacteriales > Nostocaceae > Nostoc. Next base: position 65,160 of record NZ_JBALDU010000081.1, read on the forward strand.
GCTGCACACCCAATGTCTCCTGTCCGCGCTCAAGGAATTAATTTAGCATTGCGTGATGTGATTGTCGCTGCTAATCATCTTGTGCCGTTGTTACAGAGAGAAACTGAACACCAAGATATTGACACGGCACTATCGCACATCCAAGCAGAACGTGAGGCAGAAATTATCCGCGCCCAGCAACTTCAGTTAGCGGAAGCTAGACAAGGCGAATTATTGCCAAAAAATGCACTGCTGCGATCGCTATTAATTCAACTTGCTCCCTTGCTCCGTAAAACAATTAAAAAGTCTTGGTTAAAGCGACAATATAAAATGCGTCAAGGTATCACACAGGTACAGTTAACTGTCTAAAAAACCGCCATCAGTTATCCGACTTGTGGTTTTGCCGTGTTAATTTGCAAAAACTCTTGTACCTGTTGCATATAAGTTGGCGCATCTTCCAACATTGGGAAATGCGCTGTGTTAGGAATCATCACAAATTCCACTTTGTCATTCAATGCAGCCGCTTGACGCCCCATCTCGGCTGGAATAATCTTGTCGTACTCCCCTGCTACAAGTAGAGTCGGCACTGTCAGCTTGGCAAACTCTTGCGGCATCACTTCAGATTGAGCCTTACTAACTGAAGTAAAAATTGTTCCTAAAGCCGCATCGTAATCTGCTTCGAGAAAATCTTCCAAAAAAGCTTGCCGCTCAGAATGTGGTATGGAACTATATAAAAATCTAGCCATAAACATTCGGTCAACAAATGGAATTTTGCTTAACCATTTGGGACGGAATTTCACTACATAGCCACCAAATTTATGAAAAGCACTAAAAGATTTTTCGTCGTACTCAAAAATGCCGCTACAGGTTAAAATTCCTCGTTCTACTCGTTCGGGATAGCGGTTAAAAAATAAAGTAGCAACAGAAGCGCCCATCGAATGAGCATTGATATAAACACGCTGAAGATGTAACCCATCTAGCAAACCTGCCAAATCATCAGCGTATTCCTCTAATTCATAGGTTAACTCTCTGATTGCCTGTGATTCCTGGGGGGATTTAGATTCGGCAACAGCTTCACTTGCTTCGGCTATGGTTGGCTTCCCACCAGAACGGCCAAATCCCCGCATATCGTAGAGTAAACAATCAAATTGCTCTGATAAAGCATCAGCAGTATTTTGCCAATATCTAGCCGAACCAGCCCAACCATGCATGAAAACCATCACTGGTTTTACCAAAGAACCGGATGGTTTTTTCACCCATTCGTAGTAATGCTCAACGCCACGAACATTAATATAAGGCATTAGTCATTTGTCCTTTGTCAGTTGTCATTAGTCCCTGGTATATGGTTATTATTCCTTATTTTTTGACCAATGACTAATGACCAATACAACTCTTGGAGAGGCTGCACTTAGACTACGCTCAGTGCCTACGCCAACGACTAAGCGGTAGTTGAGCGGAGTCGAAACTCAGTACAAGTGACTAATGACTATTAAGCTGATTCTGGCTTCGGTAGTGAAGACGGATGTATTATCAGTTCAGCAGTCGATCGCTTCTCGACCATTTCCCGTGTTACTGTACAGCGTGTCACATCCTTACGGGATGGTAACTCATACATTACATCCAGCATTAGTTCTTCGACAATACCACGTAATGCTCTCGCACCAGTTTTACGGCGGTAAGCTTCTTGAGCGATCGCTCGTAAAGCATCTGCTTTAAAATCTAACTGGACATTATCCATCTTCAGCAGCTTTTGGTACTGCTTCACTAGGGCGCTGCGTGGTTGGGTGAGAATCGCCATCAGCGCTTCTTCATCTAGCGGATCTACTACTGCTACCATTGGCATCCGCCCAATAAATTCTGGAATCAGGCCAAATTTTACTAAATCATCCGGTTCTAGATGGCGAAGCGTGTCTGCTGCTCGTTTTTCCTTCGATTGGCCTTCACCCGGTTGCACAAAGCCGATTGCTTTTTTGCCAACTCTTTGATCTACAATCTTTTCTAAGCCTACGAAGGCACCACCACAGACGAACAAAATATTACTTGTATCAATCTGGATGCAGTCTTGATAAGGATGCTTGCGCCCTCCTTGGGGTGGTACATTAGCGATCGTTCCCTCTAACATTTTCAGCAAGGCTTGCTGCACGCCTTCGCCAGAAACATCACGGGTAATTGACGTGTTCTCGCTCTTACGAGCAATTTTGTCAATTTCGTCAATGTAAATAATTCCCCGTTGCGCTTCTTCTATATCCAAATCTGCCACCTGTAAGAGTCGCAGCAAGATATTTTCCACGTCTTCTCCCACATACCCTGCTTCCGTCAGCGTTGTCGCATCGGCTACGGCAAAGGGTACATCGAGGATTTTCGCTAGAGTTTGCGCTAAGAGAGTTTTGCCGCAACCAGTCGGGCCAATTAACAAGATATTGGACTTTTGCAGTTCGATGGCATCATCTGACCCAGGTTTGCCACTGGCCTTAGACTGAATTACTGCCAGCCGCTTGTAGTGATTGTAAACAGCTACTGACAGAACTTTCTTCGCTTCGTCTTGACCAATGACGTGTTCGTCTAGATACTTTTTAATCTCTCTTGGCTTGGGTATTTGATTAAACGAAATACTAGCAGAGTGAGTACGCCGTTTTTCAGGTGGCTCTGCTCTTGGTGCTGGTTGTGCTGCCGCACCATTAGTATCGAGTAACTCCTCGTCTAGTATTTCATTACACAAGTCAACGCATTCATCGCAGATGTAGACTCCCGGCCCTGCGATTAATTTACGCACCTGCTCTTGAGACTTGCCACAAAATGAACATTTCAAATGGGAGTCGTACTTAGACATACCAGCCTCTTATTTCAGAATGGTGACGTTTTCCCCTGCTACGGGAAGATTTTGCCTGGAAATGACCTGATCAATCAAACCGTAGTTTTTTGCCTCTTCAGCCGACATAAAAAAGTCGCGCTCAGTATCTGCTTCAAGTCTTTCTAAGGGTTGACCAGTATGGTGAGCCATTAACTGATTCAACTTAGCCTTAACGTAAAGAATTTCTCTGGCTTGAATTTCAATGTCAATGGCTTGACCTTGAGCGCCACCAAGTGGTTGGTGAATCATAATCCGGGAGTCGGGCAGAGACATTCGCTTACCGGCAGCTCCTGCTGTCAACAAAAATGCCCCCATGCTCGCGGCTAATCCAAAACAGATGGTAACAACATCAGGGCGAATTTGCTGTATTGTATCATAGATTGCCATCCCTGCGTAGACGGAGCCGCCAGGAGAATTAACATACAGTTGGATGTCTTTTTCTGAGTCTTCGGCGTCTAGGAATAACAACTGAGCCACAATTGAGTTGGCTACGGCATCGTCTATTGGCGTTCCTAAAAAGATAATCCGCTCTCGCAGCAGGCGGGAGTAGATGTCGAAAGCTCTTTCTCCCATGCCAGATTGCTCTATCACCATCGGTACGATGTTGCTAGGGCTGCTTAACTGGGAGTTAATGTTTATTCGACTTAAGTTGCTGATTGGGGAATTTCCCGACTGCGATTCAAGCATACAAGCTTTCTTTGACGATTATTTAGGACAAATGTTTCAGCAGCGGATGCTGCCTTTTCAACGAATGGAATTTTTATAAGCTACGTGTTAACCATTATGCCTCATATAATTTCCTCTCGTGTAACACAGTATCAAGCTCAAGTGATAACAGGTGTCACTATTTGCCGAAAATTCATTAATTCTTTAATTATTTTGACTTCATCCCTGAGTTATGGGGCATTGGGCATGAGGCATGGGGCATTAGTTATTTTTTCCTCTACTTCCTCATCTCCCTTACCTTACCCATTTCACCAGTACTTTAACTCAGAACTGGTGAACTCATGGTTGTGGGATTTTTTATTATCCTTCTGTGACTTCTGTAGAAGCTTCGCTGTTTTCTTCCTCAGTCTGAGGTGCATCAGCATCAGATTCTGCGTCTTCAGTTTCTTCTGCGGGACTCAAGGAACCTTCTGGTACAAGTTCAACTGATGAGTGTTCTAAGAGCCAATCGATGATTTTTTCGGTTAACAGTTCGTTTTCCACGATTGAGCGCAGTCTATCTTCATCAACGTCTTGTTCCTCCGAGTATTGCTCCAAAAGTTCTGTGACTCTGGCTGCGATTTCTTCTGGTGTTACCTCGATAGATTCGCGTTTCCCGATTTCCCGCAAGGATAAGGAGCGTTTGATGCGTTCAATTGCTTCAGTACGCGATCGCTCCCGCAATTGCGGAATAATATCTTGAGTAAACAGCTTTCTCACATCCAATCCCTGCTGAGACAGCCGCATTGCTGTTTGCGTTAGCATCGCATCCACTTCTTGCTCAATCAAAGTTGCTGGTAAGTCAACTTCTACGTGCTTGAGCAATTCCATTAACAAAGCTTCCTGCTTATTGGTTTTTGTTTTGTCGTCCGCCTCTTTCTGATATCGCTCTACCAAAGAAGCGCGTAACTCCTCCAAGGTTTCAAAATCGCTGATTTCCTGGGCTAAATCGTCATTTATTTCTGGTAGTTCCTTTTCTTTGATTTCTTTGAGCGTCACGGTGAAAGTTGCCGCTTTTCCAGCTAATTCTTCATTAGCATAAGGATCTGGGAACTGTGCTGCAATTTCTTTGGTTTCTTCAGGATTCATCCCGACTATTCCCGAAATAAAGCCTGGAATAAACTTATCTTCCTGCAACTCAACTTGAAAATCAGTTGCTTCGGCTCCGGGAATCGGTTCTAGTTCAGCTGTTTCGTCTTCGCCCTCAACTCTGGCGAATGAACCCTTAAAATCAACTACAGCAATATCGCCAATTTGGGCTGTACGTCCTTCCACAGGAATCAATGTCGCCAATTCTTGACGTTCTTTATCCAGAGTGTTCTCCACTCGCTCTGGATCGTACTTCACTTCTTCGGCTTTGGCTTGCAAATCAGTGTACTGCACTAGATTCACTTCTGGTTCTACATCGACAGCAGCCGAAATCGTCAGGGGTTTTCCAGGTTCATAATTATTAATCAATTCCTCAAAAGAGGAGCGCAATTGCGGCTGACCGATTGCTGGGATGGCTTCTTGTTTGACTGCTTGCTCAATACCATCTTGAATTAGTTCTTCCAGCGCCGCTGCCTTGATTCGAGTTGTACCCAGCCGTTGTAGTAATATCGGCCGAGGCACCTTGCCTTTACGAAACCCAGGAATATTGGCAGTACTCGCTAAGTTTTTAATGACCTGTTCGTAAGTTTGCTTGGTAATTTCTGGCGTAATCTCTATTTCCAGGCCAATTTGGCTGGCGGGAAGTTTTTCCTGGGTGACTTTCATGCTTCGTCTCTAGTTTTCTGGTATTTTATACTCCGATTACACACAAAACGCAATAAAATAATTGTTTGCGTTTATGGGTTGATGTCTCTTAGGGGTAAGGGGAGTTTGCCAAAAGGTCTTGTGACATCCAATAATGGATGTTTGTCCTGGGGCAAAGATCCAGTTTACTGCCAATTATCAAGGACTTGACATTTTACCTTCATAATAATTTGGTTAATGGGGCATTGGGATTAGGGGGGAGGTGATAGGTGGTAGAGAATAAATCTGTACCCTGTAACCTGTAGCCTATTCCCTTCTTCACTTCCCTCTCACTCTAAAACTTGGGAATTAATTATTCAGTGGGCTAATGCCGTGATATCCTGGTTCTCAAAGAGTGGTTAGTACCCCCAAGTTAAAGTTATAGTATTGAGTCTAGCTATTATCTAGCTATTATTAATTTGTTTATGGTAGATGGTAGGAAAGTGCATCTGTTACTTAACCGCATAGCTCAGTTTTACGTTGTGCTAGCTTTATGCATTTAGATCCTAGTATATTCATCATCTTAGTAAGCAAGTTTGCAACCAATACATTTGTTTCTTTACAGGTAGGATGCTTGTTAAACGCAACTCCTAAGTGCAGATATCTCCGCTATTCTGATAAATGGCGTTTTGCTGTATAATATATAATAGTTATAGTTAAAATCGATGAAAAAAATAAATCAGCGTTATTTTAAAATGCAACATCACTTAACTTAATTAAACAACCAAAAAAATAAATGTATTAAATATCTAAAGATAGACTAAATTAAAGAAAAATCTAAACCTATTAAAAAAAATATTTTCAGACTGTGATCGCTATCTAACATATAACTAAATTGTCAATTGTTCCAATAAATTGCAGATTAAGTCTCTTATAAGGAGGAAGCAAGTTTGTCAAAATCCTATCGTTTAGCTATTTTGGGAGCGACTGGTGCAGTAGGCACAGAGTTGCTGGAATTATTAGAAAGTCGTAATTTTCCGGTTGCTGACTTGAAGTTATTGGCATCAGAGCGGAGTGTTGGGCGATCGCTACGGTTTAAAGGTGAAAATATACCAATAGAGTCAGTAAGCGATCGCGCTTTTGAAAATGTCGAGATAGTACTAGCTAGTGCAGGTGGTTCCACATCCAAAACTTGGGCAGCAGTTGCTGTGGAAAAGGGCGCAGTAGTAATTGACAACTCCAGTGCCTTTCGGATGAACCCGGAAGTTCCCTTAGTAGTGCCAGAGGTGAATCCCCAAGCCGCAGCGCATCACCAAGGCATTATTGCAAACCCCAACTGCACAACGATTTTAATGGCTGTGGCAGTCTGGCCATTGCATAAAGTTAAACCAGTGCAACGCATCGTCGCTGCAACCTACCAATCTGCTAGTGGTGCGGGTGCTAGGGCAATGGCAGAAGTCAAAACCCAAACAAGCGCTATACTACAAGGACAGCTACCGATTGCCGAAATATTGCCTTACCCATTGGCATTTAATTTATTCCCGCATAACTCCCCATTAAACGATTTGGGTTATTGTGAGGAAGAAATGAAAATGGTCAACGAAACCCGAAAAATATTTGGTACGCAGCAAATCAGAATCACTGCAACCTGTATACGGGTTCCCGTACTCCGCGCCCACTCAGAAGCCATTAATTTAGAATTTGAGACTCCCTTTAGCGCTAAGGAAGCCAGAGAAATTTTAAATTCCTCCCCTGGAGTAAAATTGGTAGAAGATTGGGGAACGAATCATTTTCCGATGCCAATAGAAGCAACCGGTCGAGATGAAGTTTTAGTGGGAAGGATTCGCCAGGATATTTCTCATCCTTGTGGCTTGGAATTATGGTTGTGTGGCGACCAAATCCGCAAAGGTGCAGCATTAAATGCAGTACAAATAGCTGAGTTGTTAGTAGAGAAAAATCTACTCAAACCATTAGCTATTAGTCATTAGTCATTGGTCATTGGTAAAGTGACAAAGGACAAATGACTAATGACACTTGAAAGCAATTTGCAGATAGGTTATTACAATAGAGAACCACCAAGATATAAAAACATGGGTAATCAGGAGTGAAAAAAGGGTGGGAGATTTTGGCAATGTTTTAACCGCTATGATTACGCCATTTAAAGCAGATGGTAGTGTCAACTATGATGTAGCGGCAGAACTGGCGGCGCATCTAGCTAATAACGGTACAGATACACTGGTGATGTGCGGCACAACCGGAGAATCCCCGACACTAAGTTGGGATGAAGAATACCAGTTGTTTGTCGAGGTATTGCAGTCCGTGGCCGGAAAAGCCAAGGTAATCGCAGGTTGTGGATCGAATTCCACTAAAGAAGCGATCGCAGCCACCCAAAAAGCGTCTAAAATAGGAGTACATGGTTCCTTACAAGTTGTTCCTTATTACAACAAACCGCCACAAGCGGGATTGGAAGCGCACTTTAAGGCAATAGCACAAGCCTGTCCCGACTTACCGTTGTTGTTATATAATGTCCCCGGTCGTACCGGACAAAACCTTCAGCCAGAAACAGTTGCCCGGTTAGCTGAGGTTAGCAATATTGTCGGAATTAAAGAATCCACTGGTAATATAGATCAGGCAAGCGAAATTCGTCGCTTGACACCAAAAGAATTCCACATCTATTCTGGTGATGATTACATGACTTTGCCCTTGTTAGCGATCGGGGCAAAGGGTGTGGTAAGTGTGGCTTCTCATCTGGTAGGAAACCAACTACAGCAGATGATTCAAGCTTTTAGTGCGGGGAAAATTGAGGTAGCAAGCGACATTCATCTCAAACTCTTCCCGTTGTTTAAAGCTCTGTTTCTCACTTCAAATCCCATTCCAGTGAAAAAAGCACTGCAACTTCAAGGTTGGGAGGTCGGTTCAACTCGTCCGCCGCTATGTGAAGCTGATTTAGAAGTCAGTCAAAAATTAGAAGCGGTTCTGAAAGAACTTAGTTTAATTTAACCACCAACTTATTTAAATGCTGGTAGTCTCCTCCTTGTCAAAGATACATATAAATAACGATCGTAATTGTTCACAAGTTGCAATTTAAAAACCTGTGCCAGGACTGATAGATATATTATGAATCCTTGAGTCTTACAGTTGATTTTATTGAATAAAAAATTGAAATCTTCAATTAAAACTTGATTGCTTTGGGACTGACTTAAGAGACAGATTATGTTGTCTTAAATACAAGTTCGTTAACTATCAACTTAATTAACCACAAGTAACAATCTAAGGAGAAAATGGCTAAAAACGAAGCTAATAATTCCGCCTTGAAAATTATTCCTTTGGGCGGTTTGCATGAAATTGGTAAAAATACCTGTCTTTTTGAGTATGACGATGAAATAATCTTATTAGATGCAGGATTGGCTTTTCCCACAGAGGCGATGCATGGGGTAAATATTGTTTTACCAGATACGACTTATCTGCGGGAAAATCGCCACAAAATTAAAGGGATGATCGTTACTCATGGTCATGAAGATCATATTGGTGGGATTGCCTTTCATCTCAAGCAATTTGATATCCCGGTGATTTATGGGCCCAGGCTAGCAATGGCAATGCTAGAGGGTAAATTAGAAGAAGCAGGAGTCCGCGATCGCACAGAAATCAGAACTGTTCTACCCCGTGATGTAGTACGCATTGGCAAAAACTTTTTAGTTGAATATATCCGTAATACCCACTCCATCGCTGATAGTTTCACTGTTGCCATTCATACTCCCCTGGGTGTAGTCATTCACACAGGGGATTTTAAAATTGATCACACCCCAGTGGATGGTGAAAAGTTTGACTTGCAACGCCTAGCAGAACATGGAGAAAAAGGCGTTCTGTGCCTCCTAAGTGATTCTACTAATGCCGAGACGCCAGGATTTACACCTTCAGAACGTTCAGTTTATCCGAATCTGGAGAGAGTATTTAGTCAAGCTACAGGGCGATTATTCGTCACGACCTTTGCTTCTAGCGTCCATCGCATCAACATGATTTTGGATATCGCCAAAAAGCAAAATCGTGTAGTGACGATTGTGGGGCGTTCCATGCTCAACTTGATTGCTCATGCCCGCAATTTAGGTTACATCAAGTGTGAAGATAACCTGCTGCAACCATTGCACGCGGTTCGTAATCTACCTGATGAAAAAGTACTAATTTTAACTACAGGTTCTCAGGGTGAAACGATGGCAGCAATGACCCGCATTGCTAACAAAGAACATCCTCACATTAAAATCCGCCAAGGAGATACCGTAGTATTCTCTGCTAACCCAATTCCCGGAAATACGATCGCTGTAGTCAACACCATTGATAAATTAATGATTCAGGGTGCCAAAGTGATCTATGGTCGGGATAAAGGGATTCACGTCTCCGGTCACGGCTGTCAGGAAGAACAAAAGTTGATGATTGCCTTAACTCGACCCAAATTCTTTGTGCCATTTCACGGCGAACATCGGATGCTAGTGAAGCACGCAGAAACGGCTCAGAGTATGGGCATTCCCGCAGAAAATATGATTATTATCCAGAATGGTGATATTGTCGAACTGACTGAAGATGCCATTCGCGTTGCTGGTAAAGTGCCATCTGGTATTGAATTGGTGGATACTACGAGTTCGGGTATGGTAAGTTCCAAAGTTTTACAAGAACGGCAACGCATGGCTTCAGAAGGCATTATTACCATTGCAGCAGCCATTGATTGGAATGGTAAACTGTTAGCTAAACCAGAAACTCACCTCCGGGGTGTAGTTACAAGTGTAGAGCGATCGCTGTTACAAACTTGGGTAAAACAACGCATTGAAGAAATTCTCACTGTGCGCTGGACAGAATTTGCTCCTGAGCAGGGTGAAGCAGCAGATATAGACTGGGGTGGATTGCAAGGAACTTTAGAACGAGAATTGCAACGTTCCATCCGTCGGGAATTGCAATGTCAGCCATCTGTGACTTTGTTGATGCAAATCCCTGATGAGCCACCTGTGAAAGTTGCTGATGGCAGAAGACGGCGGACTCGGACTGCTGCTCAAGTAGCATCGTAGAGAGTTTAAGGTAAAATCTCACACAGAAGCGCAGAGACGTAGAATTTTTCTAATGTCTTTGCGCTTTGATGTGAAATACATTTTCCGATCGTTGGGTATAGAAGTCGCAGTAGTTTGTATTTGCTTATAATTATAGTTAGTAGAGGCGATCGCTATGACTAAAACACCAATAAAAATTAGTACTCTTGAGGAATACATCAATTTTGATGATGGCACAGATAAGCAATATGAACTTAAGGATGGGGTGCTGGTAGAAATGCCTCCCGGTACTGGTAAGCATGAGGCAATTATCACTTTATTGTTAGTTCGCTTCTTTTTAGAAATTCAAAAAATGGGACTTCCTTTACAACCGCGTCCTAACGGTACAGAGGTATTGACCAATAAACAACCCAGGCGACCTGATATTTGTGTGATTACCAACCAACAGGCACAAAGTATTGAGAGTACTTCCACTATCCTTAAAACTGCTCCACCCCTCTTAGTTGAGGTGGTAAGTTCTGAATCTGTTGACCGGGATAACCAAAAAACCTCTGAGTATGCAGCTATTGGTGTGGTCGAGTATTGGATTGTTGACCCCTTAAAAAATAAGTTGACAGTGTGTTTGCTGGACAATAGTAGTTACAAGCAAACTGTGTTTACTGGAATCAGCAGATTATTTCTCAAACTTTCCCAGAATTAACCCTGACAGTCCAGCAAGTATTTTCAGCTTGAGCTTTTTGGCTCCTCTGCGTGAAACAAAAAAATACTGATTGCGTTCGTCGTTCGCGTAGCGTCTCGCAGAGAAGACGTTGCCGAAGGCATCGCCTAAATCTTGCAATGTTCAACTTGGTAGTGCGATCTAATTTGTTAGGTTGCTGTTGCCTCAAGCAACTCCAACCAATATCTCCTCATTTTTCTCGGCTGCTGAAAGATACAAATCTTTCCACCGCTCGAAGTCGTCAAAACACGATTCATCTCTTGCAAACAGTGTTTCAGGATCGATCTGTCGAAAAATGCTGGCTCCTTCACTGACTAGCTCACGGGATATCAGTCCCAATGACTCCTCTGCTGACAATAGAGTTGGAGCAAGAGTTTGATCTCCGAACATGAGCTTTTCAACAATCTCATCGGCATTCGCAAACTTTCTTCTCGATAGCTCTTGCGACAAACGTTTCTCGATCTCAACAGATGTTTTTTCTAGTGATGCTGTTCTATCTTCAATCCCTGGATAGGCTTGACGAGTAAGCCTTAACTCAGACCGCAATTGGGCGATTACCCGATCTGCTTCTAGTTCAGATCCAAAAATCTCTTGGTGTGTTTCGATAAAATCTTCAAGGATTTCATTAATCTCTTCAGGCTCAATTTCAAAAAAGCGGAAAATGCCGCAACCATAGGGGAAAAGATAACCTACAAGGATGCTGAGTGCCTTATCACATTGAAGGCGTGCGTACAGTGTACTGGAAGGAGGAATTGCCCTGTAGAGTACAGAAACACCCATAAGCAAGCTCATCTGATGTTAACGCTTCAGACTATACAGCATTTACGGCTCTTATGAGGTACAGTAGCAGCAACTAGCAAACCAGTTTCTTAAATGTTGAGGATTTATTAAATTGAGTGCAACTGA
>NZ_JBALDU010000082.1:0-970 GCF_036917235.1 Nostoc sp.
TACAGCACTTGCGTCTATTATGAGGTACACTAGATTAAAATATAAATCCTTTTAAATGAAGTCCTACTCTGTCGATCTTCGAGAAAAAATAGTTGCAGCACATCTTGATAAAAACATCTCCATCAGGAAAGTGGCTAATATCTTTTCCGTCTCAAAAAGTTTAGTACAAAAGCTTGTAAAACAACAAAAACTTGAAGGAAATTTACAATCTAAGCCGCGAGGAAAGCCACAATTTAGTCATTTAACAAATGCTGACGTAGAGTTGAGAGAATTAGTTGAATCATATCCAGATGCAACATTGATAGAGTTGTGTGAATTATTTGCAGACAAGACTGGCAATTGGGTAGGTCAAAGTGCAATGTGTCGTGCCTTACAGAAATTAGGATTAAATCGGAAAAAAAAACGAAGCGGAGTACCCAAGCAGGAACAGAAAGAGTCCTGAATTTAAGATTAGATTATTGGGAAAAGGTCAAACATATAGAGCCAGAAAACTTAGTATTTTTGGATGAAACTGGTGTCTTGCTTGGGTTAACGAGGACTCATGCCCGTTCACAAATGGGAACAAGAGCTTACTCTCTTAACCCCTTCTATAGAGGCTCAAAAGTTACAGTAATTGGAGCAATTAGTATTAAAAAAGTAGTTGCATTAATGACAATGAATGGTTCAATGGATGGCATTGCATTTGAATTATTTATTGAGAAGTTTTTAGTGCCAAATTTATGGTCAGGAGCAGTGGTAGTTATGGATAATTTATCTGCACATAAACTAGATTCAATTGTGCCAATGATTGAAGCTATAGGTGCGAAAGTTATTTGTTTATCCTCATACTCCCCCGATTTTAATCCAATTGAATTATGGTGGTCACAACTTAAATCTTTTTTACGCAGTTTTGCTCCAACTACAACAGAAATGGTTGATAAACTAATCTCAGTTGCACTCAATTTAATAAATCCTCAACATTTAAGAAACT
>NZ_JBALDU010000083.1:0-26573 GCF_036917235.1 Nostoc sp.
AACGAGCAGCGCGATTTTAATCACCTCCGCAGCAACCAAGTGCAAATTTCACAAGGCATCGCTACTGGATTCGACGAGATCGAACGCAAATTAGAACACCTTCTTGAGCAGGTCGGTGAAATCAAGTCCTGGTTAATCCGAAATCAAGGTATTATTCGCAGCGAGTAACTACTGGGGATTCACTCTAACGATTTGTCATGAAGGGGCTGAAAAGGTGGGTGACGAGGGATTTGAACCCGCAACCAATAGATTAAGAGTCTATTGCTCCGTTGAGTAGCATTTGAGTAGCGCGATCGCAGTTGGCGATCGCTAAAAACGAAAGATTACATACTTAATTGAGTAGCGGATGAGTAGAAAAAGGATGATAGCTACCTGAAGTGCTTACCAAGCAAGCATCCTATTTAGTTGTGTATGGAATTGGTGGAAATGCAAAAATGGAGTCATTAGTCATTGGTGCTTATAACTGACAAAGGACAAATAACAAATGACTTATTTTAAAGAGTGTACATTAAATCAGCAAAGCCATAGAGGCTGATAATGAGCAATAAAGATGCTGTTAGTTGAGTAATTCGCGTTTGGGGTGAGGGGGCGATCGCTTCCCGCACTAAGATGGAAATAGATGCCCCAACTACTAAGCTCAAGCCTAAGATTAAATAGGGTATATCGGGTAAAATACTGGCTATTGCCAGCATTGCGATCGCTAATAAGAGCATCAATAATTCTACAAACCTGGGCGGGTTGTATTGGCTAGATAGAACAAAGCTGTTGAACCAAAAAGACCAAAATCTCATATTTTAGTGCTGAGTTAAGAGTTAGGAGTTAGAAGTTAAGAGTTAGGAGTTATATATAGTCAGTGCTGATTGAGGAATTAAAGTTGTGAGATATGAAGCAGCTTTCCATTCAAAACTCTTAACTATTAATTCTTCACCGGAGGCGGAGCGTTTCCGGCTCCGCTCCTAACTTTTAACCCCTAGCTCCTAACTTTTGACCTGTGCCGTTCTTTTGTGCGATATCACTTTCTGGTAGTTCAACGCCAAAGACGCGGCTAAAAACTTTGGCGACTTTGTAGCCAGAATCAATCGATTCTAAAGGGTCTTTCCGCAGTCTGTGACGCAAACATAGGGTAATTACGCGATGGATATCATCAACTGTAACTTCAGTGCGTCCTTCATAAGCTGTTAAGGCTTTAGCGGCGCGGTTACTAACAATGTCACCCCGCAAACCATCCACATCCAATTCTGAACAGACTTCAGAAATTTTCACCCGCAGATCGTAGTCAATTTTCACTTCTGGCAAAAGCTGTTGAGCATTGACAATTTGCTGTTGTAATGATTCTTGCTGGGGTTTGTAATTTTCGAGAAATACTGGCGGGTTTTGGTCAAAATCCGCCCGTTGTTCCACGATTTGCACCCGCAAAGCTGGTTCTTTGACTGTGTGAATTTCTGCGTGCATCCCAAAGCGATCGAGTAATTGGGGGCGTAGTTCGCCTTCTTCGGGGTTTCCAGAACCCACAAGCACGAAACGCGCTGGGTGACGGATAGAAATACCTTCTCGTTCTACAGTGTTCCATCCACTAGCAGCAGAGTCGAGTAACACGTCTACAAGGTGGTCATCTAGTAAGTTGACTTCATCCACATAGAGAATGCCCCGGTTAGCCTTTGCCAAAAGTCCCGGTTCAAAAGCTTTGACACCTTCAGATAAAGCTTTCTCGATGTCTATTGTGCCACAAACTCGGTCTTCTGTAGCTCCTAGCGGCAGGTCTACCATTTGGACTTTTTTCTGAGCTACGGGAATTTCCGCCCCTTGTTCTAACAGTTGGCGGACTTCATCGCTCATCAAGTCAGGGTCGCTAGGATCGCTACTGAATGGGTCATTAGCAACCACAGAAATTTCTGGTAGCAGATCCGCCAGCGCCCGGATAGTTGTGGATTTCCCGGTGCCGCGATCGCCCATAATCATTACACCCCCAATTTTGGGGTCAATCACGTTCAATAGCAGCGCCAGTTTCATTTCTTCCTGGCCCACAATTGCCGTAAAAGGAAATACTACGCGACGCGCACTTGCCGTGGATTGAGCAGTTGGACTCACTAAATTACCTTAACAATATTTTTCTTATTACAGTTCTTCATTGTGACACAGGTAGGGCATGGGGGAATGTGAAGATCGGGAGCGGGGGAGCAGGGGAGCAGGGGAGCAGGGGAGCAGGGGAGCAGGGGAGAAATTACAGTAAGTTTTTCCTCCTTTGCCCCTCTGCTCTCAATACCAATATCTATTGGGCACAAATGCTTATTAGCTGCGTCAACTATCTTAATTTGTCTGCTTTAGTTTTTCTGGTGCAAAAGTTCCATAAGCAGGGAACGAACAACTACCAACTAATCAATCCTGTAGTAAGCATAAATACTTGTAAACTAGATGATTAGTAGATTCAATTATAAAAACAAGCAATGGCGTCTGTGGGTAGCTAATGCATCATTCAAATCTATGAAATCATCTTTTATTGTCAGAAGTTGGCGGCGACTACTCAAGTCTCTTTTTCCCATTCTCATTTTAATATCCTTTGTTACGGTATTGCTGGTGGACAGTTTTACCCCTGCCATCGCACAGATACCCCGTCAGGAAATTCGCGGGGTTTGGATGACCACTAATGATTTTGACACCCTCAAGAATCGAGACAAAGTGCAGGATGCAGTGAGTCAACTGCGACGGATGAACTTCAACACAATCTATCCTGTGGTGTGGAATTCTGGCTATGTGATGTATCCCAGTGCCCTAGCACAACGTGCAGGTATTCAACCTTTTATCTACAAAGGTTCAGATGGACATGATATTCTCGCAGACCTGATTACTCAAGCCCATCGTAAAGGATTGCTGGTGATTCCCTGGTTTGAGTTTGGTTTCATGGCTCCCCCAACCTCAGAACTAGCAATGAATTACCCGGATTGGTTCACACAAAAGCGCGATGGTAGCCAAACTTCGATTAGTGCTGCTGGTGAGGTGATGTGGCTCAATCCGTTCCTTCCACAAGTGCAACAGTTCATCACCAATCTTGTGCTAGAAACTGTTACCCAATATGATGCCGATGGCATTCAGTTTGACGATCACATGAGTTTGCCTCACGAATTTGGTTACGACCAATATACAGTTGCTTTGTATACCAAAGAAACGAAAAATCCTCCCCCAAAAAATCCTAAAGATGCGGCATGGGTAAAGTGGCGGGCAGATAAGATTACGGCATTCATGGTAAAACTTAATCAAGCGGTGAAGCAGAGAAAACCCCAGGCAATTTTCTCTGTTTCTCCTAATTACTATGATTTTGCTTACAAGTTTCACTTGCAAGATTGGCTAGGTTGGATGCGACAAAATATTGTGGACGAGTTAATTGTGCAAATTTATCGTCCGGATCTGAAAAGTTTTGTGGAAAATATTTCTCGCGCAGAAATTAAAGAAGCGCAACAAAGAATTCCAACTGGAGTTGGCATTATGACAGGGTTACGAAATAACCCAGTTCCTATGCAGCAAATTAAGTCTCAGGTGCGGGCTGCCCAAGAACGCGGTCTAGGCGTAACCTTCTTTTATTATGAAAGTCTTTGGAACGATGCTCTAGAATCTTTAAGTGAGCGACAAGCTGGATTTGAAAATCTTTTTCCATCTCCTGCACTCCGCGCCAGAGTTGAATAAATTTTCTGTTTAAGATGATGTTAATGAGTTCGTAGTAAAGACTTTAGTCCTTTTTTTTAAGCACTAAAGTGCTTACTACAAACTCTCAAAACTAACTTGATATAACTTCCTACTTCCCACTCCCTACTCCTAACTCAGCATGACAATCTTCTACCGAAGTACGTTGTCGCATGGCACTAACTAAAGTCTCGTAGCTAGACCAATTTTCTTGCAGTAGAGTTTTTGCCTGGAGAGCATGAAAACGCAGTTTTTGCTGATAAACTGACTCAGAAAAGCCTAACATTGTCAAGACTCCTATCAGCTTGCTTTTATCATCAGTTCCACCCTCAGCATTATTAAAAACCAGGGTTTCAGCAGCAATACCCGCCATCCAAACAGTGCAGTAGCGGTCTAACATTTGGGCGCTGATTTTACCTACTTCTAGTTGAGATGCTAATTCGCCATCATCAAAGCTAACGCCGCCTTGTCCAGGTTGCCCCTGTTTCCAGGCTTCCCAAGCGCTGAGTGTGTAGCCAGTAACGGGAATACCCAATAGGTAAGCAACCAAAAAATGCCCTGCTTCATGGTGGAGGATGCGATCGCGGTGTTCTTTTGAAAAACCAGCAATCCAATCTACAAAGATAGTACCACCCTTGCCTTGCAAGCTGAAGCTA
The DNA here is from genome assembly GCF_036917235.1 of Nostoc sp. Lineage (GTDB taxonomy): Bacteria > Cyanobacteriota > Cyanobacteriia > Cyanobacteriales > Nostocaceae > Nostoc. The sequence continues at coordinate 4,332 of NZ_JBALDU010000083.1, forward strand.
TCTAATGTCGCTATGCCTAAGATGGTGAAAGTAGCAAGTGCTGGTACTGCCGGTGATAAGTTGAAGAATGGCCCCACCAGTACCGATAGGGTCATGAGAAAGATAGATATTGCAACTAAATTTAGGCTAGTTTGGCTCATTGAGAGTTTTCTGAGAATCTGCTTAATCTTTCTACATTATGAGGCGATCGCACAGCTTTTATATCAAGCTAGTTCTAGACATTGCCTAATTTGTTCATCTCACACCTAATTAAATTACTGGCTTAATAACGGATGTTTTCTCTATCACTAGAATGATGGCTGCTTTTCCAGTCGCAGACATAATGTGACTTTAGTAGGTATAAAACATCAAATAGGAGATGAATGTGGCAGAACAATTCAAAAAGGGCGATCGGGTTGAATGGAACACTTCACAAGGTAAGACAACTGGCAAAGTAGTAAAGAAGCTCACTTCACCTACAGATATTAAAGAACACCATATTGCTGCAAGTGAAGATAACCCTGAGTACTTAGTTGAAAGTGATAAGACAGGAAAACAAGCTGCTCACAAGCCTGATGCTCTGAAGAAAGTAGAGGAGTAATGCTTAGTCATGAGTAAAGATGTTAAAGCCGTGATTGATGAGTTTTATCAAGTTGTCAATATGACATCTAAGGAACTAGAGTCTTGGCTAGATACGGATGAGTCACAAACTGTCGGGCAAAAGGATGGCGACGATGAGTCAATCGGTCATAAATCTGGACGGCGTATCATCCAGCTATTGCAGAGAAAGGATGATTACACCAACGATGATCTTTCGCACATGAAGAAAGTTATTAGTTACGTCCATCGTCACATGGCACAGAAGCCATCAGGTGATTTGAAACACACACACTCGTACTATTCTTTGAAGAATTGGGGACACGATCCACTGAAGTAAAGTACCTTATAGCCCGCCATTTAGGTGGGCAAATTCCTGCGATCGCCCTAAGTACAGTTTTGCGTAAAAGCATAGCATTGGCATTGCAGAGGGATGCATTGGCATTGCAGAGGGACGCATTAACATTGCAGAGGGACGCATTGGCATTGCAGAGGGACGCATTGGCATTGCAGAGGGACGCATTGGCATTGCAGAGGGACGCATTGGCATTGCAACGTATTGCCTTTCATTAATTCGCTACGAATTAATGAAATGCTGTACTAAGTGTTTACGCCGCAGAAACCACACAAAAACAGGTTTTTATAGCCGGATTTTAACTCCATATTGCAAAACCAGCCAATCCTGCCAAACTGGTAGCTGCGATCGTAGATTCACAAAAAATCAAGAGGTTAACACCTGCGCGATGCGTAAAGCGCAGCGCCAGCGCGAAAAGAAGATTATTCTTGCAGACGAGCAATTACACAGTGCATAACTTTAATTTCATTAACAATTCGATCCAGTTCTGTGGAGAGTGGAGTTTGTTCTCGAACGGCTTGTAATGTGGGAGTTAAAGTGTTGGAATTGGTAGCAATTTCTGATAACCGAGCAGTATGTAGCTGTTGGATTTGGTTGTGAATTGCTTCGAGATAGCTATCCAGCGCTGGTAATGGTTGAGGTGGCTGTCCCTGTCCAAGGGCATCTGCTAAATTTTCCAAAACTTGGACAATGGTATCAGCAAGTCGCTTTACTTCAGGAAATTGGTACTCACCACTAAATTCGCGCAGATGTTCTGCCAAAGTTGTTACCGAACTGAAAAAGCCACGAATGTATATCATCAGCGTCATTACAGGTTCGATTTCTCCCTGAATGTGACGAGGTTCGCTGAACAATCGTTGAGCTGCGGCGTTGGCGTTGGCGTTTTCTAGTGCTGCTTGGTGGCGTAGCATATTGATAGAATCAGCGATCGCATTATGTTCTGGATGGAGATAGTTAGCAATCACCTGTTGAAAGTAAGCAAGATTAGCTCGAATTGTCTTTTCCAGTTGTGCAGGAAGTTGCTGTCGTTCCCAACGGGGGAAAAGCAAATAGCTACCAAGCAATGCTAAGACACCCCCAGCCAAGCTATCGAAGATCCGCAATACTCCAACCTCCCAGCCACCTGCACTAATAATGTTGAGTAGCAATATGATGGCGGGAGTCAGCAGGATGGTAAATAAGCTGTAGCTTAACGATCGCACCGACATCGCAACAAACACAAGCAGCAGGAAACAAACTGCACTCGCTAATGAATTTTTAACTAGTAAAACCAGAGCAATACCGATAATTCCACCCAAAATAGTGCCAACGACTCTTTGGACTGTTGTCTGTGACGTTCCACCAAAGTTAGGTTTAAGTGCAACTAAAGCTGTTAGCGTTATCCAGTAGCCTCTAGGTAGTTGGAATAACGAGGCAAGTAATTCAGCAAGGGTTGTTATGAGTGCGAGGCGCAACGCATGACGAAAGAGGACTGAATCAAAAGTGAAGTTATTTCGCAGCGTATCAATAATTGTAGAACGCTCTGGTTGGGCTGGGGGGGAAATATCTCGCTGGGCAATGCTGTTACGCAGTTTTCCTTGGCTTAAATCTGTAACAATCTCTGCATCAGTATGAATTTGCTCTACTAGTTTTGTCAGACTGGCTGTAATTTTCCCAAGGTTGAGGAGATCGGAATATTCATCTGTCTGAGCATTGATGGTTTGATTGAGGATTTGAGAACGCAGAACTTGCCTTTGGTGTTCGAGTGCTTCAAGACTCCTATCGAGATCCCCTAAGTGAGGTGAGTTTTTTCCTTTGGCGATCGCTTGTGATAACATTTGCAGAGCAATTGCCGACTGTTGTATAACTTCCTGAATTTCTGGCTGCAACCGAGAAAATAGTTGATGTTCGGATGCGATCGCTAATAGTTCGCTCAGTGCTACAACAGAATTGACAATTTGATTTATATCCTCAATTAATACGAGTAACTGATTTCCCCTCAGGGTAGCTCCTCTTTGCCTAGTCCAGATAGTTGTCCAGACGCTACGGGCAGATGTTAAGTTTTGAATGACTGTATCTTGAGCTTGCAAAAATCGCTGTTCCCATTCCTGACGAGCTCTTGGATTTAATGCTCTCTGGCTTGCCAAGTCTACAAAATTGCTCAATGACAGATAACAGTTAGCGACTGTCTGTATTGCAGGTACATCAGGACGCACCGCCCACAATCCTAATGACAAGACAGTTGTCCATGTTCCACCAGCCAGACATAGCCCACAGTGTTGAATAAGAGTAGACAAATTAGAAAATGCAGCGAATCTAGCCAGCGCAATCACAAACATAATCGAAGTAATCAAGCTGACAGATGCAGCCACGTTGCCATAGAGGCTAGCTAAACCTGTGATAAATATCACCAAGAACGTGGTCGGGACAGCTAACCAGAGATGACTGCTAACCAGACTTGCGATTAGGAACATTACAGTTACCCCAATGGTAGCTGCGATCATAGCGATCGCTCGCTGACGGTAGGCTCCGTCAACATTTACCATCCCAACGAACCAAGCTGCCATAGTGGCGATCGCACTTTCAGCAGTATGACCTGTAATGATGCCAATTCCAATCGGGACACCCAGTACAAAAAGGCTACGCAATCCAGAGGCAATGGCGGGTTTACCTGGCTGGAGTTGAAACTGCTGCAACAACCAACTAAGAGGACGTTTATCTGTAAATGACATTATGAGACTGGCGACTATAACAAAGCGCGATCGCTTCTTACAGCATTTTAGCCATTCTTGAAATAACTATTTTTTTTCTGTAAGGAAGGCGATTAAACAATGGCGCATTTACTGAGAATGGTTTCCAGCCCATTCTGTACCTGTTCAAGTTCTTGGCGCTTTTGGTAAATCCACATCTTTTCAGCCTCACGTTGTTCCAGAGTTTCGTTGTGAGCTTTTTCCTGCTGTTCGAGGAGATTTTCGTAAAGTGCGATCGCTTGTGCGATTACTCGACTAGCTGATTCAATTCGGTTTTAAAAGACTGATGCGTAAGTCCTGAAATCTAGATAATGCAATAACTATTAACAGGTAAAAAACGAGTCAAACTAAATTAACCCCTGAAGAGTGAAAGTAAAATAAAATTATCCTCCACTTAAACCCCATCATGGTTATCCCAGAACTCGAACAACAACTCCTTCAGCTTTCTCCCAACGATAAACTAACTGTATATGATCCAATTCCTTGCCCAAAGCCTGACCACACACAACACCCACCCAAACCAACCCACCAAACTTTCAGAATTCTTCCGTCAATCTCCCTTAGCTGAACTCATCGAAGAACTCGACCTTAGCCGAGGCTTGACATTGCTAAAAACCCTCATTGAGTCCTTACAACCAGAAACCCAAACCGAAACCCCAGAATATCCCCTGACTAAATTCTATGGATGTATCGAAGATAAAACATTCTTTCGCCATCCCCAAGGACAACAACAAGAACGCGAACCCATCCTGTGAAATTTCTGCTAGATACTAACACTTGCATTATCTATATGCGTGGTAAAAATTTCACCTTAAAGCAGAAACTAGAAACCACTGCTACTAAAGATATTGCCGTTTGCTCAATCGTCAAAGCTGAATTATTTTATGGCGCAATGAAAAGTGCCAACCCAGAACTTAATCTTACCTTACAGCAAGAATTTTTAGCTCAATTTATATCACTAACGTTTGACTATCTCGCAGCAATGACATTTGGAATTATTCGATCTCAGCTAGAAGCATTAGGCACTCCAATTGGAGCTTATGATTTGCATTAAGTTAAGGTTGATTTTCCTTTTTGTTAGCTGATTCAGCATCGCTTATAAATCAATCAAGTGTTGTTAATACGAATACTTCCATCTGGCATAGTAGTGTTGCAAAAGATAGCACCTTCCAACCAAGGATTTTCACTGAGTTCTGCTCCACTCAAGTTGCATCGGGTAAAATTGACATTGCCCATACTAGCTCCTTTAAGATGGGCATCGACCAAGCAAGCATCGCTCTCTTACATTACGTTTAGTATAAAATTACTCAAAGACTACTGTTCTATTACCATATACTAATACACGATTTTGCAAGTGCGATCGCACCGCTCTTGCTAATACAATTCTCTCCAAATCTTTGCCTTTTCTCACCAAATCATCAACTTCATCACGGTGACTAACTCGCACCACATCCTGTTCAATAATTGGGCCTGCATCTAAATCGGCTGTGGCATAATGCGCCGTTGCCCCAATAATTTTCACACCCCGTTCAAAAGCTCGGTGATAGGGATTTGCTCCGATAAATGCTGGTAAAAATGAATGATGTATATTAATAATTTGCGGAAACTGACTAATAAAATCTGCACTAACAATCTGCATATATTTCGCCAATACAACTAAATTTATTTTGTACTGGCGGAGTAATTCTAGTTGTTGGGCTTCTTGTTCTGATTTATTGTCTTTAGTGATAGGAATGTGCTGAAAGTCAATATTAAACTGCTCTGCAACTACCTTTAAATTAGAATGGTTGCTAATAATTAAAGGAATTTCAGCAATAAATTCTTTAGCGCGTTGTCGCCAAATTAAATCAAACAGACAATGGTCTTGCCGACTTACCCAAATAGCAATGCGTGGTACTGTATCAGAAAAACGTAATTCCCACTTAGCACCTAAAGGTTGAGCAATAGCATTAAATGCAGGGGCAATAAATTCTCGCGGTAAATTGAATCCCTCTAACTGCCATTCAATACGCGTGAGGAATAACTCAGCAGCAAAATCTGTGTGCTGATCTGCATGGATAATATTACCACCGTTAGAATAGATGAAATTAGCAAACTTCGCTACCAATCCCCTTTGATCGGGGCAGGAAATCAGCAATGTTGCTGTCGGATTTGTCATAGTAACTTAGAAAAATAGTAAGATTTGAAGTAGAGTAGCACAGATGTGCTAACCCACTGTGCGTTACCGAAACATACCACAGAAACCGTAATTGCTTATTTACTATTTGTTGGAGTTGGTAAAGGGGTACTGAGTCCAGGTAGCTTCTGGCTATTATCTACAGGTTGTTTCCACTCTGATAATTCCCGATTGACGGCATTTGCAAAATCTGTAGATACTAACAGCACATTTATATTTCCGTCGGGTTTAGCAGTAGGGTCAGTTTGAGCATACAAGAAACGACCGTTAAAGTTAGATTTACCCAAAATCAACTGATGGCTTTGTCGGTTTTTCAGGGTGATATTAATAGTTGCTTGGGGTGGATCTAAGGCAAATTCTCCAAGCTCTTTTGCTGGAGTTGATAAAGTACGCTCGCTATTACCTTTGACTAACAAATCCATTAAATAAGAAACAATAGCGTCATTTGCTGGGCCCGATATCGGAGATTTGATTAACCACTTGGGGTTACTAGAAGATTGAGGGTTACGTTCCAGATTAAGAGTGATTTTGTTTGTCTTGACTGTTAAAGACTGCACATCATCTTCTGCAAAAGAGAAAATTTTCTGCTTTTGCTCTTTGACTTCTTGTCGCACAGTTGCACCCCGAATTTCATAGAAGTAAACAAAACCACCTAAACCCAGAGCTAGGAGTATTAAAATTAAAGTCGTTCGTGGCAATTTCATTTTTTAGTCATTTGTCATTTGTCATTGGGCAGGGAAAAAACTCTTCTCCAGTCTCTACTTGTAACTCCTAACTCCTAACTCCTAAATCACTTTTTACCGTCGTTTCCACCAAATAATAACTGCGATCGCAAATCCAATTAAGGGTAAAATCAACAGAGATGACAATATTAAAAGATTACCTTGTGTGTTTGTCAGGGTTATGCGCCGATTTTTCGGTTCTTTGGGACGAATGGAAAGGGGTTGCTGATCCTGTTGACTCAGCCAAGTAACTGAGTTGAGGAATACATCTCCATTTAATTGCTGTTGAAACAAACCATCGGTGGCGAAATCGGAATTTCCTAAAACTACTAACCGAGACTCGGTAGCTGTTTGAGATGAGGAAGTAGGGGAAGATGAAGGAGATGAGGAACTGGGCGAAGCCTTCCCTTGAGTCCTTGGTGATGGTAGGGGTAACGCTTGTGGAGTCTTGGGGGAAGGGGAAGGAGTCGGGCTAGTCTTGCTTTGGGTAGTTGGTGATGGTAAGAGTAACGCTTGTGGAGTCTTGGGTGAGGCTGAAGGAGTCGGGCTAGTCTTGCTTTGAGTGGTTGGTGAAGGTAGAGGTGAAGGTGTAGGTGAGGCTTGGGGAGTGGAGGTAGATTTGGGTGTTTGTTTTCTTGTTAAGGCAACACCCAAGGTTAGAGGCCCTTTGAGGTCTTTATCTGCATTAAACTCTAATTTTTCGCTTTGGAGGTCGCTTTCTGCCCAACTGCTGGGGTAGGGTTTGGTTCGTAGCAGTGGAGTAGCCTGAACACCAGGTACAGAGGTAATTTCCAGTGGTCGGGCAATCGGATAAAAGGAATTGCCGTTACCGAAATCTTTGGTAATTGGATGTTGTCCATATTCTGTGACTAAGGGCGCAGCAGGGCCAAGTCCCACGACGCTTTCGCCAGAGACATCGACTGCTAAACGATTATCTAGACGAACACCCCACTCTTGTAGCAAGCTGTTAAGTTTGGGATCGGTATTCGGATCGATCATCAGCAGTAAATTACCGCCGCGATTAAGATATTCTTGCAAAGCTTTGACTTCACCCTCAAACAGTCCTCGTTTGGGGCCAGCTACTATCACTACAGCCGCATCTTGAGGAACTTTGGAAGTTTCTCCTAAATTCAGAGGTGATGTTGTAAAGTTTTTATCGCCTAATCCCTGAACTGCTTGTGATATTGCATCTTTACCAGGCGAAAGTTGGCGTTCGCCATGACCTTGTAATAAGTAAACTTTGGCTGTGGTTGAATTTGTTAGTTGTTGCAGACGACCAGTTAATCTAATTTCTGATAATCGCTCATTTTCATTTATCGTCTGTACTAATTGCCGTTTATCCCCAGATTCTAAATAAACTTCTCCATAATCTTTGACACCAAACTTTTCTGCAAGCCCTGGTCTAGCTTGGGGGTCGATATACTCATATTTAAATTTTGAGCTTTGGCGCTGATAATTTTCTAGCAGTTCTCGGTCTTGGGGATTTTGGTTAATATCAAACACCCACACTTTAACTGGCTGTGGTAAAACTCTTACTAATTCACGTGACTGGGGTGCAAGAGTAAATAATTGAGCCTCTGTTAAGTCTGCCCGCAAGTGATAGCGAGTTCCCAAAAAGTTAATCAATCCCAAAATTGCTAATACTGCCAGAGTCGCCAATAAGGCATTAGTCCCAGCTTGGGTAGAACGACGGTTCCACCAGTTACTCTGGTAGCTTTGCCATATTATCCCCAATCCACTGATGACAATTCCTGTAATTAGAAATACTAATGGAATTAATCCCCATTGTTCAGAGACTAATCCAACTGTTAAGCCGACAGCAATTAGGAACGGCCCCAACCAAAACAGATATTTCCACAGTTTATTTTTTGCAACTATTTTCATATTATTTATACTGAAGTGAGGAGTTAGGAGTTAGGAATTATGAGTTTTAATAAAACACAATTCAGGAGTCAGGAGCCATAATTCAGAATTAATTCAATTATGTATAACTGGCGGATAGCGCAGCGTCTCGTAGAAAGCATCTGAATAAACGGGTTTAATTCTCCCACTTTCTTGTTCTGTATTCTGGATTTTGGATTTTTCTTCAACTCCTCACTCCTAACTTTTAACTCATAACTTATATAACTATTGCCTTTGAAAACGCAGTGCATCAATTGATTGAGCTGTAAGAAAGATGCCCAAAAAAATGTAACTTGCAAATAAAATTAAAGCGCTAGTATCAAAAATGCCTTGGATTAATGTGTTGTAATGTTTCAGCAACGATAGATAACCTAAAGCTTCGCCTACGGGGCCAGGAACAATTTTGGCGATTAAATCAATCAATAACAATAATAAGATTACTGCAAAGGTAAGAACGGCAGACAAAATTGTGCTGTCTGTTAATGAAGAAATAAACATTCCTACAGATAAAATTGCTGCTGCTAGTAAGATTAATCCAATATGACCCAATAAGGGAATTGAGGGTGTCATTGGTGGATTTGAGCCGCTAATGGCGATCGCTTCCAACACTAGCATGGGTAAAACCATTGTGATAAAAAATGTTATCACACCTAATAATTTACCTACAGCTACCGCCCAATTGGTGATTGGTGAGGTGGCTAACAGTTCTAAAGTGCCCCGCTTCCGTTCTTCGGCATAGAGTCCCATCGACAGTATGGGCAGGATAAATAACAATAGCCATCCCATACGATCCAAAAATGCTCGGACAAATTCGTAAGGGACATCTATCGGGGGTACTGGTACTCCCAGCTGTTGCCCTTGTGCATCTATTGCCGCAACTCCTACCAAAATGCCGTCTGGCCCTAGCAAAATCATCACGAAGAATAACCCGGCGATTAACCAAAATATGCCTGCGATCGCATAAGCTAAGGGCGATACAAAATAACTCTGTAACTCTCGGCGATAAATGGCAATAATATTACTCAGCACTATACCCATTTACGCTGCCTCTCCTTCTTTGTCTGCTGCTAAGTCTACCTCAGGATCGAAATTCTTTTCTTCTGTGGTCAGTTGCAAGAATACATCTTCTAAGGTGGCGTTAACCCTCCGCAGTTCATGTAAACCGAATCCCGCACGCACTAATGTTGTGGCAATATCGCGTCCTGGTTCTTTTCCTGGTTGCGATATCACCCGCAGGTAAGCGCGGTTTTCCTGGGGTTGATGTCCGTGCATTCCGGCTGTCGGAATTGATTCTATCAGGCTCACACCCGCGACTTTTTGCAATACCTGTTTCGCTAGGGCAGCTTCTCCTTCTATTTCCAATTCGTACCCTGAACCACCTGTCAACTGAGTCATCAGGTTTTCTGGTGTATTAGTTGCCACCACTTTACCGCGATTGATAATGGCGACGCGGCTACAAGTCATACTCACTTCTGGCAGAATGTGCGTGGAAAGAATAATTGTGTGAGTACCAGCGAGACTTTTAATTAAATTCCGCACTTCAATTATTTGTCGAGGATCGAGTCCAACGGTAGGTTCATCCAAAATAATCGCTGGGGGATCGTGGACGATCGCTTGAGCAATTCCGACTCTTTGGCGGTATCCTTTTGAGAGTTTGCGGATAATTACCTTTCGCTTATCTTCTAAGTTGCAGCGTTCGATGGCGGCTGTCACCTTATTGGGGCGATCGCCTGCTGAAACTCCCTTAATTCGGGCGACAAAATGCAAAAATCCCTCCACCGTCATGTCTGGATATAACGGCGGTGTTTCGGGTAAATAACCAATTCGTTGGCGCACAGCCAGAGAATTTTCATGGACATCATAACCAGCAATCCGGGCATTTCCATTGGTTGCCGGTAAATAACCAGCCAGAATCCGCATGGTTGTGGTTTTTCCAGCGCCATTGGGGCCTAACAGCCCTAAAATCTCCCCAGGTTCGACGCTAAAAGTGACATCAGTAATCGCTGGGGTAGAGCCGTATATTTTACTCAGATGTTCAACTTCAATCATCCGTATAGTGGCGATCGCAATTTATAGAATACCCAACAATCTTAGATCGCAATATTGAGTATGGGGGACTGGCACTAAGATTAGCCGACAAAGGGTAAAGTTCCTGAAAAACCTCTTTAGGGATTTCCAAATAAAAAAATCCCAAATTTTCTTGTGGTATGGGTGTCCTCACCCGTCTCATAATCGGTGGTGACGAATTCGTAATTCTCCTGGAAGGTATTTCTGGTATTGAAAAAGCTATTCAATTTACTGAGCGGATTCTAAAAGATTTTCAAACACCATTGATACTTAATGATTCGGAAGTGGTTATCAGTACAAGCATCGGTATTGTCTTAGGAACAAATAAGTCAAACTACAAGTAGGCGATCGCGTTGTTATTATCTCCAGTGCTTAAGTAAATATCCTGGCAATATCAATTGCTTACTTATGCATTTAAATTTCAATATTGATGTCCAACAAATAAATAGTAATATGGCAGTTAATTACCGACAGCCAATATTTTATACTTATCTTTTTCCTGAAACAGATATTATTATATATTTGTTATTATAAATCAGTTTCGTGTTTGTATTTAGTATTTTAGATTAGCAAAACAGTGCAATTTATCTTGATGGATCGAGCTAAACTTTTGATTTACATATCAGATAGCTAACAAATAAACCTCTAGCAAAAGAGGTTTTTACAACTCAGCAAAAATCTATCTAGAGATAAGTTACTAAAATTTACAAACTAGCTTAGGCTATATACAGTCTTTGTAATGAGTATTGGTTGTTCCAAAAACTTTTCATGCCCCATATTCATTATTCTCAGTTACTGCGTTATAGCATCGTTGTATTAATTGTCGCACTTGCACTAGTGCTAATGTTGATGCTAGACCCCTGGTTAAACATGAGCGGAACTCCTTTCCTGCTGTTTTTTAGCGCTGTAATGTTGAGTGCTTGGTATGGTGGTTTGAAGTCAGGGTTATTAGCAACTTCTTTGTCTGCATTACTAAGCAATTACTTCTTTCTCTCCCCAGCTTATGAGCTGAGTTTTGACTTCTCTAATTCTGTACGAATTGGGTTGTTTGCATTACAAGGATTGCTCTTTAGTATCTTATGTGAGGCATTAAAGACTGCGAAAAGACGAGCTGATATAAATCTGCAACAGCTGAAAGTTAGTGAAGAAAGATTTCGATTAGCGTTAAGTAGTTCAGATATCGTGGTATTTCAGCAGGATCGTGATTTGCGATATCAGTGGATTCATAATCCTCAAGGCCTAGACACTGCTGAGGAAATGTTAGGTAAGTCTGATGATGAATTATTTCCAGCCTCAGTAGCAGAGCAATTGCAGGCAATTAAGCTAAAGGTAATAGAGACTGGTGTTGCAACCCGTGAAGAGGTTTGTCTGACAACTTCTGGAGAAGACTGTTTTTATGATTTGCTAATTGAACCACTAAGGGATGCAGACAATAGCATTTTAGGTATTATCTGTGCAGGTGTGAATATTACTGAGCGCAAGCAGGCTGAGGAAAGACTCCACTATATTGCCCAAATTAGTAGTTTACTCTCTACTTCGCTAGATTATGAACAAACCTTAGAACAGATCGCTAAAATCTCAGTTCCCCAACTAGCTGATTGGTGTAGCGTTGATATTTTAAATGAAGATGGTTCCATTCGTCGTCTACCCATTGCCCATGCAGACCCATCGAAAGCGGAGTTGGCGCGTAAAATTCAGGAGTATGTGACAGATTACAAGGGTACAAGTGCAATTACTAGAGTACTGCAAACCGGGCAAAGCGAATTGCTCTCAGAGGTATCTGATTCGCTATTAGTGGCGACTACTCAGAATCAGGAACACTTAGAACTTGTTCGGCAATTGGGGATGAAGTCTGTAATGATTGTGCCGTTAATCGCAAAAGGGCGAGTACTCGGCGCTATCAGCTTTGTCACCGCAGAATCAAACCGTCGCTACGATCGCACTGACCTAACTTTAGCAACAGAGATTACCCATCGTGCGGCCTTAGCAGTAGAAAATGCCCAACTTTATCGAGACATCCAGCAAGCTTTAGTCCATTATGCCGAATCTTTATCTCTCCTAGATGCGTTGCTAGGAGCGGCTCCTGTTGCCGTATGCTTTTTGGATCGGGAACTGCAATATATCCGCATTAATCAAGTTTTCGCAGACATCAACGGTTTAACTATAGAAGAACATCTAGGACGCAAATTTAGGGAAGTTTTGCCAGCGATGGCGGCTGAGTTAGAGCCACAGTTACAGCGCGTGTTAGATACTGGAGAACCCCTGCTGAATATGGAAATCATTGGTGAGACAAGAGGACAACTAGGACGTTATGGTTACTGGCTCGGCAACTATTACCCAGTTGATAACGCAATGGGTGAAACGGTAGGAATTGGCATTATTTTGGCAGATGTGACAGCAGCCAAGCAAACAGAAGTTGCTTTGCGAGAAAGCGAAGAAAGGTTTCGGGCAATGTTCAATCAGGCAGCTGTGGGTATTACTCTAGTAGCATTGGATGGACAATTTCTGCAAATTAATCCTGCTCTGTGCGAAATTACTGGGTATAGCCATGAAGAGTTAATTCAAATGAACTTTCAGGAAATTACCCACCCTGACGACTTAGAAGTTGATTTGGAAAATGCTCGGCGAGTTGTAGCAAAAGAAATTAGTGGTTATTCCTTAGAAAAGCGCTACATCCGCAAAGATGGTTCTATAGTTTGGGTAAATCTAACTTCATCAGCAGTTTGGGATGCGAAGGGACTTCCAATGTATGCATTAGGGATTATTGAAGATATTAGCCATCGCAAACGAATTGAAGCCACACAAAACTTTTTAGTCGAAGCCAGCACCTTACTAGCTGCCTCATTAGATTATGAAATCACCTTAGAAAATGTGGCAAATCTAGCAGTTCCAACTTTAGCAGATTTGTGCATTGTAGATGTCTTTGAGGAAGATTGGTCAAGTAAACAAATTGCGATCGCAATTGCCGATCCCACAAAACTGAATACTTTAGACGAAATCCGACGGCGTTATCGACCCAAAAGCAAAGCCAAACAGCTTGTACGGCAGCTAAGGCTAGGAATATCTATCTTTTATCCCGAATTATCTGACTCTAATCTCGTAGATATGTCTGAAGACAACGAACATCTGCAATTGCTGCAAAGTCTGGGTATTCGTTCTCTGATGGTGATTCCAGTTCGTTCCCGCGGGCAACTATTTGGAGCAATCTCTTTTTTTACCGCCGAATCTGGTCGGTACTATCAACAAACAGACTTGGCTTTAGCAGAAGATATTGCTCGGCGGGCAGCGATAGCCATCGACAACGCCAGACTTTACCAGGAAACTGAACGGTCTGTCAATCGTACAGTACTTTTACAAAAAATAACTGCTGCCTTCTCGGAAGCCTTAACTCCCCAACAGGTGGCTGATGTAGTGGTGAACCAAGGCATTGCCGCCTTGGAAGCTACTGGTGGTTCCGTTGTCTTACTTACTGAAGGAAATACTACCCTAAAAGTTGTGCAAGCAATTGGCTATCCGCAAACGCTCATAAATACTTCGACAAGTTTTCCGCTCGTAGCACCTAACCAAATAGCAGAAACAGTCAGAACTGGGCAGCCAATTTTTTTAGAAAATTTAGCAGCCATGATTGCTAGATATCCCGACTTAGCAGATGTTGTGACTGTTATAGCGAATAATGCCTGGGCTTCCATTCCCCTGATAGTAGAAGGTAAAGTAATTGGGGCTTTGGGATTAAGCTTTACTCCTCTTCAAATATTTAACGAAGAAGACCGGGGATTTATGTTGACACTGGGACAGCAGTGTGCGCAAGCCATCGCCCGCGCTCAACTTTACGAAGCTGAAAAGACTGCCAGGGCACAAGCCGAGACAGCCAACCGGATTAAAGATGAATTCCTCGCTGTCCTTTCCCATGAACTCCGAACTCCCTTGAATCCGATTTTAGGGTGGGCAAAGTTACTCAGAACCCGCAAGTTCGACGAAGCTACTAAAATCCGAGCATTGGAAACAATCGAGCGGAATGCCAAGTTACAAACTCAATTGATTGGAGATTTACTTGATGTTTCGCGGATTTTGCAAGGTAAGGTTAGGTTAAATCTCCATGCAGTGGATTTGAAAATAGCGATCGCATCTGCACTAGAAACGGTGCGTTTAGCAGCAGAAGCCAAATCGATTCAAATTCAAATTATCTTAAGTAATGATATCGGCAAAGTTCTTGGCGATGGCGATCGCTTGCAACAAGTGATGTGGAATCTCCTCTCCAACGCCGTTAAATTCACACCTACAGATGGGCTTGTAGAAGTGCGTCTACAGCAAGTTGGTTTAGACGCTCAAATCCAGGTAATTGATACAGGTAAAGGAATTAACCCGGAATTTTTACCCTATGTCTTTGATTACTTCCGCCAAGCAGATGCTAAGACAACCAGAGTTTTTGGCGGATTGGGATTGGGACTGGCAATTGTCCGTCATCTAGTAGAACTTCATGGTGGCACAGTTCAGGCAGAGAGTCTGGGAGAAGGACAAGGAGCTACCTTCACAGTCAAACTACCTTTGCTCAAAAATTCTGAGTTGCGAGTTAGTAGTGAAGCTTCTCAAGCAGAACTCAGTACTGACGAGACATTACTGGCTGGAGTACAAATACTGCTTGTGGACGATCAAGCTGATGTGCGAGAATTTTTTAGCTTTGCGCTGGAACAATATGGTGCGACAGTAACGGCAGTTGAATCAGCAGATGAAGCGCTGCAAACATTAGTGCAATCCCACCCAGATATCCTCTTAAGCGATATTGGAATGCCCTTCATGGATGGCTATATGTTGCTGGGCGAAGTGAGAAAATTACCGCCAGAGCAAGGCGGACAAATACCTGCGATCGCTTTAACTGCTTATGCAGGAGAAATTAATTACAACCAAGCAATGGCAGCAGGATTTCAAAAACATCTACCTAAACCCGTCGAGCCGGTGGATTTAGCCGCAGCGATCGTTAGTCTCATTGGCCACACTTCACCTTCAGAGTAAATAAACTCTTTAATTTCTCTTCTTTCCTTTAGAAATTAAATAGGTCTTTTTTATTTTTCTTCAGAAATTTGCCGTTTTCAAATTGATGTTATACATTGGTGCTCAGATTTTAATCAGAGATTTATTTACCAATGAAAACCCAACAGTTCAGTTCAACAACCCTAGAAAATAGACCTACCAAGACCAAAAAACAGTCTTTTCCTGGTAGGAGTATTGGTACTCCTAAAGTACCATTTCATAAATGCCATAAAATAGTACAACAACATGAGTTACTTAGTGACTGGGAACACGCGAGTTAATTTAGTAACGTACTCTAGCTAGCTACGATCTAAGCTGATGTACTACTCTCGATATCCAGTCAGACATTAACTGATACCAATTCTCTATGGAGTTGCACTTAATAACGAAGTGATGATATAATCCCATCCACAAATAGAAGCGTAGTTTACCGCCGTAGGCATCGCTTCTGCTGAGATGGAACTCTTGAACCTGTTTTAACTTCCGTCTTAATTGATCTTTAGGCCCCTCGCTTATTCACCATCAAATTTTCTTAGCACCTTGGTATCAAGAAATGGAAAAGTATTTAGTCACCAAAGAAGAGATTGAGTCTTATGAAGGACTAGAAAAAACACATTTTCTCAACTCCAATGCTCGCAGACTGAATAAGTCTTTAGGGGATTTGACAGGTTTAAAAAATATCGGTTTCCACATCATTGAAGTAGAGCCTGGACGTGAATCAACGGAGCTTCATATGCACTATCACGAAGAAGAGTGCGTATACGTTCTTGAGGGAGAAGCTGAGGCAACAATTGGAGAAAGTGTTTATCCAGTTAAAGCAGGAGATTTTATTGGATATCGCGCTGGTGGTAAGCCGCACAACTTGAAAAACACGGGCAATTCTATATTCAAATGTATAGTGGTTGGTCAAAGGCTAGACTATGATATCGGTGATTATCCAAATTTGCAGAAGCGTATATATAGAAGCAAAGGTTTAAAGTGGAATCTGGTCGATATGGAAAATATAGCTGAACCAGTAGCAGGTAAGAAGGCATAACAGGTAGAATGCATTTCCTCATGATTTCTTTGGCTCTATTGCCATGAGCCAACAATCTGAGTATTCTCCTTCATGCAGTTCATTTGCGGGCAATAGCTTTACTTTCACAAAACCACATTTTTCATAGCAGCGAATAGCACGATGATTATCAACGTGTGAATCTATGACATTGATAGCAACTAATATAAGTTATAAGAAATATCTATCTTCTGACATAAGTTGTGAAAAAAAGGGAAATTTCATTTCTGCTTTCTAAGAATGAAATTTCCCTTATACCCTTATAAGACCCTTGAAATCAAATATTTATCCACAGGTGAAATTTACTTAGTTTCCGCCAGATACAACAGCTTTATGATGTATCGCAGTATCTTCGGGCTTTCTCTGCCATTTGCCATCATTGCCTGGTTCGTATTCATTTTTTACACTATTCCAAGCAATATCAAGCGCACCCTCTTCACTCAAAGTATCACTTTGAGCAGCATTAAATGCCGCAACGAAAATTTGTTGTGCGTGTTCAGGCAGTTGTCCTTTGATTTCTTCAGATAATTCATCTATTTTGTTATAAGGCATGAGCTCACTCCGATTATCTTAACTTGAGTCCATGCTAAAGAACTGGTAATCTAATTTCCTCCTTCTCTAAGTAGAGAACCAAATAATCATACTTTTGGCTGAGTCAAACAATTTTTAAATCAGGGATGCAATGATATTAATACTCATAGCTAAAATGGTGGTATTGAAAAAGAAAGATAAGATGCCATGTAACAGAGTCAAGCGTCTCATGTTGGGTGATGTTGTCTGCACATCTGAAACTTGACTGGTCATGCCGACAACAAATGAATAATATAAAAATTCCCAGTAGTCTGGATAGTCGTTATGAGGAAAATCTAAACCTCCGGTGATTTCTTCACTATGATTACGATTAATATATTTGTAATAGCTATGTGCATATTGCACTGCAAACATCGTATGCACTAGTAACCAGGAACCGACAATGGTCATAATTGAAAGTATGACATGTAGGGTAAGCAGAATTATTGACAATCCTTTTTTATGAGTTAATAAAAACCCAATCGCTAAAACACTGGCACAAGCCGCAGCAATCACCAACATAAATATAGCCAAATGTCCTTCATATTCACTCTCAGCATAACGGCGAATTTTTTCTGGGTTAGCCTTGGTCATTTTCCACCAAGTTATAGCTAAGAAAAAGTCAATACCGGAGTTCCAAGCGCAGAGAATACGAGTAGGTAACTGCAGAGAATGCGGCAGGATTACTAAAACTAATACAGCGAGTCCGATAGCAACTATCAGTCGGGGTCGAGGGTCAAAATTTTTAAATAAATTAAGTTTCACAAATATTGCAATCGCAGAGTTTAACTAATTGGTAATTCATAATTTTCGGTGAAATATCACACCACATTTCACAATCGTCATTCTAGATTTTACTAGGGTTTGAATCCACATAAATAGATGGACAAAAATATTTACAACCATTGCAAACCAAGTGAATCAATCCAATACTCTGCGAATGTCTCACTAGTAATAACATTGTGGGGGTTGCATTGCGGGATGATTTTACTATTTTTGTGGGATGGGCAACATGAGCGTCCCTTGTATTTCCGGGCGGGCAGGATGCCCACCCCACAAGAATCATCCCTTAATTCAGCAACGCCACATTGTGTAATTAATTTTGCCCAACTACTTACTTATCCCAGTCTTTAATTTCCAATCCTTAGTTCAATTACAAATTAATTGAACTTGGCTCTAATCGTCTCTATTCGTTGACGATTAACACCCAAATCGCTCTGACCCAAACGTGAAGCTGAACGCACCTGGATAACATTGGCATTCCGGTCTAGATAAAATTCTACATCATCCACAAATCCGAGTAAAGCACTTTTAAATTCTGCATATAAATAATCTTTACTTTCGGTAATGATTTTGGTTCTTGGTAAAGACTCAATAATCTGTTTAAGATTAGTAATCGCTTCTTCTGGAGTAGATGTAAAAGTCAGTGGTGCAATTTGGTGAGATGCATCTGGACTCTGACTAGAAACGCAGTTAGGGGAATTAGGGCAGGATGCTAATTTACCGTTGCTAATACCTAAATTATTTGGTCGTTTGCCAGCAAAAACCATAATTATGTCTCCGGGTAAGTGAATAAATATACTCTCACATATTTGTTTGAATCACTGTGATACTTTGCTGCGATCGCATCTTCTGTCACTAAAACATCGGTGATGCGATCGCTCTTTATGACTGATATTTGACTTTTTCATAAAAAAAGCCTGTATTTATTGCTCAATAAAGCTTACAGGCTATATTACATCTATACGAGTCACTTCAGACTAGGCGATACTCAAATTAACTCGGACAATCAAATCGTTGTAATCTCGATCGCCGCCATTTGCCAAATCCTCAAAGCCAAAAGCGTTATTCCCTAACAGACGAATATGATCTGCTTGGTCAGTGTTAGCACCCAAGAAGGAGAAGTAAACCGCCGGATCGTTATTGGGATTGCTATCAAGAATTGCATCAGCCCCGGCATTAACAATGATAAATGGGACGAAAATAGCACCAGGTTGGAAAGTGCCTGTAAAACTTGCTGTACCTTCGTTAGCTACACTCAAATCAATACCAGCGACACGGTTACTAATCGCAGCTTGAGTATAACCCGCCTGTCCAACCAGCACATCTGCTGTACCATCGCCATTGGTATCGATGCCACCATTCTCATCAGTTATCTGATAAAAGCCGACAAAGTTGTTAAAAGCTGCTTCTCTATGAACTACAAATTCGGCTTTTACCAATTGTTTCACATCCCGTAAATCAATTAGTTCGGGTTCATATTTTCCTTGAAGACCAGTACCTAGAGGTGGATCTTGGTCTGTTGCTGCAATCTTGAAAACCAAATTCTGGAAGTTGAGAGAGAACCCTGTATCGTCCACATTCGTATCCGAGGAAAAAAGCACCTGAGAAAACGGGGTTTGTCCAGATAGCACCGCCTGAGTAGTGCTGCTACGGATTAAATAAAATCTTAGATTGCTCTCAGAGTTGAATTCCAGTAACCTGCTCAGTTCAGTGGGATTAAAACCATTGGGTAGTTTGGCAAGAGATGAAAGAAGCACCGTTGCTCGTTGGAGAGCTAGTTCGGTGTAATTTGCAGCACCAGGGGCTACGCCGTTAATCCTCCCTTCGGCATCGTCAACGACAAATAGACCCAGTTCATTGACTTCTTCGGAGGTGTTGCTTTTAATCTTGACTGAGAGTTTGGCTTTTTCACCGTTAACTTGATTTTTGATCGTAAAGATATCACCTGTAATTCTTGTAAGTAGGCTAGTTGATTCAGCCTCAGGAGTAATCCCTTGAGCAACGGTGAGTGCAAACACATCACTAATTTCAGCAAGAGCCGGATCTGTGGCGGTGACTTGAATGTTCAAGCTACCCAAGTTATTATTCGTAGGAGTGCCGCTGAAGGTAAGCTCATTAGCATTGAAGCTTAACCAACTGGGTAGTGGGTCGCCGTTGTCTAAGGTAGCAGTGTAGGTTAGGGTATCTTCAATATCTACATCGCTAAAGGTGTTTTCAGGGATAGTGAAGTTGAAGGTAGTTTCTGCCGTAACTTTTTGGTCAGCGATCGCTCGATCTACAATTGGTGGATTGTTGGCTTTAGCAATTGTGAGTGCAAATACATCGCTAATTTCAGCAAGAGCCGGATCTGTGGCGGTGACTTTAATGTTCAAGCTACCCACATTATCATTCGTAGGAGTGCCGCTGAAGGTAAGCTTATTAGCATTGAAGCTTAACCAACTGGGTAATGGATCGCCATTGTATAAGGTAGCGGTATAGGTCAAGGTATCTTCAAGATCCACATCGCTAAAAGTGTTTTTAGAGATAGTGAAGTTGAAAGTAGTTTTTGCTGTGGCTTTTTGGTCAGCGATCGCCCGATCTACAATTGGTGCGCTATTGAACTTAGCAACTGTCAGTACAAACACATCACTGACTTCATCCCCAGAAATATCTTTGGCAGTGACTTTGATATTCTGATTACCCAAATTCTCCATCGTCGGAGTACCACTAAAATTCTGGGTAGCAGAATTAAAAGTTAGCCAACTGGGCAGTGGATCGCCGTTTTCGAGAGTAGCAGTGTAGGTGAGGCTATCACCAGCATCGATATCAATGAAAGTATTTTCTGGGATAGTGAAATTAAACTGCGTATTTATGACTACCTTTCGATTAGCGATCGCTTCAACTAACTCTGGCGCATCGTTAACGTTCTTAACAGTGAGTGCAAAATCATCGCTGACTTCAACCCCAAAAATATCCCTAGCAGTAACTTTAATGTTGAAGTTACTCACATCAGCATTTAAGGGAGTGCCATTAAAGGTTTTGGTAGCAGCATTGAAGCTTAACCAACTGGGTAGAAGATCGCCGTTGTCAAGAGTGGCAGTGTAAGTGAGGCTATCGCCAGCATCGACATCAATAAAGGTGTCTTCTGAGAAAGTGAAATTGAAAACCGTGTCTTCTGTTGCTTCTTGGTTAGCAATTTCATTCATCACCTCTGGCGCATCATTGGCGTTTTTAACAGTGAGTACAAACACATCACTGACTTGAGCAAGAGAAGTATCTGTGGCAGTAACTTTAATATTCAGACTACCCACATCCGCATTTAAGGGAGTGCCACTGAAGGTTTTAGTATCGGCATTGAAGCTTAACCAAGTCGGCAGAGTGTTGCCGTTTTGCAAGGTTGCAGTGTAGGTGAGATTATCGTCAGCATCGACATCAATGAAGGCGTTTTCTGAGAAAGTGAAATTGAAAACCGTGTCTTCTGTTGTTTCTGGATCTGCAATTTCATTCGCCACCTCTGGCGGATCGTTGGTGTTGTTAACGGTAAGTACAAAAACATCACTGACTTGAGCAATATCTGGATCTGTAGCAGTAACTTTAATGTTGAGGCTACCCACGTTTGCATTTAAGGGAGTACCACTTAAGGTTTTGGTCGCAGCATTGAAGCTTAACCAACTCGGTAGAGAGTCGCCGTTTTC
Source organism: Nostoc sp. (assembly GCF_036917235.1). Lineage (GTDB taxonomy): Bacteria > Cyanobacteriota > Cyanobacteriia > Cyanobacteriales > Nostocaceae > Nostoc. The sequence goes on from NZ_JBALDU010000083.1 coordinate 25,968, forward strand.
GAGGGTAGCAGTGTAGGTGAGGCTATCGCCATCGATATCAATGAAAGTGTTGTCTGGGATAGCGAAATTGAAATCTGTGTCTTCTGTTGCTTGTTGATTAGCGATCGCCTGAAATACCTCTGGCGGATCGTTGGTGTTGTTAACGGTGAGTACAAAAACATCACTGACTTGGGCAAGAGCAGTATCCGTAGCAGTAACTTTAATGTTCAGGCTACCCACGTTTGCATTCAAGGGAGTACCACTGAAGGTTTTGGTAGCAGCATTGAAACTTAACCAACTCGGTAGAGAGTCGCCGTTTTCGAGGGTGGCAGTGTAAGTGAGAATGTCGCCAGCATCGACATCCTTAAAGGTGTTGTCTAAGAAAGTGAAATTGAAACCCGTGTCTTCTGTTGCTTCTTTGTCTGCGATCGCCTGAAATACTTCTGGCGGATCGTTGGTGTTGTTAACGGTGAGTGTAAAAACATCATTCGCTTGGGCAAGAGCAGTATCTGTGGCGATAACTTTAATGTTGAGACTACCGACGTTTTCATTTAAGGGAGTACCACTGAAGGTTTTGGTAGTAGCATTGAAACTTAACCAACTCGGTAGAGGGTTGCCGTTTTCAAG
>NZ_JBALDU010000084.1:0-82193 GCF_036917235.1 Nostoc sp.
CCTAGAAAAGATTATTGGTAGATGCACCCTGATAACTCACTCCCCTAGTAGGCTAACACCCACTGGGGGTTTTTTTATTGAAAAAATAACTGACCCTGATAACTCACTCCCCTGATAGGCTAACACCCACTGGGGGTTTTTTTATTGAAAAAATAACTGACCTTTGGACAAATTTATCCGGAGTATGGTCTTCAACCTGAGAACACTTAATTGGTAGATGCACCCTGATAACTAACTCCCCTAGTAGGCTAACACCCACTGGGGGTTTTTTTTGCCGTAGACGCGTAGTGGTGAGCCACATAACCGGAGTTCTCTATCACTGTTGCTACTGCTGGTAGACCTTGAGTATCCTCCTGTTGCCAGGATAGAGCATAACTTACTTACTCAATCTCTGAATCGCTTTCTTTTTATTGTTACCTAGAGATGCCACTCCAAAATGATTGCTATGATATTTAATCATATTCTTAATTTTTTTTATATATTTTGACGAGTTCCCTTTTAACTTTCACTATTTGTCTGCCTCAGCAAACCTTACCTTCTTACTCAGCACAGACTAACAGACTAAGTGTCACGCTATCCATGTACAGCACTCCTGAAGCAATTGAAAACTGCTAAAAGTTCCCATTTTTTAGCTGGTTGGGATTAGACGGTATTTGTGTGGTAAGTAGGCGGTCTAAAATTTCTGATTTCTGTTCTGAACTGAAGTTGTCATAAAAATTTTCAAGCTTGTCAACTATGCCGAAATTGCTGAACGCCTCTAAATTAGAATCTGGTTTTTCAATTAGAGATTTTTGTCTATTCTGGGAATAAGTAAGTATGTCTACTGTATGATTATTCCGATGCACAAGCTGCATCAATAAATCCATTGCAACAGTTGGCAGAACGCGGTAGGTAGAAGTCACAAAAAAATCAAAAGTCATATTTCCTAGACGGATGCGATCGCCATCTTTGAGCTTAATCGGCCTAACAGTGCGATTACCATTGACAAACGAGCCATTGGTACTGTTGAAATCAATTAAGTAAAAGCCTTGCTCATCAATATGCTGAATAGCAGCGTGGCGACGAGACAGATGATTGTCAGCAATGCAAATACCACTAGTGCGATTACGACCTATCGTCCAGATTTGTTGTGGCTGTCGTAACCTCTGAGTCTGATTGTCGCCCAAATTAGTCATCAAATAAACAGAAGCACTATCCACTACACCATGTACGTAACCCGTCGTCTTGACTCTCCTCGACGACGGTTGAGATAGGTTTTCTAGCTGAAGAATTTCATCTAGAAGGCTGCTGTGGTGTTCATACAATTTGAGAAATACTTGATATAAAGTTAATCGCCGTTCTATTTCCGTTTGTGCAAAGTCAGTCATTATACGTAAACCTTATACTACCTGATTTCGGTTGTAATATACATCTCCAGCCGACAATCAGGAATAATTAATTTTTTGCTTTTTGCTGCCATCTAAAAAATTTAGTGGTTTAGGATCGTTCTATTTTACAAATTTTAGGTGTGAGATTCCCTGTTTTTTATAGCCATAAAAAGTATGTAAATACCTTTAGAAAATTATTATGATGCTTTATTGTTTATTGTAAATAATCATTTGTTATTTGTAACAGATAAACATCATAAAGATTTCATGAAAAATTAACAAACATCTACGTATTTTTGCTAGATATTTGGATATTTATTAATATTCATGAGAGTGATGGCTATGGCTCAACTTAAACATTATACATATTTGGTCAATTCTGAATAAATCTAAGTTTTTATTGAGAACAATCAGGGCTAATTTTCCTAGATATAAGAAAAGTTCAACCTTGTGATTATGATAAAATGAGTGTTTTAAAATTATTAATAAAAATGGAGAACTTAAAAGCAGGGAGGTTGAGGCTATTATTCTGCTAATCTAAAATAATCGACTTCAATAAAAATGATTCATCCATCAGGATAATCTAGAACCTAATATAGGAGAATATTTGCATAGAATTATAGGTACAAAAGAGGCTATTCCCGATGAATTAGAAAACTCCATCCGTCTCTAGATTGCGGTAGTTCACACTTTAAAATTACAACAAGCCTCGTTTCCCATTGGGGCGCACGGTCATCCAATTTGTTTTTGCTAGTGCTAACTGCTCATCTGAAATTTTGGCACCACACAGATTAGCACCACACAGATTAGCTCCTCGGAGGTTAGCATTGCTGAGATAAGCATTGCTAAGGTCTGCGCCTCGCAGGTCTGCTCCTTCTAAATCAGCATGGTTAAAGTATGCTTTGCTCAAATTAGAATCCTTAAGATTTGCTCGAGTAAGACTGGCTCTGCCAAAGTCACTATTGTGAAGATTAGCTCCCTGAAGATTGGTTTTTTGCAATTGAGCAGAATGGAAATTTGTTTGAGATAAATCAGCACCTTGCAGATTGAGCAAATTTAAATTGTGTAAGGCAAAATCTCGTCTTCCCTTCAGATAAGCTGTTAATAAACCTTGGGTATCTAACTTTCGCCCAACTTTAGAATTTTGAACTTGTGAACCATTGCTGTTGCTACTGAAACTCGTTGATTTGCCCATCCCAGAACCCTGGTGCGATCCCGCGGCTTCTGCTGCCTTGGCTCGTCTAGCACGAATCGCTGCCGCTACCTGTGCCACTCCAGTACTGGTTGCAGCCGGGTTGTTACATAAAACAGCAGAATTTTCCAGGTGGTTATGTGTTCGCTCTTTAGATCCATGATCGGATTTAATCAGCAAACCCTTTGCTAAACTATCTAAGTATGGTTCTATTTCCAATGCTCTGAGAACTTCTGCCGCTGACTGATAGCGATTACGTACAGACACCTCTAACATTTTTCGTAACACATTGCCCAAGTGATCGCTCACTTGCACAAGCTGCTCCCACATCATCTCACCAGTGTTGGGATTGTAATCTAAATCTTTAGGAGTTTTGGTAGTCAGTAAATAAATGCATGTTACCCCCAATGCATAAATATCACTGGCGTAGACTGGACGCATAGCCATTTGCTCTGGAGGTGCAAAACCAGGAGTACCAATTGCATAGGCAGTTAATGCTGTTTGTCCTGATGGGCCTGTCGCACCTTGGCTGATTTGGTTTTTGACGGCACCAAAGTCGATCAGTACCATTCTGGCATCTTGAGTGCGGCGGATTAAGTTGGCTGGCTTGATATCACGGTGAATCACCTTTTGATCGTGGATGTATTGCAACAGTGGCAAAGTCTCGCTCAAAAATTGCTTGACTCCGGTTTCGCTCAAGATGCCGTTAAGTTTGACCTCCTCTTGCAAGGTGTCACCACTGATATATTCTTGAACTAAGTAGAATTGCTCGTGATCTTCAAAATAGTCTAACAATCTTGGTACTTGGGGATGATTGCCAATCTTACCTAGAGTTTTGGCTTCTCGCTCAAAGAGTTCTCTAGCCATCTGTAAAACGTGTGGGGCGCTTCCTGATGGACGTAATTGTTTGATTACGCAACTCGGTTCTCCTGGTAAGCCTTGATCGTTGGCTAGGAAGGTCGCTCCAAAGCCGCCCTGACCTAATGGTTTGATCGCGTGATAGCGATCGCGCAACAGTAGTTGCGAGCCACAAGACTGACACCTTTGGCTATATACCAAATTTTCTGGATTGGAACAGGTAGGATTTAAGCAGTAGCTCATGCACTCTCAACTCGCTGCACGAATAATCACGGGGAGTGTTATACTCCCTTTCAATTATTTAGACATTAATCAACTCTTGCAAGGTAATTTCTGCTGGAAATCCTTTGAAGAGTTCCTAAAGTTTAACTGAGATTACCTAAAGCGATCGCTAAACAAGATTATTTATTATACTTACATTGGCAAATACTGTTTATGCTGCTTTCTACCAATTCCTAATCACGCTCTCTCAAGGCTTGTGGCGTTCATCGCGCTATTATACCATTCAGAAAATCAGCTTTAATCTGGTTTTTACATGGGAGAATTGGTATTAAAAGGTATTGGAGGGCAGTGCCCAACGCCAGTTACTAATTTGGGGAAACCCCAAACGCTCGCGGACTCGCTCTAAGCATTGGCGCAGCCTCTTGTAGAGAAGCCATGCCGTTGGCGTTCGCGAGTGCGTGTCGCAGACAAGCCTCTCGTACCACTTTGTACAAGCAAGCTACGCGTAGCGTCTCCCTTTGGGAGAAGAGAAGGCTTTACGCTGACACTATCGCTTTTAGCGTCTCCCCTTCTCCCCAAGGGAGAGGCTAACGCCTTTCCTTCGGAACGCTACGCGAACGCGGAGCGTCTCGTAGAGAAGAGAAAAGACCGCACTGGCTACCCTACAGAAAGTCGCTGTAGGATTTTGGATGCCCAAATTTGGAGGTAATTTAGAATCATCTCCATTAGTCGTTAAGAGATTATTAGCTAGCTTTCATGTTCACACTAGTCAGGTGTTCGATAAGTGCAAAAACATCACTGCGGCTGAGTTTCTCTTTACCATTAGCAAGGGCGTCAAGAGTGCCGTTTGCTAAGGTGAAGGGGATTTGACAAAAATCTAAGGCTGGCCCGGTAGGAAGGTCTTTGATATAAGCTTCGGCCAGCCCGATATTGCGTCGGGCATACTCTTGCATATTTTCTGCACTCCAACCTTCTGGGAAGAATTCTACTCCACGCCCCAAATCTTCAGTGTGGTTACGCAGGATATTGACTGCTTGTAAACCCCGACCAAAACCAATCGCCTGGGTACGGTTCGTTTGTGTTCCATCATACCAAGTCCATAAATCAGAAAGTAACAGCCCCACTGCACCTGCAACTCCAAAGGTATAACGATCTAAATCAGATTCTGTATAAATTTTCCAGTTTTTTTCTGCCCAATAAGCCATCCGGTCTGCCATTGCAGCAGTGGCATCCCAAATTCGAGGTGCAATAGTGTCTGGTGCTAGCAGTAACCATTCTCTAATCCTCAAAGTGACTTCTTCTAATGAATTCTCATACCCACTAAATCCTGCAAAGAAAGCATCTACCGCGAAGCCATCAACTCCTGCTTGTAATGTCAGGCTAATGGTTCTTAACAGCTTTGCTTTAGTAGCGTTGTCTAGTTCGGGATGATCTTCAATTTCATCAATGGCACGCATACACAAATATGCCGATGCTACTGCTTCTTGCAATCCTGGCGGTAAAACACTAATTGGGATATAAAAAGTTCGGCTAGTTTCTTTGAGGATTTGCAATGCATCTCTACGTAAATTCATGTTTTCACTCCCCACTTTATTTTTGCACCACATGAAGTTTGCAGTTTTTTGATGATACTGGATATAGTTTTGACTAAACCTTAAAAACTATAGACTATAAGATACGCTAGTATTTCATCTAAAAATTGATAGTTTTTGGTATTGCAATTAACAAAACTCTCAAATTGATCAAAGTCTAGTCTAGTATAGAGGTTTTTGGGTGCAAAAGTGTTTGAAGTGTCGTTTGATATAGCTTTCATAAACTTTTAGTACAGATATAAAGAATTATGGTAATATTTGGTTAGATATTATGAAATTTTTCCATAAGCAAACATCCATTTTAGCGATTTGAAAGTGCTTTAAGTCTGCGTTAATCTGACTAACAAAGTGTAATTATTGTATATATAAAGACAATTCAGGAAAAGCTGACAACGGATAACAGCATTTGTACATACCTTTGGATGGGTAGAGTGGTTTACCGAAGAGTTAGGGTCAGTTAAATTAGACGACATATAAGGCTGCAATGCGTGAGTTGGACTATACCTAATTGATTGGAGTCAGAACCGCTTTGCTGTTCAAAGTGACATAAAGTGACCAAAACTTAGAACAAGAAGTTCCCGTATATTTACGAGATTGACAACAAAAAAGTTGGCTGTTTACCCACTCAACACAATATTTGTGAATATTTGACCTCTCATATCATGTCCGCTTGATTGCTTATTAAACCCCAATAACCCCAAAGAGCTTAAGCTACACTTCGTCTCCACTCCCCGCTTGTCTACAGTGCACACAAGCCCTAAAAACCTAAGCTTGATGAGGTTTTTCTCATTCCCATGCAGAGTATGGAATGAGAGGACAATAGGAAATCGAGCTTTTTCAACTTGTGTACACACTAGCCCCGATGCGGAGAGGGGATTAAGGGTAAGCATCAAGAAATTAATAATTTTTTAGCCCTCTCAATCTACTCTTACCAAGGGGAGGTGCCGCAGGCAGTGGGGTTCTTTCTATGCGTATTCGTGAAGAATAGATATTATAGTCCAGATTATGTTTACGCAAAAACAAACCGAACAGTCTGTAAAAATTAAAAAAATATCGAAGTATTCCTAATTATTAAATTTTCTGAATCCCTTGTTGATACTGTAAATATTTTTTCTGTAATTCCTCTGGAATGGGAATAAGACGATTATTTTGCAGACTGACAAAACCACCCTTCTGGCTAGCCACTGCTGCTAACTCATTGTTAGATAAAATTTCAGCTTGCACAGTCCACTTTAAGCGTCCTAAACCACTCAGCCATAAACGTCCAATCACTCGATCGATAATCTTTATTGGACGTTTATATTCAATTTCAGTCCCAGCTAGAATCGGTGTATATCCTTGCTCAATTTGTTGATTGAGTTGCCAATGTTCATCTAAAAACTTTAGACGTAAATCCTCTAACCATCTGATATATACGATATTGCTGACAATTCCCATAAAATCAATGTCGTATGTTTTGACAGGAATTGCTAATACTACTTCTAATGGTCTGTGTAAGTTGTTATTTACTAGCATTATTTCTTTTGATATTTTTTAAAATTGCTCGGTCTGTTTAATTAAAGAGAAGTTTTCAAGTATCGATTCAGGTGATTAATTACCCTATGGATATGAATTGAATCTCCATAAAGCTTGCTCATCATTATGCCTCCTTCTAGTGTTGCAATTATGATGGTAGCGATTTCATCAGCACTCACTTCCGGGCGAATTTCACCCTTTTCAATTCCTTTTTCAATAATTCGACAGATTAGATGTAGCCAAGAGTTCATCGCTTGTTGAGCACGTTCTCGCAACGCCGGATGAGCATCATCACTTTCTACAGCAGTATTCAGCAGTGGACACCCTCCCTTAATCGGTGGATTTTCTGCGAAGCTACTAAACACCCCAATGATTGCTTGCAGACGTTCTACTGCGTGGTGTTTGCTTCGTAATGCAAATCTAGTATGCTGCTTAATGCGAGCGATCGCAAAATCAAAAGCCTGTAGTGCGAGATCATCTTTGCTTTGGAAGTGATTGTAAATTCCTCCTTTCTGCAATCCAGTTACACGCATAATGTCTGACATCGATGAACCTGCATACCCCTGTTGATTAAACAGTTCGGCTGCTTGCTCAAGAATTCTGGTTTTTGTTTCTTCACCTTTGGACATTACAGCGATTTTGATAGTAGGGAGTTTATTGAATTGAAAATTGCTGTAAATAAAATATTACCGACCGAATGGTTTTATTTAAAGTATCATGATAGTTGCTTGTAAGTCAAGATTTTTTCCACACTGAGTAAAGAACTAGGCATTGGCTATAGCCAAAGTTTGCCAATGCAGACTTCACCTAGTTATAGACGCCGTTAGTTTTGATGCTACCCCACCATAATTAATCAGGATTTTGGCATTATCAGGAGTTTCAGCAGCAATGTTGGCGATTTTACCTTTGCCAAACAGGATTTTGACTGGATTGCAAAAAACAAAGTTTTCCATGAGTCATTAAACTAGGGAATCGGAATTGACTTTGAGTATTGTAATCACTTTCAGGATGTTGCCTAATTGCAGCATAATACGATATATCGCGTCTCTACAAAGTTTGGTATTATTCCTATGCTTACTAACTTGTAGGTAAATTTTTGAGCAACCAGTCCGTAGGGAGTTTGACTGACTGCGGTGTATTATCCAGATAATTGAACAATATACAACGCGAATACGCTAGACGTTTAATCATACTTACGAGTAAAATACGGTAAGTGCATCGCCTTACGTGCTTTTATATGTAAAACTGTAGAAAAACCTAGTTAGAAGTTGAGTTTAGCAGAGCGACTGACCAATAAGCAGTTATCAAAGTCTATTTGAGCTAAATGCCAGTTGTGATGCTTACAAAAACTTCCAGACAGGTTTTAAGTTGTCCAGGAATCCTTGAGAAACGCAATAACTTGTCATAACTAGCCCTGTCTACCACTGGGCTATAGTTTGGCTGAGTTGCTGCTCTCTAACTGCTCGTAGTTAAGTCAGTGAACAGTTATCAAGGCTTCGTTTGGGGAATTAATCAACCCTTACCGACGCTGCTCACTTATAGAAGTGGGAGACTCAACAGGACTTTGATAACTGATAACTAATTGTTGAAATCGCCGAAGAGTATGCACTATCTATTACTACCGTTATTAAGCTTTTTTGTTGGTATCATCGTTGGTTTGACGGGAATTGGTGGAGCGTCTCTCATCACCCCAATGTTAATTTTTATTTTTCAGGTTCCGCCTTCTATCGCTGTGAGTTCTGATGTTGTGGCCGCCACTTTGATGAAAATTGTTGGTAGTGTCAAGCATTGGGAACAGAAAACTCTTGACACAGAAGTTGTCAAATGGCTGGCCTTTGGAAGTGTTCCAGGCTCATTGTTCGGAGTGGGAATTTTGCACTTCATTAAACATACAGGTGAGTATAGCCTGGATAATATCTTGCTCCGTTTGCTTGGCGGGATGATTTTGCTAGTCACAGTGTTAGCACTAGTGCAATTGTTGTTATTGACTTTTTTCCCCAAATTTAATTTACCCGAACTGCCAAAGTTAGACTTAGAAACTAACTTTGGTCGATTTATAACAATCACCTTGGGAGCAATTTTAGGCTGTTTTGTCGGTCTAACTAGCGTCTCATCAGGTTCAATGTTTGCCCTAGTGCTGATTGGGTTTTTCCGCCTTGATGCACGAAAGTTAGTGGGTACAGATATTTCACACGCAGCGATTTTACTGCTGTTTACGGCCCTTGGTCATCTCAGCTTGGGAACAGTTGATTGGAGTTTGGTACTGCCTATATGGCTAGGCTCTGTGCCAGGGGTGTTACTAGGTGCTAAAATCTGTCAGGTAGCTCCGCAACGCCCACTACGTTTTATCATTTATGCCATTTTGATGATGGTAAGTTGGAAATTAGTTCATCAGGTGTAACCAATTTGAAATTTTCAATTCCAAATCCAGCATTCAAAATCCAATATTGATTAACTTCTCACCCAAGGTAGTAGAGTGAATGTACCTCGTTCATACATAATGAATAGACCCAAGGCAATTAACACAAAAGGTACAACAGCGTTACCGTAGCGACTTAAAATATTAGCAATGGTAGGTTGACGGCTTAAAAAATAAGCGATCGCACACCAAACCCCTACCATGATAAAAAATATACTTAAAATTACTCCCAAACTGGCAAGGTTATGACCAGCGAACAAAGGGATATATATACTGATATTGTCACCACCATTTGCGATCGTTACTGCTGCCACTTTATAGGTTTGGGGATGCAAAATACTCAAAATAAACGACAATACCGGGTTAGTAGATGTTGGCTGGTTGAAATCACTACTGACTGTCTGAACTGTGAGAGTATTTTCTTCTTTATATACTAAGTGGTGAATACCAATACCAATTGGTAGCAATCCTAGCAATCCTATCCATTCTCGCTGTATGACCAATCCACCAAAAAATCCTGGTAAGCTAGCGATGATAATGGCTGAAAAACCCAGATATTGACCGAGTAAGATATGCCGCCGCCGAAAATTACCATCTACCTGTGAAAAAAATATTAACAAGATAATAATGTCATCTATGTTAGTGGCGATGAAGGCAATTATCCCTTCACTGAAGGCTGTCCCTAGCTGACTCATGCTGGATTTTTAGAATCTACGATTTACCACCATACCAAATTCACTAATTCGTAATGACGCTCATTTCTCGCTACCGCTACGCTAACGTAATTCGTAATTATTGGCGAAATACTTACGCGTCATTATCAATCACGAATTATTTTAACCTTCTGGCACAACTTAGATTTAAAATGACACAGTAATTATTACTGACTTCTTCTTTATCTTAAAATATGAACGAGTTAGTTACTGCAATTACTACAGGGTTAATTGCGTTCATTGCCACTAACATTGATGATATTGTCATTTTATTATTGTTTTTTTCTCAAATAAGTGCTAACTTTCGCCCTCGGCATATAGTTGCTGGTCAGTTTCTCGGTTTTACAGTTCTGTTAATCCTTAGTCTTCCGGGTTTATTTGGTGGGTTACTTTTATCAAAAAGCTGGATTGGATTACTTGGTTTACTACCAATTTCCATAGGTATCAGTAGCTTAGTGAATCGGGCAGAAGATTCATCAAAAGAAATTGTAGCTGCCACAGAAGAAGCTGAAGCATCAACAATTACTAGCTTTTTTTCTCCCCAAGCTTATAGTGTGGCAGCCGTTACAATTGCCAATGGCAGCGATAATATTAGTGTCTACGTGCCTTTATTTGCTAGCTGCAACTTAGAGAGCTTTTTGGTAATTATCGGATTATTTTTTCTCTTGTTAGGAGTTTGGTGCTACGTTGCATACAAATTAATTAACAATAGAGTCATAGCTGATGTATTGACTCACTACGTTAATTATCTTGTGCCTTTTGTTCTGATCGGATTAGGCATTTTTATTGTATTAAAAAGTGAGGCTTTAAGTCCAATAAAGCTCGCTGCTAGTGGTGTCTGTTTGATTGTTTTGGTGAAAAACAATGAAAGTACCGATGAAATTGGCGAGAATTCTAGTAAATGAATGTAACTAGTACGACGGACGTGGCGGAAATTTCCGAAAGCATTGATGTTTGAAAAAATTTCTATTTCTGTATCAGCTAAAGGCTGTGCATACACAGTATAACAGCAGGAGAGTGTGCCGAAACAATCGCAATATTCCAAAAGAATAAAAGATTAGGCGATCGCTATTGTTAATCAGATGCTCCAGCGTGTATTAATAAACATTGTCTTTGTTCTTGATTAACTATCAAAAACGTAAATCCCCAGATAATAAAATCCCAGAGTTCGTCATCAATGTCAAAGGCTGGATTATATTGAAAAACTCTCGCATTCTGGTAATCAATACACTCATTGACATTCCGCCAAAAACTTGTAATCAGATTGCGCTTTTTGGATTTTTCAACGTTTTTGAATCCGCCAGATGGGTTGATGCGTGCAATAAAAGTATTAATTCTGGGGTTGTATATTTGCGGGATGATTTTACTATTTTTGTGGGATGGGCAACATGAGCGTCCCCTGTATTTCCGGGCGGGCAGGATGCCCACCCCACAAGGATCATCCCTTAATTCAGCATCATACTGTTATTGATTTTGAACGGCTCGAACTTCTCTGTGCCTCCAGTCCAGTATATTTGTCTTCTTATACTAAGGAATCAGGATTAAATAACTCCCCAAACTGTAAGGAAGGACGGCTTTGACGATCTAATTAACAGTTCACAATCATATCAAGGAAACCCGCCCCTACTTAATCCTGGAACTTAGTTTAATTCACGATTCTTAAGTCGCCTCATTAAGAGTCTTATCCTGAGAATGCTTACTATGAGAAATCAAACTTTACTCAACCACTCATTCTCCTCTGGGTCTTTGAATAGTGAGGTGCTGAGGTAGCGTTCGCCGAAGCTAGGCTGGATCATCACAATTAGGCGACCTGCGTTTTCTGGCCGTTGTGCCACTTGAATAGCTGCGTATAAAGCAGCGCCAGTAGAAATCCCCGATAGTAATCCTTCTTCTTTTGCGAGGCGACGACTGTAAGCGATCGCTTGCTCATCCGCTACCTGAATTACTTCATCTACCACTTCTGAACGATAAATTGCTGGGACAAATCCCGCGCCAATACCCTGAATTTTGTGAGGTCCTGATTTACCACCTGCTAATACCGGACTGTTGCTTGGTTCAACTGCGATCGCTTGGAAACTCGGCTTCCGTTTTTTTATAACTTCTGAAACTCCTGTAATCGTCCCACCAGTACCCACTCCCGCCACGAGAATATCTACCTCTCCATCGGTATCATTCCAAATTTCTTCGGCTGTGGTTTCGGCGTGAACTTTCGTGTTAGCAGGGTTACGAAACTGCTGCAACATATAAGCATTGGGCGTTTTAGCTACAAGCTCCTCTGCATGAGCGATCGCTCCTCGCATCCCTTCTACCCCTGGCGTTAACTCTAATTGAGCGCCATAAGCTTTGAGCATGGATCGTCTTTCGTGGCTCATTGTGTCAGGCATCGTTAGAATGAGATGGTAGCCCTTGGCGGCTGCCACCATCGCTAGCGCAATTCCTGTATTTCCAGAAGTCGGTTCTACTAAAACAGTTTTTCCGGGGTGAATCAAGCCTGCTTCTTCCGCCGCTTCCACCATACTCGCGCCAATCCGGTCTTTCACAGAAGATGCTGGATTCATGCTTTCTAGCTTCACCACAATCCGAGCAACCGCTCCTGACGCTTGGGGAATCTTGTTTAATTGAACTAAAGGAGTTCGGCCGATTAACTCTGTGATATCTTTCGCTATCCGCATGTGGGTACTCCGTCGTGTCTAAATATAATACATTGGACTCTGCTGGGCACGAGTTTCTCTTTCGTCGCACAAGTTTTGGAGTGTATAACGACCCAAAACTTCAATTGAGGCAGCGTTAGCTTGCTCCCAAACTTCATAAACCAGAGTCTTTTCCAGAGTCGGAGAGTTAGAGGTATCTTTCTCTTTCCGCTCACCTTCAACCAAAGTGACAATTTCAAGTATTGTAATCTGCCAAGGTTCCCGAACTAAAACGAAACCTCCTTTAGATCCGCGTTGACTCTGCACCACACCAGCACGCCGGAGGTTGGTCAAAATTTGTTCCAGATAGCGCTCAGGTATGGGTTGCTTGGCAGTAATCTCGCTCATGGTTAAAGGAAGTTTTTTTCCGTGGTGGCTTGCCAGTTCTAATAATGCCAGCAATGCGTATTCCACTTTGGAAGACAGATCCAAGAGAGCGTAGTTTTGGCTATTCAACACTGTACTCAACATACTACGGTGAATTGAGGGACATATCGCAGTTTATGCGAAATTAATTTTTTTCAACTGTGGAATGTGATAGCATCCCACTTATTACCCACAAAAACACTATACCCTATCGATTTACCGTAGATTTTACTTTTACACAATTCTCATAAAGGACTCGATCTTTTTGTGGGAATTATCCTGAGTTTCTGTTTTCAGAGCCTCACCTACCAACAAAAATCTCAACAGAGTATGCTACTAACTGATTTGCGAACCATTTTTGAGCGTGACCCAGCAGCCCGTAACTGGCTAGAAGTATTGTTCTGTTACCCTGGACTCCAAGCTCTAGTGTTTCATCGATTAGCGCACTGGCTGTATAAAATTGGAATTCCTTTTATACCAAGATTCATCTCTCATCTTAGTAGGTTTTTAACTGGAATTGAAATTCATCCTGGGGCATTAATTGGCCAGGGAGTGTTTATTGACCACGGGATGGGAGTAGTGATTGGCGAAACTGCGATCGTCGGCGACTATGCCCTGATTTATCAAGGTGTCACCCTTGGCGGGACTGGGAAAGAAAGCGGCAAGCGCCATCCAACTTTAGGCTCTCATGTGGTTGTGGGAGCGGGTGCGAAAGTATTGGGAAATATTCAAATTGGCGATCGCGTCCGCATTGGAGCCGGTTCTGTGGTGCTACGAGATGTCCCCAGTAACACTACTGTAGTTGGGATTCCAGGGCGCGTAACTCGTCAGAATAACTCGTCTAGCAACGTTCTGGATCATGATAAAGTACGCGACGTAGAAGCTGAGGTAATCCGCGCTTTATTTGAACGCGTCAAGTCTCTAGAGAAACAGTTCGAGCAGCTGGAAGAGGAATCAAATACCTCTCCAATTGAACTTGGAGAGGAACAAACCAACAACCTTAAGAGCAAAAATTCTGATGGGATGATTGAAGATTTTCTTGATGGTGCGGGAATTTAGGGAATGAAAGGGGAGAGGTGACAGGTGACAGTTGACATCCTCACCGACCTAAAGGCGCTCTTAAGAAGGAGTAATCGAGTAATAAGTAATAAGTAATGAGTAAATACCCATTTTTCATCCACTATGAAACTCATTACTCCTTCTCCTTACTCATTACTTTAAAGCATTGCGTGAAGCACGGGGCTTCACACCCAATTCTTTGGTGATAGGGAATTATCTGTACCCTGTAACCTGTACCCTATTCCCTTCTTCACTCCCCACTCTCCTCTTAAAAATACCCATAGGTTCTTATAACCTGATATAAATGTAATACTACGGTTAATTTATCGGAGAATAGTTTTATATAATATGGTGTTTTTGTACACAAGCTTATCTAGTTCAAGCAGTAACAATACTAAGCAACTTTTTGCGCGTAGGTCATTTCTGCCAGAGCATCATAACGACCTTTGGAAGATTGAAACGGGTTTTGTGAGAACTTTTAGCTATCTGGAAGATGGTACAACTGTCGCTCTAGGATTGTGGGGCCCTGGAGATGTCGTTGGTAAGAGGTTGTCAAAATTAGAACCTTATCAGATGGAATGCCTAACTAAAGTGGAGGCAACAGTTTTACCTCTAGAGGAGTGGACTGAACTAACAGAAACTCTACTTGCCCATATCCAACAGGCTCAAGAATTGATGATCATTCGTAGCCATAAAAAAGTGGATACTATGCTCATCAAGCTGTTGGCATGGTTATCCAAAAAGTTTGGTTCGGAAGTTGAGAAGGGACGTTTAATAGATATGCGTCTGACTCATGAAGATTTGGCGGAAATGCTTGGTTCAACTCGTGTTACCATCACTCGTGTTCTTGGGCAGTTTGAACAAGAGGGCTTGATCGATCGTCTCTCCTTACATCGAATTGTCCTAAAAGAAGAAGAAATTTGGTACTACGAAATTTAGATTATTTCAGTAAAACCAGCTATCGCCGTCAGCATTCGGCTTACCCACAATTCTAAGATTCAGGGATTCTAGGTAAGCTAAACCGCGAGAAATTTGTGGCACTGTTCCCCGCAGTTCAATGTCAAAGCATCCTTCTCGATCTGTATTTGGTTGTAGCATAGCCTTGGTAATATTAACTACCAAGCCGTAAGTAGAAATTAACTGCGAAATCACGGGCGCTTGCAGATAGCATTTGGGAATATGTATCCGCAGACGAATCTGAGTGACTTGGCTTTTTTCAGAAACTGAAGAAACCAGTGATAATCTGTTTTGGGAATTGGTTTTTTGGTGATTTAGTGCTGACATTGGATAGTGATGATTTTATTAATTAGCGAAGCGATCGCTATAGACGCTAGACAAATCCAGCCAAATCGGTAGTCCCAGTTTTTCTAAATAACTCAAGCTAGAGTAGAGTTGCTTTGTTCTCCCCCACAAATCCAAGTCAAACCAGCCGTCATCTTGCGTATCGGGTTGAAGTATAGCACTGGTAATATTGACTGTTAGTCCATAACGAGAGACTAATTCGGAAATCACTGGTTCTTCGTAATAGGATTTTAAGACGCACAGTTGCAAGCGCAATCGATTGGTTTGACCGAAAGAAATCCATTGCTGGAATTGTTCTTGCCATTTATTTGTCAGCCATGCAGAGTCTTTGGGACTCAGTTTGCTAGCTGGATTTGGGAAAGGTAGAGTGTGCTGGTTGGATTGAATTTGGTTAGCGATCGCTAATTGCAGTAAATTCACTCCCAATCCTTGCAAGTAAGATAGGCTATTTGTCAGTTTTTGAGGATTTCCTGAAAGCTCCAAATCAAACCAGCCATCGCTGTCATTGTCGGATGTCAGGGATGCAGCTTTGATATTGACAGTTAAACCATAACGAGACACCAGCCGAGAAATTACAGGTTGCCTGTTATACCGTTGAGGCACAAGAATTCGACTGTGGACTGAAGCAGGTTCTACAGATTTACTCTCAGACATCAGATTAATTCCCAATAGCAATGCCTACTGTCTATAAAATACGGTAACTTTATCGACTTAACGAGCTATTTGTTATGTAAAGGAACATATCATGAAGTCTACAAAAAAGCAATTAGCAAATTAACGTAAATTAGGAGCAATTTATGTAGAGTACTTGACGCTAAACGAATTGAGAATTTATTCCATCTATCCCTTCGCTGATATCGTCATTATCTTGGAATAAAAACTGAACGCATCCTTTTTACCCAACCTCACCAAAGCGCGTTGCTCCCGTTCGATGATCCTGTGAGAGAATAAGTTACACATAGCTTTTAGGGACTTACACGAATAAACCTAAATATTACCTGACCCTCCAACTGTGGAATGTCGTTTACAAGATTTAAGTTTTAATAAGTACTGTATTTATTCACGAGTTCCTTACATTCTTTTTCTAATATCAAGCATCAAGATTGAGGCGCTCAAGTATTGCATTAATTATCTTGAGAATTCACCGCCTTAAACAACTTTAATAAAGTGAGTACAATCTATATGAACTTTAAACAATTTGGTGTATTACTGTCTATATCTATAATTTTTGGAATGAACGTTATTGTTCCCAAGACTTTGGCTCAAGATTTGCCTAGTATTTCTTTTGGAGCAATAACAACGGTTGGATGTAGTGTTGCAAATCAGCCTACTGGATCTGTCCGTACAACCTTACCAATCACCTTGGATAACATCAGTGCAAGCGAGGGTCAGCGTCAAAGGTGTATTTTACGTGCTGAGACTTTTATTCCTAGTGGTTTCTTCGTCAAAGATATACAGATACTCTACGAAGCAAGTGCTAAAGTTAGTTCAATGAGTAAAGGTGCTAGCTTAAGCAGAACTTATAGCTTTAGTGGTGGTGCTCTTGGTCAAGTCATAGCTCCCCCTAAAACTACCAAATTTATATCTGATAAGGCATTTGTGGAGCAAGATGAAATTACTGTTTTACCTGCTTCAGGTTTATGTAGTGGTGGTGGGCAAGGATTATTAGGTATTAATATAATTGCACAATCATCACCAGGAAGCTCTATAGACATCTCCAAAATAGTAATATTTTCTGGCAATCTGTCACCTTGCTAAATTTAAGAAACTGCATCACTTTCATTTTTAATTTTTCGCTCCCATTTAATAAGACCACCTTCATTAAGCAATTTATTCGACTTATTTGCCAGATATTTACCGATTGATGTTGGTGAATCGCCTCATATAATACCGCCCCCTTGTTATCAACCGAATATCTCCAAATGCCTTTCCTGGTATCTTCTTAGCGTGAATTAAGATGAGATTATCCAAAGTTTTTACCTCTTGGAAATCCTATGCACCTACTTTATATCCAACTTGTGTATACACGGTAGCAAAGAGCGGGAGGAACAAAATAAATGCATATTGCGTACAAGGGGGCAAGGAGAGAAATAGCTCTTCATTGCCAATTACCGCAGCTTCACGAACGGATACCACTACCTTCACAAAGATTAAAAACGCTTAATACTTAGTTAAATTAAAGACATCAATAAGGGCGAGAGCAAACCTCTCGAACGACATGAGCGATCCACACCCAACGATGTGGGACTTAAGCTAATTATTAATAAACTAACAGGTCAGTGCTGGCGCGATCGCGAAAACTTTAAACTTTAAGTTCATATCCTAAAATTACCTTGTTCTTTACCCTGTTAGGATATTAATCAGCATAAGATAGTCGATTAATTTTTGATTATAAAGTTTGATGATTAATATTACTAAATTCAATAAAATTGACTTTCTCGTTTTGATTGGGATTGTGATTATTGGTCTTATACATTTACCTTTTCCATTTGACGGAGATCAAGCATTTTTTAGGCTTGGTGCTTTGGAGATGCAACAAGGAAAGTTACTCTATCGTGATTTTTGGGATGTGAAGCAACCGGGAATTTTTTGCTTTTACTTTTTAGCGGGAACTTTGTTTGGTTTTAATGAGATTGGCATCCATCTCTTTGAACTTATTTATATGGTATTTCTGTCTATAGTATTGTTGCTGAGTTTAAAAAGCTATTTTCAGCATCCGATAATCGCAAGTTTAGTACCTTTGTTAACGGTTGGCGTTTATTATACTGTTTCACAGCCTTGGCATCTTACTCAAGTAGAAGCACTGGTTAGTTTGCCTTTATTTACTTGTGTTTGGTTGACTTCTCAATCTTTTCAATATGAAGGTAGAAAAAGATTTTTTCTACTTTTACTATCAGGCTTCGTTGGGGGAATTGTCATCACATTTAAATTAATACTTTTGTTAATATTACTTTCCTTTTGGCTAACTATTTTGATATATTCTTTGCTTATCAAACGGCAGCCAATTCCAAAAGTATTTGTAGAAATCTTTATTCCCATTTTTATGGGCATTATATTTCCTATTTTATTTATTGTTAGCTATTTTGCTTGGTTTAATAGTTTACCAATTTTGTATGAGACATTCTTTTTATATCCACCTCGGATTGTTGCTAATTCACAATTTGACCCAAGTGGGCTTTTTGCAGGAATAAAATGGTTCTTAAATAATTTTTACCCTCTACTTTTAGCCGCTACTGTTGCAGTAGATGTATCATTGCGTAAGTCTAAGAATATATTGACTTTGCTACTTGTTATTTGGTGTATTTTTGCTTGGGGTGTGATTGTTCTACAACGTGGGGCATTTTGGGAATACCATTATTTACTATTGTTTGTACCTTTAGGTATTTTAGCAACTAAAGGATTAGATGTTTTATGGGACTCTTTAAAAAAATTGAGTTCCCCATTTACTACAATTCTGCTTATATTTTTGTTTTTCTTCCCTTTATCGCACACTCTGATAAAAAAGAGCGTTGTTCTGGCTAATAATAACTTTGCTTTAACTGAAGAGACACGATTCAAATATCAGACTGTTTTTAGAGAAAAATATCCATCTCTTCGTTCAGAGGCTGAATTTATCTCCCAACCAGGAAGTCTTCCTGGCAAGATTTATGTAGCTGGCGATCCATCTATTTATTACTTCTCCAATCGGACTCAGGCAACATCACTACGTGGTTGGGCACTTGAATATTTTCTGCCTGAGCAATGGACAAAACTTCTAGAAGAGTTAGATTCATCTAAGCCTCCTTATATCTTTATTGATTATATTCAGCAGCCTACTATCAACAAAAATTTTCCAAGAATGCTAGAATTTATTGAGGGAAGATACCGTATTTTACGTCAAAATAATGACGGTATTTGGTATACCCTTTTGTAGACAAACCACTACAGCAATTCTGAATCATTCATGATAAACAAAATCCCCGACAACTTTTACGAAGTCGGGGATCTGCGGGTTACAATTCTCTTAAAACCAGATAAATAAACTGTTTGTGTTGCTATAACCCTTACCAATCGCTTGCTTTAGTATCATCCCAGACTTCCAATTCCAAGTCGCGGAGATAAGTTAAACCGCTTTGGATTTGTGCATCTGTTCCTTGTATTTCAAGGTCAAACCAACCATCTCCGACAGCATTGGCTCCTAAAATCGCTGCCGTGATATTCACAATCAGTCCGTAGTTAGACACCAGGCGAGAAATAACAGGTTCCTGGTGATAATCTTTAGGAATTCTGAGTCGAATCCGTTTATTGGTAAGTGTATTGTCAGTAGCCATATCTGAATTATTTCAATCCATAATTGGGATTGGTACAGAACTACTCTTAACCCTAACGGTAATTTCCTAATAGGTACTAAGTAGATCGTACCATGTCCCATGATTTGCTTGTATCCTATTTCAAAAGATAACTACAATTGCTTGATTTTTCTATTCAACATCTTTAATGCGGGTTTTCCGTTCTAGAATCTCCTTCAGCACCAAGGTTACTACTGCTAGCAACGCTAACAGTACAGCCGCAGAGAAAGCCGCTTCAGTTTCGTATTGTTTGTAAGCGTCTTCTACAAACAGTGGTAGGCTCTGTGTTTGGTCAGCAATGTTGCCAGATACCACTGAAACCGCTCCGAATTCACCCATTGCTCTGGCATTGGTCAAAATTAAACCATAGAGTAAGCCCCAACGGATACTAGGTAGGGTGATACGCAAAAATATCTGCCAATCTTTCGCACCTAGAGTTCTAGCAGCTTCTTCTTGATCCTTACCAAACTCTTCTAAAACCGGAATCACTTCCCGCGCCACAAAGGGCATACTCACGAAAGCTGTAGCCAATACCATACCTGGAAAGGCAAAGATAATCTTGATATCATGGGCTTGGAGCCAAGGGCCAAACCACCCATTCCGTCCGTAAAGTAGCACAATCATTAATCCTGCAACTACGGGCGAAATCGAAAAAGGCAGGTCAATAATGCTCAAAACTACGGCGCGTCCAGGAAATTTATGACGAGCGATCGCCCAAGCTGCACATAAACCAAATACCGTATTTAAAGGTAGAGAAATCACAGCCAGCAACAGTGTCAGCCAAGCTGCATGGAGAAAAGCTGGTCGCGTCAGATTGGACAGAAACGGCCCAGTTCCCTTGCTGAAGGCTTGGACAAAAACGTTAATAGCTGGGATGTATTGAACTAGGGCTAAATAGGCGATCGCTATGCCAATTAAAACTATTGGCACCCAACTCTTCTGCTCTTTCGGCTTGGCTGTATCTGATACAGATGCAGATGAGTGAAAACTTGGCTTATCTACTGTCATATCGCCTTGCCCATGCTTGTAAGAAATTAATTGCCAATAGCAGTACCAACGAAATTGATAGTAAAACTATGCCAATTACTGTTGCACCAGAATAGTCATACTGCTCTAGCCGTTGGAAAATCAGCACAGGTGCGATCAAATCTTGATAGGGCGTATTGGAAGAGATAATCACAGTTGACCCATATTCCCCAACTGCACGGGAAAAACCCAAGGCAACACCAGTTAAAATCGTGGGAAATAAAGGTGGCAAAATCACTTTCCAGAAGGTCTGCCATTGAGAAGCACCCAGACACCAGGCAGCTTCTTCAATTTCATGTTCCATTTCTTGAAGTACGGGTTGCACAGTTCTCACAATAAAAGGTAGTGAGATAAATATCATTGCTACCGCTACTCCCGTGCGGGTAAAAGATACCTTAATTCCCAGTGGTGCTAGTAGCGAACCTAGCCAGCCGTTATCGCTGTAAACTGTTGCCAGGGTTAGCCCTGCTACAGAAGTTGGTAGTGCAAAGGGTAAATCTACTGTGGCGTCAATCAAGCGCTTGAAGGGAAAGTCGTAGCGAACTAAAACCCAAGCAATTAGAGTTCCAAATACGCCATTCAGTAAGGCAGCAAATATTGCCGTCACAAAAGTTACGTTGTATGTTGCTAGTGCGATATCACTGGTTGCGATCGCCCAAAACCTAGATGGAGGTTCTGTAGCTGCTTTCAGAAACATAGCAGTTATGGGGACAAACAACATCACCGTCAGATATGCAATGGTAATTCGCCAAGTCCAAGGAACTCGCCCCAATCTCTTCCAGAATGGCGTTTTGCGTTCAACTTCCACAGAAGGAGATACAGATGTCATAGTGAAAAATTCAAAATTTAAAATTCACAAGGAGCTTTTTGCCAGTGTTCGTAATTGCTAATGACGCTCTCTACGAGACGCTAAAAGCGAACGCGGACTCGCTACCGCTACGCTAACGTAATTCAAGCACAGACCAACTACTTTTAATTCTGGAGAAAAGAAAGTTGTGGGGTCATAATTACGAATTACGAATTAGGCTGCCGAGCTTACTCCTTCGGGGAAGCAAGCTACGCGTAGCGTCTCGTAGAGAAGCCGAGGTACGAATTACGAATTATTTTTTGGCTTGAATCTTGTCAAACACGCCCCCATCTGCGAAGAACTTCTTATCAATTGCTTCCCAACCGCCTAAGTCTGCAACTGTACCTAAAGTTTTCAGCTTGGGAAATTTGTCTGTGACTTCCTTGGTTTGAGCTAAAGTCTCATCCACAGGACGGAATCCCAATTTGACAAACTCTTGCTGTGCTTCTGGGCTATAGAGGTATTTCACAAAACCTTCAGCAACTTCGCGGGTTCCATGCTTATCGACGTTTTTATCTACCACAGCGATCGGATTGTCGATGGATATATTCACATCGGGAACGACATACTCAACCTTTTCGCCCTTTTGCTGTGCCAAAATAACTTCGTTTTCGTAGTTGATTAAGACATCTCCCTGCCCTTGCTTGGCAAATGTATCAGTAGCTTCCCGTGCATCTTTAGGCAAGATTGGCACATTTTTGTAAACTTTAGTTACAAATTCAGTAGCTTTAGCCTCATCGCCACCTGTTTTAATTACAGAATCCCATAGTGCTAAGAAATTCCACTTAGCACCGCCGGAAGTTTTGGGGTTAGCAGTAATCAATTTCACATCGTCTTTGGCTAAATCTAACCAGTTCTTGATGCCTTTAGGATTGCCTTGACGAGTAACTAATGCTGCAACTGATTTGGAGACAATACCATTGTTGGGAACTTCTTTTTCCCATCCTGGCTGAATCAATCCAGCTTTCTCAATTTTTGAGGTGTCTCCAGCTAGTGCCAAGTGAACAACATCTGCTTCCAAACCATCAATAACGGCGCGAGTTTGGGAACCAGATCCGCCATAGCTTTGCTTGAAGACGACAGTTTGATTATGATCTTTCTTCCACTGTTCTACAAACTTAGGAATAATTGCTTCATGAGCTGCTTTGGTGACAGCAAAGGAAACTAGAGTTAATTCAACATTATCTTTACTGGCAGCCACAGGGGTAGCACTAGCACCAGGGGTTTCAGAAGCAGAATTATTCCCAGTTCCACCACCAGAGCAGGCGGCAAGAGCTACACTCAATACAGTACCTACCAAAAAGAGTGATACAAAGCCTTTGAGCGAATTTAGTCTGAACCGATACGTTCTATTGAACGCGTAGATGCGTTCGCGTAGCGTCTCCAAGAGTTGCAGCTTGTCGTAAGACATCGCTTGTAACCTTTTCAGTGGGCGTTGCCACAAACTCATTCTATTTCCTCCACTAAATCTACAAATAATTGATGGGAATACAGTTATATAGTGTTTATCATACTCGATGATTCCGTGTATCTAGTTGCAAACACCAAAAACCTCACATTCTTTATCAAGAATATGGTGATTTTACCAGTTATGTGAGCAATTACAAATACTTTTACTTTCAACTATCAAGTCCCGGTAGGCGCAGCCCGTCTTAGGCATCGCAATTCGATACCTAAGACATCAAGCAACTTGCTAGTTAATAATTTATCGTAAATTAAAAGGTTTAAGACCCGCAACATCAACACGTAGTTCAGTTTCAGCCGGGGTTTAAATCCCCTTATGTAACTCTCTTCAATTTTGAATTTTGAATTGTTGCTGATCAAACTATTTCTGTTAACCAGAAGCCTTAATTGATTAGTCAACGCAGTAAGACAGTTGAAATAACTTCGGAATTTAGAACAGTTGCAGAGATATCTGGAAGTTACCGAGCAGGTATTGGGAGCGGCAGCGAGTTTGGCTATGTTATCGTGGCTAGAAGTGGTGTAGACATAGCAATTGATGAAAAGGTAGAAATTGATGTTAATACTTTAATACGAGCGCTGATGCCTCTATCTAGTAATAGCAATTGATGAAAAGGTAGAAATTGATGTTAATAGTTCTCGTTAGAGTGTTGGGCAGTGGTTACGTCTTTTTTAATCAAAAATTAACCAAAATTTATCAAGATTGTTTTTTGTTTAATGTATAATTTTTACGTTTCATAAATCTCTTTACTATTGTTTATCATGAAAATTCGTAAAACTTTGATTGGATTGACAATTGGTGTACTTTCCACAGTGAGCATTTTGGATATCTGCAACATTCATAAAGCAAAGGCTGAATCTGTAATTGATACTAATTCTAAACAGGCTGTTTGCAGAAAGTTTGTCGCTGGTACATACCTGACGACAATTAAAGATGAAGCAGGAAAGTTTGCTTCACGTGCGCTGATCACTCTTACTGAAGAAGGCAACTTGATTAGTAGTGACTCAAACCAAGGTGGTGTTTCAGGTCAGTTTGATCCTTTTACCACTTCTCAGGGTACTTGGGCGTGTAATGGAAAGAAGGCGATTACAGGTAGGGCACTCAACTTTAGCCTCTCAAACAAGGGTGGTAGCGGTATTGCAAGAAATGATTATAGAGCTACTTTTAATCCGATAACTCAAACAGTAGAAGGGACAATTGAGCTTCGCCTGTTTGATCTAAAAAGTAATCCACTACAGGGTAATGGACAAAATGGAGGGTCATTCTTCTTTACAGGTCAGCTTGTCACCGCTAAATAGTTCGATTTCATTAATTCAATAGAGGATAAGGGCGACAGTATTGTTGATACTGTCGCTTGTTAGGGGAGATGTCGGGAAATGGATCTTCTTGGTATGCGATCCCTCCCGATCCTCTATATGTATTTATATTTAATTGAACTTGTGTTTCTTAGTACTAATATTTGTACTACAAAATGAAGTGCGGAATGTGGGATTAAGTGAATGCATATTTTATGGGCAAACCGTCCTGAAAAACTAGTAATTCACCCGGTTGGATTTTCGTCCATACTTCGTTGTCAGTCAGGGGTGTGGTAGCAATGACAGCAACGCGATCGCGTTCTGTAGTCACTTCCCGAAAATCTACAGTCATGTCGTGGTCAATTAAATGGGCAGCGGCAAAGGGCGCTTGGCGAACAATGTAGCTGAGTTTAGTTGAGCAATAAGCAAAAAAGTGTTCTCCATCTGATAATAAGTAATTAAATATACCCACTTTTGAAATTTTACCAGTAATTTCTCGCAGTACAGGGTATAGTTCCTTTATGTCAGGCTTACCCTCAGGAAAACGCGATCGCAATGTTTCTAGCATCATACAGAATGCTTTTTCACTATCGGTATCACCTACCGCTTGATAAAAGCCCAAATTTTCTGGATCAAAATCTGGCAAATTACCATTGTGGGCAAATACCCAATACTGACCCCACAATTCTCTGCGGAAAGGATGGCAATTGTGTAGGGCAATTTCACCCTGAGTAGCTTTGCGGATATGGGCTATGACATGGGTTGAGTGGATGGGATAACTCCGCACAAACTCAGCTACCGGAGAAGCAACAGAAGGTTGAGCATCTAAAAACATTCGACATCCCTTTCCTTCAAAGAAAGCAATGCCCCAACCATCGCTATGGTCATCCGTTTTTCCTCCCCGTGCAGAAAACCCTTCAAAAGAAAAACAAATATCCGTTGGGACATTGCAATTCATTCCGAGCAATTGACACATGGATGTTCTAGCTCTCAATTTTTGACTAAGTTCTCAGAATCAAGATACTTCAGAATGCTGCCTTGATTCTGGAGCGATCGCTTCAATCTGAGAATTTAAGGCTGAGATTGGTCATTGGGAAAGACTTGCTGCTCTGGTGTTAAAATTTATTAAAACATTTGCTGTAAATATTGCTCATAGCCTAATTCTTCTAGTTTTGCTTGCTTGGCAATTACTGATTCACATAGAGTTTGGCGATATTGTTGCACTTTTTCTAACAATTCTGGTTGATGAGTTGCGAGGATTTGTACTGCTAAAAGACCGGCATTTTTGGCATTACCGATCGCTACTGTTGCCACAGGAATACCCGCAGGCATCTGTAAAATAGAATACAAAGAATCTACACCTTGTAAGTTCCGAGTGGGTACAGGAACACCGATGACAGGAAGAGGAGTTAAAGACGCTACCATTCCAGGGAGATGGGCAGCACCACCGGCACCAGCGATAATTACCTTGATACCTCGTTGGTGTGCAAGTTGAGCATATTGCACCATCCGTTCTGGGGTACGGTGAGCAGAAACGATCGCTACTTCGCTCTCAACGCCAAATTCTTCACAAACTGCGATCGCATCTTTCATAGTGGGCAAATCGGAATCGCTGCCCATGATAATACCAACTAGGGGAGTCATAAAATTTTGGATTTTGGATTTGTCGTGAGCGTTCTGTCGAACGATTTTGGATTTTGGATTAATTGCCGATTGTTCCATCTAAAATCGGGTCAGGTTTAATTATTCCCTAGCCAGTGTGATGACCCAAGCAACACAAAATCCTGTAGATATTATCAATGCTAGAGTGACTGGTTACAAAGATTTGCAGATGCTCTTAGTTAATCCAGAGGGCATAATTGAGCAAATCTTGCCAATGGGTGCAATAAAAGCAGACAGTCGTGCATCCGTTATCGATGTAGCTGGCGACTGGATTTCATTGGGTGGCGTTGATTTGCAAATTAACGGTGCTTTGGGATTGGCATTTCCTGATTTAGCGGCTGAAAATGCTTATGTACTTCAAAAAATAACGAAATTTTTGTGGGATGTCGGGGTAGATGGATTTTTACCGACACTTGTGACAACTTCAGTAGAAAAGATTCAGCGATCGCTTGCAGTCTTTGCTAATTTTACTCCCCTCTCCGTTGACGGAGAGGGGTTGGGGGTGAGGTCATCTGCCAAGATTCTCGGAGTTCATTTAGAAGGCCCATTTTTGAATTACCAAAAGCGCGGCGCACACCCGGCAGAGTACTTGTTACCCTTAACAATTGACGAGGTAAAACGGGTTTTGGGTGATTATGCCCACATTGTAAAAGTCATCACCTTAGCGCCGGAGTTAGATCCCACAAGTGAAGTAATTCCATATTTGCATTCTTTGGGGATTACCGTTAGTTTAGGACATTCTCAGGCAACATCAGCCCAAGCGCAACTTGCTTTTGAACTCGGTGCAACGATGGTAACTCATGCTTTCAATGCCATGCCACCATTACATCACCGCGAACCAGGATTATTAGGAGCAGCAATTACTCATCCTAATGTGATGTGTGGTTTTATTGCTGATGGTGAACACGTTTCGCCCACGATGCTGCAAATTTTACTCCGCGCTAGCTATCAAGAAAAAGGGCTGTTTCTTGTGAGTGATGCTCTTTCACCTTTGGGATTACCCGATGGCGTGTATCCTTGGGACAGTCGGGAAATTGAAGTTAAAAACGGTACGGCACGACTGGCTGATGGCACTTTATCGGGGACGACTTTACCTTTATTAGTGGGAGTGCAGAATTTAGTGAAGTGGGGGATTTGTGATGTGGAGACTGCGATTTTACTAGCTACGGATGCACCTAGACAAGCAATTGGTTTTCCTGGAATTGCTAAGAGTCAACCCGCTAATTTATTACGTTGGCATTGGGATGAAGTGAGAAAAGAATTAACTTGGCAGCGATTATTAGGCTAAATTTCGTATCAATGTAAAAGAATCAAGGTGATAGGGGAAGAAGCGTTAAGATACTCAGTAAAAATGTAGATTTTTGAGATAGGTATTATAAACCAATGGATATAGCTATACTCGTTAAATTTCTCGCTCCCTGTCTGCCATTTCTGTTGAATGTGGGTAATAAAGCCGTAGAAGGGGCATCTCAGAAAGTAGGTGAAGATGTTTGGAATAAAGCCAAAGCTATTTGGGCTAAGTTACATCCCAAAGTAGAGGCTAAGGAAGCAGCGAAGGAAGCAGCAACGGATGTGGCGCAAAAGCCAGAAGATGAAGATTTACAAGCAAGCTTGCGGGTGCAACTCAAGAAGATTTTAGAAGCGGATACAGCACTTGGGGAGGAAATAGCCAAGATTTTGCAAGCATCGACTGACAAACCCGGAGACAATATTCAAGTCAGTGCTAATGCTTACGACCAAAGTACGGTGAAGCAAGTTGGGAAGATTGACGCAAACCAAGTAAGTTTTTAATTGAATAGGGTGGATAGAGTACTGTCTACCCTAAAAATTTTGATGTTTCGAGTTCCGAACACGAACTTCCGAGTTCCGAACACGAACGGCCGAGTTCCGAACACGAACTGCCGAGTTCCGAACACGAACGGCCGAGTTCCGAACACGAACTGCCGAGTTCCGAACACGAACGGCCGAGTTCTGAACACGAACGGCCGAGTTCTGAACACGAACTGCCGAGTTCCGAACACGAACGGCCGAGTTCTGAACACGAACGGCCGAGTTCCGAACACGAACGGCCGAGTTCCGAACACGAACTTCCGAGTTCTGAACACGAACTTCCGAGTTCTGAACACGAACTTCCGAGTTCTGAACACCAACTGCCGAGTTCACAGGCACAATATCAAGCAAAATTTCTACCTACTGTAAGCAATGGCAGAGGAACTCAGCCCCAGTAACTCGAACAACATTGAAATGAATCTCACTGCCTACGGTGACAGTAAGGTAACTCAAGTAGGACAGATAAATGCAGCAGAAGTCAAGATTATTGTTGAGCGAATAGAACCAATACTAGAGCGATTTCAACAAATCTCTCCACCAGAATCGCCGGGGGTTCTCAAAGCAGGGAATCCCGGTAAAAGTTTGGCTTACTGGCAAGGAAGAACAGCAGAAATCGCCCAAATACAGCAATGGTTAACTGATGAAAATACCTTTTTAATTGGTATAGAAGGCATTGGTGGCACAGGTAAATCGATGCTGGCTACTAAAATTTATGATGAAATTGTCGGTTTCTCCAAGCGATTTTGGGCTGATGTCAGTAACGGGGCAAGTTTTAGCGATTTAGCCCGCCAAGTCCTCACAGAGTTTGGCTTTCCCGTTCCAGAACAAGAAGCGCAGTTAGTAGAGGCGCTAGTTAGGTGTTTACGTTCTGGGCAATTTTTACTGATTATTGACAACCTGGAGAGTTTATTACAACCTGATAGACAGTGGGGAAGTCTATTTTACGGCGACTTTTTCCAAGCATGGGTGGAACATGGCGGTAATAGTAAGGTGCTAGTCACCACCAGGGAAAGACCAGAATTAAAAGGCTTTGAGTGGCTACCCCTGAAAGGTTTGCAAGTAGATGAAGGGGTAGCACTGTTAACTGTATTAAGCATTCGCGGAGATTTAACGCAGTTTGTGGAATTAGTAGATGGGCATCCTCTACTGTTGAGATTGGTAGCAGACTTATTAAATGAAGAATATTCACAAGACCCGGATTTAAGCAGGTTAGCAGATTTAGGATTAGGGAATTTGCGGCAGTTGTTGACAGATTCCCAAGTGGTAGGTATCCATCGCCGGGAAAATGTGGGGATGGTGTTGGTGTTGGATGCCAGTTTTAATCGGTTGAATGAGTTACAAAAGGCGTTATTGCTGAATATTAGTGTTTATCGTGGTGCGATTGATAGTGCAGCAGCAGTGGCTATGTTGCCGGGAAGTTCAGCAGCCGAGATTGAGGAAGAATTAAGGAATCTGGTTAAGCGTTCTTTGTTGGTAGATAAACTCAATGGTAAGCGGCGATTTGATTTTCAGCCCGTGATTTTGGAGTATGTGCGGTATCAGGCTGGCGATCAGATAGAGGCGCATCAACAAGCAATCAATTACTATCTTTTAAATGTTAAACAACCACCTTGGCACACTAAAGTAGATATCAAGGAATATTTAGAAATTTTTTATCACTGGTATCAACTAGAAAAATATGATTGGGCTTTTAATAGCATTCAGTTCTGCAATGATTTTTTGACCTTGCGGGGCTATTACACCGATCAAATTGATTTATACGGGCAGTTGATAAAAGCTTGGCAAAAAACTGACGAGAGGGAAAACTGGAATTATCGGGCTGCTCTCAATAACTTGGGTCTTGGTTACTTATCTCTGGCGCAGTACCAACAAGCGATTGAGTTCTTCCAGCAATCTTTGAATATAGCTAGGGAAATAGGCGATCGCAATACTGAAGGCTTATTCTTAATGAATTTGGGTCTTGCTTACTTATACCAGGGACAGTACGAACGGGCGATAGATTTCTTCCAGCAGTCTTTGGACATCGCTAGGGATATAGGCGATCGCAATACTGAAGGCAAATCCTTAATGAATTTGGGTCTTGCTTACTCATACCAGGGGCAGTACGAACGGGCGATAGATTTTTTACAGCAGTCTTTGGAGATCGCTAGGGAAATAGGCGATCGCAATACTGAAGGCTTATTCTTAATGAATTTGGGTAATATTTACAATTATCAGGGGCAGTACCAACAGGCGATAGATTTCTCCCAGCAGTCTTTGGAGATCGCTAGGGAAATCGGCGATCGCAATACTGAAGGCTTATCCTTAATGAATTTGGGTAATGCTTACAATTATCAGGGGCAGTACCAACAGGCGATAGATTTCTTCCAGCAGTCTTTGGAGATCGCTAGGGAAATTGGCGATCGCAAAACAGAAGGCTTGTCCTTAATGAATTTGGGTAATGCTTACTTATCTCTGGGGCAGTACCAACAGGCGATAGAGTTCTACCAGAGGTCTTTAGATATATCTAGAGAAATAGGCGATATTCGAGGGGAAGCGATCGCATGGTTTAACTTAGGTGAGGCATTAGAAAACGTTAATCGAGAATCAGACGCGCTGGGTGCTTATCGCAATGCCAGCGAACTATATCAGCAAATGGGACTTGATGCTAATGTGCAAAATTGCAACAACGCAATTGAGCGTCTTTCTCAACCTAAAGCGCCAGTACTTTCTCGCCGTGGGTTTTGGGCGTGGTTGCGTCGGTTATGGCATTGGCTACGCGCTTGGTTTCGGCGGTAATTTTGTCTTACGCACAGAAGAGGCTTTATAGAGTGCGATATTGTAGGATATGTTAATGAAATGTAACGCACCAACCACACCTAAATCTCTACCAACCCACAACTAAGCTATTTGCAGAGGCTTTGTAGGTAGCATTCTGGGTTCTGGTAATGGCTTATTCTCTTCAGAAAGCATTTCCACAAAAGCCTCGATTACTTCCTGACCATTTTTGGCAGCTTCCTCGTAAGTTCTACCATGCGTATGAAATTGTTGCCAAGGGAACTCAGGCAAGTGAACTAAGAAAAGTTGATCCTCTTGTGACCATTGAATCACCATACTGTAGTGATAGATCATTCTTCACCTTCCTCGTTTACAAGTTTTTCGAGTTCTTCCAGCTTTTTCAGCACCCGTTGAATGCCTCTTTCTAAATATAGCGGAGCATCATCACCATCAATACCCAGGAATAGTAAGGGGTTCTTCCGGTAGCATTGGATATTTCCAAAATGTATGGCTTCCTTTGCCTCGTCCTGGCTGAAGATATACCCAACTTTTGCTACCATTGCTTTCAATTCTCTTACTTTCTTTGGCATTGCTCCTTAGTTACCAACTTCTTAATTTATTATAATCATTGGAATATAGTGCGATCGCTCTTGTCGATTCCCATCAATGATATACTCATCACCTGAACCAAAAGCGATCGCAATTATTTTTACTGGCGTTGACTCCAGTATCACGAATGAGGCTCTCCCAACAACACAATTGAACACTTGAATTCTTGAATCATCTGCGTTATCACTTCGCTGACGGCTAATCCTCATTTTGCTTGTTAAGCCAGCATAGCTTCAATGTTGCGCGTTGGGATTGGAATTCGGCACTCTGAGTTCCTCTGTATACGTAAGTATCTTTGCTTATCAGCGAACTATCATCTGGAAAAATCTGGAAGACCGCTCTTATGGGTTCCTATCAATGATAATTTTAAGCATTGGGAACCCCTAAAAATCGAAGTTTATGAACGCAGCCGACGACAAAACGATTGTTCGCGAGTATTTCAATTCCACAGGGTTTGACCGTTGGAAGCGAATCTACGGCGATGGCGAAGTCAACAAAGTCCAATTAGACATCCGCAATGGACACCAGCAAACTGTGGATACAGTTCTCGGTTGGCTGAAGGCTAATAACAATTTACCAGAGCTATCAATCTGTGATGCTGGGTGTGGTGTCGGTAGTCTCAGCATTCCCTTGGCGGTAGATGGTGCCAAAGTCTATGCCACCGATATTTCCGAAAAAATGGTAGAAGAAGGCAGAGATAGAGCCAAGCAAACTTTGGGAAATACCGAAAATCCTACTTTTGCTGTGCAGGATTTGGAATCATTGAATGGTAGTTACCATACCGTTATTTGCCTAGATGTTCTCATCCATTACCCTCAAGAAAAAGCTGATGAGATGATATCTCACCTCTGTTCTTTGGCACAGTCGCGGATAATTCTCAGTTTTGCGCCGAAGACCTGCGCCCTGAGTATACTCAAGAAAATTGGCAGTTTCTTTCCTGGGCCAAGTAAAGCCACTCGTGCATACTTGCATCGTGAGGTTGATGTGGTGAAAATCTTGGAAAGTAATGGCTTTTCATTGCAACGACGGGCAATGACGAAGACTCGCTTCTATTTTTCTCGCCTACTGGAAGCTACACGCAATTAAGGTTAAAATCGCAGCAAAGGTATCATATCATAAACCTCTTGCTGCGATTTGACAATCTCAAACCTGAGATATGGTAAATATTGCCGTTGGCATCAAGCTTTATTTTTCTCTAAGAGGATGTTTGAAAAGTCCTCTTGTCGGTATCAAAAGTTTTAGATCCTTCTAAATCTCCCGATAAATTGGGAGACTTTGATTCCGGTTCCCCCCTTTTTAAGGGGGGTTAGGGGGGATCTAAAAGTGCCTAAAGTCACAGTTAAACACTTTTCAAACAACCTCTAAGATGGTCGCCCAATCCCATTGAAAATTTGAGTGCTTTACTTTCAAATTCCTTTAAATTCCATACCAATTTCTACCTCTTTTTCTGCACACTTAAGCCAGCAAAATTATTCTCATCCGATTAAATTAAGAGTGCTGAGTATTGTAAATGCACAACGCAGCTAGCAAACGTCTACAATTTCAATTTCTCACCACGAATCGAATAATCTAACAACTCCATCGGGTGAATAACTGAAATCTTCTTACCT
The DNA here is from genome assembly GCF_036917235.1 of Nostoc sp. GTDB lineage: Bacteria > Cyanobacteriota > Cyanobacteriia > Cyanobacteriales > Nostocaceae > Nostoc. The sequence goes on from NZ_JBALDU010000084.1 coordinate 32,722, forward strand.
TGCAACTGTAAATGTTTAGTAATTTGCAAAGTACACCCAGGATTAGCAGAAGCAATTAACTCAGCACCAGTATTCAACAAATTCTCTACTTTTTGCCGACCCAATTCTTCAGATACTTCTGGTTGCAGCATATTATAAACCCCGGCACTGCCACAACACAAAGCTGCATCTATTGGTTCTCTCAACTTCACCCCTGGAATTTGTCGCAACACCTGACGCGGTTGGACGCTAATCTTTTGCCCATGCAATAAATGACAAGCATCTTGATAAACTAAATTCAATGGTTTATCAGTCAACGGTGAAAGTTTCGCTGTTAACCCAACAGTTGCCAAAAATTCTTGAGCATCTTTAACCTTAGCCGCAAAATCCTTGGTCTTTTCCCGATATTCTGGGTCACTTTCTAAAATGTGACCGTACTCTTTCAAAGTATGACCGCAACCAGCAGCATTGATAATCACGAAATCGACATCTGTCTTGGCAAAACTATCAATCATCTGTCTTGCTAAAGCTTTCGCCTGTTCTGTTTGTCCTTGGTGTTCGGGAAGCGCTGCACAACAACCTTGAGATTTGGGAATCACAACTTCACAACCATTCGCCGTTAAAACGCGCACTGTTGCTTCATTTACAGGTGAGAAAAACAGCCGTTGGACGCAACCCAAAATTACCCCGACTCGATATCGCTTTTCACCTTTAGCAGGAATCACACTAGGCAAATTATCTTGAAAAGATTTAAGAGTAATTTCTGGCAGAATTGATTCCATTGCTGCCAAACGGGGCGATATTTTATTCAGTAAACCTGTAGCCCGAAATAACTTAGCAAATCCTAATTTTTGATAAACTAACAACGGAACTAATAAAACCCGTAAAAGATTGGGATAAGGAAACAGAGAAAATATCAATTGACGAAAAAATTGATCTGCTAAACTGCGGGGATAATTTCGTTCAACTTGATGACGAGTTGCAGAAATTAACTTGTCATACTGCACCCCCGAAGGACAAGTACTCACACAAGCAAGACATCCCAAACAAGAATCAAAATGTTCTACTGTTGCCGTATTGAGGGCAATTTCACCCTCATTAATTGCATCCATTAAATAGATGCGTCCTCTAGGAGAATCCATCTCCTTACCCAGCACCCGATAACTGGGACAAGTCGAGAGACAAAATCCACAATGGACACAACTATCAATTAACTTCGGATCAGGCGGATGACTCTCATCAAAACCCTTCAAATTCTTTAAACTAGCCGTATTATTAACAGAATTTTCTGAAACTTGCATATTACTATCTTTCCCCTCTTCCTTTGCGTCCTTTGCGTCCTTTGCGGTAGCCTGCGGCAAGCCTCTGCGAGTCTACGTTTTCTTAAAACTAAATCCCACCCACAAACCGACCAGGACTTAAAATATTTTTACTATCAAACTGTTCCTTAATACGGCGCATCAACGGCAAAGCATTCCCCGTATAACCCCAAACATCTATTTGTTTTTTAACCGCAACTGGTGCTGACAGAATTGTTAAAAAACCTTTATTCGCTTGAGTGGAATCGCGCACCTTCAAAACTTGATTTTTACTCTCTAATTGTAACAAACCTAAACCACTACTAATATGAATTAAACCCAACTCCACTTGAGTCAAAATCTCCACAGCAGCAGTAGGTAACACTCCTATTTTGCAGCTAATTACCGATTCTGTAGCAGTAGTATGTATTCGTTCTTGCAATCTCTGCCATAGACTAGCCTCATCACCATCGGCAAAAATTGCCCCATTTAAGCCTAGCTTTTGCCCTACTTCCAAAACTCGGTTTGACTGTTCCTTAACACTTTCACTAATACTTTGAAAGCGAGCAATTAATCCCAGCCCTTCACCTAAACCTAAACTAGACACTAATTTAGTTGATAGCAAATCAGCCTGAACTGGTGTTAACGCCGAACCTCGAAGGATATCAGCCGCTTGAGATACAGCCTCAGCTTTACCAGTTAGTACCACCGTCCCCGATGCCTCGGCTAGCGGATACAGGCGAAAAGTTAGTTGACTAATAAAGCCTAATGTGCCACAAGACCCCGTAAGCAACTTCATCAAGTCATATCCGGCGACATTTTTAACTACTCTTCCCCCAGCTTTGGCGATTTGTCCATCAGCACGGACAAAGGTAATACCTAGTAACTGGTCGCGCACGCTACCATAGCGTTGCCGCAGAGAACCTGTATCACCTGTGGCAACAATACCGCCAATGGTTGCTGACTCTGGTGCTGTGGGGTCAAGGGCGAGAAATTGCCGCGATTTTGCCAAAAGTGCTTGTAAATCGGAGAACTTCATCCCAGCTTCTACTGTGACAGTCAAATCGCCAACAGCGTGTTCAATTAGTTGGTTGATGCGTTCTGTACTAACTACAACATCAATGCTTTTTGCTAAACCACCCCAGCTAAGTTTACTACCACTACCACAGGGAAGGACGCGCCAGTTATTTGCGTGAGCCGTGGTAATGACTGCGGCTAGCTGTTCTTGGCTGCGGGGATAGACAATACAACTGGGTGAATTTCCAGAAGCTATAGCCTGTTGGATACGTTTTTGCTGGCTGAGTTCGATATTTTCCCAAAGGCAAATAGCATTTTCTTCACCGACGATAGATGCAAGTTCAGAAGCGCAGACGCCTTGCGGCTTGTCGTTAGACATCGCTTTCATTGAGTTTATTTTTTTACGCCCTACTTCTAATTTACTGGCTAACCTGACCAAAAAAGCGCATTGCCATTAATTCGGGGGCTTTTGATTCCTACGGGTGGTTGCACCAACGACAGCTTGTAATTAGCGCCAAATAAAAGAAAGTTTGTTTTTCAAGCGATCGCTACTCATTTACAATAAACTTTTTACCGCAGTCTGCAACTTTAACGTTTATGACTAATAATCTATTGCGTAAAAAGTTGAGCTTTGCTAAAGCTCAATAAAGTTATGATGCTCTTGTATTAAGAGCGATCGCGCTTTGGTTGGTTAAGGTATTAGCCTTATCCAACCTATAATTTTGTGAATTTATTGATAAACTTTGAAATTTAAGTGGAGAAAGTAGTAGATGAGTAAATTTCACTCATCTACTACAGGTAGAGTTAGGAGAAAATTTGCATATATACAAGATATTTTATAGAAAAAATAATAAATCATAGCGGTGTTAGTTGAATAGACTATAGAAGTTGGGAGATAAGTATGAGCGTAGTCTATAAATAATTTTAATATTGCAATAAAAGTGCAATTTATAAAAGTAAAGTTATGTAGCTCTGATTAAGTTTAAAAAAAAGTAACAGAGGGATAAAAATTACCCCTCTGCTACAAGCAAACGGAGGTATAAACTTGATTATTTAATTGGCATGAACCAATTCTTGAGGCGCTGCGGCATCATATTCTACAGCTTTAACAAATTCCTTGAGAACGTCTTTGAGTCTTTGCTCAATTTCCTCATCTAACAAGACACTGTTATCAGCTTGGCGTTGAATTTGTTTGTCTACCGCATAAATAGTAGCTAGGATATGCCGCGCTCCTAATTCAGATAAGACAGGTTTCAGAGCATATTCAATTGCCAATAAATGAGCGATTGTTCCACCCAAAGCAATTGGTAACACGGGTTTACCTGTTAATGATTTTTGTGGCAGCAAATCTAGAAATGTTTTTAGCACTCCTGTATAAGCAGCTTTGTAAATTGGGGTGGCAATAATCACACCATCTGCCTTTGCTAATAAAGCTTTTGGCTGTTCTAAAGCAGGGCTGTCGTAACGTCCAAAAACTAAATCTTCAGCAGGTAAATCCCGAACTGAAATAATGTCTACATGCAAGCCTTCTTGTTGTAAAAGCTTGGCTGTATATTCGACAACACCATAGGTTCTAGATGGATGGGTTGGACTACCTGCGATCGCTAAAATATTTGTCATTCAATTAAACTCCCAATTTCTAACACGGGTTCAGTATGTTTTGTGGTTTTGGTATTCATGGCTGATGCTGTGTTGACTTTCTCACTCAGACGTTTGTAGGGACGGCGCAAACTCATACTCTCTACTTCCCAGATGTAGCCATGAATAACTACATCTTGGGGAATTAAAGGAGAACTACGCAGTAATTGCACCTGCTCTGTGCAGATTTCATCCACATCGGTAAAGGTTTTGATCCATTTGGAAAAAACGCCTTTTGGTAGCTTCAACTCCGGCAAAGCAGGATCGACACTAACTCGATCCACATCAATACCTTGATTTCGTAATACCTCACTGAGAAAGTCTCCTGATGCTGTCATCATGCCACATTCGGTATGATTAATAACGATGATTTCTTTTGTGCCAAAAAACTGTGTAGTTAACATCGCTGACCGAATTGCATCATCTGTAACTAACCCCCCAGCATTACGGAAAATATGAGCATCTCCTTCACCAATTCCTAATGCTTTCTCCACTGGTAAACGTTCATCCATGCAAGCTAGCACCCACAAGCGTTTATTGTTAGGTATTCCCAACTGACGACGCAATACCCACGCTTCTTTTTCTGAGATTTTTTGGTCGATTTGTTGGTGCAGCATAGCTGTTAATCTCCTAGTTCTTATTTACTAGGATATGGACGTTGCTCTTTCTTGAGGCTTTTGCTTAGGGAAATCTTCATTTGCCACAATTTCGCCAAATGGACTTAAGACGTGTTGCTTCTCCACTGTGGGTAAATTATCTAAGGGCAAATGGGGAAATAAAAGTTCTGCAACTCGATAAGCTTCCTCTAGGTGGGGATAGCCAGAGAGGATAAAGGACTCAATACCTAAATCTGCATATTCTAATATCCTGGCAGCTACAGTTTGGGGATCGCCGACTAAGGCTGTTCCCGCACCACCCCGCACCAAACCGACTCCTGCCCACAGGTTCGGGCTGATTTCTAATGCCTCACGATTACCGTGGTGGAGTTGAGTCATTCGCTGTTGTCCAACTGAATCCATCCGCGCATAAGCTTTTTGAGCTTTAGCGATCGCCTCATCATCTACATACTTAATCAATTGATTCGCTGCATCCCACGCTTCACTCTCGGTTTCGCGCACAATCACATGTAGGCGAATCCCAAACCGCAAAGTCCGGCCTTCTGATAAAGCAAGTCTCCGAACTGCTGCAATCTTCTCGGCTACTTGCGCCGGTGGTTCGCCCCAAGTTAGATAAACATCTACATGTTTAGCAGCAATTTTTTGAGCAACAGGAGAGGAACCGCCAAACCACAAGGGCGGATACGGCTTCTGAACAGCTGGAAACAATAGTTTCCCATCCTGAATGTTAAAGTAATCGCCTTGGAAATTAGCTTGTTCACCACTAGCGATCGCTCGCCATACTGTCAAAAATTCATCTGTTAATTCATAGCGCCGATCGTGATCCAAATGCAAGCCATCTCCGGCTAACTCCACGGGATCGCCACCGGTCACGACATTTATCAGCAAACGTCCTCCAGAGAGGCGATCAAAAGTCGCCGCCATCCGCGCTGCTACCCCAGGTGATACCAAGCCGGGACGAATTGCCACCAAAAAACGCATCTGTCGCGTCAGTGATACCAACGTTGACGCTACAATCCAAGCATCTTCGCAAGAGCGGCCTGTAGGCAGCAATGCCCCTGTATAACCAAGGTCATCCACCGCTTGGGCAATCTGCCGCAGATAAGGAAAGCTTACTGCCCGTCCGCCTGTAGCAGTTGCAAGGTAACGTCCGTCGCCATGAGTTGGGATGAACCATAGTAGCTGCATGAATCCTGTTCTTTTAAACTCCGGCAATTCGATAGAAATACCGTGCTTTATTTGTAGTTTTTAGAGTATCACATATTCTACTGAACCGAGCAAGAAGTTTTCCAAAAAACTCCGGTATCTCTATCAAACCCATGTATATTAAGCCGTGTCAATCAGTTGGGGATTGGGCATTAGCATAGTTATTCTCCCCCTACCCCCTCTCTGTCTCTAGGAAGAATCCAGTAATGGTGGCTTTGTGTATACTTATTTACTTATTTATAACCCTTTGTTAAATTAACCTTAATGTACTAAAAACCTATTGATTTGCTGTGCTTAAGTTTTCAGCTACAAAAGTGGGTAGTCATCCATCTCACTGCCAATAGGTGCAAAATTCTGTTCTATCTCTAGGAGAAATAAGGCAATGGGGCCGATGTTTATTGCTGCCAACGATTGGCCACATATAGCGTTTAGATTATCTTTGGCGCTCCTGGTTGGTTGCTTGATTGGATTTAACCGTCAACAAGGAGGAAGGCCAGCAGGGATGAGAACATTCATGCTCGTGAGTATGGGGGCAGCACTATTCGTGATGATTCCTTTGCAGGCTGAGGGCGAGAGTCCCTATGCTGCTACCAATGCACTGAGTCGCACAATTCAAGGTGTAGCCACCGGGGTTGGATTTCTCGGAGCTGGATTGATTTTACAAGAATCTCCTCGAAAATCTGGAACACCAAAAGTAAAAGGTTTAACTACAGCTGCCTGTGTCTGGACTGCGGCCGGTTTGGGGGCTGCGATTGGTTGTGGTTTGTGGCAAATGGGATTATTGGGAGGCTTACTAACTCTGATTACCCTCAGTGGGGTAAAGCGGCTCAATCGCGCATTTGTATTTATGACAAGTCAGGGTAAACACGGGACTACTCGGGATTTAACCACCTCTGATGAAGATGATGATTGACCGTAGTTGAGGCTCCAATTGAAAAATATACTTGCTATTGTCCAAAAATCAGGTGAAATAGATCGGATTCCCACCTAGTATTTGGCTAAAAAATAATTTGTTGTTTCTTAGCTAATTTTAACTAATTCGGCGGAATTCCCCATCCGTCTACATGGTGGGGATGGATAGCCGGGTGACGACGAAAATACCTCCGACTAATATCAACCACAGGTTGATAAGAAAGTGGGGTGTTTGATAGCGGAGCGTTAGCGAGTCCGCGAGCGTCGGAGTCACCAATTATTTTATTTAGTTACTTTACCACAATATATATTCATGATAAAGTAAATACATCAAGGAGGTAATGTTGAGTGTTACATAAGGTTGTACAAGTCCGTTTATATCCGTCACTTGAGCAAGAAATACAACTAGCGCAAACTTTTGGGTGTGCTAGATGGTGGTGGAATTACGCTCTAAATAAGTCGATTGAAACTTATAAATCTTCGGGCAAGGGACTTAGCCGTGTTGCACTCAACGCATTTCTTCCTATACTCAAAAAGGCAGAAGAGACTGTGTGGTTAGCTAATTGTTATAGCCAAGTTTTACAGGCTACGACACTGAATTTAACTACAGCCTACAAAAACTTTTTTGAGAAACGTGCTGGATTTCCTAAGTTCAAATCCAAACATGGTAAACAGTCAATTCAGTATCCTCAAAATGTCAAAGTTGTAGATGGCAATGTCAAACTCCCCGGTAATATTGGGGTAATCAAAGCCAAAATACATAGAGCGATTGAGGGGAAAATCAAGACTGTTACTGTGAGTAAAACGCCTTCGGGGAAATATCTTGCGTCCATCCTGACCGAAATTGTTCGCGTAGCGTCTCCGACTGGAGTTGGAGAAAATCCGGTTATTTCAGAAGGTAAAATATATGGTATTGATTTGGGGCTAAAACACTTCGCAGTTGTTACCGATGGTGAAAAGGTTTCCAAGTACGATAATCCTAAGCATCTTGCCAAACACGAGAAAAATCTAAAACGTAAACAGAAAAAATTAGCACGTAAAGTTAAAGGGAGCAAATCAAGAAATAGTTATAGAAAAGTTGTCGCCAAAGTATACGAGCGAGTTAGTAATTCAAGGCAAGATTTTCTACATAAACTTAGTTACAAGTTGGTCAGCGATAGCCAAGCTGTCATAATAGAAAATCTTCATGTCAGAGGCATGATTCGTAATCATAAATTGGCGAAGGCAATATCTGATGCTGGTTGGGGAACATTCACTAACTTTTTAGCCTACAAGCTAGAACGCAAGGGTGCAAAGTTAGTTGAAATTGATAGATGGTTCCCCAGTTCAAAACTCTGCTCTAATTGTTTCTATCAAATCGGTGAGATGCCGTTGGATGTCCGTGAATGGACTTGTCCTCATTGCAAAACTCATCATGACCGCGATGGAAACGCAGCAGCAAATATTAGAGCCGAAGGCATCAGAATGATAAAGGCGGAAGGTTCAGCCGTCTCTGCTGTAGGAGGGGAGGTAAATCCTATTCTTGGGCGAAAGTCTAAGTTTAGGCACTCCCCCTTGATTACAGAAGCCCCAACTTCAACCGTACTCGGTAAGTTGGGGTAGTTCACTCAGTTTATCAGGGCTAATTCAGAGCGATCGCTGATTATAGTCATTCATGTAGGGTAGGGAATCCCGTACTGGAGTTGATTGGCCAGGGAACCGGAAAATAGAAAATAATAGATATATGGACAAACGCTATTTTTTACAGGCTGGTGCAGTCATAGTCGGCACAGCATTGTTATCAAGGTATATCAATTGGGGGTCACAAGCAATGACAACTTCTCAAAGTGGATTTGAAGTTACCAAACCAGAGTCAGAATGGCGCACGATTTTAACGCCAGAACAGTTTAATGTATTGCGTAAACATGGGACTGAACGCCCTTACACCAGCCCACTGGATAAGGAATACGACAAAGGTACTTATTATTGTGCCGCCTGTGAACTACCACTGTTTACATCTAATACCAAATTTAATAGTGGTACTGGTTGGCCTAGCTTCTTTAATCCAATTGAAGGTGCGATCGCCTTTACTGTAGATAAGTCGTTGTTTATGACCAGAACTGAAGTGCATTGTAGTCGCTGTGGTGGTCATCTGGGTCATGTTTTTGATGACGGCCCTGCACCTACTGGCAAGCGCTACTGCATGAACGGTGTTTCGCTGAAGTTTACTCCTGCTTAATTAAGTTGGGTAGGCGTAGACCCTCGTGACATCGCATACACAACTTAAATCATCAGATTTTGGAGCTTGACCAAGGGTGAACAAAGTTTTGACAATAACTTGTCCTACTCAATCCTACTGGACGAAATATTGTCAATTTAGGAAAGTGCAACTCTTGGTCTTCGCTAAAGATAACCTAAATTACCCTATTTGTTTGGCTCTTTTTTCTCCTTTTTGTCTTTAGGATCTTTTTTAGGTTTTTTAGCTTCTTTATTACTTTTTCTTTCCTTAGACATCAGCGTTCTCCAACTAGGTTGATCGTTAAAAGCCTTCGCATTCTGCCGTCAGGAAATCAGGATATTACTTACCTGATATTCTTTTATGGCAAAACTATTCAGACATAAATGCTACTAACTACCATGATACGGTGTTGTTTGATTTTCTTCTGACAGCCTTTTATATCTATTTAAACTACAATCGCCTGTAGGGTAGCATAGCTAGCTGTGCTACCCTAATTATTTACAGCGTCGCTACCAGATCCTTTAAGCGATCGCGTCCATCCCGAAAGACTGGCCAACCATCCCCCACCAGCACTGCTTCTACCCGACTCAGTTGAGCCAACCTGCGAACAGAAGCAACAGCCTCCTCTCGATTCAGCAGTTTGTCATCTGGTAAAATTGTCAAGCTACCTGCTTTACGTGCCCGGACTAAATCCCCTGTAATTAAAGTTGTCTCTTCCAGTAACAAAGCCAACTCACCGGGAGTTTTAGAACCATTGAGTTCAATCACCTCCAGTCCTGGGACAAATTCTTCACCATCAGATAGCCAGCGATCGCAAGGTATAGGAAAAGTGCCTTTTTCTGCTATGGGGCCAGCTATCTTAGCATAAGTTTGATCGGCAATTTCTTTACTTGCCCTGATATGCTCAGAATTCGTCAGCACAATCCAAACCACACCACCGAGGGATTTCAGATGATTCCAATCATGGTTTGATAGGGCTACTGGGTCAATCAAGATGTTGCCATCTGGGCGAATCCAGGCAATCCCATTGAAATCAATATTTCTTGCCGGATTGAAATTAGACCAGCTATAAAGATCGGGACGGTGCAAAGATTTCATGATGATTCTGGATCACTACTTCAATAATTGACTATTAATCTCAATAATTAAGTATATAGATTATGAGGTTGCATTCCCTCTGGATCGGAAATTTGAGTATACTACGATAAATCTATCAGCATTATGCATTTTATCGGGTTTGCAGAAATTCTCGGTTAACGGCAATACGGAGGTATAGGGGTGAGTGAGATTAAGCGGCAAAAAATATCAGCAAAGGCAGAACAGTTTACAGAGTCGGTGATTCGAGAAATGACGCGGGTAGCACTGCAACACGATGCGGTGAATTTGGCGCAGGGTTTCCCTGATTTTCCTTGTCCCTTGGAGTTGAAACAGGCAGCATATCAGGCAATAGAAACAGATGTTAATCAGTATGCCATTACTTGGGGCGATCGCTTATTTCGTCATGCGATCGCTAACAAAGTCCGTTGGTATCTCGGCTTAGATATCAATCCCGAAACCCAAATCACCGTTACCTGTGGTTCCACAGAAGCAATGGCATCTGTGATGCTGGCGTCAGTCAATCCGGGTGACGAAGTAATTGTATTTGAGCCATATTACGAAAATTACGGCCCCGATGCGATTTTAGCTGGTGCTATACCCCGTTATGTGACACTGCATCCTCCTCATTGGACATTTGATGAATCACAGTTGCGTCAAGCTTTCAATACCAATACCAAAGCGATTATTATCAACACACCCCACAATCCCACAGGTAAAGTCTTCACCCGTGAAGAACTCACCCTAATTGCTGAACTTTGTCAAAAATGGGATGTGTTAGCGTTCACTGATGAAATCTATGAACATATTCTCTATGACGGCACTCAACATATTGCCCTAGCTACCCTTCCCGGAATGGAAGAACGCACCGTTACTATTAACGGTTTATCCAAAACTTATAGCGTTACCGGATGGCGAGTCGGCTACATTTTAGCAAACCCCGAATTGACAGGGGCGATTCGCAAAGTCCATGATTTTCTCACTGTTGGCGCACCTGCACCATTGCAACGAGCCGGAGTTGCCGCCATGCAACTACCACCATCCTATTATGAAGAACTAGCCAAACTTTATCACCAGAAGCGAAACAGCATTTTACAAATTCTAGACCAAGTTGGAATTCCCTATTTTGTTCCCAAAGGAGCGTATTATGTGCTTGCAGATATTTCCAAATTTGGCTATAAAACAGATGTTGAATTTACTTACCATCTAATTAAAAATATTGGTGTCGCTGTAGTTCCCGGTTCCAGCTTTTTCAGCCAACCAGAAAAAGGACATTCATTGATCAGATTTTGCTTTAGCAAAAGACCTGAGACATTACAAGCAGCGAGCGATCGCTTACTCAAATTAGAATAAAATCTATAACCGACATCATAATTTATTTTCCTCTCTTATGTAAGTTGTTAAAACTACTTTTTTGTGAGGTATTTTTGTTTGAGGTGCGGTTTAAATTTCATGATGAATTACGAATTTATCAGACCATATATCTTCAAATTAATATAAATTAATGAAACCTAGATTAATATAATTTTACAAATGCTTGATTTAAGCATTCATTTGTTAAAAAATATAACATTATTTTCGAGTTAAATTTAACTCTAACTTTTGATCCCCGATGTAAAGTTGACTTGTCAAATAAAACCCCACTCCGAAGTGAGGGTTTAGAAGCCTTAATGTATAGTATTTCACAAAAAAACAACACAGAAATAGTGTAGGATTCGTTCAAATTCCCGGTAATTATATCGGGATAGTAGGCTTAAAAATTCTAGATTAAAAACCCCATTGACTCTTTAAAAAGATAGGGCTAATGTGATGAGTAGTCCTTAAAAGGACACTATTTATGCATCAAAAAATCAGGAGATACTTCCGATGATGATGATGATGATGACTGAAACCATGACTCCAGAAATGCAGACTTGCATGGATGTTTGTATGGACTGTCATAAAATGTGCATGGAAACCATGACTCATTGCATGAGCAAAAGTGGTCAGCACATGGATAAGAACATGATGAGCATGATGAGCATGATGCGCGATTGCTCCGAAATGTGCATGATGTGCATGAATATAATGATGAGCGGTTCTGAGTTCATGGAACGCACTTGTATGCTTTGCGCCGAAATGTGCGATCGCACTGCAATGGCGTGTGAGATGATGAGCGATGACGCGAAAATGATGGAATGTGCTGCCGCTTGCCGCAACTGTGCAGAGTCTTGCAGAAGTATGCACATGATGCCTGCTTAATTTCCCTAACTAGCAGAAGTTTCTCTGCAACCTAATATTCAAGCGCTCAGACTCTTTGGGGTCTGGGCGCTTGAAGTAATATTCTTTTGAAGAATTTCCCACGTCCCATACATCCTGCGCTCACTCCATCAGAATCAACCGCAGAGGATCTAAACGCACATACCAAGGAAAAGGTTTGTCTTTCATCGTCGCCCATTTTTCTTTGAAGACTTCAGCTTGCAGATGGTAATCTTGAGAGTTCTTGCCAGCCGAATGTAGTTTGAGAAACAACGTCATCCGATGAGGTGTTTCACTTGTTCGTACTACCCAGCAGGGAAAAGTGTTTTCCTGTGATGAGTCGTTGGTAAAAATGAACTGATGGGCACGAATGCCAACGTGAGATAATTCGCTCTTGACTGGCTCAATTACTTGCAGAGTACAACCCCAATCAGTCGCCTCTACCTGTTGTGATGACTGGAGAACAGCACGGGAGAAGTTTTTACATCCAGTAAGTTGGGCGACACTAACGGTAGCAGGATGCTGGAAAATCTCGTATTTGCTACCATAATGAACGGCTCTACCATGCTCCAACACCAATAGATTTGGACAAATCCGATAAGCTTCTTCCATATTATGGGTGACAAATAGAGTCACACCTTGGTACTCAGCAAGAGTTTCTGTCATTTGCTGCTCTAATTGGCTACGCAGATGTGTATCAAGTGCGGAAAACGGCTCATCTAAAAGTAATGCTTCCGGTTGACTTGCCAATGCTCTTGCTAAGGCTACCCGTTGTTGTTGTCCCCCAGAAAGTTGGTGCGGATAGCGATCGCCTAATCCCTGCAACTGCATCGCTATAAGTTGCTCCTCTACCTGTACCCGAATACTTCCAGCAGATAGCTTTTTGGGCAAACCGAAAGCTATATTTTGCGCCACACTCAAATGCGGAAAAAGGGCGTAATTTTGCACTAAAAAACCAATGCGGCGATCGCGGCTGGGTAAATTAATTCCTTGTTCTGAGTCAAACAGAACTCTGCCATTTAAAACTATACGTCCTCTTGTTGGCGTTTCTATCCCCGCAAGGCAGCGCAAAATCATGCTCTTACCTGCCCCAGAACCCCCCAACAATCCTAAAGGTTGTTCATCAGTAGTGAAAGCAACTTTTAAATCAAAGCTAGGAAGGATTTTTTCAAAATTGACAAACAATCCACCAGATTCAAAGCTAAATTGCGGAGTATAAAGATTTTCTCCCCCTGCCTCCCCTGCTCCCCCTGCTCTTTTTCTTTCCCTCAATTCTTGCCAGAAGTTAACCCCAATTATTCCAGATAGAGAAATTGCCATAATTGCGATCGCCCAAAACCAAGCCTCATTCATTGCTCCCGCTTCCACCGCAAAATAAATCGCCATTGGGATTGTCTGCGTTTGTCCAGGAATATTACCAGCCAGCATTAACGTTGCCCCGAATTCTCCCAAAGCACGGGCAAAAGCGAGCATTGTGGCGGCGACAATGCCGGGTAGTGCTAAGGGTAAACTGATGCGCCAAAAGATTGTAGCTTCGGTTGCACCAAGGGTTCTAGCGACTCGCAGCAAGTTGCCATCTATTTGTTCAAAGGCTCCCAATGCAGTTTTATACATTAAAGGGAAAGAAACTACTGTGGCTGCGATCGCAGCACCATACCAAGTAAAGACGATGGTGAAGTCAAAAGACTCCATAATTTTCCCTACAGGGCCATTTTTGCCAAAAAATAGCAGTAACAAGAAACCGACAACTGTAGGCGGTAAAATTAGAGGCGCAATAAAGATACCCTCAATCAACGACTTAGCTTTGCCACGATATCCCAGCATCCAGTAGGCAGCAGCTATACCCAAAAAGAAGGTAATAAATGTGGCAAGCAATGAAGTTTTAAGTGATATCCAAAGAGGCGATAAATCCAATGGCATAGTTGCATAGGGAAGAATTAGCTCAACTAACCCCTAATTTACCAACTTTAGCTTGAATATGTCGGTAAAAGTTGGTAAATTACATCACAATCAATTAGGAAATCCTAAAAACTAGTCAAGCTTTCAACAAAAATCGCGTTCAGTTGAGTATCAAGTATGAGAATTCGATACGGTTTGTTATCATTTGATACTTATCTTGAAACCAACTGTTAAAATTATTTGAAATTAGGCACTTCCAAATAAAAAATATCCAATTAACTCTTGTGGGGTGGGCATCTTGCCCGCCCAGTTTATATGGCGGGCAAGATGCCCACCCCACAAGATTGGATAATTTATTTCTTAGAGTTCTCTTACCAAAATGTAAAAATCCTCGCAAACACATCCTGTTAGCAGTATCTAATGCTAGCGTCAACAGAAAGTGCATCCCCCTCCTACCAGCAATCAAAAAAAACCCCAAGACCTTTTCTTAGTATGCGGACTCAAAACTTTAGGGCAACATTGCGTTGCAATCCTCAAGGAATACGATGTTAAAGTTAGCGCCATTGAGGATGTGCCACCCGAACATTGGGAAGTCCCAGAAGTACCTAACTTACTAGAAAAGTTGATCGTCGGAGACTGCCGCCAGCCAAGTGTTTTAGAGCGGGCAGGTATATGTCAGTGTCGTTCAATACTTTTAGTAACCAGAAATGAGCGGATAAATATAGAAGCTGCCTTTGCAGCACGGCGTCTTAATCCGCACGTTCGCTTGATTGTACGTTCAGACAAACAAAATTTCAATAAACTCTTGTGGGAAAATCTCGGCAATTTTGTTGCCTTTGAACCCACTCATCTTTCAGCCCATGCCTTCGCTCTAACAGCCCTTGGCTCTGAAGCTATTGGATATTTCACCTTAGAAGGGCAACTGTTGCAAGTGATAAAGCACAAGGTACAAGCGAAGGATAGTTGGTGTAATGGCAAGCCAGTACATAGACTCAATCTTACAACTCGCCGCATTTTGAGTCATACACCTGTTTCATCTAACCCACTTAAAGAATTGTTTGGCTGGAATCCAGAGGCAGAAGTGCAGCTAGGAGACACGCTAGTTTACATTGATGTGGCATACGAACTGGCTTTATCTGAGCAACATCGACAATCTCATACCCAATACCACTTTATAAACATCAAGCTCAACGTCTTGTGCGCGAGTTAACAAAAATACAAGTTTTGGCAAATGTTATCTACGTTGGGCAACCTTGAATCTTCCGTAACTATAAGTCATACCATTTACTGATAATGATATTATATCCGTATAATTAGTTATGCTAACCACAGTCATTACACCCCACCCCCAAACCCTCCCCGCAAGCGGAGAGGGGAGACAAAGCATAGCTTTGGCGGGGTGGGGTTCTTCGGATTTAATAAGCAATCAAGCGGACATAATATGATTGGAGTTCATAGGCATTTATTGTAAAAGTAAAAGCACAAGATTGTTGTGCTTTTGTAGATTATTTGTATTCAGTTCATTGTGAGAAGCAGTTAGTTTCTTAATCAGTCCAGTTGAGTACTGTAGGCACTAAAACCGTAAGCCAAAGTTTCTTTTAAATTATCTGATGGCTTGAGACTTCTGTTGATAGCATTAGCAAACGGTACGGGAATCCCTTTGATAGTTTCCGGCAAAATTGCATATTCTGCTGTTGGTTCCACAATATATTGTGGGCACTTAGTTTGGATGCCAGCAGTCGCTAACATTTCATTTATTTCAGCAGAAGAATATTGCTTGAGATAAACTGGATTTCTTACAAATGGGTTCAGCCTTCTGATAAAATTATGGATGATATGAGAAGGACAAGACTTATTGTGAAAGGAATGATTAAAAACAAAAATTCCACCAGGTTTTAACACACGAGAGATATCAGCCAATAAATTTCTTAATTGGGCATCTGGGATATGCATAAAAACGCAGTTAGAAATTACCAAATCTATAGAGTTATCTTCTAAAGGCAATGTTTCAGCAGAAGTGCAAATCAAGTTAAATTCCGCTTCTGGGAAAAAATTGTATTCTTGTTTAACTTTGATTAGCCGCCGCAACAAAGGTTCAGAAATATCAATGCCATAATATTTCTCGCATTTCAGATTTTTCGCTTTCGAGAGATGTAAAGGTGCGCGGCCATAACCAGAACCAATTTCTAGAATAGAACCGACAGATTTATTCAACGGAAATTTGTTCCAAGTACCTCCAGGCGTACCAGTTAGCAGAGTGTAATCTTGTTTAATGGGTGATGTCGCTGCAATTTTTTCAATTTTTTGGGAACCATAGTATGTTTTACCAATTGCGTCCCATGTTTTTTTATGTTGAGTATTAGTTAATTGTTCATAGTCGCTAGGAAAATAAATTCCATCTCGTAATTCAAAGTCATTTAGACTGGATTTTACATTTGCTAATTGAGACATTATGATTATCCTCATCAATAGTGAAGTCTGTTTTCTGTTATACTCTTAACTCAGCATTAACCGCAAGTGATTTTTACTGAACCGCTTTCCCTAAGCCTTTTTTAAAGTCTATAACTATTTTAAATTCGATGGAATGTGCGAGCAAAGCGCCTATTGCATCCAAGTGAAAACCGCTATAATGACAACCTTTGCTCGATCAAAACACAAGTTCGTATACATTAGTTGATGGACTGCAACAATTGGAGGCTGCGATGGTAGGAGGGTTACAACAAAAACGTGTGGTAGTTGTAGGTGCTGGTTGGGCTGGTTTAGGAGCAACCTATCATTTGGCAAAACAAGGTTATGATGTGACACTTCTCGAAGCAGGCCCCTATCCTGGGGGATTGGTGGCAGGTTGGCAAACATCTGCCGGAAAATCTGTTGAAGCTGGCATTCATGGGTTCTGGTATCCTTACAAAAATATTTTTTCCCTAATCAATGAATTAGAAATTAATCCTTTTACTACTTGGACTCGTTCTTCGCAATATTCGCCAGCAGGTTTGGAAGTTGAATCACCAATTTTTCAAGATTTACCGCGACTCCCCTCGCCACTAGGAACTTTTCTCTACACTCAGTTTAAGCGACTGCCACTAATTGACCGTCTTAGCGCCCTGCCTTTACTTTATGCGGTTGTTGATTTTGACAATTCTGATGCAGCTTGGCGGCGCTATGATTTTGTAACTGCCCGTGAATTGTTCAAAGACTTTAACGTTTCTGCGCGACTTTACCGCGAAGCTTTTGAACCGATGTTATTAGTGGGCTTATTTGCCCCTGGCGAACAATGTTCAGCCGCCGCAACTTTAGGGATGCTTTACTTTTTTATTCTGGCTCATCAACCCGATTTTGATGTGGTTTGGTGTCGGGGAACTGTCGGAGAAAAGATATTTCGTCCTTGGGTGGAACGTATTGAAAAAGCTGGTGCGCGAGTGTTGCCGAAGCGTCGGGTTACAGACTTAATTGTTGATAGTAATCAAGTCAAGGGTGTGGTTTGTGGTGATGAAGTAATTGAAGCAGATGCCGTGATTTTTGCGGTTGGAGTCACGGGGATGAAGAAAATTGTCTCAACTAGCCCTAGTTTACAAAGCCGTGAAGAATTCCGTAATTTGAGCAATCTAGGAGCAATTGATGTTTTAGCCACGCGACTATGGTTTGACCGTAAAATTGATATTCCTCGTCCTTCTAATGCTTGTTTTGGATTCGACGCAAGTACAGGTTGGACGTTTTTTGATTTGAATGCTTTACATGATGAATATCGGGATGAACCGGGAACAGTAATTGAAGCTGATTTCTATCACGCTAATCAGTTTCTAGGTTTGAGTGATGAGGAGATTTTAGCAATAGTTCAGGGTTATTTAGCAACTTGTGTACCAGCCTTTCGGGAAGCAAAGATTATTGATAGTAGTGTAATTCGGCTACCTCAAGCGGTAACTCACTTTGCACCAGGTAGCTATCGTTATATGTTACCCGCTAAGACAAGTTTTGATAATGTGTTTATGAGTGGGGATTGGATTGTGAACCCTCATGGTTCCTGGTCGCAGGAAAAGGCTTATGTTACTGGTTTAGAGGCGGCGAATTTGGTGGTGTCTTATTTGGGAGAAGGTCAGCCATCTGAGATTTTAGCAGTAGAAGAGGATGAACTGCATATCCAAGTGGCGCGATCGCTCAACCAAACTCTACGTGACTTGGGCAAATCTATCTTACCTAACTTTTGGTTGCCTTAATCCGTAGGGAGGCGAAGAGTGAATCAATAATTGTAATCTAAATTCGGTAAGCTAAAGAAAGCTATGCTATACGATCCTTCTAATGTAAATCAAATCACATAAGCTTATGGAGCTAGACTCTTTACAAACTGAGGTGATTCTGACACATCCGCGTGAATCACTCGGTAAAGTGCAACTTGATTGGACACCTCAACCCGGAAATTATCTCGATTTTGAGGGTAAAACCTACGCGGTTTTAGAACGCCGCCATAGATACCAACTCAGAGCAGGGCGCTACCATTTACACAACATTGCTATTTACGTCCAGTCTGCCAAACGACCATCTGAGAAAAGTTTGGTAGGTGGACGTTGGGTAATCGGTGATGCCACCTGCTGCTACAATGCTCATTCAGAACTCATTCGCTGTGCAGTCAACCCAGAGGGACCTTGCGAATCTTGCCGCTTTTATGAAAAGTTAGAAGTTACAAGTTAGGAGTTAAAAGGTAGTTTTTCACGTTATTAAAGAGCCGTGTGAAAAAAAAGATTCAAGCACGGTTTTATAGCCGAGTCAGGAGGCTGACTTTCTGACTTAGGCATCCACTTAACTACGTGATAATTGCCTGTAAATATCTAATAAGCCGTATGAAATGTCTGAACTTTCGGCACACAAAACCTTATGTGACTCTGGTAGTTTGTACCAGGGAATAGTAGGGTAAAGATGGTGAAGATAGTGATACCCAGTATTATGAGTTAAAAGATTAATTATCAAGTTAACGTTTGATCTCGTACCGGATACTGTATTAAAGTGTTCATGTACCTCAGACCAACATGAATAACATGAATAACACCATACTAGGGGGACAAACCAGTACAGCAGTAAGATGTTGAGATGTCCTGATAAAAAGAAGCCGAGAACGACAACGAACCAAAACAGAAATATCTTAAAGCCGCTTTTGAACGGACGCCAGTCCAACTCTTTCATGTGAAGGTAGGCGTCTTCCAAGAAAAGATAGCCAGCAAATCCCATTAGAGGTTTGATAAATAAGATAAATAACACATTTTTATTGGGTTTGTATAAGCCCAACATTTCATAATATTCAGGTATATAATCTTTATTGCTCCCAAAATAATTATGATGGGGAAAGTGGTGCTTACGATAAGCAGATACTGTTCTAAATACAGGAAAAGCATAGAGAAACTCTAACTTTTCATTCCAGATTTTTCTCTCAAATAAATTATTGTGTGTTGCTTCATGTACTAATCCCTCTCCGATAGCAAATTGGAAAATGCCGATCGCCCATACTGAAATTAAATACACAAATATGTTATTCATCCAAATGCTAAAAGCAACGAGCGCAAAAATTGCAATCCAGTCTCTCAGTAAAGCTAGAAAAGCTTTGCTATCGTTTCGTTCAATAAAGTCAATTGGTTTACTTTGATACATCTGTGCGTTCTTTAACAAATCAAACTACTAACCTGCTGGGGGCTAAGACAAGGGCGATTAAGAAACGATTATACTACTTTGTGTAAGCCCAAGTAAACTGCTGTAAAAATAAGGATAGTAATCAAAATTACTACTGGTTTAAATCAACGATTTCACCTTAAATTAGTCCTATTCGGTTCAACATTACTCAACCAAGTGATTCCACTTCTTTATTAGGACTCAGCACTGCTTCCAAAACCTCGCCACTTTTTGCTGTACTATCCGAAGCCGTGCTTGTTGGTGAGAATTCTGAATCACTTTCGTCAATTTTGGGACGGATCAAACTCAGAAATATTCCGACTAACACCATTGTTGCGCCAATGAAACTGCGAGGTGAAAAAGTTTCGCCAAGTAGCAAAAATGCAAAAATTGCTCCAAATACAGGCTCTAAGGCAAACAATAGTGCAGCTTTCTGGGCTGATATCCAGCGTTGTGCTACTGTCTGTAACAAAATAACTATGGCAGTGCCAACTACACCAAGATAAATCAGTACAGGAAAACTTGTTTTGATTGCTTCAAGTTGCTCAGTTAGTTCGGGAATAGCCCACAATATGCCTAGTGCTGCTACAACCCAAAGCTGGATTGTAACGAATGGCATAGGTGAGTACTGTGGCGAAAACACCTCAAGCACAATTATGTAAGCGGCATCGCTGAGGGCAGAACTCAACACCCAAAGGTCGCCAATCATCGGTGTCCCACTCTCCCAAGACATAACCCCAATTCCGACGAAAGCAAGCATTGCTGCTAGTGCAGTTCTGATAGATAAGCGCTTGCGAAACAGGATCTCAAACAGGTTTACAAAGACCATATTGAGACTGAAGATAAATGAAGCTTGGTTTGCTGAGATAGTCTCTAATCCAATCGTTGCAGGAGCAAAGATACCGAAAAGTAACAGTCCCATGATTGCTCCGTCACGTACTAAGCTTAGGACTCACGCAAAAATAAGTTGAACACTTTTGATTGAGAATCAAGACTAACAGCTTATTTAAAATTAAATTTGCACAACTTATTTTTACATGATGCCTTACATTCAAATTACGAATAAACGGAGTAAGAATTATTGCCGCGATCGCAAAACGAATTGCAAATTGCGTGGCTGGCGAAAAGATAGTGATTGCCTCTTTGACTACCGCAGGAATACTTCCGAAAATTAGTGTTGTAAAAATGACTAATATAACACCCACAGTTTGTCTGTTAATTTCTGTGATTTTTTTCATCAACTACTTTTACTAATAGAACTTATGTATTGAGAACTCAATATTTGGTATTATTAATGTTGGATTCTACATCAAAAAATACCCCCATCCTTTCAGATGAAGGTAATATATAGGAATCATATTTGATTTTTGAAATACAAGGGTGTGTTAGCCTCAGCGGAACGCACCAAAAGTTTTGGAGTCAGGTGCGTTACGGCTTACGCCTAACACACCCTACATATAACGTTTCCTAACCCGCACCAAAAACTTCTCCCACTGTTAAGCGGCTACCATTCACAAAATCCCATCCCGACTGGGGACGTTTACCAGCTAGCTGAATCTCTCGCAACAGCAACAAACCTTCCCCAGTTTGGACGATCGCACCAATTCCTTTGGCAATGCCCACTACAACTCCCGGTTTATCTGAAGCATTTGACAAATCAGGCAATTTCTGGATTAATTCTTGTAATTCTGGTGGTAGATTGCGATCGCTTACAGAACCAAGAGGAATAGAAGCGGTGATTTTAAACAAGTTGTCACGAAAGGTAGCCGTGCAGTTCGGGTAAAAGCCTCTAATTTGATTGTGTAACTGGATCGCACTTTTTGACCAATCCAAACCATAATCTGGTTTTTGAATTAGAGGCGCATAAGTAGCTGCTAAATTATCTTGGGGTATTGGTTGAATTTCTTTACGTTCCAACTTCAACAGAGTTTCCACCAACAAATCCCCACCGATCTCTGCTAGTCTCTCAGCTAAATCTTGGGCATTATCCAGTAATCCAATCGGTGTAGTGGCTATTTGGAGCATTGCGCCGGTATCCATCCCCACATCCATCAACATGGTGGTGATCCCCGTTTCCTTCTCTCCGTTATACAAACACCACTGAATCGGCGCTGCACCGCGATATTTGGGTAAAATCGAGCCATGCACATTAATGCAAGCTAACTTCGGCATCTTTAAGATTTTTGCCGATAAAATCTGTCCATAAGCGACAACAACAAACACATCTGCATCTAATTGTTTGAGTTTGGTTAAAGTTTCAGTGTCTTTTTTCACCCGTTCGGGTTGCCATACTGGTAAGTTGTGAGCAGTAGCGATCGCTTTTATGGGTGAAGGCGTAAGTTTATTTCCGCGTTCTCGGCGTTTATCTGGTTGGGTAACAACCGCTAGCACCTCAAATTCTGAATGATTCAATAATTTTTCCAAGGTGGGTACAGCAAATTGAGGTGTACCAAAAAATACAATTTTCATTAATAATTAGTAGTTTTTAGTCGTGAGTCATTAGTTAATCGTAAGTGCGCCCTTCATAACTGACAACATTTAAGTTGTATGTTGAAACAGAATTCACTAAACCAGCATCTAGCAGGTTCTTGTATTCGGGACGCAGTTGCAAAATACAGTTGTTAGCTGTAAATAATATTGGCTGTTTGGTGGTACAATGTTTTCGTATTCATGAAACCAAAGGCTGCTTGATTAACTTAATAGTTAAGTTGACAAGGGTAAAAGCTAGTATTAGCCGCATTTGCCTCTAGTGAAACTAATCACTTAGTGGTTTTTCTTTGCGAGTCGCTAGAGCATCTACCGAGTGAATTTTGTTGTGTTCCCGATTGTCTTCCCGAAATTAACTTTAAATGTAGTTAAATTTCCGAAAAACTATTGCGTCTTCTAACTACTTCTGTAGTTTAGATAGCAATTTATAACTTTGGGTTGCTGATAGCAATATCTTCTGAGTATGATGTATTATGCGTCCGCTTTCCCAGGTTTTTAATTAACGCCTCACGTTTACTATCATGAGGGTTTGCGCTGTTATATTTAGTGTGTAACGTAGCTTATTTGCTGTGTACTAGCGATTGCTAGTACGATCCCCGATAGCTGAGTTATTAACTCTTGTTCGCCAGCGTCATTCCCCAAACTATATCCTAAATATTCCTTAACCAAGACTTATTTTTGGTGTGTTTGGGTATAGGAACATTATATATCGTGTAGTAATTACTGACTTCTCAGCATATTTACTATACTCGCATATTTTTGCAAAAAAATATTCCGTACCTAATTAAGAAAAGGTGTAGACAATGATACTTAATTTTTGTAACCCTCTGCAAACTTTGAAGATATTATTTCGTCATTAGTTTTAGTTTCTTGTTATACATATAACTACCACCTGCCCCATTGCTGTTGATGTATTGCTTCTTACATAGCAATTGCCCCCTCTAGAGAGTCTACAAATGCTTAAACCCCTTTTGCTGTCAGGATGGTTCCGCACCCAACCATTTCTCAATTATGTTGTCGTTGCGATCCTAATTGCACCTTTATTAGGAGCATCGGCTCACTCAATCCCAGTAAGATCCGAAGTACATAAACTAACTTCGATGCCTGGAGAATCTGACTCTGTATCAAAGGAAATAGCTTTAGTTGGGGAACCTGAGATAGCTGAAACATTAAAAACAGATCAAATCGAATCGATAACAGAAGAATTTGACTCTGTGCCAACACAAAGTACTACTCAGGAACCGCAAGTATTACCAGAAAATAAAATTGAGTCTTCAACTGAAGTAGATAATTATCTCTCAAGCAGCGATTTAGATTTAAGTGATGTAACTGTTCCCGATTCTTTGGCAGCAGTTGAACTAGCACCATCAACAGATGTTCCTGTTAGTCAACTTAATTTAGTACGCAAACTTAAAGCTGCTAATGTCAAGTCTTTGAGGGGACAAGAAAATTATCTCTCTAGAGAAAAGTCTTTTACAGAATCATTGACAGCAACTCAGGTAGCACCAGCTATTAAAGAATCTCAATCAACCACAACGACGGAAATACCTGTTGTGGAAACAGCTAATGAGTCCCAAGCTGAACAAATAGATCCCATCGGTAGTCCTCATCCGATTCCTTGGAAATGGATTACAGCAACTCAAGAAGCGGTTGCTGCTAATGGTGGTTCTGGAGTGCGTCACTATCGCAGCGTACCCGTGATTTCTCCAGATGGTAAATATGCTGTTTATAGCCGGGTGCAACTGGAAGTAAAACCCCAAATGTACAACAGCCGTGTCACCAGCGTCATGTTTGTCCAAGATATGCACACTAAGAAATTGTGGGTGATGGCTTCAACGACTCCAGTTAGCGATCCTTTATTAAAGGTAAAGGCTGTAAAGGGGGAGTCTTCAGAAGAAGAAACTGATCCGAGTGGAAAGATTGGGGTATTAGTTCCAGTTAGCTGGTCAGAAAAAGGCGATCGCTTCTTAGCACGCAAGTTTGAAGGTATATTTAACACAGGTGATTCTACAGATAGTGCAGTGATTTGGGATCGGCAAAAAAATCACGCTAACACAGTCGCTCCTGTGAGTGAGGAAGAACATGAAAAAATTGCCGTATTGTTAGGCTGGAGTAAAAGCCAACCAGATCGTGTGTTATTCCGTGCGGGGGAATTGGGCGAGGAAAACTGGCCATTAATGCAAGTTGCTAATGATGGCAAGACTATCACTACAACAGACAACGATCGGCCGATTACTTTTGGTAAAAAGGTGACTGAAATTTGGGCAGGGCCACAAGTTGCCTACCGATAGATTATAAAAAACCCTATATACTCCCGTTGTCACTACTGACAACGGGATTTTTTTATCCCTGTTTTCGGAGAATGGCAGAGGTTGGATATCTTCAATTTTTCCTGTTTTGGTGAGACAAATTCATATTTTAAATCAGCAATATAATATCTGCCAAACCATCTATAAAAAGTAGTTTGTAGTGAGGACTTTAGTCCTTAAAGCCAGGACTAAAGTCCAGACTACGAACGAATAATTTGACTACATCATAAATATAAATACTTAAAATTAAAGCTACAGAGGCTTATCACCTCTTTCCCACTCAGGTATGGCACCCTTCACCCGGCGGATGGGCAAGTTGGCGATTAAAGCTGTGGTTCGTTGGTTGCTTTCTAAGGAGAACTCCAAGCCCTCTGTCTCAATTTCTACATAGCGACAGACTACATCTAGGATTTCCTTCCGCATTTTTTCCAACGTTTGAGGATCTAAGTCAGCGCGATCGTGAGCAATCACCAATTGCAGGCGACGTTTAACTTGAGTTCGACTGCTATCAGGGCCGCGAAAAAAAAGTTTTTCTAGAAGTTCAATCATTACGAATAGGTCTGGCGCGGAGACTGGAAAGGTAAGTTAAACAATCTTTGTCCACAACAACCTTCGTAGGCGGGCGAAGATGCTGTCTTGGGACGAGTCGATCTCCAGAAATTCGACACTTTCCCCCTCTAATCTACGAGCAATGTTCTCAAAGGCTGTGGCAGCTAAAGAAGGATTTTCTGCTAACACTAAGGGTTCGCCACGATTGGTAGATACAATAACACGCTCGTCGTCAGGGATTACCCCGATCAGGGGAATGGCGAGAAGTTCCTGAACATCTTGCACTGACATCATATCATTTGCCTGCACCATTGCGGGTCTGATGCGGTTAATTATTAAATGAACACGCTTGATACCTTGTGCTTCTAGTAACCCTACTACCCGATCGGCATCGCGAACTGAAGAAATTTCTGGTGTACTGACAACTAGCGCTTCTTTGGCCGGGCCGATCGCATTTTTAAATCCATTTTCAATACCGGCAGGACTATCAATAATCACATACTGATATTTTTGTGCTAGTGCATTCACCAATAACTTCATCTGTTCGGGTGTGACTGCATCTTTGGAGCGATTTTGGGCTGCCGGCAGGAGTACGAGATTGGGTTGGCGCTTATCTTTCACCAAGGCTTGTTCTAACCGGCACTCTCTGGCTAGAACTTCTACCGCAGTATAAACAATGCGGTTTTCCAGCCCTAAGAGCAAATCCAAATTTCTCAGACCAAAATCCGCATCAACCAAAGCAACTTGACGCCCCATTTTGGCTAAAGCCATACCCAAATTTGCTGAAACTGTGGTTTTACCCACTCCTCCTTTACCGGAGGTAATCACAATAATGCGAGTCATGATAGAAATGCGGTCAATGAGGGTTCAGGAAATATAAAACAGTAAATTGCAGTATAAAGTATGAAGTATCGTATCAAGTATGAAGAAATATCTGTTCTCCCTGATGAGGGTGAGGCATGAATATTTGTTTTATTTCATCTTTACTTATATACTTCATTCTTTAAGTAAATATTTATGGTTCTTGATTGCTCTTGGTGAATTGGTTTCTGGAAAAATCAGTCGCCCTAGCGATACGAATTCCTTGGGGCGTAATATGTGCCACCTCTGGAGAAAACTGCATTGGCGGTTTTTCTGGTGCTCTAGCTACAGCATCTGCAATCCGCAGTTGAGTTGGTTCCATTTGCAAGGCCATAATCAGACACTCACTATTGCCTCCAGCCCCAGCATGAGCAATTCCACGCAAACGACCCCAGATAATAATATCTCCATCTGCAATTACAATACCACCTGGATTTAAATCTCCCAAGAGAATTACTGTCCCAGGATGACGAATTTCTACTCCAGAGCGGACTGTCATTTCTAAATAGAGGGCATCTTCTTGGGGTAGGGCTGTAGCAGTTGGCTCGGTACTCAGGGAAGTTACGGGCTGTAATTGTTCTACTGAATACCCTGAAGTTACAGCAGCGATCGCAGTTTGCCGCCGACTCGTCGAGACAGATATCAGTCGGAGTTGGACTTCACTCAAAGCTTCGGCGAGTTCTTGGAGTTGTCTGGTATCTACCAAACGGTCTTGTGCCATTAAATGCACAGGTGTATTAGATACCCGAAAGCGATCGCCTGCACTCAGACGTTGCCTGATTTGTTGCCAAATATCAGACCAAGTAAGTTCTGAGGCAGATACTTGAGATTCTGAGGGCAAAATTAATAACAGTCGTCCCTCCTTACTTTTTAACTGGACTTGACTATTGTCATTTACACGATGCCCTGGTAATGCTAACTCATCGGGATTTAAGTCAGTCAGGATAAAATCAGATCCGGCATCAGTATTTGACTCTACATCTGGGTCAGCAGGATTTGACTCTGCATCCCCAAGAACAGTATTTGATTTTAAATAAAGGAGGACAGATTTTAACTCAGCATCCGGGAGGATAGAATCTGACTCTACATCAGAAACAGTAGGATTTGCCTCTACCTCAGAAAGGATAGAGTTTGATTCTGCATTAGGAAGTGCAGAATTTGACTTTAGATTGGGAATCGCAGAATCAGAAGTCATGCAGTACTAGCCAAAAGACAACAGATTTTCAATTTTGGGTCGCACCTTTGGTGCGCTGACAGCGCAACTTGGATTTTGGATTTGTGTCACTCACACAACGACCGGCTCAGTGACCACAAGGGGTGTTGGCCTAGCGGGATATTAGTCCGACATTAACCAAAAGACTCTTTAATCTAAAATCGTTCGACTGAGCGACTTGCCTTGACTTGTGCCGAGCGAAGCCGAGGTAGCGAAGTCGAAAGGAGCCGAAGTCTAAAATCTCAAATTGGCACGGTCAACCTCTGATAAACTGTCCCCAAGGCATCAGCATCGCCGACATTACCTGGAAACAGCACCACAGGCAAATCAGGAAACTGGGGATGATCGGATGACGTTAACACCATTGAACAACCAGCTAAAATTTGACCGAGTAAACGGGCTGAAGTTAAAGCTAGTCCAGTACTCAAGACATCGTTTGAAGTAATGCCACCCTTGCTGATTAAGAATCCTATATCAGATGGTAAACCGCGCACAATATCCATTAATAAACTTGAAACTTTTTCCCCAAACTCCAATCGTGTCTTGACATCTTTAAAATTTAGTTCCTGACGGCTAGTATAAACCACTGGTGTTTTGCCAGCTTCGTGTGCCGCCCGTGTACTTTCTTGAATTTCAGTTAGTAATGTCGCAGATTGATTTGCATCATCAAGTAATCGTGCCACATTCACTTCGATGCCCACAGTTCCTTCTAGTTGCAACAGCGCCTCTAATTGCTGGGTAGTCTTTTTCACATGGGAACCAACAATCACTGCACCTGGTTTGCCTTGGCGCACATACTGCCCCATGTTTTCGGCGGCAATGGGTTGGGGTGGTAAAGCAGCTAAAGCCGTTAAAATACTTGCTGCACTGCGAAAGAGAAAGCGTTTCCCTTGACTGGCGGCTGCTAATATATCTACTGCAAAGCGGTTGAGATCGGCTTGAGTTTCAGCATCGACGACAGCGCACTGATTACCATGAAGTTGTAACAATTGTTCCAAGCTACCAGTGCGAATATCGGCGAGGAGAAACCTTTCTACAACTTCGGCACTAATTCGTCCTTGAGTCTTTTCTTCGACGTACTTGGGTAAGTAACTGTGATGGTAGCTGAAGACGGAATCACGGGCAAATTCGGTTTCATGGACTGGGGTGGTTACACCATCAATCATCAAGTAATGCACGCTGTCGCGGGTGATGCGTCCGCCTTCAAAAAATGCTGGTACGAGAAAATGAGCATCAAAGGGGCCAAGTTCTTGTGCGATCGCATCTGTTTCAATCGGATAATGTCCCCGCAAAGTAGAATCAGAACGGCTGACAATTAGAAAATCATCAATTCCTTCAGCCTTCAAAGCGATTTTCAGGTTCTGGCAAACTTCTTTAATGACAGATGCAGCTGACTCTGGCGTTAGCGATCTAGTATTAGTCAGCACAAAGAAAATCGGCGAATCATCCTGCAACCCACGGCGTAAAGTCTCCACATCCCAGTGCATTAGCAGCAAGCAGCTGTGGACTGTTTGAGAACCTGTAGGGTCATCATCCAGGACAATTATTTTGGGTTTGTTGCTCATTTAAGTCAACGGGGCGATTGTTTTCTGGGAAGGTATTGGGCGAGTAGAAGTCACTATTACACAAAGCTTAATTCACGGAGGTGGACTATCAAAATCAAGGATTTCCTAACCTGTGGAGGCAGGTAAAGTCTCGTGTAGCCACTTTTACAAACATTCTCTTAGCCTTTCTGCAATTTTCTAATTTCTGCTTGCACATCGATCGCAATTTGCAATGATTGATTTAGCAGTTGAGCATATTCGCCTGCTTGACTACTAACTTCTAAAGCTCGCAGACTGGCTAAATTATTCACAAATAACTCTTGGTTATTAGCAAGCAATTTTTTATTATCTCGCAAAATTCGTTCCGTTTTCAAAGCGCGGACTAAATCTTCTCGAATCAGTTGCAAGGCAGAGGTTACTTTATCTCGGTCATGGATACTGCTTTCTAAGTTTCCTGATGCTGCTAATTGGTCATTAATATCTATAGCAGCAACTAGGTCATGATATTTATCAACTTCATCTAAAAGTATTGTCAGTCCTTCAGGACAGGTTAATTGTCGCCACAGCCATCGCCCCACTAATATCGGCATTGGCACTAAAATTAGTAAAAGAATTCCTAGTCGAACTGAAGAACCAATTGTTGGCAGAATAATAAACGCGTAAACAAAGCCCACAATTATTGGCGTTAGCGCCAGCGTTACCAGCATTTCACTGAGAAAAAACCCTAATCGCTTTTTGCCATCTCGCAAAACCGAGGGTCGAAAAACGTCTTCTGGATCGAACCCAGTCAAACGTCTTAGTTCACCCTTACTAATTTCCAAGCCTATTAAGTCCGGCTGCACGTCTGCATACTCCTATGGAAACCCAAGTTGCGTATTCATTTTAATCGGGTTTACCATGATGATTGTGGTTATATTCAGGAAACCAGTTTTCATCTAAGATTTGTTCTAAAGAGCCAATGGGTATAAGAGGAAATATGTCAATGGCAAGTTGAGAGCGATCGCTTGCTTCTTTCCTTGCGTCTTGATAACATTCATCAAATATTTCTAAAATGTAAGGTTTTAAGCTAGGACTATCTTTAAGAGCTTTTTTAATCTCTCTGCGAAAAGTTCTGATTTCTCCTTTCCAATGTCCTTGATTACGTTCTCGTTCTTTATCCCAACACTTGAGTTTTAGTTGATGTTGAAGAAGCTTAATTAATAAACTTTCAATTGTTCGCTTCTCCCTTCTACCCATAGTTTCTAACTCTTCTAACAAATTCTCCAAATCAACAGCAGAAAACTGTCCAGTGCGAAGTTGATTGATGGTTGTCCTCAGCCACAGGTAATAATCTTGGTCGTATAAGGTTTGAGTTACTGATTGGATTATTGGTTCCACCATACACTAGCCGAATTCCTAGTATTTTTTTAATTTATCTCAATTAAGCTTCTACCCCAAATTGGTTGTAATCTTTGACTGTGCCAATTTTAGATTTTAGATTGCCGATAGCGGAGCGTTAGCGAGTCCGCGTACTCTGTAAGAGTTGCAAGCTACGCGCAGCGTTTCCTAGAGAGCGTCTTTTAGATTTTTTTGATTCATGCTTCATCCCTTGTGGGTGAAACAAATCCAAAATCCAAAATCCAAAATCCAAAATCGGTTGACTCTAGCTCAATATTTTTACCTTTACCAAAATAAAACTACCCTCCTGTTACACCATCATAATAAGGAAAGTTGAGTTGTTGGTTATAAATAGACTTATTACCCTAACCAGTGCGTTGAACAACGAGTAAGCGCGATCGCACTTTGAGTAACTCTTCAATAGCTTCCCACTGTCCAGGGCGAAAATCGGCTGTGGAGTTATCAAGCGCTTGACGCAGAAACAATAATCCCTGTTCCTGAAGGTTAGTTGTCATAAATACTAAGTAACTAATTGTCATTTCTGTTGTAACATCAAATACAAGCAGAACTTAGTTGTGTTCAATACCCATACCACTAAAGGTTTCAGAGCTAATTTGTAATTTAAGTAAAGTACTTGTCTTGTAAGGGTTTTAGGAATTTAAGTTAATAAAGCACTTATTCGCTGAAACTCAGACTTGTAACGAGTTGAGTATCCTTAAGATTTTCTTTACGAATCACTTATCAGCGTCAGCTTTGGTGTTTCAGCAAAAATATATCAACTCTAGCTAAGGTGCAAAAGCAATTTAGCAGTGTACTGTGTGGGAATCTTTAGCCGATGTTCGAGGTTTGGGTTGTAGCTTTGACCTGCTAACGCCACATACTCAGCATCCATCATGCTGAGGTTATGAATTTCAGTCAAGGTGCAATACCGAAAATATTCCTTAAGTCTAAATTAAAGCTTACTCAAAGAATGAGGTTTTCATTTCCCAAGTCATTGAGAATATACGAGTTCCCATTCATTAACCTCCAAATATCAGTCCGATAAATCGATTATTACTGAGGTAAAAATGGCTAAAACTAAAGCCAAATCAACAGATATTCTTTCATTAATTGCAGCAGAGCATCACCAAGTTGAAAAACTTTTTGCAGAAGCAGAAAAAGCTAAAGGTGCAAAGTTGGTTGAGCAATTCAATCAAATCTATATAGAATTGATCTTACACGCAAGAACTGAAGAATTAGTCTTGTACCCAGCTTTGCGAGAATACGAAGAAACTGAACAATATGTTGAAAAAGCTGAAGAAGAACATGAAGAAGTTTCAGTTATTTTAGAAGAAATTAAAGCTCTTAAGCCTACTCAAGCTGAGTTTCAAGAAAAAATGAGCGAATTGAAGGAAATACTTGAGAATCATGTAGAAGAAGAAAGCGAAATTTTTAATGCTGTGCGCGAATGTATGAGCGATCGGGAACTAACTGGATTGGGACAGGAGTTTCAAGAAACTAAAGCTAAGTTGGTGTCAAATGTAGAAGCTGCATTAGCAATGTAGTAATGTACTTGGTTCTAAATGTTTGTTTGCATAAGCATAAATAGTTCCCCATATTTTACACGTAATTAGGGCATTAAAATTAGCAAAATATTCCCAAAGAGTAGAAAAATGACTACTACAAATGGTAAGAACAAAATTCGTTACGCCGTTGTTGGTTTAGGTTGGTTTGCCCAACAAGCTGCCTTACCTTCCTTTGTCCACGCTGAAAACTCGGAATTAGTCGCACTGGTTTCAGATGACCCCAAAAAAAGCGAAGAACTGAGCAAAAAGTACGGTATTAATCATACTTACTCTTACGAGGAGTATGAGGACTGTCTGGCAAGCGGCGAGGTTGACGCAGTTTATATTGCGTTGCCCAATCACTTGCATTGTGACTTCACTGTGCGGGCTGCTAATCAGGCAATTCATGTGTTATGTGAAAAGCCAATGGCAGTAACAGAAGAAGAGTGTGAGGCAATGATTAAAGCTGCCAATGACAATAATGTGAAGCTGATGATTGCCTACCGCTTACATTTAGAAGAAGCTAATTTACAAGCAGTTGAAATTTTGCGTTCAAAGCAAATTGGTGAACCACGAATTTTCAACTCGGTTTTTACTCAGCAAGTAGAAGAAGGCAATATTCGTTTACGAGATGTTACAGGTGGCGGCACGCTCTATGATATTGGCATCTACTGCCTTAATGCTGCACGTTATCTATTTCAAGATGAACCAATTGAAGTATTTGCTGTAGCTGCCAATAAGGGAGAACAACGCTTCAGCGAAGTGGAAGAAATGACTAGTATTATCTTACGTTTCCCCAATGAGCGATTAGCAACATTTACCTGTAGCTTTGGAGGGGCAGGTGTTTCAACCTATCAGGTTGTAGGTACTCAAGGCGATTTGCGAGTAGAACCTGCATATTCTTGGCAGGGAGAAATCAAGCATTACTTAACAATTAATGGTGAAACCCAAGAGCGGACTTTTAAGGATCGCGATCAACTAGCGGCTGAATTTACCTACTTCTCTGATTGTATTCTGCAAGATAAAGACCCAGAGCCATCTGGAACGGAAGGATTGATTGATGTTAGTATCATTCAAGCACTTTATCAGTCAATTGAAACTGGTCAACCTGTGCAGATAGAAACTCGCGATCGCCATCAACGTCCCACATCGGATCAAACTATTGAGCGTCCTCCTAGTGACGAGAAGCCAGACTTGATTCATGCTGCCGCACCTTCTGGGCAGTCGTAAGGATTTAATGAGACAGACCACTAGTTATGTTGCAATACGCTTGGGTTAAGCATTTTTCTCTTCTCTCTGTTTCCTCTGCGCCTCTGCGGTACTCCTGCGGGAAGCCGTTCGCGTAGCGTCTCGTAGAGAAGCGTCTACGTTAAAAAAGTTGACTTTGACAAAGAGTTTTAGCTTTAACTGAACCGTATTGAGTTATGTTGTAGCGATCGCTTAACAGAAACACTGGCTATTTATAAAATATAAGGGCACAAAACAATATTGTGCCCTTATATCTTATCTATTCAATTAAAAATTGCTGTCTATGCCCAAATATTAAGGATAAAGACCCCTGTCAGTCAGTGCCTGAGCCACTCTACCTACCCCCAGCGTGTAAGCTGCTAACCTTAAAGAAATTTGGCGCACCTCCGATTGATGAATCACCTTACGGTACGCTTGCACCATCAAATGCTCCATTTCGCGGTTGACGCGCTCCTCATCCCAAAATACGTAAGAAAGACCCTGCACCCACTCTAAATAACTGACTACTACACCGCCAGCATTTGCCAAGATGTCCGGTAGCACTGTCACACCCCGCGCCTCTAACGCCAAGTTAGCCTCAAGAGTAACCGGGCCGTTAGCTGCCTCTGCAACAATCTGCGCCTGTACCTGATTCACATTTTCTTCAGTGATTTGGTTCTCCAAAGCCGCTGGTATTAAGACATCGCAGGGTAGAGTTAATAAATCTGCATTGCTAATTGGTACAGATTGCGGGAAACCCACAATACTCTTGCGATTTTCAGCGGCGTAGACTTTTAACTTGGGAATATCAAGACCAACTTCGGAGAATATTCCCCCAGCACCAGTTGAAACAGCAATAATTTTCGCGCCTGCTTCATATAGTAATTCCGCTGCGGCACAGCCAACATTACCGAAACCCTGAATAGCTACTTGCACTCCAGCCAAGGATTTACCTCGATCTGCTAACGCCTCACGGACAATAATCATCGTGCCACGTCCGGTTGCCATTTCTCGTCCCAGAGAACCACCAATAGAAAGGGGTTTCCCAGTTACAACTCCTGGTACAGCATGACCGACATTCACAGAGTAAGTGTCCATCATCCAAGCCATTTCACGGGCAGAAGTACCCATATCTGGCGCAGGAATATCTACGGAAGGCCCAATATCTTTAATCAACTCGCTGATATAACGGCGGCTGATTCGCTCTAATTCGCCAACACTGTAGCGTTTGGGATCTATAGCAATGCCACCCTTTCCACCACCGTAAGGAATACCTAACAAGGCGCATTTCCAGGTCATCAACATTGCTAGAGCGGATACTTCGCGCAATGTCACAGCCGGATGGAAACGAATTCCACCCTTGTATGGTCCTAAGACATCAGAGTGCTGCACCCGGTGTCCAGCGAGAACTTGTATTTCCCCATCATCTAGTTTCACAGGAATGGAAACCGTGACAACCTTACGCGGATGGCTGAGAATTTCTAGCAAACCCTGATTTAAATTTAATTCTTTAGCTGCCGCTTCTAAGTAACTACAGGCTTGGTCAAAGGGGCATATATGCGCTGGAGAAGCAGGTTCTGACAGCAACGAGGATTTTGAAATCATAAATTTTCTCCTAATCACGGTATCTTTGCGAACCGGATCTCATCTGTACTTAAGCTTATCCTTTTTTTTTAGAAAAACAAGTTTTTTGTAGTTTTTGTTACAGTTTTATATTTTATATTCTGATATGTGAAAATTATTCAAAAATCACCTTTCCTAAAGACGCGCAGCTGTGTGTGCCTTAATAAAAATTAATATATTATGTTGGTCAGATAGTTAAACCCACAAATTTTTACCTTGCTAAAGCGATCGCAGCATTCTGCCCACCAAAGCCAAAACTTAAACATAATACCTGGCGAATTCTACTGAGACGTGCTGCCGTAACTAAATCCAAATCAAACTCTGGTTGCTGCAATCCCACACAAGGCGGTAATATTTGATGCCTTAATGCCATCAGAGAAAAAGCTACACCTAAAGCTCCAGATGCTCCTAATGTATGACCTGTGCTTCCCTTGGTGGAACTAACTGCCAAGCCTTGGGGAAACAAACGCTGGATTACCATGCTCTCCATCTGGTCATTTAGCTGGGTAGCTGTGCCATGAGCATGAATGTAATCGATATCGGTTGGTAAGAGACAACTACGTTCTAAACATTGTTTGATGGCAGCGATCGCACTTTTGCCTTCAGGTTCTGGCGAATTACCATGATATGCGTCGTTAGTTAAACCAAAACCAAGAATTTCACCATACACTTTTGCTTGACGCTGTTTTGCCAACTCTGCTGATTCCAAGACAAACACAGCTGCGCCTTCGCCCAACACTAAGCCTTCCCGGTGCAAATCAAAGGGATAAGCCCCAGTTTTCGCCAAAGCACCCATCTGCTGAAAGCCAGCTAAAGTTAAGGGTGTAATTGGTGCTTCTACTGCACCAGCGATCGCCTGTTGACATTGCCCAGTTTGGATAAGCATAGCTGCTTGGGCAATAGACCAAATTCCAGTCGCACAAGCTGCCATCGGTGCCAAAACCATTCCTGATGCACCTATTTGCCTTGCAGCTGCGATCGCATTTATATGAGGTAATGTATCTAGCCAATTTCCCAAAGAGGACACGGGAAAATTTTTCGCGTCACTATAAATTTGCCGTGTCAACTTCTCCCAAGACGCTTGATAAGAGCGACTCGATCCAATAACTACAGCACAATCAGCTAAAGGTGCAACTAACCCAGAATCTTGTAAAGCAGAAGCAACAACCATCCGAGTTAACATTGTCAACTCAGATGGTTGTTGAGCAATCAAACCTAGAGGAAGTGGTGTAAGTTCTGGAAATGGTTGATGTAACCGAATTCCAGATTTACCTGCGATTAAATTTCTCCAGCTATCCTCCAAGCTTCCACCCAAAGCGGAAACTAAACCAATACCAGTAACAACAACCTTTACCAATTTAGAAGTTAGGAGTTAGAAATTAGTAGTTATTCTCCCCCTGCTCCCTGCTCCCTGCCCTCTTCCTCTACTTTCCTTCCTGGTGTTTTCAGGTTTTCAGCACCTTGAGTAACTTTAGCGGAGTCAATGCGATCGCCTTGCTGAATTTTGTTTACGACATCAAAGCCTTGAGTGACATTGCCAAATACGGCGTAGTTACCATCCAAAAATGCTAGATCCGCCAAAGCAAAGTAAAACTGGGCAGAAGCAGAGTCTGGTGATTGCGATCGCGCCATCGCTACTGCACCCTGTTTATGGGGCAATACGACAGCTTGAGCAGTAGCATCAAATGGTTTATTGTAAATCGGAGTATCCGAACCTTTTGGCTTAACTTCTAAAGGTATATAGCGAGCATTTCCCGTTTTTGGGTCAATATAGCTACCAGTTCCTAGTTGATCTGCTGGAACTTTCGGGTCTTTGCTTTTGGGATCGCCCCCTTGAACTACAAACGGTTGGGGTTCGCGTACAACTCGATGGAAAGCTAAACCATCGTAAACACCCTTTTGCACTAAATCTACGAAGTTGCCAGCTGTAATTGGGGCATCAGTACCGTCTACTTCAATAGTAATCGGCGAACCTTTAACCGTCATTACCACAGTAGCCTTGCCTTCGAGGCGCGGTAAATCTGCCAGTCCAGGAACACTCTCACTACTAGTTTGAGATACAGAAGTTGCTTCACTAGTTGTCTTGGTGCTTGCCTCGTTTGTGGTCGAGGTAGCAGTCGAGTTTGGAGAAGACGTATTAGAAGCGACTTGCTGTGTTGAACATCCTGCCAACATCAAGGCACTGATAATCACAAGAGAAAGCAAAAATTGTGAAATTTTTAACCGCATTGCCTGTTACCGATTTAACCAGAGTATCTTATCGTTTTGAGGTGCATTGAGATTAGGGGAGAGGTGACAGCTAAAAGGTGATAGGGAATTAATCTGTACTTTGTACCCTGTAACCTCTACCCCATTCCCTTAAAGTCCTTCTAGCGACACTCCCAAAAAGCGGGCTAACTTTGCGCCTTCTGTTTCCAACTCTGTTAAAGATAAGGGTTGTCCAACCCGTGTTAAGGGTATATCTCGCCGTCCCTTAATGCGTAGATAGAGGGCGCGACGGGGGTTAAGACCTTCTTTTACGTCTATTAGTACAGATTGGACATCTTCTATGCGGCTATCAATCTGAATTCGGCGGTTTTTACCAGGAAACCCCCAGCGGAAGATTTTGATTGTGCCAGTTTCCTGATTAAATTCGTTGTAACCGCCTCCAACATCCAATAAAATCACTAGCCACAGGTATGTGGCTAATAGCAAGCCAGCAGTACCATATAACCCCATTACCAATCCTTGAGGAACGAATACCAGTTGGGTTGGATCGGAAACTATGAGTAAATTAACTTTTAAATAACTAGATATACCAGCCAATAAAAAGCCGCTTGCTCCCAAGGTAACGATAGTTGCCCACCAGTAGTTACTGAACCGACGAGAACCGAGAACATTTTGGTGCAGGAGGCGATCGCCTTTGTTAATCGTTGTTGATGTCGTCATTGAACTACCATTGCCCGTGAGATACTCGCTGTCACATACTCGCACACTGAATGCAAAAGCATTGAGTGGTGGGTTCTTGTGCCAATCCGGCTATTGCTTAGGAGGCACCCAGAGCTATGTTTTAAGTCCACGGGAACCCTTCCGCAGACTATAAATTTTTCACTTTGCACCCTACAAATTTTACTGTCCCGCATAATGCTGGCTTCCTTGTACTACGGGACAAACCACTTAGGCTATTTGTATTTAGTCAAGATGTGCCAACTTCCTTTCTCCTTGTCTAACGTTTCACATAGGTTTTCCAGAGGTGTATCAACGACCGTGCTGGCGAAGTCACTATCCGCATTTTACCAAACATCGTTGACAAAAACTCAACTGCGCCCTTCCATGTTCCTGCTACCGATATAATTTTTTAGGGAATGTTGTACTATTTTTTCACTCAATGGCCGGTCAAAATTCTTTCTCCCTGCCCTTCTGACCCTCTTAGTCCCTACTATCCTCTCCCTGCCTCTTTTTGACCTCTTGAAATGAGTTACCTACCTACGTCTATCTACATTAAATTTTTTCAGATTTCTGAGAAAAGTTGTGTCAAATTGTAAAATTTCTGATATTCATATTATTTATAAGGTTCGTGTTTCATGCCTAATTTGCTTCTGTGTATCAGGCAAAAACCCTGAGTAGTGTGATAAGTTAAGAATCATTAAGTTACCACAAGCTAGATTACTAGCCGATGGTACGTGTAATGTCATAACCCTGAGAAATAATGACTTAACTAGTCAGTAAGCTCTCAGAATCTCAGTTACTTAAAAGCAGTTGAGATTGTCAAAAAAAACGTTAATTCCTCATGGCAGTCGGTGACATTGGCTTTCCGTAATGCCTTAGAAACGTTGCAATTTTAGTAAAAAAAGAGGATTTTAGTCCGATGACCATCGCAGTTGGACGCGCCCCCAGTAGAGGGTGGTTTGACGTTCTAGACGACTGGCTTAAGCGCGATCGCTTCGTATTCGTAGGTTGGTCAGGGATACTATTATTTCCCTGCGCCTTCCTAGCACTAGGCGGTTGGCTGACCGGCACCACCTTCGTCACCTCTTGGTACACCCACGGATTAGCCTCCTCCTACTTAGAAGGTGCTAACTTCCTGACAGTAGCAGTATCCACCCCCGCCGACAGCATGGGACATTCCCTATTGCTGTTGTGGGGTCCAGAAGCCCAAGGCGACCTCACCCGTTGGTTCCAACTGGGTGGCTTGTGGCCATTTGTGGCCCTACACGGAGCCTTCGGTTTGATTGGCTTCATGTTGCGGCAATTTGAAATTGCGCGTCTAGTAGGAATCCGTCCTTATAACGCCCTCGCCTTCTCAGCTCCCATTGCGGTATTCGTCAGCGTATTTCTGATGTACCCCTTGGGACAATCTAGCTGGTTCTTTGCACCCAGCTTTGGGGTGGCGGCAATTTTCCGATTCCTACTATTCCTGCAAGGGTTCCATAACTGGACACTCAACCCCTTCCACATGATGGGTGTTGCGGGTGTATTGGGTGGTGCTTTATTGTGCGCCATTCATGGTGCCACAGTTGAGAATACCTTGTTTGAAGATGGTGATGGTGCTAACACCTTCCGCGCCTTCAATCCTACCCAGTCGGAAGAAACCTACTCAATGGTGACGGCAAACCGTTTCTGGTCACAGATTTTCGGGATTGCTTTCTCTAACAAGCGCTGGTTGCACTTCTTTATGTTGTTCGTGCCAGTCACAGGCTTGTGGATGAGCGCCGTCGGCATCGTCGGTTTAGCACTCAACCTGCGGGCTTATGATTTCGTCTCCCAAGAATTGCGGGCGGCGGAAGACCCAGAGTTTGAAACCTTCTATACCAAAAACATTTTGCTGAACGAGGGTATCCGCGCTTGGATGGCTCCTCAAGATCAACCCCACGAACAATTTGTATTCCCTGAGGAGGTATTACCACGTGGTAACGCTCTCTAATAGACCAAATATCTTAGGCGGTGCTGGACGCGACCAAGAATCCACTGGATTTGCTTGGTGGTCTGGTAACGCACGTTTAATTAACCTATCTGGTAAACTGCTGGGCGCTCACGTTGCGCACGCTGGTTTGATTGTATTCTGGGCTGGAGCGATGACTTTGTTTGAAGTCGCTCACTTCATTCCTGAAAAGCCCATGTATGAACAGGGCTTGATCCTGTTACCTCACCTCGCCAGTCAGGGTTGGGGTGTTGGTGCTGGTGGTGAAGTCATCGATACCTTCCCCTACTTTGTGGTCGGTGTACTCCACCTAATTTCTTCAGCCGTCCTTGGCTTTGGCGGTATCTATCATGCCGTCCGTGGGCCAGAAACCTTAGAAGAATACTCTTCTTTCTTTGGTTACGATTGGAAAGACAAGAACAAGATGACCAACATCATCGGGTTCCACCTGATTATTTTGGGATTCGGTGCATTGCTGTTGGTAGCAAAGGCAATGTTCTTTGGTGGGTTGTATGACACCTGGGCACCAGGCGGTGGTGATGTTCGGATTATTACCAATCCGACATTGAACCCAGCCGTTATCTTCGGTTATGTAATCAAGTCTCCCTTTGGTGGCGAAGGCTGGATTGTTAGCGTCGATAATTTAGAAGATGTGGTAGGTGGTCACATCTGGATTGCCTTTATCTTAATTTCTGGCGGTATTTTCCACATTCTTACCAAGCCTTTTGCTTGGTCACGTCGTGCATCCATCTGGTCTGGTGAGGCTTACCTCTCCTACAGCTTGGGCGCTCTGTCGTTGATGGGCTTCATTGCTTCCATCTATGTTTGGTTTAACAACACCGTTTACCCCAGCGAATTTTACGGTCCTACCGGGCCAGAAGCTTCTCAAGCTCAGGCTTTGACCTTCTTGATTCGTGACCAACGCTTGGGTGCTAACGTCGGTTCTGCCCAAGGCCCCACAGGTCTAGGTAAATACCTGATGCGCTCTCCAACTGGTGAAATCATCTTTGGTGGTGAAACCATGCGTTTCTGGGATTTCCGTGGCCCTTGGTTGGAGCCTCTACGTGGTCCCAATGGTCTTGACTTGGAAAAAATCAAGAATGATATTCAGCCTTGGCAAGCTCGTCGCGCTGCTGAATACATGACACACGCTCCTCTGGGTTCTTTGAACTCCGTGGGTGGTGTGGCTACTGAAATTAACTCTTTCAACTACGTATCTCCTCGCGCTTGGTTGTCGACTTCTCACTTCGTACTAGGATTCTTCTTCCTAGTTGGTCACTTGTGGCACGCTGGTCGCGCACGGGCTGCTGCTGGTGGTTTTGAGAAAGGAATTAACCGCGATACTGAGCCAGTGATGTTTATGGACGACCTAGATTAGGTTGTAAAGTTTATTTCATCACGGACTATTAATTTAAAGGCTCTTGCATAAAAGCAAGGGCTTTTTTTATAGGAAAATTAGTAATCTATTAATAAAAGTGAGCGATTTGCCAAGGTAACTAATCTATGAATGATACCAATTTTATTGATGCTTTGCGATGGACATCCGAAGCTAAGGAAAAGTTACAAAATATTCCCTTTTTTGTCCGCTCTCAAGCTAAAGCCAGAATTGAACAGCTAGCTCGTGAAGCAGGACAAGATGTTGTGACTGCTGATTTGGTAGAAGAGGCTAGGCTTGAGTTTGGACAATAAATCAGGAGGCAGAATTCAGAATTCAGAATTGGTAAATACTCTACCCATAAAGGGATAGAGTTTTCAGGCGAGAATATTCTAGTCAATTTCATTCATCATTACGAATTACGAATTATTATCAACTTTCTCCTACATTCATCGCTGCTAAAACAGCCTTCTGGCTCACATCTCTGTAAACGGTATTCAAATACTTCATTATCACATCACTCGAAGTTGAATTTACTGAATTTTCCTCTTCTTTTGCTAGAGGAACCGCTCCCAATACATCTAATATCGTCTCGCTGTTGGAGGGCACAATCACTACCAAGGATGACTCTAGTGGCTCATTGTATTGCCAGAAAGAGTCAATTTTTACAGAGTATTTATTATTAGGAATTGACTGTTGAACATCAGGCGTTTCTGTAGTATTGGGTTCCTTATTGGTACTACGTAATTTACGCAAATCGCTGATAATTTGCTCTTTGGAACGTCCGCGTAATTGAAATAGTACAAAGGGGTCTTCACTGAAGCGATCGCCTAACTGATAGTATATCGCACCAATGTGTTTACAGGGATTTGCTTTATCAGGACAAGAGCATTTACTCTGGACATCAGCAAGGGTAAATGGAAATATTGAAAGACCATTAGCTGTGAAGACTTCTTCTATATTTTGTGGCATTTCTCCTGCTAGTAGCTTGGCAGCAAAAATTGCTCTTTGGGACATGGTTTCAATTACATAACCCCACTGTTCATCGGTAAAAGGTTCAAGGGAAAGGGAAACTTTATAAGGTTCTACTTCACTACCTTGCACCCTAGCCAATACTTTTGCACCTTTAAATTCGATACTCAAAACGTTTCCTTGACGAGCATAATTTCTCGCACGTTCTAAACGCTTTTTAAAGCGATAGGAATCTAGCAAATCTAGCCATTGTTGTGACCACCATTCTCGACTTGCTTGTAATGTGTAATTAGTCATAATCAATTTAAAAACTTAGTAGTATGTCTCATTATTTTTATGAGGTTCGTAGTGAGCGCTTTAGCGCTAAAATTAAGGACTAAAGTCCTGACTACGAATTTATTCTGCATCATCGTCAATTACTGCACTGCGATCGAGTAGTAATAAGTTGCGAAGTTGGTCTGTATCCATTTCAGTTAACCATTCTTCACCAGCACCTACAACTTGTTCAGCTAGTTGTTTCTTACTTTCAATCATGTCATGAATTTTTTCTTCTAAAGTGCCTGTGCAGACAAATTTATGTACTTGCACATTCCGGGTTTGACCAATCCGAAATACTCTATCTGTGGCTTGATTTTCTACGGCTGGATTCCACCATCTATCAAAGTGGAATACATGATTCGCTCGTGTTAAATTTAGTCCTACTCCACCTGCTTTTAGAGAAAGAATCATAATCGGTGGCCCTTGAGGATCGTGTTGGAAACGGTCGATCATTTCCTCCCTGTGTTTTTTACTGGTGCTGCCATATAAAAAGAATATTTCTCGCCCTAGCTTTTTTTCTAAATAGGGTTTAAGTAACTTACCCCACTCAGCAAATTGTGTGAAGATTAAAGCTCTATCACTTTCTGCTAAAACTTCTTCTAACATTTCTTCTAACCGCAGAAGTTTAGCTGAATTATGTTGCTCTAATGTCGCTTCTTTCAAATATTGGGCTGGGTGATTGCAGATTTGTTTGAGTTTGATTAGTAAAGCCAAAATCATCCCCCGACGTTGCAAACCTTCAGCAGATTCTATCTCTACTAAAGATTGTTCTACAACTTGTTGATAAAGTGCAGCTTGTTCACCAGTTAAACCGCAAAATACGGTCATTTCTTGCTTATCTGGTAAATCTTGAATGATGTCGCGATCGCTTTTCAATCGCCGCAGTATAAATGGTTGCACTAATGAACGTAATTGAGTCAAAGAAGCGGTATCCCCATACTTTTCAATTGGCATGGCAAACCGACGCTGGAAAAATTGCTTATTGCCTAAATACCCAGGATTGAGAAAATCCAAAATAGACCATAATTCTTGTAATCTATTTTCTACTGGTGTCCCCGTTAATGCAATGCGAAATGTCGCTTCTAATTGCCGCACAGCTTTTGACTGCTTCGCCTCTGGATTTTTCACATTCTGGGCTTCATCTAAAACAATTATCTGCCAAGAGACACTTTGCAATGACTTGATATCTCGATGAAGCAGTGAGTAGCTGGTAACGATTAAATCGTGTTTTTTTACGGCTTCTAAAAACGCTTTCCCTTTTGGGCGTTTGTCACCGTGATATTGCAAAATTTTCAGGCTTGGCGCAAATTTATTGACTTCCCTTTCCCAGTTGCCTAAAACCGAAGTTGGACAAACTAGCAGTGTTGGATTTTCTAGTACATCCTGTTCTTTTAAGTGTAGTAAAAAAGCAATGAACTGAATAGTTTTACCGAGTCCCATGTCGTCTGCGAGACACGCACCCAAGCCCCAACGTTCCAAGAAGGACAGCCAAGCAGCACCACGTTCTTGATAAGGTCGCAGCTGCCCTTTAAAGCCTGTTGGTGTTGGTAAAGGTGCGATCGCCTGATTATTATTTAATGCCCCAATCAACTCTTGCAATGCGCCAGATGCATCAAAGCTAACCACTGGTAACTTTTCAATTACCTGGGTATCGCCTGTACTGAAACGCAAGGCATCTTCCAAGGATAGGGCCATTTGGTCTTTGCGAGTGGTAAAAAATGTTTGGGCTGTCTTGATATCTTGGGGCCGCAATTCTACCCACTCACCGTTAATTTCTACTAGCGGACTATTTAAAGCCACAAGTTTATCAAACTCGGCTTTGGAAATAGTCTGTCCGCCAATTGCCAATTGCCATTG
The DNA here is from genome assembly GCF_036917235.1 of Nostoc sp. GTDB lineage: Bacteria > Cyanobacteriota > Cyanobacteriia > Cyanobacteriales > Nostocaceae > Nostoc. Next base: position 76,647 of record NZ_JBALDU010000084.1, read on the forward strand.
GAAATTCAGCAGACTTTGCAATCCTAAACGTCCCTGCTTTTTCTTCGGGGTTTCGGCTGTAATTTTCAAACCCAAACGGTTCGCCCATCCTTCGCGGTTCGCTAAACTAGGAGGCAAAATTACTCCCAAGCCACTGTCTTCCAACCTCCAAGCTACAGCTTTGATAAACTCATAAGCTTGGATGGGGGTAAGGCGAGAAGATTGGGGATATTCGCTTTCAAAACTGGCTACTATTGTTGGATATAAGCGGGAAGCTACCCCCAAACCTCGCAAAAATGTTTCTTGTGGTTGATCAATTGTCCGATTTTCATAAACTAATCGTTCAACTGGATTGTTCCAAATAGTTGCCGCATCCACCAAAAACTCAGGATCGTCAGCTGCTTGTAGAAAATATGCCAATGTCCAATCTGTTTCGCCAGACTCTGGAGAACGCAGTTGAAAACAGGTACGAAATAGACTTTTAAGAGTTAATTGGTATTGTAGCGGCATAGTCCAAGCCTTTAGTGCCGCTTCTAATCGTTCGACTTCAATGGCATCTGCATTAACTGAATCAGATGTACTAGTTAAGCCTTGCAACCATTGTCGTACCGCAATTGGTAAAGATGGGTAGGCGTTGCCCGTCGTAGACATCGCTTTAGCTTCCATTGGAGGTTGAGAACCCATCATTTCTCGCACTTGGGCATCTATCGTACTGTTGAGAAATCCCAAAAGTAATTCTTGAGCTTCTGTGGGAAAGTCTACATAAAATAGGGATTGGGAAAACTCTTCTCCAGTCCCCAGTCTCCAGTCCCCAGTCCCCAGTCCCTCTTGATAAGTGCGACAAACCAACGGCATGGTTGCAGAAAATTTTTCTAGGCGGGTTCCATCTATTGCACTATCTACGAGTACTTGCCATTTGGCAGCAAATGCACCATCTAATTCTCGGTCAATTGTTGGTAAAAACTTACATCGTGAGATTAAATCTAAACTCCAACGGGCAACTTGCGACCAAAAGCGTAAATCTCCACCTAAAAAGGCATCTTCCCCTTTAGCAGCATTTAAGGGAACAGCAGCGAGAAATTTTACTGCTTCACTGGGGTTGAGACAAAAACCCTCAACTCGCCACGGTTGTAAATATTGCGGGGAGTTTGTATTTTCGCCCAAGCTGGCAGAATGTACAGGGAAAATCGCTGTTGTTCCTTCATCACTGCTTTCTGGAATATAAGTTGGTAGGGCAATGATTTGAGAGTGCGTTGGCAAACTGATTTCAGTGGCACTGGCGGCTTTGCGCGTTCGCCCAGTAGTTGCGATGGCTCCGCCAACGCCAGGGGCGAACGCAACTTGAGGTTTCTGGATAAAGTTGGTAATCGCCATATTCTGGGAACGCAACCACTCACTCAACTCAACTGATGTCATTGCCAATGGATGTACTGGGATATTTCCAGATCCATTAGACTCGAAATTAACTCGTGGCGATCGCCAAGTTTCCCCCCAAATAAATAAACAACCATTTTGATTTTTTAGTAACCAATTACAGTGTAAAATCGCCATTTGCTAACTACTCAGATTTTCCCAAAACTCTAGAATTGAAACCACAAATATTCTACTTTTCGCATTTTCTCAGTAAGATTTATTCGCAAACTTTTTCATACAATAAATGTTTAAGTACATATTCCACATAAACATTGTTAATAATGAATTTTCCCCTAATTAAAGTCTTAAAAAATGGGATGTTAGTGGAACTGGATTATATGCATCCTCAAGAACAGGAGGTTGTCAGATCGTTACTCAATGTTGTAATTATTGAAGGTGAAACCTATCCCCAAAAGCAACCTCTATCTCCTACAGAATTTTCAGCTTACTGGTTAAGCAAAGATGCCTTTGTTGTCAGGACATCTGTTGTAGATCCTACACACAAGCCAAAAGAAATATTAGGGGCGTTTTATTTAAAGCCAAACTTTCCCGGTCGGTGTAGCCATATTTGCAACGCTGGTTTTATTGTACAACTAGGCTTTCGCGGTCAGGGTATAGGACGGTTGATGGGAGAGGCTATGCTTTCGATAGCAGCAAATCTGGGCTACGAAGCAGTAATGTTTAATTTGGTCTTTGAGACTAATATACCTTCAATTACACTTTGGCAGTCGTTAGGATTTGAGATTATTGGGCGAATTCCAGGCGCGGCAAAGCTAGAGAATGGACAGGTGGTAGACGCGCTAATCTTGTATCACACTTTGCGTTAAACTACTTGTCTATCTTTGTATGTACTAGAAGTCAGCCATAGGGCATAAATGTTAGGATTGCCACAGAAAGAGAATAGCGAAAGAGAAGGAAAAAAAACTGAATGGCAGAAGTTGATAAGTCAATATCCTTCGATGGAAGGGATATTCGACTGAAAGTAGGCCTACTAGCTCCCCAGGCAGGTGGGTCGGTTTTGATAGAATCAGGGGATACATCCGTTTTAGTGACGGCTACGCGATCGCAAGCCAGAGAAGGCATTGATTTTCTTCCCCTTACAGTAGATTACGAAGAAAGGCTATATGCCGCTGGTAGGATTCCCGGCGGGATCATGCGGCGCGAAGGTCGTCCACCAGAAAAAACAATTCTCACCAGCCGTCTTATAGACCGTCCCATGCGTCCTTTGTTCCCCTCATGGTTGCGGGATGACTTGCAAATTATTGCCTTAACGCTGTCGATGGACGAGTTAGTTCCACCCGATGTGTTAGCAGTTACAGGCGCTTCCATCGCTACGCTGATTGCCCAGATTCCTTTTAATGGGCCAATGGCAGCAGTGCGGGTTGGTTTAGTGGGAGATGATTTCATTATTAACCCCACTTATGCAGAAACCGAAGCGGGAGATTTGGATCTGATAGTAGCAGGTTCACCACATGGCGTAATCATGGTGGAAGCGGGAGCCAATCAGTTGCCAGAGCGAGATATTCTCGAGGCGATTGACTTTGGTTATGAAGCAGTGCGGGACTTAATCAAAGCGCAGCAAGATTTAATTGCAGAATTGGGTCTAGTAATAGTGCAAGAAGCACCACCAGAAGTAGACCAAACGCTAGAAAATTATATCCGCGATCGCGCCAACGGTCAGATTAAGAAAATCCTGTCTCAATTTAGTTTGACCAAACCCGAACGCGATGCAGCTTTAGATGTCGTCAAGGATGAAATTGCCGCGACGATTACCGAACTGTCAGAAGAAGACCCAATTCGAGTTGCCGCAACTGCAAATAAGAAGGCACTTGGTAACACTTTTAAAGATATTACCAAACACTTCATGCGGCGACAAATCATCGAAGATAACGTCCGCGTTGATGGTCGTAAACTCGATCAAGTGCGTCCGGTTTCTTGTTTAGTTGATGTCTTACCAAAGCGAGTCCACGGCAGCGGTTTATTTAACCGGGAACTAACTCAGGTATTATCCACTTGTACTCTGGGTACACCTGGGGATGCTCAAAACCTCAACGATGATATGCAGCTAGATCAGCACAAGCGTTATCTGCATCATTACAACTTCCCGCCCTTCTCAGTCGGTGAAACCAAGCCAATGCGGGCCCCAGGAAGGCGTGAAATTGGTCACGGGGCATTAGCAGAGCGAGCGATAATACCTGTGTTACCGTCCAAAGAACAATTTCCCTACGTGATTCGCATCGTATCGGAAGTACTTTCCTCCAACGGTTCCACCTCAATGGGTTCAGTCTGCGGTTCCACCCTCGCCCTCATGGATGCTGGTGTACCAATTCTCAAACCCGTCAGTGGCGCGGCAATGGGTCTGATTAAGGAAGGGGACGAAGTACGAGTTCTAACTGACATCCAAGGCATTGAAGACTTTTTAGGCGACATGGACTTCAAAGTTGCCGGGACGGATACCGGGATTACCGCCTTGCAGATGGATATGAAAATCTCCGGTTTGTCTTTGGAGGTTATAGCCCAAGCCGTCCACCAAGCCAAAGCAGCCCGGTTGCACATTCTGGAGAAAATGCTTGCCTGCATTGACACACCACGGACAGAAACCTCACCTTATGCTCCACGTCTGTTAACAATCAAGATTGATTCAGACATGATTGGTTTGGTTATCGGGCCTGGAGGCAAGACTATTAAGGGAATCACAGAGGAAACTGGTGCAAAAATTGACATCGAAGATGATGGCACCGTGACAATTTCCGCTGTGGATGAGAACAAGGCCAAAAGAGCCAGAAATATCATCCAAGGCATGACCCGCAAGTTGCACGAAGGGGATGTCTATGCCGGACGCATTACTCGGATTATACCGATAGGTGCATTTGTGGAATTCTTGCCTGGAAAAGAAGGCATGATTCACATATCTCAACTAGCTGACTACCGCGTTGGCAAAGTTGAGGATGAAGTAGCGGTGGGCGATGAAGTGATTATCAAAGTGCGCGAAATTGATAACAAAGGTCGGATTAATCTCACCCGCTTGGGTATCCACCCAGATCAAGCAACAGCAGCACGAGAAGCTGCGGCGGTGAATCGGTAACTCGATTTGGGATTTTAGATTAGATTAAATCTAAAATCCGCGATGCCTACTGTGAAGGCATCGCCGTATGCTTCTCTAATTTGACAAATTACGAATTACGAAATTATTTTAAAGACTTTTCTAGTGTTTTTTGCTCTGGTAGAGGTTGACCGTCTGCCAAAGATGATTCAATCAGCATTTCTAAAACTTCTTGAGCATTTTTGAAAGCTTCTTTCTAAGTATCTCCGTGATTATGACAAAATCCCCATTCAGGAAGACTCACAACAAAACACTCATCTTCATCAGACCACTGAATAACGATTGTATATTTCATATTTATTCATACACGTCTCGGCGATGAGCAATAGTGGTGACAATAAGCTAATTGGTTTCATCATCAATTCGGTAAATAACGTGATACTCACCAATGCAATAGCGATAGTAGCCTGCAAAATTACCTTTGAGAGGTTTAATAAGCTAAAAATATTTTAATTTGCATCCTTCAAAAAATAAATCTCTTGTGGGGTGGGCATCTTGTCATAGGTGTCAAGTTAAGATGAAATCACTGGGGTGAACTAGTATAGCTAGGGACACTTCTCTACGAGACGCTGCGCAAACGGCAAGCTCCCTTCGACTACGCTCAGGGCGGCGCAGTGCATCGCTGGGGACTGGATGAAAAGTCTTTTTGTGTTTAGATTTTATCCTCCTCAAATTAAAATTGAACAAAAATAATAAACGGCTACCCGAATTCAATAAACGACTGCCCGAATTCAATAAACGACTGCCCGAATTCAATAAACGACACCCCGAATTCAATGAACATACCTTTGACATTTGGGCTTCTGCCTTAACTTGACACCAATGGCATCTTGCCCGCCTATTTGTGCAAATTAAAGCAAGGGCAGCTTATTAGGGTGAAAACGAGGATTTTGTTCCATACTTTTGTAATTCTGCCAACTTCTGTTGAGCAAAATCTCGCATTTCCTTATCTAAATCACAGGACTTACGCAACTGGCACAATGCGATCGCTAATGAATAGTACGCATGTATTAAGTTGGTGAAAATGCATTTTATTGGCTTGACTCGACTTA
>NZ_JBALDU010000085.1:0-839 GCF_036917235.1 Nostoc sp.
GGGCGTGTCATCAATTAGGTAAAGTGGAATAAGAACAGGTGAAGAAAGATAAATAACAGGAAAAAGATGACGCGCCGATATGCACTACGAGATGACCAGTGGGAGAGAATCAAAGACCTACTACCTGGGCGAGAGGGCTATGTGGGAGTGACGGCGAAAGATAATCGATTGTTTGTTGAAGCAGTTTTATATCGTTACCGAGCAGGCATTCCTTGGCGTGACTTACCAGCAAGATTTGGAGATTTTCGTGTGATTCACACCCGCTTCAGTCGATGGTCAAAAACAGGGGTGTGGGAGCAGGTATTTCAGCACTTGGCAGATGATGCCGACAATGAATATGCGATGATTGACTCAACGATTGTCCGTGCCCATCAACACAGCGCGGGTGCAAAAGGGGGGATGGATGTACAGAAGCTATTGGTCGCAGTAAAGGTGGATTAAGTACCAAGATTCATGCTGTGGTGGATGCGTTGGGCAATCCAGTGAGCTTTCACCTGACACCAGGGCAAGCCTGCGACCTGGATGGAGCCGACCAATTGCTACCCACCGTTGTCGCGGATACAGTACTGGCAGATAAAGGCTATGATGCCGATGAGCGAGTGATTGAGCGACTTCAAGCACAGGGGAAAACACCAGTGATTCCTCCAAAACGTAACCGTACTAGACCTCGTGACTATGACCGGGATTTGTACAAAGCTCGTCATCTGATTGAAAACTTTTTTGCCAAACTCAAGCAGTATCGAGCGATTGCGACGCGCTACGATAAACGCGCTACTAACTTTTTGGGTGCAATTTATCTGGCTGCTTCTGTCATTTGGCTTAATTGATGACACGCCCTA
>NZ_JBALDU010000086.1:0-22795 GCF_036917235.1 Nostoc sp.
TCTCAGTTGCACTCAATTTAATAAATCCTCAACATTTAAGAAACTGGTTTGCTAGTTGCTGCTACTGTACCTCATAAGAGCCGTAAATGCTGTAAGGTTTACAGTGAACTTCTCTGGGATGAAGATTGGGAAGATGAAGAAGACTGTGCAGGAGATTGACAGCTTTGATGATATCGTTGAAGTGACTTGGCTTTTGCTAGACAATGATTGCGTCTACTTTGAACAGTTTGTAGAAGCAATGGCATTTTTTCTCATGAGAGTTATAAAAGAGCCATAATTGCCTACCCCTATTTATTGATCTGATACCTTTCTATCATGACTACAAGCGATCGCCAAAAAGTCTACTTAGAATAAAGGTGGTTGAAAAGCAGATTACAAGCTATTTTCAGCTTCTTGTGTTCCCAAGTGGAAAAGAAAGACGGCAAGGCTTTTGGAAAACTTTTCGGTCTACTGAAAGTCCAATGTACTAGCTTCTTCTCTCATTTAAGTTTGAAGTAGCGATCGCTCGTGAAAGGCTCCTTTCCAACTGCTGATTTTTCGATCTACTGAGTCTTCTCAAATATTTAAACTAAATGGTCTAGTTTGCGTTGGTGACAGCTTCGCCAGTTGTTCCTCCCCTACTTAGAATGGTAAAAATTTGCTTGAGGAATAAAAGAGAAGCGTGTCAGCACATCATTGATAAATGTAAACCTAGTGGAAGCATCTGTATTAAGCGTAGCGTACACAAAGTCTACTACCTTCTGCTCCTTGAACACTGAAGGCTGTACAAAAGTAGGCTCACCATAAATCGATATTACCTGCTGCGGGTTCATTCCAATACGAATGCGTTGGTAGGCAAGACCACTGATTGGCGTGGCGGGTTCTGCGGGTAATATGACTCCCATAATTTTGATAGGGGTTTCTAATCCGACATTCATACTTTCTACCCGATCGTCTGTAAGAATTATATTTACTGGTGGTTGATCTTCTTTTACATAAGCAAGTCGCTCAAGTTTATAAATAGAGATATCATTGCGCTGCTCGGAGAAAGGCTGTCCCATCAATTTCAGCACTTCTTGACGGCTCATCCCAATTTTAATAGCCTGAGCAAAACGAGGAATATTATTGGTACTTATGGTTTTGAGTTCAGCAGTAATACCTGATAGATAACCATCAATCATCGATATTTTGGTGAGAATTGGCTCTTGGCGGTAATTGAGGATTTCAATTCGCAAATCTGAGTTTGGAAACACCTTAATATCAGTTGGCTTCCCCATCACCTTTTCAACCTCAGATTGAGTCATACCTTCATATAACAAACTAGATTTAAGCGGTTGACGTTCAATCTTAATATTATTGCGAATTTTCGGAAAAAAGGACGGTTTATTATTACCTTGAGATTCAGTGTGAGTTTGATTTGGTCTGGAGATAGGAGTTTGAGCCATTAAAGGGATAACTGTGGTTGTGAGGCTCAATGGTATAAAGCACAAGTGAAGCCACAGTTTTGCTGGAACGAGCTTTTGTAATTGCATGATAGTAAAGCAATGTCTCTTCATATAAATTCTGCCAAGTGAATCCAAATAATTTAACAGCAAAGGAGTGCGATCGCTCTCAACAGATAGAACGATGTAAAACTGCTGCACGTACAGATTAGATAGACAAATATCTCCGCTTTCTTTAGGAAGATCCAATAAATAAATCAGCCCAGCCGTATTAAAAATATTTTGGCTCAAACCAGGGATTTAGGCGCTTTCGTTCTTCAGGCGAAAGCAACGGCTGGGCTGATTTATTCGTATATTGTGCATTATAAATATTGGCATCAAGCAAAGCTAGATATCTTGTATAGTTTTTGTGCCAGGAATTTATACAGTCTTGTCTGGACAGGGTTTTTATGTTTTGCCCTACAAGTATTACACGCTCTTGTATTCGGCTATTTCGCCAAAAGTTAGGCTATCTCAGTTTATGGCGAAGTATTAATATACAGTAGCTTTTTCCAACAGCTTTTAAACCAATGTTGGAAGAATTTATTTGCTTGAAGGAGCGGAATCTACTTCATTTAATGGGGCTAAAGGAGCAGAATTATTTACATTACCCGTATTGGTAGCTGGGTTTGGATCGGAAAAAGTAGCTGGAGCGTTTCTTTCTGTTGCAGTGGGGTTGACAGGTGTTGCTAACACCGGACCGAGTTGTGTTGTACTAGCTGCTGGGATAAAGATCGGCCAATCGGATGGATTCTTGACGGCAGGAGAAGCCGAAAATTGTCCGCTTTGCCTGATAGGTACTAAGATAATCCTTTGCTTGCCTGGTCGAGCTGGATCGGAACTCAATTGTGGTCCCACATTAATAGTGGCTCTCTTTTCGACAAGGGTCGTAGTCGGCCTGCCATTGGAGTTAAACGACGGGGGACGGCTATATACGGAAGCAGCAGGATTGCGACTAAGCGGGGAGCCGTCTTGTCTATAAGCCCTGACTACTGCACTGCCGATTGTATACCCCAAAGCTTCACCAGCTACTGAGTCGGAGTAGTAGTGTACGCCCCCTTGCCTTCGGGATAGCGATGCTTCTCTGCCCAAAGCAACGAAGTTCTCTACTGGTTCTTCGGGAAAACATGCTGGTCCGACAGCCATAAATACGCCAGCGGAAGTGGAATGACCGGAGGGGTAAGAAGGATGGTAAGGCGTAGGCACTCTGGGATTGTCAGCTTGAAAAGTGTAATTAGTCACCTGATCGGGACGGGGACGCAGATACATAAACTTGTTATACCATGCAGCTAGAAGACCAGAATAAATGCCTTCGTTTAGCATCGCACTACAACGCGCCGCTAAGGGTGGACTGTATTTATAAAGTTGAATTAAATGGTCAAAATAGTAATTATAGTTTGAACTAGGTGGGTCAAAGTTCCAGCGAGTTATATTTTTGATGACTTCAGGATTGTTACGGGTAGCCGCCAATTGATTCAATTCCCTCAGTTCATCTGCTGTTTGAGCAGAGGTATTTGAGGGCGGTGGGAGAAGAATAAATTGGTCAAATTTTCTCACCGGATTTTCGGGTATTGTCCAATTGGGAGCAGTAGGAGCAACAATCTGCGAGTCATATAAGCTTGTTGGGAACTGAGGGTTCGAGAAAGTATCTTTGGGGTTGAAGCGTACACTATCAGGCTGATTGGGAACCTGAGCATTAGCAGTTTGAATAGTAGCTAAGGCAAACAGAAATGCAGCAGTCGCACTGTTGATAAGAAACGAAGTTTCCATTATTTATTGCTCATTGTAGAAAATACTACGTATTTTTACCAAAATATACTAGCAGTGGACTGAAAATTTATGCGATACGGTTTATACTGAGGTTATCTAACCGGAAAACCATAGTTTCAGTAGAAATACGATAGCCAAAACCCGCACTTTAATCTTATATAGGTCTTATTGTACTAATCAAAAATTGAGAAAGGTCGGTTGAGTATATCAGTCAAGATTACTTTTATAGTCCTTGTGCTGTGAGTATTTAAAAGATAATTTTTATCTCTTGAGCAACTCAAGTCACCTGCTGCGATTAGTTTGAAGTTAGAGGATGTTTTAAAACGGTCTTTTGCTCTCATAGCGAGTACAGCAAAGAATCTCAATAGATGGCTTAAACCTTGATTTTACTGTATTTGACGCAAGTAAGTCAGAACGCCAAAATGAGAACTTTCAGAACTTTTCAAACAACCTCTCAAAAAATATAAGAAGAATGCATAATTCAGAATTTAGAGTTTAGAATCAATTGGTTCGGAGTAGCACCCGCCACTAATTGTAGACCACTAAATCAAAGATTTAGTGTGATGTTTCACCATTTCTTCAGACACTCGCGGACTCGCTAACCCTGGGAAGCACAGCCACTCACACAGAATTCAATTCTGTTAGCGGATAGCTAAGGTTTAGCCCATTATGGCTCCTGACTCCTAAATTCTGTTTTGTTAAGTATTGCTAGATAAAGTCTAGCTAAAAATCGGACTGAATTGTTTCAAATTCAAAGCACTAAATCAAGCGTGTATGTAATATTCGCTGTGATATTTTTTAATATTTAAAAGAGGTTAGAGATGGTTCTTGATGATGCCTTTGGAACTAACAGTTTGTCAAGTTTGGATCGAGGATTGGAAAAATCTCTAATAGACAGTACGATTTTTAACGCCTCTTTAGAGAACTCTTCTGACTTACTTGGTTTATCGAAAGTAAATAGAAATATAAGTGGTTTCGATCCTCTTTCTCTTGTAGCTAATAGTCTGGCAACAGGAAACAGCACAACAGACAACAACAATTCCAACTTGCAACAGGACATCTCTACTAACAACAATAGTCCGGTTGATTATACCTTTGAGCGATCGCCTTTGTTCAACGGGCGAAGTTTCAGTTATGTTGCATCTAAGCAGCCTCAGAGCGCGACGTTTGACAGCGCAACTGGTTTTGACCCACTCACGGGTAAGACAAGCGATACGCCCAGTATTGACATTGCCAGTAGCGATTCGTTGCTGACAGGTGGTGATAATTCTTCATCTTTATTGGCATTGCTCCCAGACATTATCCCGCCCGCATTGACCGTGACAGTCCTGCCGCTCAGTATCATACCAGGGTTGCCGCAATCCCATCTTGTTGGCATTGTCAATGGCACAGGTTCAGCAGTTGCGTCGCTCACACTTCAATTTGACAACTTGGCTGTAAGTCCGATATCTGTTAGTCCAATAGGAGTATTTGACAAGCAACTTGACTTCACCGGACTAAACAACGGATCGCACACACTGAAAGTTAATGCCGCAGATGCTGCTGGCAACATCTCGACAGCAAGCTTTTCTGTAATCCTAAATCTGGCTCCGACAGCACCAACAATTACAGCTGGTTTAACTAACGACACAGCAGCAGGTGGTACAACCAATACCGATAGCATTAGTTCTGACCCAACTACCGCAGGCACAGTTAAAAGTAGCAATCGCAGCATCGAATTTAACGCTCTTACAGGTTCTACCCCATTGGTGAACCTTACAGATCATATCTTGATTAACGAAACCAATCAGATTGTTTCGCTCAAAGCAGGGTTCGATAATACATCCGTTGCTAACTACGCAGATGTACTAACTGACTTGCACTCAGATGGTAGCTTTACATTAAGTCGTACTCGGCTGAATACAATTTATGGCAATATCTTACCAAACGGCAATCACACTCTGCACTTACAAGCCGTAGATAAATACGGTGTTGCCAATTCCTTTAATATCTCTTTTACACTAGACACAACCACTGCCATTCCTACTCTCAATCTGTCTGCTGCAAGCGATAGCGGCAAAAGTAATGGAGACAGGATTACACTAGACACAACTCCGACAATTAATGGGACGGCAGAAGCTCTTGCCACAGTCAAACTGTTTAACAATAGTCAACTTTTAGGACAGACAACTGCCACAACAAATGGTAATTGGCAAATTACAACATCAGAATTAACTGATGGAGCATATAATCTTAACGCTACTGCTACTGATATTGCTGGTAATGCTAATACATCTGTTACAGCGTTGGCAGTTACCATAGATAGTACCTTGCCTCAAGTTAACTTAACTACTTCAGTTGACCAATCTCCTTTGCATTTGGGAGATAAATTGACTGGCAATGTTGATGGCACTGGTAGTGCTGTTACTGCATTAAGCTATCGCTTTGACAATCGTCAGGAAGTATCTGTAAATTTTAGTTCTACTGGCAGTTTTGACCAGGCTTTGGACTTGACGGGACTGAGTAATGGAGAACATACCTTAATAATTACTGCTACTGATACTGCTGGTAACGTTAAAATTACTCAATACAATGTTAGGGTCTTTGTCGATCGAGATCCGCCTGTTATCACTGCGGCCTTAGTACATGACACAGCTCCCTCCGATCAGACCAATACCGATCGCATTACTTTTGACCCAACTATCAGCGGTACAGTCACTGATATCAGTCAAATTACTGAATTTCGTGCAGGCTTTGATAACACTGATGTTGCTAACTTTGTTAACGTTTTACCGCAGCGTCAAAATGACGGAACATTTAGATTTGACCGCACCCAGCTTGAAAGTATTTATGGTGGCACGTTACCAGATGGCGATCGCGTACTACACCTCTTAGCAATAGACGAATACGGTAACGCTTCCAACATCTTTGACTTCAACTTTACCCTCGATACATCTGCTCCTACCGTATCGCTTACTACACCAGATTCTGTGGGAGATTATAGTTACACAGCGCGGCTAATTGGTAATACTACCGACATAGGTGGCTTTGCCACCAGCGCTCGCTATAGTGTAGATGGGCAAGCATTTTCATCTCTAGCGGTCAATAATCAGGGACAGTTTAACCAAGAGATTGCCACGTCTGGTTTAGCAGCAGGTTCTCATCATATAGTTATAGAAATTTTTGATACTGCGGGTAACTCCACTCAAACAGTTGCGGATTTTACAGTCTCCAATGACTTCTTAGTAGGAGCCACTGGGACACAAGGTTGGGGAAATAAAACTGCCAATTCCGTTACTTTGGGCGAGCAGAATAGTTTCGTTACTCAAACTGCAATACCCATTACTCTAGGACAAACCGAAGGTAAACGTCAGCTTGAGTTTGATATAAATACCTTATTTGACACTACCGATACTACTGCTGCCTCAAAAGACCGATTGGCAGTATACTTAGTAGATCCAACCAATCCTAACCTTACGCTCTTAGATCGGGGCGAACCTGGAACAGCATTGTTTTCACTTGACGAGACGGGAGCTGAGTTTACCCCTGGACTAGTAAACTATAACGGCAGTAGGGTACAGGTTGACCTGACCAGCCTTGCTAACAAGACTACCGGTTCCTTAGTCTTCCAGTTAATTAACAATGATGGCGATACTGGTAGTGTAGTTCGGGTGCAAAATCTGACAAATATTGTTGACCCTGAAGGTGTTAACAGCCCTATCTTCCCAACTGGAACAGATAGAGCAACGGTCGGGCCTGCTTTGAATCTAGGAAACTTCACAACCGCTTCAAATGCGAAATTGTTAGTCAGCAACGTCCACCTCGACACTGCTACTGGTCGCTACACCGCAGATTTACAAGCACGCAATATCGGGACAACAATCCTCTCTCGTCAGTTAGTAGTTGTTTTGACAAATCTGCCGACAGGAGTTAGTTTACTCGATCCTTCTGGCATACATCCTGCGGGTTCACCCTATATTAATTTAACTAATGCTATTCGTCCCGGTGGTTTAACTCCGGGAGCAATATCAGATACAGTTCAAGTTGTTTTTAACGATCCATCGCTGTTACGCTTTGCTCTGCAAGCAGTATTTTTAAAAGGAGCGCCAGAACAAGGTCCTTTACTCCAGAATCCTGGTTTGCTCAACGTCAAACCAGGCGACCGTTTAGCAATTCCCTTGGTAGCAAGCGATCCAAATGGCGACCCAATCGCCTTCTCGCTACGTTCAGATCGACCGCTGCCAAAGGGTAAGCTTAATAGTGATGGCACTCTAGTTTTTACTCCCAGTCCGGAACAGGTGGGAACTTACAACTTTACCGTAGTCGCCAGCAGTGGAGGCGCAGAAGCAACGCAAGAGGTGACGCTAACTGTAACACCAGACGAGGTGACTACTACCCGCATTTCCGGTGTAATTCAAAATACAAATCAGGCTCCATTGGCTGGAGTAGCGATCGAATTGGGAGGAACCCAAACTACAACAGCTGCTGATGGTTCATTCTTGTTAGAATTCTCTGGAGCTTTACCCAGTAATACACTTAGGGTGCATGGTGAGCAGGTTCCTGGTACGTCCGTGTATCCGTTTATTGCAGAAAAACTGCCATTGCTGTTGGAACACGAGGTGTATGCGAACGTTAACAATGTCATCGCTCGTCCTATCTATCTGCCACCGATTGATACTGCCAATGCCCACACCATCGATCCCAACCTTGATGTAACCGTTACTAGCACTGCTATACCTGGGTCTGCCATATTTGTTGCTGCCGGAACGCTGAAAAACCAGCAAGGTAATTCTTTCACTGGTCAACTGAGTATTACCGAAGTACCGACTAATCTGACTCCCGCAGCTTTGCCAGAAAACCTGCACCCAGATTTAGTAGTAACTATTCAGCCAGGGGAAATGGTGTTCGCTACTCCCGCACCTTTGACACTGCCAAATCGTGCGGGATACCCACCCCTGACACAGATGGATTTGTGGTCGATAAATCCCACGACTGGGTTATTTGACAATGTAGGAACTGGGAAAGTCAGTGCTGATGGCAGCGTCATTGAAACTATTTCTGGAGGAATTCGCAATAGTAGTTGGCACTTCTTTGCTCTTCCACCAGGCGTATTCGGGACGCTCAAAGACGTAAATAAAGACCCGCGCAATCCAGACGAGAAGTGCAATAAATGCGAAGCTACTGAATCTATCAACTCTGAAGTAGAACTCCACTCTGGGGCAGTACAAGAAACTCACAATCTGACTACATATCAATCCTTGGGTGAGACTCGCGGACTAACTTTAAAATATAACTCGCTGCGTGCCGACCCCACATCAATCGTGCATTTTGGCTACGACAATGTTCAGTTTGTTAATACCAATGGCGGTTTATTGATTGCCAAGCTTGCGGTAAAGCAAGGTGATTTCACTTACCAAGTCCCAGGTATTGCTCAAGGACAGTATGGACTGTCTGGCGGCGAGCATTTCTGGTCGCTACCTGATACTGGCGGCACTGTTGATGCTGCCCTTCAAGCAGACTTGCGCTCTCTACCTTCTGGACAATATACTTACGAATTGACTACTGGGCTATTTACATCCAGCTTCAATGGTTCTTCAACAACCAGTACGGGCAAATTAATCAACGTCAACACTATCAACAGTTCTTTTGGCAGTGGTTGGGGACTAGCTGGATTGCAGGAAATTGTCGAGAACGAAGATGGTTCTGTGCTGCTGATTGATGGCGACGGTAGTCAACTGTTGTTTGAAGCACCCACTGCACCTAACAGTTCTTACGCCTCCCCAGCAGGCGATACGTCTACTCTAGTACGTCTGGGTGACGGGACATTCCGGCGGACGATGAAAGACCAGACTACTTACCAATTCGATGCTCAAAACAAACTGGAGTTAGTGCGCGATCGCAACGATACTGAAACACAGTATGTATATAATACTGCCGGACAGCTAACCCAGATGATTGACCCAGTAGGTCTAGCAACGACGTTTACTTACACTGGAGATAAAGTAACTAGCATTACTGACCCATCTGGTCGCATTACACACATGGATTACGACTCCAAAGGTAACTTAATCAAAGTTACCGACCCAGATAACTCTGCAAACCTCTGGGAGTACGATAACGAACACCATGTAACTGCGGCAGTAGACAAAAAGGGTAATCGGGGAGAGGACTTCTACGATTTTGCAGGTCGAGTTACCCGTGGTGTTCGTCCAGATGGCTCGGTAGTTCAGGTAGATTCAGTTGAAGTGCAAGGATTATATCGTCCAGAACAAACCCTCAATCCGTTGTCAGCACCAGTGGCAAAAGACCTTGATGCCGCAGTTGCCAGTTATGCCGATGGTAATGGAAACGTAGTTCGCACGCTGCTCGATTCTTCAGGACAAACTATCTCCTCAACGGATGGGGCTGGCTTGATGCCGACTGTTGAGCGAGATGCCGACAATAGGGTAACGAAATCAACGGATGGTCGTGGATATGTCACTAACTACACCTACGATGGTAAAGGCAATGTCTTAACTATCAAAGATGAGCTTTCACAATCATCTCCAGGGTCGGGAAACTCAGCAAAGAACACTTTATTCCCTAATCCGATTTACAAGACAGGAAACAGCCCTCAGCAAATCCTGACAGCAGATTTGAATCAAGACGGCTTCCTCGATTTGGTAAGTGCCAACTCCAGTAATAGTAGCGTATCTGTGCTATTTGGAGAGGAGCAAGGAACATTTAGCACTCCCACTAACGTAGCAATCGGGAGCAATCCTAAATCTATTGCGCTAGGAGATGTGAATGGGGATGGCAAAGTTGACCTAGTGATGACAAATTCCTCTAGCAATGACGTGTTCGTGCTGTTGGGGAACGGACAGGGAACATTCAGCGCTCCTACACCCGCCAACTTAGCTTTGGAAACTAGACCTGATTTTATCGCTTTAGGCGATTTAGATGCTGACGGAGACTTGGATTTGATTGTCAGTATTGTAGATTATACAATTGGTTATGGTTCTGACAATGTATCCGTACTACTGAACAATGGCAACGGCACCTTTGGCGCTAAAACTAACAATGCCCTACAGAGTAAGGCTGAATATATTGCAGTCGGAGATGTGAATGGGGATGGCAAAGTTGACTTGGTGACTGCAAACTCTTCTAGAAATAATGCCTCCGTGTTATACGGGGATGGACAGGGAAGATTTAGCGTTCCCAGCAACTTGGATTTGGGAAGTAGTACCCCTGATTCTATTGCATTAGGGGATTTAGATGCTGACGGAGACTTGGATTTTGTTTTCGTTGACAGTTTTTTTGGTTATGGTTCTGACACTTTGTCCATTCTGTTGAATAATGGCAACGGCACTTTTGGCGCTAAAACTAACTATGCCCTAAATAATCAGGTTCAATCTATTGCGGTGGGAGAGGTCAATAAGGATGGCAAGCTTGACCTGATGATTGGAAATTCCTACAGTAATAACGTATCCGTGCTGTTAAATAATGGTAATGGTAGTTTTGTTGCCAAAACCGACTATGCTGCTGGCAACAGACCTAGTTCGGTTGTATTAGGAGATGTCAACGGAGATAGTACTGTCGATCTTCTCCAGGACTTACGCAACTCCAACACATATAGCAATACTGTGTCAGTTCGCTTAGGTAATGGCGATGGTACTTTTTCCCCTCTAGTCAACAACTACACCGTTGGCAGCGGACCCGAATCTGTAGCACTGGGAGATGTCAACTCTGACGGAAATCTTGATTTGGTAGTTGCAAACTCTGGGTACGGCAGTGATGTGTTGTCTGTATTGTTGAATAATGGCGATGGTAGCTTTAGCGCTAAAACCGACTATACAGTTGGAAGTAACCCTAAATCTGTAGCACTAAGAGATGTGAACTCTGATGGTCGCCTTGATTTGGTGACTGCAAATTACGATGACAGCAGCGTGTCTGTATTGTTAGGCAATGGCAACGGCACTTTTGCAGCCAAAGTTGATTACTTAGTTGGCTCAGGGCCTAGCTCTGTAGCACTGGGAGATGTGAACTCTGATGGTCGCTTTGATTTGGTGACTGCAAATTACGATGACAGCAGCGTGTCCGTATTGTTGGGCAATGGCGATGGCACTTTTGCAGCCAAAGTTGACTACGTGGCTGGAACGCAAGCCTCATTTGTTGTTCTCAAGGACTTGAACTCTGACGGTCGTCTTGACTTGGTAACTACAGATTACTACGGTGTATCAGTACTTTTGAATAATAATGGCACTTTTAATACTAAAACTAACTATGAGGTAGGAATAAACCTTAAGTCTGTTGCTGTCGAAGATGCAAACTCCGATGGTTATCTTGACTTATTGACTACAAACTTCGATGACGATAGCGTATCAGTGCTTTTGGGCAATGGTACTGGTGCATTCGATCCGCAAAAACGCCTGGAATTTGCTGTGGGTGATGGACCATCGTCTATAGCTTTGAGCGACCTTGATGCTGATGGCGACCTTGATTTTGTAACTGCAAACTACAATGGAAATAATGTTTCTGTGCGGTTAAACAGCACTATTCAACCAGGTGTTAGCAGTGGCATTGGCGAACGTCGCTATACTTACGATCCAATTTTCAATCAGGTGACTAGCGAAACCGATGAATTGGGTAGAAAGACGCTGTATGAAATTGACCCGCTCACCGGAAATCTGCTTTCCACTACCCGCGTTGTAGGTGCAGTGGGCGGCGATGATGATGTTATTACTCAATACACTTACACTACTAATGGGCAAATTGATACTATAACCAATGCCTTGGGGCGGGTAACTGATTACGATTACAATGCTTTTGGTCAACTGATTAAGACTACCTTTGCCAAGGGAACGGTAGATGAAGCATCGCAGCAGTTTGAGTACGATGCTGCTGGTAACCAAACGGCAATTATTGATGAGTTGGGGCATCGCACTGAGTTTGTTTACGATCCCATGAATCAGCTGCTCAAGACCATTGAGGCTGATCCAGATGGTGCGGGAGCGCTAACCTCGCCGATTACGACATTTACCTACGATGTTGATGGTAATCAAAAGACAGGAACAGATGCCCGTAACAATGTTACTACTAATGATTATGACATCATGGGGCGTTTAACCAAGACGACTGATGCTCAAGGTGGTGTGACGCGCTATGTTTACGATAAGTCAGGGAATCTAGTTTCTGTAATCGACCCATTGGGACGCGAAACTAAGTCTCGCTACGATGGACGCGATCGCCTCATTGAAACTATTCATCCTGATGGCACAAGTGAAAAACCTCGCTATGACTTCGACAATAACCTGACTTCAGCCATTGATGCTAACAGGAACCGAACAAACAAAGTTTATGATGCGCGTGGTCGGTTAATTCGAGAAATCGATCCCCTTGGAAATATAACTCGGTATGAGTATGATGTTGCCAATCAGCTAGTTGCCACGATTGATGCTAACGAGCATAAAACGCAGTATAAATACGATGACTTGGGCAGACAAGTTGAAGTAATTGATGCTTTGGAGGGAGTTACTAAAATAGAATATGACAAAGTTGGTAATGTCATTGCTGATACTGATGCTTTACAACACACAACTCGCTACAGCTACGACAATCGCGATCGCCAAAAAGTTGTTACTGATGCGTTAAACTACACCACAACGATAGTATATGATGCAGTTGGCAATACAATTGCGATCGCTGACCAACTAGGGCGGACTACTCAGTACAGTTACGATGCCCTTAATCGCCAAACTAGCATCACTGACCCCTTAAATCACACTACTACTTATACTTATGATGCAGTAAATAACTTGGCATCGGTCGCAGATGCCTTAGCACGGACTACCCAGTACGGTTACGATGCCCTTAACCGCCGCACTAGTATCACAAATCCTTTGGGAGATACTGCCACTACCATTTATGATGCAGTAGGTAATATCACTGCTGTTACTGATGAACTAGGACGTACAACTAAGTTTACTTACGATAAACGCGATCGCCGGATTGCAAGCATCGATCCCCTGGAACATAAGACTACTACCGAATATGATGTCAATGGCAATCTGACTGTTATCACTGATGCTTTGGGACAAACAACCCGTTACGGGTACGATGCTTTAGATCGGCAAATTACGGTAACGGATGCCCGTAACCAAACCACAACAACTACTTACGACGCTGTTGGCAAGGTCTTTACCATCACCGATCCTGTAAATAATACTACTAGTTATACGTATGATGCTTTAAATAGGCTGCTTACCGAGAAGAATCAACTAGGCAAGCTCCGTTCCTATGAATATGATGCAGTGGGCAATCAGATTGCTGCCACAGACCGCAATGGGCGCAAACAAACCTTTACCTATGATGCTTTAGACCGCCTGAATTCCGAAAAATGGCTGAATGCAAGCGGCAACACCATTCGCACTATCGGCTACACTTACGATGCTGCAAGTCAACTTGCCACTGCTAGCGACCCTGACTCTAGCTATAGCTATACTTATGATGCAGGGGGACGGATAACTTCCGTAGATAATGCAGGGACATTTAGCGTACCAAATGTTGTTTTAAACTATACCTATGACCTTGTTGGAAACCGCCTGAGTGCCAGTGATAAAATTAACGGTACTTTGCGTAGGACTGAGACTTTTACTTACAATAGCCTCAATCGCGTTACCAGAATTACTCAAAGTGGCAATGGGGTAACTAACAAGCGAGTAGATATGGCTTATGACAAAGCCAGTCAGTTGAAGGGTATAGTTCGTTATGGTGACTTGGGTGGAACGCAATCAGTTGCCGATAGCAGCTATACCTACGATTTGGCAGGTCGGCTGATAGATTTAACCCATAAGCAAGGGGCAACAAATTTAGCTGCATATACTTTTGATTACGATGTTGCCAACCGGATTAGTAAATTCACTTCTGTTGATGGCACCAGCGACTACAGCTACGATTCTACAAACCAGCTTACAGGTACTGACCACAGCTTCCAAACTGACGAAGCTTACAGCTACGATGCTAATGGTAATAGAATTAACACTGGGTATCAAACTGGTACTGATAACCGTTTGTTAAGCGATGGGAAGTACAACTATGAGTATGACTTTGAAGGTAATAGAACTAAGCGGACTGAAATCCTTACAGGTGAAGTAACTGAATACACCTGGGATTATCACAACCGTCTAACGCAATTTGTTACAAAAGATGCGAGTGGGAATATTACTCTTCAAGCCGATTACACTTATGATGTGTACGATCGCCGCATTGCAAAAGCAGTAGACGCAGATGGAGCAGGGGTAGCAACTGCTACTGTTGAGCGCTTTGTTTATGATGACGACCATATTGCCTTGACCTTTGATGGCAATGGGATCGTAACAAACCGCTACTTACATGGCCCGATCGTTGACCAGATTCTTGCGGATGAGAATACAACTGGACAGGTGCTGTGGGCGCTGACTGATAACCAAGGGACGGTGCGCGATTTGGTTGATTCCACTGGAACTGTTCAAAATCACATTACTTACAATAGCTTTGGTAATGTTACCAGCCAGACTAATTTAACTACTACTACTCGCTTTGGCTACACTGGGCGCGAGTTTGATGCGGAGACTGGGCAGAACTACTACCGAGCTAGGTATTATGACCCTCAAGTAGGTGAATTTATCAGCAAAGACCCAATTGGTTTTGCTGGCGGGGATGCTAATCTTTACAGATATGTAGCAAATTCTCCTATTAACGGTATTGATCCTACAGGAAATTTTGTCATCCAACCCCCAACAGGAGGGATTGGACGGTTCTTTAAAACCTTAGTAGGAATTGTAGGATCTGCTGTTGAAGGGATCTCAGCAACTAGTTTTGCAGGCGCGACATTTATAGCTGGAGGTATAGTTTTACTTACTTCAGAGCGAACGGCTGATGAAACTAGGAGTCTCGCGCGACCTAAGCAACCTAAGATTGAGGATACGCCGATACCAATACCTCCACGTCCAAGACCCGTGCCGCATCAAACTTCACAGGCAGAACCAGAACAAGATAAGCCTAAAGTTGATGGCAATTGTCTCGATAATAAGAAAACCTGTGCTACAGATGAAATATTAAAAAATTATGTTAGTTACGAACAAATCAAAAGAGGAACTGGAGGTGGAAATGGAATATTGATTGGCTATCAATTCACTAACCTTGAAGGATCTCAAAGTGCCTTTACAGAACTTCAGCGTATAAGGCGTATCCTATCAAGAGGAACAAATGGTGATGAAAATAAATGGTGGAATCAACAAAAAAACCTTGCAGTGCAAAATGGAACGCTACCCAGAGTGCTAGTAAGGTGTAACTATCCACCTTCCTTAGCTACAGGAAATTTGATAACTGAACAAGGTGCCATACATTATAATGTAACAGGAGAACTCTTCAACGCAGCAGGCAGTACAAGCGTAGGTACACTAGCACGCTGTGAAAGCTGTGAGGATACTGCGAAAGGTCCAAAAAAACGAGTAACATATGGTATTTTAAATGTTAAAGATTTCTATGGAGTGAAAATTACGCCTGATCGATTTGCTCAATAAATTTTACATCAGTTTGATTTAATTTATTCATCTAAAATGTGAAAAATTTACCATGCATTTTGGAATCAAAATATAGGAAAAAGACACAAGTAAAGGCAAAAAAGCTGAATATTTAGTGCTTTTTCACTTTTGATAAACTCTTTGCTCCACACTTAGAGCTTGGAAACAGTAAAAATAGTGGAAATTTACATACATCAAAGTTGCTTAGAGTTCACCTAAACTCTAGGATAAAATAATGATGAGATCCCTAACCTGGGCTAATTTTATTAGATAATCTTATGAACGGGATAGTGGCGAAAGCTACTTCACCAGTATAGTAACCACAAAAGCCCAGAACCACACTTTCAAGCAGGCTTAAAAGCACTACTGAGAATATTGTTGGTTCGTTAAATTATTTAGGTACGATAAATTCATAGCTCTCATAATGCTGTAGTTCATCAGTTTTTTTACTGACAGAATACTGTATATAAGCTTTCTTACCTTTCAAAAATCTCTGAGGCGCAATTTCCAAAATATTAACTATGAATAAGATAGAGTATTTGATTCTCTCTGCTGCTGTTAAGGATTACGAAACACTCAGAAATGTTGCATCAGATTGGCAATTGTCTCATACCCAATTGGCTTCCTTAGCTAATTGCTTGTTTCAAAATGGTGATATATTGGCAGGATTTCCTATTGAAGATGGAAAAAGCATTAAAGATATTACTTTAACAATGTCTCAAATTCAGGCACACTTAGATGGGAAATTAGATATTTTTTACTACTTGACTCCTCAAGGAGGAACTAAATGGGAAGCCATCTCTAATGTTGATTGGAACCGCTATTACAGAGGTAAATTTGGTTATAATTACGATGTTACAACTAAGTTATACGACGCAGAAGTTATCTCTCGTTCTAAAAATTTAATAGATAATTATCTGAAAAGTAGCGAGTATTTAGATGGCTATGTTCATCTTCCAGAAACAGTTGTTTGGGAAAAACTAGAATCGTGGCAAGCAACTTACTGGAAAACTTTACTTCAAGCTTATAAAGTTCGCTACAAATATCGAAATGTTCAACGGTCTATAAATCTAAATGATCGTCAAGAATGGGAATTAGATATACAAATAAAGAACTTATTTGCAGAAATGCAACAATGGTATACAGAGCCTAATTTCAAAGAAACTCCACCTAATCCTATGGATTACGAAGAATTTGGTTTTCACACTTTACCCGATCAAACTGCTATTCAAAAGATTGAATATTTAATTTTAGAATCTGCCGTGATTTTTAAAAGCTATTCTTTGGAATTTGTTGCTAACTCAAAAAAGCTTTCTCATACGGAAATAGTAATTGGAGCAGATATTCTTTTTCAGAGAGGTGACATAAGGGCAAGAGTTTTTGCTGACGAACATGACTTTGAAGGAATTTCAAATATCATATTAACAAAAGCTGGAATTCAAGACCACTTGGACGGAAGAATTAAGGCTTCATACTATTTAACTCCTCAAGGTGGCGCTCGCTGGGAAGAAATGGCTCACCCAGATTGGAATAAGTTTTTAATAGTTAATATTTTAGAAATTTTCCCTTATGAACATGGAATTTTAGGTACTCAGCGAGAAATCATAGAGAAATTGTTGGTTTTAGACAAATTTATTTTAATGCGCGAGCATGTTCCAGGAACGGAAGTTTGGGAAGTTGTTGAACCTTGGCAAGCAACTTACTGGAAAACTTTACCACTAGGATATCATGTCTGTTGTGAGTTTAAAGATAATGATTGGGATTATTGTGGCTTAGACGACCATATTCCCACAGATTTGCTTGAGCCTTATGAACAAGCACTTCAATGGTATAAAGACGTTAAAAAATGGTATATAAATCCTTATTAATACTAGGATATAATTTGCTCGTAACTAGCTTTAGCCTAGCAGTAACGTTTGCTTAAAAGCTTAAAGTTTGTTAGCGCTTATGCCTATGTCCCCCACTATTTCCATTGTCATACCTGTTTACAATCGCTCCCATTATCTCGGATATGCCATTGAAAGCGTTCTTGGGCAAACTCGAAGAGACTTTGAGCTAATAATTTGGGATGATGGTTCAACAGACAACTCAGTAGATATAGCCCGTCACTACGCTAAACAAGATGAGCGGGTAAGAGTCGTAGCAGCAGACCACCAGGGGACAACTCTCTCCCTCAAAGCCGCACTTTCAATCACAACTGGAACTTATATTGGCTGGGTAGATAGCGACGACCTTTTGGCTGCGACTGCACTTGAAGAGACTGCTTTAGCTTTAGATGCCAACCTCCAAGTTGGACTTGTTTACACCAACTACGTTGTCATCGATGAGAACAATAATGTCATTGGCCCGGGACAGCGTTGCCGCATTCCCTACTCACCAGAGCAACTCTTGCTTAACTTCATGATTTTCCACTTTCGGCTGATGCGTCGTTGCGTTTACGAGCAAGTAGATGGTATTGACCCAAAGTCTGGACTAATCCAAGATTATGACCTGTGCTTGCGACTTTCAGAAGTTACAGAAATACAGCAATTAAAACGACCGCTATATTATTACCGCAATCATTCAGGCAATATATCCCATCAAAAACGAATCGAGCTAATTTATAACTCACAAGAAGCGATCGCAAGGGCACTTCAGCGTCGGGGACTGGCTGACCGTTATGAAATCAAAGTAGAAATTATCGGTCATTACTATTTACAGCCCAAGAACGGAGCATAAACCGCTATGTCAACGGTGAAATCAGATTCTCAGATGGTATTTCTGTTGATATTTTGGGCATTACCTGCTTTAACAACCCAGCTACCCGTAGCTTGTCTAGTAACTGGAGAATAGCTTCTCGCTGTTCTGTATATAGCGGAGCATGTAATGGTACAGCACTAATTAGAGTATGTAATTTTGTTACTTGTTCAGTCATAGACAGCAAAGGTTGATCGGTCAACGAGATCGGCTGACTATCAGGCAACAAACCCACCCACCGAGAAAGGGCTTCTGCAACACTAGTTTCATTAATAGAAGGTTGCAGCACTACTTGCTTCCATAAAAGACGAATGATTTGATTGGTATGCCCCATAAGTGTATCAGTAGCACCCAACTGGCTCATTGCCATTACAATTCTAGTTTCGGCAGGCGTTAAAGTCATACCAACATTTATTGAGCGGTGTTGGAGCCAAAAATACCGCTCTCCTTCCTGAAAAAGTTGCGTAGGTGCTAGTTTCCAAAAGTCCCAGTTGAGCCTTAATAAAAACCAGTGTTCTGCTGACAATTGCTGTAATTGTTCCTTGGTAGCATAATGTACAAACTGTACAGCCGTCTGCTTGGTGCTTTCAACTCTCTCCCAGTAAAGAGTAGAACGACTAGTTTGCTCTTGGTACCAATGGTTGTAACGCACAATTGCTTCTGGCACATGAAGAAACCGCAATCCCAGAGCAGCCGCGAGGGTGAAATACTCTAAATCAGTATTAGCCTGTGTTTTTTGATGCCATACTTGTACTTCGTTCAATCGTTGAGCGGCACTACGGCGCAGCAAGTAAGCATGAGGTGGATGCCAATGGTGAAGCAAGAAATACCGTAACGGGTCGTCTAGTTGCATGGAGTTGAATAGTAACCTGTGTTCGCACTGGTCATTCTGATAAAAACACCACTCCCAGTCCCCATAGGCAATGTCAAACTGACGATTTTGTTCTAATGCTGCTACTTGCAATATAATTTTTTGGGGTGTCAATTCATCTGAGCCATCCAGCCATTGGATATAGTCACCAGTAGCTAAAGCTAATCCATGATTGTAAGCAGAACTCGCTCCTGGTTCCTGGCATTGAGTAAAAATTACACGTCCTTTAATTGTGCTGGCAAATTGGCGAGTCATTTCGCTCAAATTCTCGGTCGAGTCGTGTTCAACAATAATAATTTCCAGATCGGGATAAATTTGTTGTTGGCAACTGTATAGGCAGGCAGCAAATCTCTTGGCGTTATCACTAGAGATGATAATAGAAACTAGGGGGGCAGTGATGGACTGGCTCTGATTTTGATTGAAAGCGGGAAAAATGTATGACTTGAATTGTTCTACAGTTGTACGAAAGTGAGTTTCAATGGTTGGTCGCAGATGGCTGTAGCAAGCATTGGCAGGGCGACGATAAAATTCTTCTAGGACTTGAAGCCCATTTGCTAACCATGCAGTACAGTTAGATTGGGTAACGATGCTGTCAGGCAACCAGTGTTTGCGAACTAAATACTTGGGGATATGTACTGGTTTCCCATGTGCAAATAGTCTTAAGTAAAATTCCCAGTCATGACAGCCTTTGAACTGTTCGTTTAATAAACCAACAGTTTGAAAGACAGATTTCGGAACGACGACTTGGGAGAGTGTGTGAATGAAGCATCGCCAAAGCATTGAAAGAATCAGGTCATCTGGATGGCTTGGACTGAGGCTCATTCGATCGCCTTTACGATCGACGCTTGTGATGGCGATATAGTTGCAGTAGCTGAGGACAGCAGTGGGTGTTTGTTTGAGAGTGTCAATTTGATGTTGCAGGTAGTCTGGTAGCCATTGGTCGTCGCTATCGAGAAAGGCGATAAATTGTCCCAGCGCGTTTTTGATACCAAAATTTCTGGCGGCGGCAGCACCACTATTATTAGTCATGTGCAGCAGTTTGGCTTGCGGATAATGGGTTTGAATCCAATCCGCAGTCCCATCAGTGGAGCCGTCATCAATTACGATTATTTCGTAGTTGGTGTAGGTTTGACAACGGATGCTCTCAAGGGCATGACCAAGATAATGTTTACGATTGTAAGTAGGAATAATGATAGAGACAGTTGGAAATGAATTAGAAATCTGCTGGGGTAAGTTAGCGGTATTTTTAGGAATGTGTTTAGGTTTGATGCTAAAATGAGCTACAAGCTGCATAGATAGCTCATATTGGCTGTCTAACCCTCGTCTTTTGAGTGCATTGTTAATTGCTTTTTGAGACCAGCGAATCGGCTCATACTGTTCATTAGTTAGGTTGCTCCCGTGGCGACGATAATAGTAGAGAGGCTGGGCAATATGGTAAAAATCGGTGACTTCAGAGAGTCTCAAGCACAGGTCATATTCTTCGGCATAAAGAAAGTTCGGATCGATACCGCCCACTTGCTCGTAAACTGTGCGGCGTATTAGGCGGAAATGAAAGGTCATGAAATTAATTAGCAGCTGTTCTTTGGAATAGGGGATTTGGCAACGCTGCCCAATTCCATGCAGGTTTCCCTGTTCGTCCATCAGTTGATAGTCTGTGTAGACAAGTCCTACCAAGGGGTGGTTATTAAGAATAGAAATTGTTTGTTCTAAGGCGGTAGGGGCTAGAATATCGTCACTGTCTACCCAACCAATATAATCTCCAGTGGTTGCAGCAACCGCTCCGTGAATAGCAGGGGCAATACCAGTATGTTTGGCAGCGATGACTCGGATGCGTTGATCTTGCTGGGCATACTCATTGGCAATTTTAACTGAGCCATCTGTAGAGCCATCGTCCCAGATTAATAGTTCAAAATCCGACCAAGTTTGAGCTAAGACACTTTTAATTGCCGCAGCAAGGTAGTTCTCTCGATTGTAAACTGTAATTACGATAGAAACAGATGTTGTCATCAGGTCTTTGCTCATATTTAATTGTTGTTTTCTCAAGCTTTTACCGCTTAAAAAAGCTTCTTTTGCTCTGCTGGATTTTTCTCTCTCTAAACGGCTGACTTTTCTATCCGGTTTAATCAAACTACCTGACTCAGAAATAGGTACTTCTTGGGCATTCTCTGTAAAAAATTCGGATGAGCCTTTGTATCGTAGTACCGCTAATCCATGTTTGAATGGAGCGACTCTTATGAGTTCGAGTTCGGGAATCTCTTCCAACCACAGATTTACAATCTCGGTTTCCTGATCCCGATAGTAATCGTCCAATAGTAACCATGTCCCTGGCTGAACAAATGCTTTTAGTAAATGTGGAGCTGGATATCGCGCTCTTAAGCAACTATCTTTTGGGGGCCCATCTACGAGGATGAGGTCGGCTGCAAAGGATGAGACGGCATTAATGTCGTACCATTTAACAGTTTTCCCATTAAAAATCGACTGTTGCAACGGACATAGCTGTAAGTCCACAGACTCTAGTAATCCTTTTTCTTGTAATCGCTGGCAAGTGTAAGCGTACCAATTAGAGTTATGTTCTAAAGACAACACTTTCTCCAACTTTAAACTGCCAAACAGAATAGTTGACAGACCACTGCCGCACTCAATGACTTTTCGGATACCAGCAGCTTTTATAAACTGGGATATCCATTCGAGTGATTCAGATGTCAATGCCCAGTCAGTAAATTCTGAAGGGTTTACACACTCAGGTAACATACATTAATGGGAGTATAAAATAGATTAGCTCTCTTGTGCAGTAATTATACTGAAAATCATCCATTAACTTCTAATTACAAACTTTAACTTACAAGTTTTGGGACTAACCAGATTTTTTGTTTCAGTAATCGTGATTTTCGGCTTTAGCTTCATGAACACGCAAGTAGGTGGTTCTTATGCATTTATTTACCGCACTTTTTAATTTACTACAAAAACGAACCCACATTGCCCTGGTCTTTGATTCCAATGGCACTGAGAAAAGCCCTAAGCTATACGGAATAGGCACTACAGATTTTAAAGCTATTGAACAATAAAGGTCTTGCAATAGAGTAAGCAATTGTCCTTAATGCAGTGCTGCGATCGGTGTGGTGACAAAACCCCAGCATGAATTACCTAAGCAATTGCAAACCGCTTAACTTATCAGTGTTTCGGGTTTTTTTGGTGCCATTCGACTCAGAAACCTCGTCGGGCGCACCCCATCGCAGGGTGCCGAAGGTCATAGTGCCGAGGGTGAGAGGGCTGACGATCAAGCCGGAGTGTCCGAGAGTGCGCAAGGCGGTAAGGCTCATAGGTTTCTTTTCTGGCTAAAACCAGGACTTACGCAACTGTCACAAGCAATGGCGCAGCTACGCCGCGCCGTAGCCGCGCCGAGCGCCCAACAACTAGAGGATAAGCATGGGAACATC
>NZ_JBALDU010000087.1:0-82479 GCF_036917235.1 Nostoc sp.
GATTGCGACGCGCTACGATAAACGCGCTACTAACTTTTTGGGTGCAATTTATCTGGCTGCTTCTGTCATTTGGCTTAATTGATGACACGCCCTAAACCTTGCAATACTTTGTTAACTGCTTTTAGGTTCATACCATAGTTAGAATCATCCAACTTTCACTCCCAAGAATGATTTCTACAGTGTTATGGGGGTGATAAAAATGCTAGGTTAGTTGATCAATAATGTAGATAAGCAAAAATAACTATTAATAAAATAATAAAAAATATTCCCTCTGCCTCCTGCTTTTGATTAATTAATAACTCTTTAGTAGGGGTGTGTTAGTGACAGGTGTATGAGCCTACAGCAAGCTAGCGCATTCGGATTAGGGATGACGAATTAATATCAAATGCTTACTACTCAGGCAAAACATTAACTGAATCGTTACTAAAATTTTCTTCAAGATAGTGTGGATCGCTTACTCCTACGTGCAAAAGCGCTGCTGTAGCTAATGCACCGATAGCTGCTACCAAGAAGGTAGTTCTATAGTCAATATTCTCCACTATCCATCCACCTAGTAGGGGAGCAAGGATGGTGGCAGGGGCAACAAGAGTATTACCAAGACCAATATAGGCTGGTCGTTGGTACTGGTTGCCAAATTCTAAAGTCATTACCGCAGCAATGTTTTGCAGAGCCATCATACCTATTCCCGCTCCTATAAATACCAAGTAAAACCAGTTTGCATTGGGTGCTAGACAAGCTAAAACCGAACTGAATGCACAGGCAATACAACCAGTTTCCAAGACTAACTTACGACCCGTGCGATCGCCTAACCAACCCATAATTAATCCAGCAATAGTTTGTGTAACCATCAATAGAGTAGTAATTAGCCCAA
The DNA here is from genome assembly GCF_036917235.1 of Nostoc sp. Taxonomy (GTDB): domain Bacteria; phylum Cyanobacteriota; class Cyanobacteriia; order Cyanobacteriales; family Nostocaceae; genus Nostoc. The sequence goes on from NZ_JBALDU010000087.1 coordinate 872, forward strand.
CAGATGCTTCTCCCATCCCATATTGATGTACGGCATAGAGTGTATAGAAGGGAAGCGGCATCAGTGCTAACTGTGAGATCATACGTGCAATCACAAAGCAACGAAAATTCTCATCGCACCGGAGAATTACACCCAGACTGTCCCAAAATTCACGTCTAGTTTCAAAGGCTGATGATGTGGTGTTTACTGGCTCTCGCGTCCTAGACATAAAAAACCAAGATAGAGCCATTGCCAAACTGGCACACAAAAAACACAGAGCAAAGTTAAATGGTTGAGCAATTTCCTTAAGTAGTAAACCAGCGATCGCAGCACCACAAATACTCATAAAATTACCAGATGCTGCTAAAGTACCGTAAAAAATACCAAGCTTTCTGGAGGGAACAATTTTAGCAATCATGCTTTGCCAAGCAGTGGCGCTAACCCCACCACCTAGCCCTTGCCAAATCAGTATGGCAAATGTCAACAGTAAGATAGTTTGGTGATTGAGTTTTAGTTGTAACAAAGCTATCAGTGCTAATACCAAAAAAGGAAGCTTCTGATGAATTGTCAACAACATTACAGTTGGTTTGTAACACTGTAGACGAGCTACTTTATTAGCTGTTAATAGCTGAGGTAATTGCCAGCCTAAGCGTGGAATAGCTGGGATCAGGCCGATGAGCAATGGAGAATCGATAAGAGTGCTAACAAATAGCGGAAGAATCGTGAAAAATGAAGCAAAACCACTCCCAAAACCAAAAAATCCACTTTCAATAATATTGACAGTAAAGTTATGGCGAAAGTCTTTTTGAATTTCAGAATTAAGCATTTTTATAGATATTGCAAGTTCGGTGATTTATTTCCTTTTGGGCAAACTCAGGCTGTATTTTGAACAGGTTTATCTTCTTTTTGTAGGTACTGAGAAATCATCTAAGTACCTACAAAAACCTGAGTTCCATAAATTGTTCCCAAATGCTGTACTTAAATCACCCTTGAAAAATATTTTTCTAAAATCTCCCAATTTTTGATGGTGAGCCTTACTGCAACGGAGTTTGGGTCAGTGGTTGGTGTAGGTTAACCTTGAAGTGGTGAGTGATTGCCAAAGGGTGTAGATTATGCGCTCACAAAGCTCACACCTATTAATCACAGAAATTGACTTGATAATAAAATAGCTAAAGCATAGGCGTAGATCGTTGTAGACATCGCCCAAAAGTTATTGATAAAGTTTGATTTGAAATTGGACTATTTGGGTCGAAGGAAAATCGGAAGTGTGTCTATTAGTCTGTTGACCTACAGGATTGTCGTGAGTTAATTTTGGGGCAGTGGGTAAATCAGTTATCAGTTATCACTGGAGAGTCAGAGCTTGAGACTTTGTGTTGAGTGTAAACTTTTTACTGTTCGCTGATTTTGGTGTCAGTCACCGATAATAATATAGATGTGTATACACCAGTCACTGACACCACCACAAAAGCCATTCTCCAAAAATTGCAAAAGGTTGTGAAAACTGGTGCTACCCAAGGCTGGAAAAGATTGGGGGTGGGTGATTGCTTGCTGGTGGTATCCCTAGACTTAAAACTATTTAGTTATTAAAAATCATCGATCGTGAAATTTAAAACAATAGTCTTCTATGGTTCCTACAGGAGCGATCGCCAGGGCATCAAAGCTGCTAGATTCATGATTAACCAGCTTAACCAAAGAAACCATGAGGTGATTTTTGCGGACGCAAAGGAGTATGACTTTGGTATCTTAGACCGGATGTATAAAGAATATGGCAAAGGTCAGGCTCCTGCAAAGATGGAAGAACTGGCAGAACATATCCGAACAGCAGACGGTTTTGTAGTTGTTGCAGGAGAGTACAACCATTCCATTCAACCAGGATTGAGTAATCTGATGGATCACTATCTAGAAGAATATTTTTTCCGTCCTGCTGGTATTGTTTGTTACTCATCTGGTAGCTTTGGAGGAGTACGGGCAGCCATTCAGTTACGCGCTTTTCTGTCAGAGATGGGAATGCCTACTATTTCAAGCATTTTTGCTATTTCTAAAATTGAAAACTCTCTGGATGAAGCCGGTACTTCACAGGAAACTGCTTTGACCAAAAGAGTCGGTCAATTTTTAGATGAATTAGAGTGGTACGAAGAAGCATTACAACGACAAAGAAAAGAAAAAGGAAACCCCTTCTAATCGAGTCAGCAATCAATTATTAGTTATAACGGACTGATTAATTAACTAAAGTTTATTATATATCTTTGGCGAAAACTGCCATAGGTTCTTTCGATATTGAGGGACAAACTCAACCCTTAGTCACCCTTTAAGAGAAACTTGTGTGAAGCTGTAAGAGAGTGAAGAATCAAACTCTCTACTAATCAGTTCTGACTTACCCTTTGTAAATATGCCTTCAATTAGCTACAACCGCACCGACAGCCAGCAGCCACAAAGCATTACCATTGAAGGTTATGTTGTCCGGCCAGGATTACACATTCTCAGTTACGAGCAACTCAAGTTGCTACGAGAGCAAACACAGCATCATTCTCAGCTTGAATCTCTAGTTAGCCAAGGCGTCATTAAGTTGACTGGTTAATAGTAGTCGTCAATTCACTTGCAATTCATCTCATCACCTGCTTATTGGGTAGGTGATGAGATGAATTGCTATATCAGCTAAGTTCTAAATAGATGAGTCTGAACGTTCTATTTGCTGACGAATAGTCTCAATAGAAGCATTAATACCAGCCAGTTTGGACTCTAAATCATCTCGCAGCCAAATTAAGAATTTTAATTTCCGTTCTAAGCTAGCTTTGTGCGAAATGGGTTCGCTTCCATAACATGGATTACCCCAAAAAGGAAACATAGTTTACCTCTGAATTTAGCTTTTGTAAGAGTGCAATAGATTGCACCACTACATTCTGACGAATAACAATCAGACTCGTGTGTGTAACAACCGACCATTATTAGGCGTGCTTAACGAACGCTTGCTAAAAGTTGTCTTTTTAATTGGTAGAGGTATTTGACCAAACTGCCATCAACTCTTTCCACGTCTCCTCTAAGAACAAGTTGAAGTGAGGATACCATATTCAAAGGTTCTGGCAATTTGGCATCACAACTCTGTATTTTGCAGTTTAAATGAGATACAGAACAGAACAACCACAAATCGCCAGTTGTTGACCCAACGCTGTAAAAATAACTCAGCAGCCAATTTACAGCTTTTGGTCATCGCTTCTCTACAACTGGCTAGTAATTCACTAAAAAACCCATAGTAAAAGTGTGTAGACTAGAAAGCTGTCTTAACACGGCTGGTAAAATAAATGTGAAGTACCCGCAAATCAACGTACTTACAGCCGATTTCAAGTTGGTGAGGTACACAGGCTAAGTCTGTTACCCAGGTATAAAGCGTGTTTTACTCCTGAATTCTGAATTCTGAATTCTACTGTATATCAGTAAATACTTCTAATAATAGATGACTTGGTGGAAGGGAAAGGGATAATGCTGAAAGGTGTCATATTCAAATGGCACTAAGAAAAGATACAGCCCTTGCTCTGACTGCTTCCCAGCCTCTATGCTGGAAACCCATTCTAGGAGGCTCCACCTCCGATCTTCTTGACAAAAGGCAGAAGCCCACTTTAAATACATTCCCAGCCTGGAGGCTGGGAAAAAGACGACCCAAGCCTCTGGGCTTTTCTTAGTGCCATTCGTGTCATATTCTAAGACCAATTACTGAGTAGGAAATTATTTTATGAAAAACAGAAAGCTAGGGAAACTTGGGTTAGAAGTTTCAACTATCGGACTTGGTTGCATGGGAATGTCTGAGTTCTATAGTGGTCGTGATGAAATTGAGGCGATCGCGACAATTCATCGAGCATTAGAACTTGGAGTTAATTTTCTTGATACTGCTGATATGTATGGGCCGTTTACCAACGAGCAACTAGTAGGCAGAGCAATTAAAGATCGCCGAGATCGAGTAGTTTTAGCAACTAAATTTGGCAATGTCCGTACTGAAGATGGTGGTTTTAAAGGGGTTGATGGTAGACCAGAATATGTCCATCAAGCTTGTGATGCCTCACTAAAACGTCTGGGAGTGGAAGTGATTGACCTCTATTATCAACATCGCGTAGATCCAACTGTCCCCATTGAAGATACTGTTGGGGCAATGGCAGAGTTAGTCAAGCTGGGAAAAGTACGTTATTTGGGGCTTTCAGAAGCTGCCCCCGCGACGATTCGACGAGCTGTAGCAGTTCACCCCATTACTGCACTGCAAACAGAATACTCTCTTTGGAGTCGAGAGCCAGAGGATGAAATTTTACCTACTGTGCGGGAATTAGGAATTGGGTTTGTTCCCTATAGCCCATTAGGAAGAGGATTTTTATCAGGTGCGATCGCTAGCCCTGACGATCTTGCACCTGATGACTATCGAAGAAATTCTCCTCGGTTTCAAGGTGAGAATTTTTATAAAAACCTGCAATTAGTAGAGCAAGTCAAAGCGATCGCCAGCGAAAAAGGAGTAACTTCTAGTCAGCTTGCTTTAGCATGGCTATTCGCTCAAGGAGAAGATATTGTCCCAATCCCTGGTACAAAACGCCGTACTTACTTGGAGGAGAATGTTGCAGCTACCGAAATTGTCCTGACTGAACAAGATTTGAATCGACTGGAAACAGTTGCACCAAAAAATGTGGCAGCTGGCGATCGCTATCCTGACATGAGTACTGTTAACCGTTGATCTATCTGAAAAGCTGGAGTATTTTTTCAAATTCCGCTTTAGATGCACAAGCAGACATTACCGCAGCTTAACAAAGTAATCACCCAGAATTCTCTGAGGAAATGTCAAAAGTAGCGTAGGCGCAGCCCGTCGTAGACATCGCTATTTTATCGACTACATTCTCGATACTCATTCAATCGTCTGGAAACTGCCAGCACGAGATATATTCAACATCTTTGCTGCCGCATTTGCTACAGACTGCATCCATCACAGAGTCCACCCATTCATCGCTGCAACTACGACAATGACAGAAAATGTTATTGCGGTTAGCCATCTCAATACCTTGATGCCACTGTTGTAGTTGAGAAGAGTCTGTCCAAGCTTCTGACATTTCATCAAACCTCGTTCATGTCATTGTCATTATGAGCCTAACAACCTCCAAAGTGAATAACTCAGTATTAATCGCCCTGACGATCGCCACATCTATAGCCCTATCGCCCGTCACCATTGCTGGTACTGTCCAAGGTTCAACCCATACTATCAAAATGTCTTCATTTAACCTCAATTCTCAAAAATGGCAAAACCGTGTGCTGCTAATCTTTGCACCGTCTGTTGATAACCATAACTATCAGCAACAGATGCAGGTATTTAACCAGCGCCAAAACGATTTTAAAGATCGGGATTTAGTTCTGGTTAAAGTCTTAGCAACAGATAAAAGCTATGCCAACGGACAGTTAATAGATGAGTCTTCTGCTGCCAATTTGCGAAATCGCTTTGGGGTTGATAAAGAAAACTTTCGCGTCATTTTGATTGGCAAAGATGGTGGTATTAAGCGCCAAGAAACTACACCAGTACAAGCGACAGCAATTTTTGAGCAAATTGACGCTATGCCTATGCGTCAGCAAGAAATGCAAGAACGATGAATTGGCAAAGCAGTTGGTTTTATTGTTTAACACTAATGCAAGTACAGGCAATTGCCCTTTAAGCTAAAACACATTAAATTTGCATATTAAAATTTTTTCAATGTCTTGTGGCGTGGGCATCTTGCCCGCCCTAATTATGCAACTTTAATGCTGATTAGCTCACTCCAAATGCTACGCCAATCCCTAAGCGCAAACCTCTTACAGCACCAGAATTTTACAAGTTGGGTAAACTTAAGTGTGAACCTACAAGAGTATCTGCTTTGAAACCTGAGTTCAATGCTTCAAGTAGATGAGAACAATCATTAAAAATGCATATACTGCAATTATCAAGCAATGAATTTATTAGCTCCTGGTTTTAGACTTACTAGGAGCTTTTTTTTATTATCCATCTCAATAAAGGGAGTTCATCATGAGAAGTAATAGCGTTCATCCTCAAGGCTATTAGCAATTGCTTCTGTTGGTAGATTGAATGTCAATATTTGGATTGCTATTGTGTATTTGTCACTAAAAAACGTTTATCAAATAAAAACAATGAATATTCTTGCTTGGATTGTTTTAGGTCTAATTGCTGGTGCGATCGCAAAGGCTATCTACCCAGGTCATCAAGGCGGCGGAATTTTAGCAACAATTTTATTAGGAATCGTTGGTGCTTTTATTGGTGGTAGTTTGGGTGTATTCTTCAGTACAGGAAGCTTTGCTCTAGCGGCTCCCTCTTTGAGTATTCCCGGTATTGCAGTAGCAGTTCTGGGTGCAATTGTTGCAGTCTTCTTGTGGAACGCGTTAACTAGCCGCAGTGCTTTGTAATAAATTAAATTGAATTAACTAATTTAGAACTTATGCACTTTTTGTCTTACCTGTCAATGCGTAAGTTCTGTTTATCAACAATTATTGACATAATTTGCCGCTTGTCATACTAATAGCCTCAACATTATCAACCTGAATAATGTTGAGGCTATGATTTTATTTTAGATGCCCTATCTGTTGCAAACATTTTTTGAATTTGGTATGAGAGAAGTCGTAAATACCTGCCTTACAGGCTTATAAGGTCTGTGGCAACAACAGCAACAGCGTTCTAAACCGCAAATTTTATACTTGTAATCTAACTTAACTTGGTTTGGTGCATAAGCGTAGCCCATCATAGATATCGTCTGGCAGCATAATTAAAAACTTGGATTAGCGATCGCAATCTATTAATTATACGTGTTTTATCTCAATTAAAGTTATATTTAATACGTATAAGTAGTGGTTTACTAACAATAGTATTAAGTTCTTAAATACTAGTAATGTGTAAATAGATTAAGCTTGCCTCTCACCTATTTGCTATGGAATTTAATGAAGAGGTAGTTACGATTCCCAGTGTACAACTTTGACAACTGTCCACAATACTGTTGCACGTCTCAAGCTCATGGTAATATTATCTTACTGTCAGGGAGATATTATTTATACATCAATTTATAACCATGCTGAAAGAGTTAGTTAGGTGCGCTACCTCCAAAAAACAAAAAATTATTCAACCTACCCAGGAAATCAACAAAAGCCCTAACGTGCAAAGCACAGAGCTTTTTAAACTCTGCTTATATAAGGTACTGAAGAGCTAACTAAAGCTCTTTTTTAGGAATCATCATAGCCAGCGAGAAAGGCATAAAACCCTCTTAAGATGGCAAAAAATTATACAAGAGTAAATAGAGAAGTTTTGACACAATGTCAATAGTTTTTTGTATATGTAAAAATATCAAAAAGCCTAATTTTTCTTGTCAAGAAGACATTAGCATTGTGTGTTTTATTTAGATATTAGACCTCTTGCATAAATCAAAAATAAGAAAGAACCCCACCCCGCCAAAGCTACGCTTTGTCTCCCCTCCCGAAGAGCGGGGAGGGGTCGGGGTGGGGTGTTAGGGACTTTTGCAAGAGGTCTATTGATTCTCTTTGTGCTTGTTACCTATATATAAAAGTCCTATTTGATTAGTGAAAACTTAAGCTACTCGATCAAATCAGGCAAACACTTAAATTTAATAAATAATTTAGGACTGCTAGATAATCTCGATCTAGTAAAAATTCGATTATTCACAAAGTCAGTAAGAGTAACAGGAAAAACATGAATATCATAGTTCGTTTGTTTGGAGCGATCGTTCTCCAAGTATCTGCGTTGGCTGCAATGTCTAGCATGGCAATGTCTGATGACAAGCCCTTTAGCGTCAATACCCAACAGACACCTGCTGTTTATCCACGAAAAACAACACAGCCCTTTCGCGTCAATACTCAGCAGACTCCTGCTGTTTATCCACGGAAAACAACACAGAGGATTTGCTCTTTAGATCCCATTGAAGATTTATTACCTCCACCACAAACTAAGACAAGTAATTCTTTGCTTTCTTACCTTGCTGAACAGGGTTTTACACAAAATAAAGAAGGTTCCTGGGTCTGTTATGCCAACGATCCTAAAAAAGAAGGACGTTACTTTACTTTATTTAAGGTCAAACAAGTTAATAGCAGGCTCATAGCAAGTTCTTTCCTAGATGAAGGCAGTCTAATTCAAGGTCAGGAAAATCGTAGCTTGGACTTCTTTATGATGCTGATTGAGCATCATACGAGTACTACTAAAGAGAACCGTCAAGGTATCCGTAGATATCTACAAGCCTTCGTTTCCTTAGTCAAGGAAGGGAAGATCAAACCTACACGTCGTGGGTATCTTTTTGACCAACCAAACCGGGCTATGGTCTTATATCACACACTCTCATCAGGAAACCTTAAAGGTACGGGAATCACGATCAACATTTATTTACCTAAGAGTTGAATTGGGGAAGTAGGGGAACAGGGAAGCAGAGGAGAAGTAGCAGTAAGTCTTTCCCCTCTGCCTCTTGTGCCCAATCCCCAATTAAATTGCTGTCGTTTAGTGGAGGTGCATCTTGTCTAAATCAATTGTTCAAAGAATTGCGATGCCGAAGGTAGTTCGCTTTGCAGCGATCGCATTTTCATCTGTTGCAGTAGTACTTACTACGTGTCAGTCTGCTTTTGCACAGCTAAATGTTGGACGCTATGGCATCCAACAAGGGCTGGAGTCTGAGTATCTTCAGTACCAAATTAAGAACCAGAATTTGAGCCAGATGCGAGTCATTCCTGGATGTGATGTGGGATTTGGTCTGGCCTGCAATAAGACTGGATCGGTAATCCAACGATTAGTGGAGTTAAACAATGGAACTAGTTATCAAAACCTTCTGATCCGAGCAGCCGGTGGGGAGAAAAACTTCCAGAATTTCGCTAGCTTCTACGGCAATAATCCCAATCTCTCTGCGGTGCCTTACGCCTCATTTTGGAGAAACGCATCTCCCACAATCATGGATGGATCTCAATACCTTCTAGGACAACCTTTTGGTCGCAATCCAGTAGAAGGACTCGGACTTGTAACCAAGCACTTCTACTGGGCACCATACTCAGGAGTCAATGACTCTGTTAGCCTTCGTAATGGATTACTAGACCTGAAATTGTCATACGGACGACTGCTGTTTGAAGAGGCCTCAAAAATTTCTAACATTCAAGAGCAGATTCAGTCTCTAGGTCTGTCGCCAGAGATGACAAATTTCTATTTAAATAAAATCTCTACAGGTTTGGATGCGTTGAGTACTGGAGATCAGAACCAACTCCAACAGAAGATTTTTGAAGTACTATCCTTTCCATACTCCGAAGATGGTGGGGAACTTGGACGCCCCAACAATGCGATTCCAGCGGAATTTAATCAGCTCTTAGGAGAAGATATCGCAGGAGATACTTTGCTGAGTGACAATCCACTAGCCTTGGATGGAGAAACAATAGCTTTTGATGCTTTCCCTGGCTCTACAGGAGATGTCTTGGTACCCGACAGTCCTAATTCCTTTCCACTTTGGCCAATAATCGGCGTTGGGGGTCTTGGTTTAATTCTGCTTCTACTACTGAGTGGCGATAGTTCTTCAGCTCAACCATCTGTTTCTTCAGCTCAACCACCTATACCTGTTTCTTCAGCTCAACCACCTGTACCTGTTACTCCAGAAAATGCACCTTTGTCTCTCACCAGTAAAGGCGAATGCGATCTGACTCCTAGTGGTAATGGTTCTAATCACACACAGATCGTTGAGGTTCCGTGTAATGTTACTCCTCAAACCCCCACACAAGTGAAAAAGGTAATGGAGCCATCAACGATCAAAGCGCTTGTATTGCTAATTGTTCTACTATGGATAGTCCGTAACAAACACCGAACTTTCAAAATCCGTCATTCGTAATTATTTTACATAAGGGGATTTAGGGAAAAGTTAGAGCGCTAGTTTCCAGCGATGTCTACGAGCATCAGGCTTAGAAAGAAATAATTAACCACGTAGGGTAGCACAGCTAGCTGTGCTACCCTAAACTTTAAGTTCTTGACGTAGCTAGCATGATGTGCATTATGATGCAACTTCATCGTTACAGCATCAATAGCTTTTCCTAGTGCCCCATAAGCATAAGGCAATGGTGCTAGTTGTGCGGGAGAAGCACTTAATGACCTATTAGGATAAGCTACAGTGGCAAACGGTCTAGTAGGGAATGGCACTAAGAAAACGTGAAACCTCGTCTGGGCTATCTTGTTGGGGGTAGGGGGTAGTGTTAATAAACATCATTCAAGCTCACGAGGTGAAACAGAGATTACTTATTCTTCATTCCCTACACCCCACACCCGATACCCTACACCCTAAAGCCTTTGTTGGTCATAAGTAATGAGTAATGAGTAATGAGTGAGGAGTAATGAGTAATGAGTAAGGAGTAATGAGTAATGAGTAATGAGTGGCGAAGTTATTGTCCTTTTTTCTTACTCACTACTTATTATCCCTCTTCTGTCACTCTCCGCGAGGGCGATCGCTAGAAGCCTCATGAGGCAACCAATACAAGCTATACTATTAAAAAAAAGTTGGTCTTGTATTTGTTATTAGAAAAGAATCGTGCAATCGCTTGCTATACAAAAGCTCTAGATTTTAGAAAAGGCAAATGTTTTCGGAGAGTGACATAAGAGGGATAGTAGATAGAAATTATTTAATAAATGATGAAGATAATAAAATAAGAATGATTATTGATTTTAAAGATGATAAAACACCAGAGGAAGAAATGCTAAAAAAGCAAATAATTGATATTGAAAGTAAAAGATTAGAATAGTAGTATATTTTTAGAATTTAATAAACAATAAAACCACCCTTAGAACCCATCTAACCTGTTCTAGGGGTATTTCTCTGTTTGTGGGTATTCACAGCCTTTAAACCCGGATTTCTCACAAACAATATCATCATTTAACACCCAATGTAGGGATACTCATATTTCCTAACATTTTCTCTTACAGAGGACTTGCAGGAGACGGTAAACTTATAAAACAATTGGCCATAGTCAAAAACCTTAATAAATTGTACGCGTAAAAGTGTGGTAAAAACTTTATGTACCTCCAAACAGATTTTTTAGAATGAAAAATCATAAGACTATTGCCACCGTTACGATTTGTGTCTTATCAATGCTCACTCTGTTCGACTTTGTGAACCCGCATCAAGTTGGAGCCGAATCGATAACGAATCTCCAAGGCAAAAATTTTGACAATACTCAACAGAAATTTAATCAGGTTGAGACTGGTGTCATACCCAGAAGACCGCCTGATCCGTGCAGAACCAACGCCGGCTGCTACTAGACCGAAAAGTTTTCCATAAACCCTACCCATCGCTGATAACTTAGAACGAGATGAGAGACACTTTAAACGAGTCAGGTTTGCCAAACGACGACCTATAAAACCATTCTCTCACACTCCCAAATAACACCCCGTATTACCTCGCGTAGCACGGAGTTTGTTTTTTGTAGTCAAGTTAGCAGTGACAGGGTGAGGAGAGCGATCGCCCTTGGTCCGTCCCCATGCAATTCGGTAGATGTCGGAGTGGGTGTGGCAGGACGAAGGGAGCGATCGCCCTGCCGGGAAGTGACAGAAGAGGGATACTTATTACTTATTACTTAATAGATAATGGATTTACCCTTAACAAGCGTGCCATTCGGTCTAGTAGGTGATGGTGTAGAAGTTTGTGCCTCAGCTATTGGTACTGATTCGTGAGAAATTAGCAGAATTGTCAACACAATTTTGTGAAGAAAAAAACTATTTTTTTTCGCCAAAATCCGATCATAAATTGTAGCCTCAAAATCAATATTATTGGCTTATAACCCGATCGTGGACTGTTATTTTGCAGTTACACTAAGCCAAATATTATATATATTACCTTAGTTGTCAGTTAATTCAAACAAAAATAGATATAGCTAAAAATTTATTTTTTAAAGCTATAATTCAAACCTTGTAAATAATAAATATCTTGGACTAAGAATAATAATTATTCATACAACTCCTAATTTTATTATGTTATGTAAGTCTCATTTGCTTGTATGAACATATTGTTTACAGCATAATAGCTAGATTTTATCCACTATTTTAGCTAGGCGACGCTACTACAATTTTTATATTATTTATTCAGCTGATTTTTTTGCTTCTAATCTGTCTGTAGATAGCTGCAATATTGCGGGCATCATCAATGCCACGATGGTGTGTGCCTTTTAATTCTATCCCCAACTCATTGAGAGCCTGCGCCATGCCAAACTTTTTAGATATGCCAAGATATTCTGAAAATTCCTCTTTGATATTTATGTGTTCTGAAGTAAAAGGATAAGTAAAATTGTGAAACGCACAATCTTGAATAAATTGCTTTTTGTCGTAATTACCCCAAGAACAAAAAATATAGTTGGAAAATAAACTAATCCATTCTTTGAAGCGAGAAATTGCCTCGAAAAATTTGGGTGCTTCGTCAACATCTTGCTGCTGAATACTAGTCAATTCTGTGCAAAAATCTGTCAGTTGCGGGTGTCTCACAGGTTGGATGAATTGCTGAAACTCGGAATCAATTTCCCACGTTGCTCGATTGAGCATCACTGCACCGATTTCAATGATTTCCATTTGGTGACGGGGAATAGTTTTATTGTTACAGCACGTAGCTTCCAAATCGACTATCAGATAATAGTCAGATATTTTAGTATTCATATTATGTAATAGATTGAAGAAGAATTCAGAATTCAGGAGCGGAGCCGGAGACGCTCCGCCTCTGGTCAGAATCAAGACGCTCGTGACGCTCGTTCGCCCTTGCCGTCTCCCCTTCTCCCTTGGGAGAAGACTCGCTTTCCGCGTCGCTATCCGCCAGTTGTACAGAATACCGAACTGAATTCTGACTCCTGAATTCTGTTCGATAATAATTAAGGTTAGTCATTATTTATACACGATTTTAAATAATTGCACAACTAATTTTGTAATCTTATTGTATTTATCATACTACAAAAACGTCATGCTTACAGCCTTTTTGATTTATTTGAACTACAGCTAGCTGTAAGACCACAACTTCGCAACTTAGGCAAAAGGAATTTAGATTGATGAAAAAGGTTTAACCCAACGGAATTGGATAGCGAGATCAAGAGCCAACGCAGCCAGCGCAAACCACAGCAAACTTTCTGCCGCCAACACTAAAAAAGGCCAAATTGTGATGTGGGAATTCCACCCAAGTTCTATCTGAGTTAATCCGCGCACCAAGCCAAAGGCTAACACGCCACCAGCTTTGAGTTGGGGATTTTGATCGGAGCGGATGATATAACGGTAAGTGACACCAAATAAAAAACCAGTAAAAGCTGCGATCGCACCACTCACCAACAAACGCCAGTTAACATCACATTGCAGACATGCGAGTATCTGAAAATACTTTGCTAATACGAAAGTATTCAACAGGCTAGCAATCGCGAAGCTAAAACACACACATAGTCCCCCAACTATTCCAGCCTTGAGGGATTCTATGCGTTCTGCCATTAATTGAGGATCTAAAGTTGAGTTCACTTTATATAGAAGTTAAGAATTAGGTATTAGGGAAATTTTTCCTTACTCTCCAGTATGATAAATGCTTGAGCAGCTTTGTCATTAATTAAATACCGCTCTCAAGTGGGAATTTTGATGATAAATTCGGTTCCCATACCAGGTTGAGAATTCACTTCTAATACACCTTTGTGTTTCTCTACAACAATTTGATATGCAATAGACAAGCCAAGTCCAGTACCTTTGCCAACAGTTTTTGTCGTAAACAACGGCTCAAACAAGCGTTTTTTAAGCCGTTCAGGAATACCAATCCCATTGTCAGCAATCCGAATTATAACCGATTGTTCAGAATATATTTCTGTGGCAATTTTAATCTGAGGAATTAGATTGCTCATTTTCCCTTCCATTATAGCTTCATCAAGGGCATCAATTGCATTTGCGAGAATGTTCATAAATACTTGATTCATTTGCCCTAGATAGCAATTTACCTCTGGTAATATTCCATAATTTTTAATAACTTCAATACCGGGACGATCGCCATTAGCCTTGAGGCGGTGTTGCAAAATCATTAGTGTACTATCTATTCCTTGGTGCAAATCAGCAGATATTTTGGCATCACTATCCGAGCGAGAGAAGGTACGGAGTGAATTAGAAAGATTCTGAATTCGTTCGCTTCCTATGTGGAGTGAGTTCAAGATTTTTCCCATATCTTCGAGAACAAAGTTTAGATCCAAGTTCTCAATAGTATTGGTAATTTTAGCTGTTGGGTTGGGATACTCTTGTTCATATAGTCGAAGCAACTCGGTTACTGCTGTAATATGTTCTTCCAAGGGTGGAATATTGCTGGAAATAAAGTTGATCGGGTTATTGATTTCATGGCCAATACCAGCGATTAGCTCTCCGAGTGTTGATAGTTTCTCTTGCTGTACTAGTTGGACTTGGGCTTTTTGCAAAGCCTTGGTGCGATCGCTAACTTGTTGTTCCAAAGATTCAGTCAATTGTTTGAGTTGTAAATGTACGCGTACTCTCGCAATCACTTCTTCTTGGGCAAATGGTTTCGGGATATAGTCAACTGCCCCAAGGGAAAATCCCTTCGTTTTGCTCTCTGTATCTGCTAAGGCAGTAGTAAAAATAATCGGAATGTTTTGGGTAACAGGATTATCTTTGAGACGGCGACAAGTTTCAAATCCGTCAATACCGGGCATTTGTACATCCAGCAAAATCAACTCTGGTTGATTGCGTTTGACTTGAGCGATCGCACTTTCTCCATCGACTGCAACCCGAAAACGAAAACCCTTACTATTGAGTGCTTCACACAGGAGAGATAAATTTGTTGGATTATCATCTACAATCAAAATAAATCCGGTATCTGAGGTCTTAAGCATGATGAATTAACAATTGAATTTTAACTCAAATTAATTGATATATTGTTGAATAAAAGAATTCAGGAGCCAGAATTCAGAATTCAAAATGGAATTAGCATAGCTAGTTAGTAACTAGTCTTGAAATGCTTTTACAGGTCGTCTCATTTATTCTGACTCCTGAGTTCTGACTCTTGAATACTTACAATAAAAGTTTCCAAACGTTTGAGTTGGAAATTACTAGCTAGCTGGACAACTTGCTGGACAAAAATGCTTAAATACTCATCAGATTTAGAAAGTTCCTCGGCCAGTTCCAAAACTTTTTGAATATCACCGTCTTGCGTTAGTTCGAGTAAATCTTGTAAAACCTCTTGCGCAGGATAAATCATCTCATTTGGTCGATCCAAAACATCTATATTGGTTGTTTTGATTTCATCTACCTTCACGTCAAAAACCCATTCCAGGTGCAAAAATTGTCGTAGCATTTCCAGCAGCGCTTCAGCTTCTACAGGCTTTGGTAGAAATGCATTTGCACCTACATCAATACTCTTGTATTGGTCGGCTGCAAATACACTGGCTGAGGAAGCGATGACAGCAATCTCTTTAAATTGCTCAGACTGACGTAAACGTTCGATCAACTCAAATCCATTCAATATAGGCATCACTAAGTCAGTGATAATCAAGTCTGGTTTGTGGGCTAGAGTCTTTTCCCATCCTTCTTGACCCTGACTAGCTTCTACAACAATAAACCCAACTGGCTCTAGTAAATTTACAATTACCGATCGATTTTCCCATTTGTCATCCGCAATCAAAATAGTACGGTTTTGTCCTTGATAACCAATAATAGTTCCTTGCTCAACCACTCTAGAAACCTTTGCCCAGTCTTTAGATTCTGGGAATTCTGCCTCAAACCAGAAAGTACTTCCTTTGCCAAATTCACTTTGTACTTGAATTTGACCACCCATTAACAAAACAATGTTTTGGCTGATTGCTAATCCCAAGCCTGTACCTTCAGATTGTCGTTTTTGATTTCCTACTTGTTCAAAGGGTTGGAAAATTTTCTGGGCTTGTTCAGGGATTATCCCCGCACCAGTATCTATTACCTCAAAACGAATTTTGTAGTTAGTTTTTCCATTAGTATTTAATTGTTGCTCAATGACCTTAACTTTGAAGGTGACACTACCTTCATTAGTAAATTTAATTGCATTACTAAGCAAGTTAATCAGTACTTGTCGCAAGCGTTTTTCATCAGTATGAATACCGATTGGTAAATCTGAATCGAGTTGGACATGAAATGCGATCACTTTTTGTTCTGCTCGGATGCGGGAAATTTCAGTCACGCTATCTATAAAGGCAGGTAAATAGAAATCAACAGGATACAATTCTAGTTTCCGGGCTTCTATTTTGGAGAGATCCAGAACATCATTAATTAGGGTTAAAAGATGAGAACCACATTGATAAATGATGCTGACTCCTTTGCGTCCTTTCTCACTCAAAGATTCTGTGCGTTGAAGAATTTGTGTATAGCCTAGAATACCGTTAAGAGGTGTGCGTAGTTCATGACTCATATTAGCAAGAAATTCACTCTTGGCTTGGCTAGAGTTTTGAGCAACTTCTTCTGCAAGGCGTAATTCTTTTTCGATGCGCTTGCGCTCGACAATTTCAGTTGAAAGCGCTCGATTGATAACTTCTAACTGGGTTGGACTAGGTAGTGTTAGAGCTTGAGGCATGAGGTAAAATAACGCAAATGCCGTGTATATCGAAATAATGGCAGTTAGAGCTTTTAAACTCCCTGCAATCCAATAGTCTGGATGCCAAAGCGTCCAAATATCCATCAAGTGTCCAGTACCGCAGGCAATGATAAAAGCACCAAATAACAAAAAGACTCCATTGAAAGGAAGGTCTTTACGCTTAGAAATAAAGTAAATCAGTAGGAAAGGAATAGAATAATAGGCTAGAGCGATCGTGGCATCAGAAATAATGTGCAGCCAAACTAATCCAGTTTGCCAGAGATAACAATGTCCGTGGGGAATAAAACCGTTGGAGTGGAAGGGATAGTTGAAAAATGTCGGCATGATATTAGGGGTTGCTGGATTGGAAATATATACCCATAGCCCTAGTATTCCCAAAGCAGTAAATCAGAAAGCGCGATCGCTACTTTATTTATATTAGTTTTCATTATTACGTACATCACTGAAGTATCAAAAAAAGATAGTATCTGGTTTACGGCTGCACGCAAAACTTACAATGTCATTGATAAAAAAATCTCAGCCTGCCCAATCCCTGTATGATAAATATTAGAAACCTTTTGTAATTATTTGAAAAATGGGACTATGGAGATTTTGACACTAGGTTGGGTATCGTTGTTAGTTGTGTTCACTTGGTCAATTGCAATGGTAGTGTGGGGACGTAACGGACTGTAGAGGCATTGTGGAAAGTCCATTCTTGAGTATTTTGGCTTTATTTGCTGTAGTGCTGCTTGTAGTAGTCACTGGTGGTATTGGTTATTTGACCTTGGCAGATTGGCGCGATCGCCGTCGTCGAGATGAAGAAAAACGCACCACCCGCAGCGCCACTCCCAAGCGGCGGTAATTTTTTCGTGATTGAAAATCTTTTTGTAGGGACGCGATACAATCGTGTCCCTACATTGTTTTTATGACATTCTCAGGAAGTAACTGTTACCTTTGCGATCGCAACGGGAATCATGAGATAGAAGACTTTCAATATTTAAAGTCCCACTGGGAATGGAAAACTCCTCTACTACTCAACCCATACAACCAAATTCAGAACACCAAGAATCTCATTCAGATGTAACATGCTCCTTGCGTCAGAATGAGCAACAAAAAGCCTTATCTGGAGTTATTGCCCGTATTCGGGAGTCTCTAGACATAGAAACTATCTTCAAAATTACAGTCACTGAAGTTCGCCAACTTTTAAAAAGCGATCGGGTTGGCGTGTTTCGTTTTTATCCTGATTTGGCATGGGAAGGAGAATTTATCTATGAAGATGTGGCAACAGAATGGGATTCGGCATTAGCAGCCAAACTACGCGACCACTGCTTTAGTGAGGAGTTCGCAGGACTTTATCAGCAAGGTCGAATTAGAGCAATAACTGATATTTATGAAGTTAATGCTAGTAATTGCTACATCCAAATTCTGGAAAAATTCCAAGTACGTGCCAGTATAATTGCCCCCTTGATCAAAGGTAAAGATTTATGGGGATTGTTGTGTATTCATCAGTGTGGTAATCCTCGACAATGGGAAGCATCAGAAGTTGAGTTTGTGCAATTAATCGCTGAACATCTAGGGGTTGCTTTACAGCAAGCAGACTACCTAGAACAAGTAAAACTACAATCAGCAGAACTAGCACAAGCAAAAGCCAGAGAAAAAGCAGCCCAATGGCAGAAAACCATAGCCATCACCATTGAGAAAATTCGTCAGTCCCTAGATTTGGAAAATATTTTCCACACAAGCACCGCAGAACTTAGGCAGCTACTAAATGCCGATCGCGTTGCTATTTATCGCTTCAATCCCGATTGGAGTGGTGAATTCGTGTTTGAATCAGTGGCAGAGGCTTGGATTTCCCTTATAGATCAACAGTCGCAACGGCCGGAATTGAAAGAGAACGTCAGCGAATGTAGCGCCAAAGATTTAGCTAACCCCCCAGTTGCTGATACCTACTTACAAGATACTGAAGGTGGTAGCTTCAGTCGGTGTGAAGTGTACCGGATTTGTAATGATATTTACAATTCAGGCTTTAGTGACTGCTACATTAAAATTTTAGAGATATATCAAGCAAGAGCTTATGCGATCGTTGCCATTTATCACGGTCAGAAGCTCTGGGGTTTGCTAGCAGCATACCAAAATGCTGGAACCCGTGATTGGCAAAAAGATGAGATTTACTTGCTTACCCAAGTTGGCACCCAACTAGGTGTGGCTTTGCAGCAAGCGGAATTTATCCAACAAATGCAGATTCAAGCAGCAGACATCAGCAAAGCTGCTGAAAGGCAAAGGGCGTTGGCGCACACTGTAGAAAAAATTCGTCAGTCACTTGAAATCGAAGCCATATTTAAAACCACTACTCAAGAAGTTCGTCGGTTATTAGAAGTGGAACGAGTCGCAATTTATCGCTTCTATCCTGATTGGAGTGGGGAATTTGTGGCTGATTCCATCGTTGATGGCTGGACACCAATGGTTAAGCCGCAGCCAGTGACGGAACGCGTTCTTGTGCAAGGAAAACAAGCGGGTAAGTATGCACGTAATGAAGCTTTTGTACCCATTTCTCAGGGTGAAAAGCTGTGGGGATTGCTAGTAGCTTATCAAAACTCCCAGCCCCGTTATTGGCAAGATGAAGAAATCAACTTGCTAGCCCAAGTTGGCGTTCAATTGGGGGTAGCATTACAGCAAGCTGAATCCTTGAAACAGATGCAGGTGCAAGCCGAAAAACTTGCTAAAGCCGCCGAACGAGAACGCAAAGCAGCCGAAAGAGAGAAGGCGCTGGCTGCAACGGTAGAGAAAATTCGCCACTCTCTTGATATTGACACCATTTTTGCGACCAGTACAGAAGAAGTCCGACGGCTATTGGAAGTTGACCGAGTGACAATCTATCGATTCGGGACTGATTGGAGTGGCGAATTTGTTGCTGAGTCTTTAGCCGAAGGTTGGACATCAGTAAAAGGAATTGTACCTGCGATGTCTACGACGGGCTACGCCTACGCAAGTAATTACTTGCAAGAAACCCAAGGTGGGGATTTTGCGAATGGAAAAACTCTTGTGATTAAGGATATTTATAGCACTGATGATTCTATTCCTTATATTGCTCTGATGGAACTCATGGAGGCTAGGGCATATATGATTGTGCCGATTTTTCAGGGTGAGAAACTTTGGGGATTGCTAGCAGCTTATCAAAAGACCAAACCCCGTGATTGGCAAGAAGATGAGGTAGATTTGCTGATGCAGATTGGTACTCAGTTAGGAGTAGGACTTCAGCAAGCGGAATTACTCGAACAGACTCAACGTCAAAAAGAAGAAATCACCCAGACTCTTAAAGAATTGCAGGACACTCAGAGCCAGTTAATTCAAAGTGAAAAAATGGCAGGCTTAGGACAGTTAGTTGCTGGCGTAGCACATGAAATTAATAACCCGATTAGTTTCATCTATGGGAATATCACTTATGTGACTGAACATACCGAAAATTTATTTAAATTACTGCGCCTTTATCAGAAACAATATCCTAAGACAACAGAGGAAATTAAAAAGCAAGTAGCAGCATTAGATTTAGATTTCATTAATGATGACTTGCCAAAAATTCTTGCTTCAATGAAGATGGGGGCAGATCGGATCTCTCAATTAGTCTTGTCGTTACGAAGTTTTTCTCGGCTTGACGAATCAGGAATGAAGCCCGTTGACCTTCATGAAGGTATCGACAGTACTTTGCTAATTTTACAACATCGACTGCAACCACAAACTAATTCTTTTGCTATTGAGGTAGTTAAGCAATATGGTGAATTGCCTCCAGTAGTCTGCTACGCAGCCCAGATGAATCAGGTGTTTATGAATATTCTCAACAACGCGATTGATGCACTGGAAAACTCAGCAATTAGTGGAAAAGGAATTGACAATCCTAAAATTTGGATACGTACAGAAGTCATAGAAGAGAATACTATATTGATTTGGATTGCTGACAATGGTTGTGGGATTCCCGATATTGTGCGATCGCGCATTTTTGAACCTTTCTTTACCACCAAACAACCAGGACAAGGTACTGGTTTGGGGTTATCTATTAGTTACCAAATTATTGTAGAAAAACACGGCGGTACTATCAAATGTGTTTCTGAACCCGGTAACGGCTGTGAGTTCTGGATACAAATTCCGATGAAACGGACAATTAGTTAGGAAAAAATAGGTGATGTATTCTCTACGAGAGGCTACGTCAGAGGACACAGAGGAAGGAGAAAAAATGTGGAGATTTTTGCAGGCGATCGCTTATCATAATTTCACTAACATTAGTAATATAAGTTGCTCTATGAATTAATATGGAAACTAAAGAAATTCTCCAAGCACTCCCAAGTTTGAGCATAAGCGATCGTCTGAAGATAGCTGAATCAGCCCTCCAATTAGTTCTTCAAGAAAAACACTCACTTACCAAAGATGAGCAAAAATGCCAATTCACACTAGCCGCAATGACAGTTATTGCAGATTATGCACCTGGTAGTGAATTAGATATATTCTCTGACTTACAGGGAGAAGACTTTTGCCATTATCCAGATGAAGACTTCGACAACTCAGGGAATTAGGAGACAACAAATGACCATACAATTACAATTGAAACCAGAAATAGAGGCTCGTCTCATTGCTGAAGCTGCTGCACAAGGTTTATCGGTAGAAGCTTATCTTGCATCTCTGATTGAAAACAGTTTAACCACCCATAAAGAAAGTTTTTTTTATCAAGAATCAACTCAGGAAGAATGGGAAGCTATATTAACAGATTTAATAAATAGTCCTGCTTTTTCATTAGCACCAGCGCTTTCAGATGAAGCGATTAGTCGAGAGAGTATTTACACCAGAGAAGATGAAATGTTATGAGCTATTTGGTGGATACTAATATTTTGCTGCGTTTGGTGCAGAAGAATAGCCCAATGCACTTTGATACTCAAAGAGCGATATTGATGCTCAAGAGACAAGGGGAATTATTATATATAATTCCACAGAATCTCATTGAGTTTTGGGCTGTTGCTACAAGACAAATTAATAGTAATGGTTTAGGTTTATCTACAGCTCAAGCAGTTGAAGAAACTGAGAAACTCAAGAAGATATTTATACTACACCTTGATACACCTGCAATTTTTGGTGAGTGGGAATCTTTAATTGTTAAATATCAAGTGATGGGAAAACAGGTGCATGATACACGTTTAGTTGCGGCGATGATAACACACCAAATTACACATTTACTTACATTTAATATTGATGACTTTAAACGTTTTTCTGCAATTGTAGTTGTTGATCCGCGCAGTGTTACACCGCAGTCTTAATTATATTGTCAGAGCGATCGCTCTTTTTAACGAACCACAGAGACGCAGAGAACACAGAGGAAGAAGAGGAGCGATCGCACATGTGGAATACATATCTTATTGCTGCTGTTGCAACCAAGCCACTAAATCAGCTTCAGTAGAAAAATCTAGTAAGGCTTCCGCTAAATCCTCTAACTGAGTTAACGATAACCCGCGCAGCCGCTCTTGTAATTCAGCAGTAATTACACCAATTCGCTTTGTTAATAGACGCTGGATTATTTTCAACTCTCCTTGTTGTATCCCTGACTCCATCCAACTGGTGACGATTTGCATAACTACCTCCTGTTGAGTTGGTTCAAATTGAGCAATTTCAGTCTGGAAAATTTCTTCCTCTTGGGCATTTAGTCGCAGATAAGTATCAATAAACCCGGAAATCAATTGTATTCGCACTGGATCTAGCTGTAAGGTAGCTAACAGGCGCAGACACTCAGATTTTACTCTGGGCCTGTCTTTTGGCGCTATGTTCATTTTAGCCATGAGCGCACTAGCTACGGGATTTTGCTGTTGCAGATATTCTCGCCAATTCAGGCGATTTAACTGGATGACATCATAGTTGAACTGCAAGACAATTTTATGAGGAAATGCTACTTGATGAAAATTTGTTTCAGCTTTTTTGGGGCTATCGTAAGAAAATAAAGCGATAGGATACACTGGTAAGGCGTATTTTTCATACAATCTAGCGAAGTAGCGATACATCCGCAAATCAAAAGCTTCTTGATAATAAGCTTGATGTTCTAGATGTACTAGGAAAAACGATTCTTGACCTCTAAATCTTGCTTTTACTAGTAAGTCAGTTTCATATTTTTCTCCAGCAGTAACATCTGTAAATATCTCCTTATCAATAAAAGAGATCGTATCCCGTTCCAGATAAGCTGTTATCTCTGGAAAAAATAACTCAATGAACTCCCAGAAGAAGGTAGTTAACAGTTCTTTGAATAGGCGATCGTGGTCTATCATCTAAAATTTATATCATGTTTTGATGGGCGATCGCACGCTGAAGATTTGGCAGGCGATCGCTCTTTTAACGAACCTTTCTAGGCGCAGAGGAACACAGAGCAAGGAGAGGAGCGATGCCTTTGACGGGCTTTGCCTACGCACTGTAGAGATTTTGGAGGCGAGCGCCTTTTCTAGCAACATCTATTAGCACAAATGTACTATAATTTAACTCTAATAAGGAGAAACCACAATATGTTCGGTAATGTAAGTCCTAATTATTATTCATTGGCGCTGGCCTATCAAACGGCTCAAAATGCAGCCCAATTAACTAAAATTCAAGCAGTATGGGAAAAGGGTTTTATTCTTCCAGACTGTGATCCAAGGATCTGGCGGAAAGATCAGTTTGGAAGATTGATAAATAGATATAACTATGGAAAGCGTCAATCTACTTATGGATGGGAGATTGACCATATAATACCAAAATCTCAAGGGGGCAGCGATTATATTTCCAAGTTACGCGCCCTACAATGGTACATCAATATTGTCAGACAATAGGTTAGATTCCTCTGTTGCTCTACCCCACCTACAATAAATTTTAACTGCAACAAGGCAAACAATGGCTAAACGATCTAAGTCAGGAAGATGTGTACATTGTTTACAAAATGTGGAATATTTGACACGAGATCATATATTCCCCTTTGCTTGGTATCCAGATAATACTCCTGAAAATTTGCAAAGATGGACAATTCCATCATGCAAAAAATGCAACGAGCAATATGGTAGATTGGAAGAGGATCTACTCTTGAGACTAGGTTTGTGTATTGATCCTGAAGATGCAAAGTCAAGCGGAATTACAGATAAGGTATTACGTTCAATAGATCCAGACTATGCAAATGATAGAAGAGAAAAACGAATAAGAGAAAGAAAAAGAGAGAAGATAAAACAAGAAATAGTTAAATGGGAAGCAATTCCACCTATAGGTTTACATCCAAATTTTGGAGTAGAAAGCAATGTTTACTATCCAGAATATCCATCTATTCCAATATCAGCCGATAAGTTAGAACGTTTGTGTCATAAGATAGTTCGCGGTATAACTTATTTTGTTGATCAGACTTTTATAGAAAACGATTTTGAGATTCAATTTTTTACTGTAGATGATAAAGCTGCTCAACCCATACTAAAAAAATATCAACAATTTTTGGAGATATACGAGCGTCCAGGGATTAAAGTAGTACGTGCTATTACAAGTGACAATCCCGATGCTGGTTTTTATGCCATAGAAATATGGGGCAGATTAAAAATGTACGCCGTAGTAAAGCCAAAAGAATTGTCATCCTGAATGCTATAAACAGTTTCTGCAAGATAAACACCAAAATCAAAATTTGCAAAACTCACTTCATTTGACTAAAAAACTTGCTTTAGAAGCATCACACCCCCAAAGCAAGCCAACTCTCTAAATTACTTCTTTACTTCGCGCCTTTTGCGGTTCGTTAAAGTTGCTTCACTTCCGAAACCAACTTCGCTACCATATCCTTCGCGCTACCAAAAAGCATCGTCGTTTTATCCTTGTAGAACAACTCATTATCTACACCGGCAAAACCTGTACTCATCCCGCGCTTAATCACAATCGTCTGCTTCGCCCGATCTACTTCCAAAATCGGCATACCATAAATCGGGCTACTTGTATCACTCCGCGCCGCCGGATTTACCACATCATTTGCCCCAATTACTAAAGCCACATCCGCTTGCTCAAACTGGGGATTAATATCATCCATATCGTACAACTGCGTATAAGGCACATTTGCCTCTGCAAGCAACACATTCATGTGCCCCGGCATTCTACCAGCAACAGGGTGAATAGCATACTTGACATCAACACCCATTTTTTCCAACTGATCTGACAATTCCCGGACGCTATGTTGCGCTTGGGCAACTGCCATACCATAACCGGGCACAATTACCACAGAACGAGCATAACCCAACATCATTGCGCCTTCTTCAGGATCGATGCTGCGGACGCTTTGATCGGTTGCACCACCACTAGCAGCACCACCACCAGAACTTGAACCTGTACCAAAAGCGCTGAACAGCACACTAAATAAGGAGCGGTTCATCGCCTTACACATAATTTCGGTGAGGATTAAGCCAGATGCTCCTACCAAAGCACCAGCGATGATTAACATATTGTTCATCACCACGAATCCAGCCGCCGCCGCCGCCACACCTGACAACGAGTTCAACAGCGAGATTACCACTGGCATATCGCCGCCACCAATGGGGATGACGAACATCACACCCAGCACCAATGAAACGCCAACCACTCCCAAGAATATGGGTAAGCTATCTGGTGTGATGATTAAGTAGGCACTACCTACTAGATAAGCACCCAGAAGCAAGAGGTTAAATGGTTGCTGGAATGGAAATGTAATCGGGGAACCGCTAATTAAACCTTGCAATTTGGCAAAAGCGAGAAAACTACCTGTGAAGGTAACACCACCGATTAACACGTCCAATAGCATGGAAATGTTCACATCTAGGGGTATTGTCTGAGAATTATCCAGTAACCGCCAGAATTCGGCAACGGCTACTAGTGCTGAAGCCGCACCACCCAAACCGTTGAGTAAACCCACCATTTGGGGCATTTCGGTCATTTGGACTTTGTAGGCAACGATCGCACCAATTCCCGATCCAATGGCCAAGCCCAACAATATCATCTCGTAGTTCAACACATGTTGATCTAACATTGTCGCTGCGATCGCCAGCAACATCCCCACAGCCGCTACAATATTACCGTTTCTCGCTGTAGCGGGCGATCCCAGCTTTTTTAAGCCCAGAATGAATAACGATGCAGCGACTAAGTACGTCAGCTGAATGCCAGTTGGTAAAAAGTCGCTCACGCCTTAATCTCCTTCTTCTTGAACATTTGCAACATTCTGTCTGTCACTAAAAATCCACCCACAACGTTGACTGTTGCCAATACCACAGCAATCAAACCAAGAATTACTGACACACTAGTATCTCTCGCACCAGCAGCAACTATTGCTCCCAGTACTGCAATGCCAGAAATCGCATTTGAGCCTGACATCAAGGGCGTGTGTAGAGTCGGTGGGATTTTGTTGATGACTTCAAAACCGATAAAAGATGCCAACACAAATACAAACAAAGCAGCAAGTAATGCCTCTGTCATGAAATCAAAACTCCTTATGGTAATTTGGCTATTAACCTGCTCCAACGCCGCTCAAAGCTTGTAGTGCATCGCGGACTCGCTGATTGCGAATTTCACCAGCGTGGGTAACGCAAGCTGCATCAACGATGTCGTCGCTAAAGTCTACTTGTAAAGCTTTGTCTTTAATTAGCAGTTGCATCAACGATGTTACGTTCTTGGCATACAATTGGCTGGCGTGAATTGGCATTGATGATGGGAGATTGATGGGGCCGATAATTGTCACGCCGTTCCACACAATATCTTTACCGGGTTCGGTACAGGCGCAGTTACCACCCTGATCGGCAGCCAAATCCACAATTACTGAACCTGGTTTCATTTGTGCCACCATTTCTTCTGTAACTAGCCGTGGTGCTTGTCTTCCAGGTACTTGGGCGGTAGTAATTACAACATCAGAATTTTTGACGTGTTCGGCGACAACTTCTTGGGTACGTTGTTTGCTAGCCTCAGAAATTTCCTTGGCGTAACCGCCAGCGGCAACGGTTTCTTCGTCTAATTTAACTTCAACGAATTTTGCCCCTAAGCTTTGCACTTCTTCTTTGACGGCGGGACGGATATCAAAGGCTTCTACTACTGCTCCCAAACGTCTGGCGGTAGCGATCGCTTGCAAGCCCGCTACACCAGCGCCCATAATAAATACTTTCGCTGGAGCGATCGTACCTGCGGCTGTGGTTAACATCGGAAAGTATTTCGGTAATGCAGCTGCCGCAATTAATACTGCTTTGTAACCTGCTAATGAAGCTTGCGAGGACAAAGCATCCATACTTTGCGCTCTGGTGGTACGGGGGATCATCTCCATACTCAAAGCTGTGACTTTCCGATTTGCCAATTGCTGCGCTACAACAGGATTTCCCAAAGGATTGAGGAAACTGACTAAAACAGCCCCTTCCTTTAACAAATCAATTTCTGAGCGTCCATCTTCTCGTTCTTGCGGTGGACTGACTTTCAACAGAATATCTGTTTCGCCCCATAATTTGGCAGTATCGCTGATTATTGTAGCTCCTACGGCTTCATAGTCAGGATCGCTAAAAAAAGATCGCTCTCCTGCACCTGCTTCTACCCACACTTCCAAACCTTGTTTTACCAATCGGGCAACTGTGTCAGGAATTAATGCCACACGGCGTTCACAAACTTCAATTTCTTTAGCAACTGCTATTCTCATGAAATCTCCTGAAGATAAATACTTAATCTCTGCCAAGTAAGCGATTGTCCAGATGATGCGTGTCCCGCACTCATAGTACTTAGGCAGGAACATCAGCCATGAATTTTACTTGTAGATTGAACCTTGAATCTTTCCTCTCCCACTCTAAGCTCTCCAGGCAAAGCCTCACTTTGCCGCTCGCAGATGTCATATTTTCAGATAGTTGCAAACAGGGTTACGTATTGCACATCCTAAATTGATTCCCAAATTTTGCATCTTTATCTTTAGCTTGTTTTCGGGATTGAGAAATTTTGGTATTCCTTTCTTATAGAGTAATATTGACCGAATTTTGAAAGCTTGATAATTTCCCAATCAAATTTTAATGATTACGACTTCGATTCCAATCCAACTTATTTTAATCAATTTAGCCCAACTTAACTGGCGATCGCTGATGACATGGATCAATTTTTATAACAAAATTCTCAAATTTAGATACACTTATACATATTTGGAAACACAATCCAACCCTCAACTGTGTTTATATCTAGTTCAAATTTGACCAACTTAGTAATCAAATCAGGGCTATATAAGGTTAATGAAGTAAATTCAATATCCGTTTTTTTAACACTAAGTAATTGTACTGTTGCCTAAAATTCAGATAGAATGACACTTTTTTTGGAAATTAAACGTCCATTGTCAGGAAGCCAGTAGTAAAGTTTAGTAAAGAATACTAACACACAGTCATTTTTAGATAACAGATTTATATTTTGGTAGAGGAAGCCCGATTATGCGACGTTTACTTTCTGCTTTAGCCGTGACTAGCCTTTTGGTTACTGGATTACCAGCCTTGAGTTGGGCGCAAAGCTTACCTGGATTTACGCTGTTTAGCGGCGTCAAAGCCGAAAATCAGCTACCCTTCCGGTTAGATTTTGGGGGACAAGCTAATGGTTGGGATCGATACATATTGAAAATTCCAGCCAAAAGAATGAAATTGGCAGTTGGTCAATTTGCGATTAACTACCCTGATTATTACAAAGGAACTTTTGACCAGAAAAAAATTGAAGTCCGAGTCAAAGGCAAAGCTGTTCCGCTTTCTGAGGTGAAGTGGGACAAAGAAGGTAAACTGATTAATATTTTTCCTCAAGAGCCAGTGCCAGCAGGTAGTGCAGTCGAGGTGGTGTTATCTAACGTGAAAAACCCATCCTTCGGTGGAGTTTACTATTTTAACTGTCAAGTACTCTCCCCTGGCGATGTGCCACTACTACGCTACATGGGAACATGGATTTTGAGCATTAATTAAGAATAGAGAATAGGGAGTAGGGATATAACCAATCGGCGATTCCCAATTCCCTAAAAAAGTGATACAATTAGAGATTGTGAGTTTTTATAAAAATCACCTAAGAGGAGAAGAGTATGAAAAGAACACTTGGCGGTACTAGCCGTAAGAGAAAAAGAACCTCTGGTTTTCGCGCCAGGATGCGGACACCAGACGGCAGAAACGTGATTAGCGCCAGAAGAAAAAAAGGCCGTCACCGTCTGGCTGTTTAGGACAGATCGAGCGATAAAGAGCATCTGTGGCTTTGCCCAAAACAAATCGGCTAAAATCCCGAAAGGATTTCCAGGCAGTTTTCCGAGAAGGAATTCGGCGTCATGGCTCTTATTTAACATTGAGAGCCTTAAAGCCCTTATATTCAACGAAACCTTCTTTGGACACTGCCACTCAAACTACACAAGCAGCTGAATCAAAGCTCCTTGCCAGCACGCGGATTGGTATTTCGATTAGCACAAAAGTCAGCAAAAGGGCAGTGGTTCGCAACCGAATTAAACGGCAAATTACTGCTGCTTTATATAACCTGCTGCCAAAATTATCACCAGGATGGCGGCTAGTCTTCATTGTCAAACCTACAGCAGCAGAATCTAAGTGCGTAAGCCCACAATTTCTGCAAGAATTAGAGCAGTTGTTGGCACAAGCTGAGGTGTTCGATGGGAATTCGTGAAGATGTTTATTATGAAGGTGGCCCCCATATTGGGGATTTAATTGTCAACCTGCTGATTGGGCTAACCATTGTCGGGCTACCATTAGCAGTCGGGGCAATTGTTAGGGCATTGTGGCTGCGTTTCCGCATCACCGATCGCCGAATTACTGTGATCGGAGGTTGGCAGGGACGCGATCGCACTGACGTAATTTACTCAGAAATCGTCAAAATCGTCAAAGTTCCCCGTGGCATTGGCTTTTGGGGAGATATGGCGATTACTCTAAAAAACGGCAACCGTCTCGAATTGCGTGCAATTCCCAATTTTCGGGAAGTCTATGACTACATCAACGAAAGAATTGCCGCCAAAAATCCCGAATATATCGCCGCTGCCAACAAGTGATGATAGTAGGGGCAGATTAGGGAGATGGAAGAATCAATGCCCAGTCCCCAATTTAAATGTGCGGCTATCCGTAGCGAAAGATAGTCGCCGACAAATCATGATTTAGATAAATTAGATTCAGTTTACAGTACCTCAGGTTGAATTCAGAATAATGGATTTTGGTATCGGCTTTCTCTCGAACAACGTGATGCTGCCAATCATAGATTTCTTCTATGGTATAGTGCCTAGCTACGGATTAGCGATCGTTGCTTTGACCTTGATAGTCCGCTTCGCGCTCTATCCCCTGAGTGCTGGCTCAATTCGCAATATGCGGAAAATGCGAATTGTACAACCTCTGATGCAGAAGCGGATGGCAGAAATCAAAGAGCGCTATAAGGATGAACCGCAAAAGCAGCAAGAGGAAATGGTTAATGTCCAAAAAGAATTTGGCAACCCTTTGGCAGGCTGTTTTCCATTACTAGTGCAAATGCCAGTCTTGTTAGCGCTGTTTGCCACCTTGCGGGGTTCACCTTTTGCAAGTGCGAACTACAGCGTTAACCTGCAAATTCTTCCCGCAGAACAAATCGAACAAATTCAACCGCAAGCCTTTGCCACTGCTCCGCAAAATATTTACGTTGCAGATGGGGAACACGTTAAAGTAGCTGCCATTCTTCCTAGCGGAAGTAAATTAGCGGTGGGAGAACAAACCAAGATACAGTATCAGACTGTTGAAGGTAAACCATTTCAGGTACTCTTAGCAGAACACCCAGAAAATAAGCTGATTCCTGATTGGAAAATTACCAAGGGTGAAGATAGGATAAAAATTGATGCCGAGGGCAATGTAGAAGCCTTGCAACCAGGAGATGTCACCATTCAAGGAACAATTCCTGGATTAGCAGCAGAAAAAGGCTTTCTATTTATTGATGCTTTAGGCAGAGTTGGCGCACAAGATCCAGATGGCACAATCCACTGGGATATCGTCGCCATGATTGTCTTCTTTGGGATCAGCCTTTATGTTAGCCAAATGCTTTCCGGGCAAAATTCCAGCGGTGGCAATCCGCAGCAGGATACAGTTAACAAAATCACCCCCGTCATCTTTTCTGGGATGTTCTTGTTCTTCCCCCTACCAGCTGGGGTGCTGATGTATATGGTGATTGGTAATATTTTCCAAACCGCTCAAACTTATCTTCTCTCCCGCGAACCTCTACCGGAGGAACTACAAAAAATTGTAGAAACCCAGGAGAAAGAAGCAGCAGTCGTAGAACAAAAAGCATTACCATTTGAACCAAAAAGTCCTAAGAAAAAGGCGACAGGGGGATCATGAGCGACATTGCGATGCAGCGAGGTCAGCAGTGGTTAAAAACCCTGCTGGAACTCACTGGAATACCTGCTGAGATTCAGGGTCATTTAGAAACTGCCCAATCTCAAGACGGAGATTCTCCAGAACCAGATAACTACTGGTTGACTATTGACCAAACCAATTTGACATCAGAACAAATCCAGGTGTTAATTGGTGCTGATGGTTCTGTGTTAGATGCGATTCAGTATCTAGCAAATTCGGTTCTAAACCTTAGCCAACCCACAGAAGAACAAGCCTCTTACACCATTGAGTTAAATGGCTACCGGGTCAAAAGAGAAGCCGAAATTCGCGCCTTGGCAGAAGCAGCAGCCGATGAAGTGCGCTTTTCTGGTAGAGAAGTGGAAATCAAATCTCTTAGTTCTGCTGAACGGCGTCAAGTTCATACCTTCTTGAAGGAATTTGGAGATTTAGAAACCTTCAGTCGCGGTAAAGAGCCACATCGTCATCTGGTTGTCTGTCCAGCTTCGTTGGAAGGAGTTGGGAGTTAGGAGTCGTTCAATTTTGGATTTTAGATTTTAGATTTTAGATTTTTTATTCAATCCAAAATCCAAAATTCAAAATCTAAAATTGTCAGAGTTAGGAGTTAATTGAAAACTCATAACCATATATAATTTCAAAATTTCTCTTGTTCTTAAGGGATAAAATAAAGATTCAGTATCAGTATAATTGCTGGTAATCGAGATAAATTTTAGTGAGGATATCTCACGAATCCTATGGACGCAATTTATATTCCGCAGCTAACTCAAGCCCCGGAGCGGACAGAGGAAGTTCAGGTTAATGAATTTCTGCCTGGTCTGGAAACTTTGACACCAGTTCGCGGCTACGTGCGCGTACAGCATCATGGTAATTACTTGCAAGTGTCTAGTCAGGCAGAAACAATTATTACTTGTACCTGCAACCGCTGCTTGCAGCAATACAATCGACGTTTAGGGCTTGATACGAAAGAAATCATCTGGTTAGACGAAACTGCAAATCAGGCAAATGACTTGCCCTTAGAAAGGGAAGTAGTTATGGAAGAGTTGCTGGAAAGTTTACCGCCCGATGGTTATTTTTATCCAAACGAATGGCTGTATGAGCAGATGTGCTTGGCAGTACCACAACGGCAACTGTGCGATCGCAATTGTCCAGGTATTCCTGTAAGTAGTACTGTTGAGAGTTCTGATAGTCCTGAAACTCCAGTTGATAACCGCTGGGCTTCTCTGGAAGCACTGAAAAAGAAACTTCCGAGCTAATAGCTTATTGCTTATGCCTAAAATTCTGTGATTTCCCGCCCGTGCGTAGTTTACCGCCGTAGGCATCGCTTTCGGGAATATTAACTCGACAGAGACAGCATGGGTGGCAAATATACGAGGCTTGTAAGATGCGATCGGAAAGTTTATGTCTACTATTGTATCTCGGCTCTACATTACACAAATATTCTGCGATGTAGATGACTTCTGTAAGCAGTGGGAAAACTTATGGCAACAAATACCACTTTTACAAGGCATCACCGGAAAAATTAGGGTGACTGACCATCAATAACATTTAGAAAATCTTCAGCCGTGATAATCGGGCAAGAAAAATTATCTTTTAGACTGAGTAAATCGCGATCGCCCGTCACGAGATAATCAGCCTCACTTACCATAGCCAAAAGTAAAAAAGGCACATCAAACGGATCGCGACATTCAGGAATTACAGGCAAGCGGCCGGGCATTGCTACAGCTTCACAAAAGAGTATGTAATCCGATAGTAAATCTTCTTGCTCAGTTGGCGTGAGCTTAAACTTTGGATAAGCCAGCACTCGGATTAACTCAGTTGTTGTCGCTTTAGAAACCAGCGGAGTGAAGAGATCGTCCTGCCATGCCAAACGAAGCCTAGATACTCTGCCCCCAAATATCAGCGCCGAGATGATATTTTTAGTATCGATTACTATCCGTGGACAAACCATTAAGATTGACGCGCCCAAGCCACTGCATCAGCCACATCCTGCTCACTCAGTCCTAAATCCGCCAGCTTAGATCGAACTGCATCAGCCCGCTGAATTTTTACTGGAGTCAGAATAATTTGCCCCCCCTCCACCTTTACCTCAAAATACTCAGCCTCACCGATTTCACGAGTAATACTTTTAGGCAGCGTTAGTTGATTTTTAGAAGTTAACTTGGCGAGCATGACTTGCCTCCTAGCCTTTGCTATCAAATGTAAGGATTCCTTACTTGAGTATATACATCCTACCTTACTAAATCTAAAACTCAATCACACAAACAGCTTTTCTGACAAACGTGTAACTATTGACCCAAAGTATTGTAAGTCAGTTGGCGACGCGATGGCGATCGCACTTCATCAATTCCAACTTATCAATTGCGACGCCGAATAGCCCGTCGTAGACATCGCTACAACCCGCATGATCCCGTTGGGTGATAAAATCTGCTTATTGTTGCAGCGTGATGACCACTTGCAGGTATAACTTGCCCCAATTAATGCAGGTGGTCATAATTAAACATAACAACCTCACTCCTTTTCAACTCTAAATATTGGACGTAATCTAGCCATGTATTGAATTGGTTTTAGCTCAAACTGAGACAACATTTCACATCCAGTCCAACAGTATCCTTTTGGGCTATTAAGTGCTGAAGTCACAACCCAAAGCACAAAATTAGGATTTTTATTTGCCTGCTCAACTTCGTTAGCAGTAATTATAAAAGCTGGTTCCCTTCCAGAAACACCCTTTACTTCAACATTTTTGACTATGGAATCTTTAGTACAAATTAAGTCGTAACCGAATTTATCTCTTTCAACAGATTGAATATTCCAGCCATTATACTGTTTTTGTACAAAATCAATTGCGGCTTTCTCAACTTCTTTATTTTTTTGATAATTGCCAAAACCAGCAGCTAGAGAAGTCGTTTCATCTTTTTGTTCTTCTTCCTTTTGAAGTTGAACTATACTTGTGGCTTGAATAGTTTCGCTTTCATTACTAGAGTCTGAAATGTTTGAAGATTCTGATTCCTCAGAGGTGTTATCAGGTTTTATTTCTTCAGTTTCAGATATTTTTTTAGCAATTTGCTTCTTTAGTAGACTTTCACACAAGTTCAAGGCATTAACGGCTTTTGAATATCCGGGCTGAATGTCAAGTGCCTGATTGTATGCATCAATAGCATCTTGATAGTTCATCTCATCCTTGTGCTTCTTGCCCTTGTCGCAGAAAATATCAACTAAACGCTTACCATATCCTCTCCTCGAAAGAGGCATCGAATGGTCTTCCCAAGCCGAATCTAAACTTTCACAAAATCTTTCATCAAACTTACATCCTCCCTGCATAAATGTGAAATTAGCTCCCATGAACTGAGGCATACACCTTAATTTTTCTTGCTCTAAAGGCTGATCAAAATCAACAACAGAATCTATTTGAACAACTACCATAAAGCTGTTTCCATAGAAGCTATTTAAATAGGCTTCACTTAGATGTTCATATTCTTTTTGTTTGTTTAGTTGGTATTCTTTAAGTGCAGGAACAACTTTACCAGCAGCAAAAAAGCCATGCGGTCTACTGCCTGTTCGTTTAAAATAAGCTTTATCTCCAACTTCAATCTTAGTATTATTTCCGCAACTCCACGTAGTATAATAAAATTCTCCGGCAGTAATTTCTTTCTTTGCATCTTTTATGTCATCACGGATGTCAATTTCAGAATTGTCATTGCACAGAAATATCAACGTTTTCATTTTTGATAAATATAATTTTGATGTTGGCTGTTTTCAGCTTGACCTTTCTGTTTTTAGTCAGGCATCAGTAATTACATCACAAATTAATAAAGACTTGATAAACGGCTTTCAGTTTTCGGAAGTTTATAAAAAACGTGGGTGACTCCTGCCGCCCATAAACCGACTCTTTGGTTAATTCCTCAAACTGTGCGATCGCACTTTGGTATTTCTTCGTTGCACGGGGCGTTGCATCCCATAGAGGTATTGAGCCGAGATATGAACGAAAAAGGTAATTCAGAAATGTTTACGTCTAAGTGTATTATAAAAATCTTTATTTTTCGTTAGTCCACGGAGGCGGTCACTGAGCTTGTCGAAGTGTGGACTCAGTTTGTATAGCAGTGAATTCTATTCGCCTAATATTTTACTGAACAATGAGAGAAGAACAAATAACCATAGCTAAATATGAACTTCCGTGAAGAGTTTAAACTGCTGCTACGCGCCCGCTACCCTTTGATTTATATTCCCACTTATGAGGAAGAACGGGTAGAAGCAGCTATCCGGGAAGAAGCAACCAACCAGGGTAATCGCCCAGTATATACTTGGGATTTTGTCGATGGCTATCAAGGAAACCCCAATGATGTTGGTTTTGGGCGACGTAACCCGTTGCAAGCTTTAGAATTTATCGAAAAATTACCAGCTTCCGCACCTGCGGTATTGATTTTACGAGATTATCATCGCTTTTTAGATGATGTAGCGATCGCTCGCAAACTCCGCAACCTGTCGAGACTTCTCAAGTCGCAACCAAAAAATATTGTTCTACTGTCACCACGCATTGCCATCCCTGATGATTTAACCGAAGTGCTGACAGTCGTCGAGTTTCCCTTACCCGCCGCCCCAGAAATTAAAACTGAGGTGGAACGCTTACTGCAAAGTACTGCTAACTCCCTTTCTGGCAAAGTTTTAGATGACTTGGTGCTATCTTGTCAAGGACTTTCAATGGAACGGATTCGCCGGGTTTTGGCAAGAGCGATCGCAACTCACGGTGAATTGCGACCAGAAGACGTGGATCTAGTTTTGGAAGAAAAACGCCAAACTATCCGCCAAACCCAAATCCTGGACTTTTACCCCGCCACTGAGCAAATTTCTGATATAGGCGGACTGGATAACTTGAAAGACTGGCTGATTCGCCGGGGAGGCTCATTTACAGATAAGGCGCGACAGTACGGATTACCGCACCCCCGTGGTTTAATGTTGGTGGGTATTCAGGGAACTGGTAAATCGTTAACGGCAAAAGCGATCGCTCATCACTGGCATTTACCCCTGCTACGTTTGGATGTAGGAAGGTTATTTGGTGGTTTGGTGGGTGAATCAGAATCTCGCACTCGCCAAATGATCCAAGTAGCTGAAGCCCTCGCTCCCTGTATTTTATGGATTGATGAAATAGATAAAGCCTTTGCCGGACTTGGTAGTAAAGGTGATGCAGGAACAGCTAGCCGTGTGTTTGGCACTTTTATTACCTGGCTAGCCGAAAAAAGCTCACCCGTGTTTGTCGTCGCCACCGCCAACGACATCCAAGCTTTACCGCCAGAAATGCTCCGCAAGGGGCGATTTGACGAAATTTTCTTTGTGGGATTGCCCACTCAAGAAGAGAGAAAAGCAATTTATGATGTTCATTTATCCCGATTGCGCCCCCATAACTTGAAAAGTTATGACATCGAAAGGTTAGCTTATGAGACGCCTGATTTTTCTGGGGCCGAAATTGAGCAAACTTTAATTGAAGCGATGCATATTGGATTTAGCCAAAACCGCGACTTTGCTACCGACGATATTTTAGAAGCAGCTAGTCAAATCATCCCCTTAGCACGAACTGCCGTAGAGCAAATTCAGCAACTCCAAGAATGGGCTGCTGCTGGGAGAGCGCGTTTAGCATCTAAACACAGTCCTTTGAGCGAACGCCTCCGGCGCACTACGTGAAGCCAAAATTAAATGTAGAGACGTAGTACTCCTATGTCTCTACAAGGGTTCTAGATAACGCATATTTAATTTCACCAGATGTCTATTCAGCATGGCTACAATAATCAGTTAGTCAAAAGTCAATAGTTAATGATGAATTATTATGGACTATTGATTCTTATACTGATGGATTACTTGCTTCTTTACTTGTAATACCAATTTGAAAAATGATTGCGACAGATGGAAAACTGAAACACTTATCTAATGGATGTTTCACAATCCAAAATCTAAAATCGTTCGACTGAGCGTAGCCGTACCCCTCCGGGGAAGCAAGCTACGCGTAGCGTTCCGCAGGAAAGTCTAAAATCAAAAATGGTATAACCCTTGAGAGCCAGTTAAACAGCACTCTCCTCAATGGGGAAAATACGCACATGACTGGCTCACCTTCACCCTTGACTCTTGATAATCAGGTTTTAATTATGTTGTCTGGCTTAACAAAGTTTCTACTGGGGTTTTTCTTAGCGATCGCTGTGCTAATAGGTGGCGGTGTTGCAATTGCACTCTATTTTATGAATCGTACTGGCATAGCCCCTGCCAAACACATTTATTCCAATGATAGTCCTTCGGTGAAAGCCCAAGCTCCTAAAAAAACTGAGCCTGGAGAAAGTAAGCCCGCTCTTACACCTGGAACATCTACTCAATCGTCTTCAAGCTCAACCTCTACTCCTACAGAATCACCAAAGGCTACCCCATCATCACAACCATTACCAGCAGGAGCTTACCAAGGGCGTGTTAGTTGGGCTGAAGGCTTGAGTTTGCGATCGCAACCAAATCAAGAAGCTGAAAAGATTGGTGGAGTTGCTTTTAATCAAAAAATTATTATTTTGTCAGAAAGTGAGGATAAAACTTGGCAAAAGATCCGTTTGGAAGGTAGCGAACAAGAAGGTTGGGTGAAAGCAGGTAATACTGAAAAAGTTGATGAACAATAGGTACAGGGCATGGGGCAAAAGAGTGCTGTTAGCGGAAGCGGGGCGTTTAGCCCGTGCTGAGTTTTGTTTATCCCCTTGTCCCCCACTCCCCAGGGCACTTACTTGTAAAGAATCATACGAAAAGTTATTCTTACATATAGCTAAGTGGTATAGTTTTTTATAGTCATTAACTTTAAAAAAGCAAGTGAAAACAGGGGTAGCTAGCCATTTAATCAAGCTTGCCTCAGTCTACGAGGCATCCGAAAGCATCAAGGTTGTTCCTATCGTAGTTAATTTTAAATTTTTAAATTGGAAAAAGTTATCGACTGGTGCTGCAATGCCTCTTTTGTCTGTGGCTCTGATTACGGGGCTTCTGAGTATTGCTGGAGAAGCTTTAGCACTTCAGAAAATAGGAAGTAATGGGCCTGAAGTTAGCAGTAGCCAGAGATGTTTAAAAAAGTTAGGCTATTTTAACGGCCCAGTGACAGGTAAGTTTGCTAGCTTGACTCAAAATGCTACGATCAAATTCCAGCAAGCCAATAAAATATCGGCTGATGGAGTTGTAGGTATTACTACTCAACGAGCCTTGCAACGAGCGTGTCAAAGTAGAAGTTCTAGTAGAAATATCGGTAGCACATCGCGAGCGCCAGTTGGTCAATATCCTACTCTTTCTCAAGGCAAAACTGGTGCAGCCGTCACAAGATTACAACAGCGTCTACGGCAATTAGGCTACTTTAATACTAATCCCACGGGGAATTTTGGACGAATTACTAAAGATGCTGTAATTGCATTCCAGCGAAGTTATCGCATAACTGCTAACGGGATTGTGAATCAACAAACTTGGAACGCACTAATGGGTTCCTCTCCGACTCCAGGAAGATCGAGTCTTTCCACTCAACAAGTCAGAGAACTCCAAGTGCGTTTGCGGCAGCTAGGTTATTTAAATGCTGATGCCACTGGGAATGTTGGCCCAATGACTAGAGAAGCTGTAATTGCATTCCAGCGAAATAATGGACTACCTGTTGATGGCATTGCTAATGCCCAAGTTTTGGACTCAGTGCGTAGAGTCTCCACTGGTGGCATTCAACAACCAGGTAGAAATTATCTCACTGTAGGGGATCGCGGAGAAAATGTCAGATTAGTTCAAGAACGTTTAGCGCAATTGGGTTTCTCTAATACTAATCCTGATGGACTTTTTAACGATTACACCAGACAATCTGTGATTGCATTCCAGCAACATTCTCGAATTAATTCTACTGGAAATGTAGATTGGCAAACTTGGGAAGCATTGGGGTTAAATGGTTCAACTACGGACAATTATACTCAAAATAATGATTATGTATTAGCTGACACTAATCGCTATGCATTACCTCCTGCCAATGACAATGTAGCACCTGTTACCAATGGCAACACATTAGTTGCTAATAATCCTTACAGAGTAATAATTCCAATTTCTAATAATGATACTCTGAGCAAAGTGCAACAATATATACCCAATGCTGTCGCGGAGCAATCCAATCTAGGGGATTATGTGAATGCTGGAGCATTTAGCGATCGCACCCAAGCAGAAACCCTCACGAAAAAGCTCCGTTCATTAGGTCTGGATGCACGGGTAAAATACAATTAAATTGACAAACTCAACTGGGAACCTTCCTGAGTTTTATTCACTTCAATCCTGGCTTGGAAGGCTTCTTTGAGGTGGGGCATGTGGGTAACGGTGAGGATGCAAGCAAAATCGGAAGCGATCGCATTAATCGCCGCAATCAAGCGATCGCATCCTTCAGCATCCTGTGTACCAAAACCTTCATCCACAATCAACAATTGCAACGCCGCTCCCGCCCGTTGCGCTAATAATTTCGCCAAAGCCAAACGGATGGCAAAGTTAATTCTGAAGGCTTCTCCACCAGAGTAAGTTTCATAAGCTCGTGTTCCTCTAGAATCAGCGATTAAAATATCTAAGGTGTCTATCAGCTTGGCATTTTTCTTGGTTGATTTAGCACTACGCCCAGCTTTTTGAGTAATAAATTGTACATGAAATTGATTCCCACTCAACCGCGAAAGTAGTTTATTTGTCTCGGCTTCAAGTTGCGGTAACACATTCTCAATCATCAGTGCTTGGATACCATTTTTACCAAAAGCTTGCGCTAATTCCTGATAAACCCGATATTCCTGCTTGCAAGATTGTAGTTGCTGCTGCTGTTGTTCATACTGAATTTGCAGCGTTTCTAGTTGAAGCGCCAGCTGTTCCAAACGCCCCAACTTAGCTATTTGCTCATCAAGTTGCCGTCTGCGTATGGCTAACTGCTGCTCTAAAGCTTGAATTTGGGCAGATGGGTTAGCTGTTGCTTGTAATTGTTGGATAATGCTTTCAATCTGTCCGCCAAGTTTTTGCCGCTCCGTTACTCTGGCGCTTCTAGACTCCTCTAACTCTTGCAATCTCGTCTGGAGTTGCGGATACTGCTGCTGGGCTGATAGCAGTTGTTGATAACGCAAATGCCAAGATTGAGCTTTCTTTGCAGCCATACGCAAATTGTTGTGCTGCTCGGAACTGTAGCCAATTTCAGTAATGTGACGTTCAAGAGCGGCGATTTGTTTAGCACATTCAGAATCAATCTGATCTTGCTGGATTCTGGCTTGTAATTGAGCAATACTAGCTTGAAGTTCTGGTTTTCGAGCTAATAGTTGCGCTTGTCGCTTAGTAGCATCTTTAATTTGTCCTTGTTTAATTTCTGCCCATCGCCACCGCTCAACTTCGCTCCGAGCGAGGGCGTGATCTTGTTCACTATAATTAACTTGTTGCAGATATTGGTCTAGCTGCCGGAGTTCGGCTTGTTTATCGGGAGCGTAATCACCAGCTTGGAGCGATCGCTCTAAATGCTGTTTTTCAGCAGCAATTTGTTGTAACTGTTGTTGCACATCAGTTGTCGCTTCTAATTGTGCTGCCAACTGTCCCCGGTGTTCGCGTAAACCGTCGTAGCCAGCCAATTGTTGGGATATATCCCGATATTCCTGCCTAAGTACCTGAATTTCTCGGTCAGACACAGCCATTTGTTCTCGCACTACCCAAAACTGCCCTTGAGTATCCTCTAACTCACTTTGGGTTTTTTCTACTACTCGACTCCAGTGATGTTCGTCTAAAGGACGCTCACATAATGGACAAAGTGCTTCAGGATTTTGGAGCATTTGTAATTTCTGCTCTAATTCTCCCAGCAATTTTTCATAATCCCGTTGATGAGCTTGCAGACGTTCGATAAAGTGCCGCCTTTCTTGCCCCTTTTCTTGGACTCGTTGCAGATAAACCCGCTTTTTCTCCAGTTCCTCGATCTGGATTGCTACATCCATTACCGCTTGTTTTAGTTGTGGTTGGCGGCCATGCTGGCGTTGCAATTGGTTCTCAGTATTTTGGAGTTGTTCGAGTCGCGCTACTAAACCAGCATGAGTGCGATCGAGTTGACTTTGTAAAGTTGCTCGTTGTTGCAACAAGGGAGTCACTTGCATTTGCAATTGATCTAGACGAGCAACATGGTGACGGGCTGCGGTTAGTTGTGACAAAGCGGCTTCTACTTCACCCGATTTGGTGAGAGTTTGTTGAATGTCTCGCTCTTGTTGCTGTAAAGCTTCTAGCTGCGCTTGGGCTTGTTGCAGTTGCCGTTCAATTTCGTGAATTTGTTTGGTAAGCTGTTGTTGCTTTTGTTGGCGATTCTGCCCGGCGCGGGTGTGTTCTTCAAATTTGACAGCAAAAGCTTCTTCTTGAGATTGGAGACTTTGATATTGAGCATATCCAGCTTTAATCTCAGCTTCTTGGCGTAATATTTTTTCTAAATCTGATAGCTGAGAGCCAATAGCTGATTGTTCTTGTTGGAGACGATCGCAATCTTGGGTAAGATTTTGGTATTGCTGCTTTACAAAATTTAGTTGTTGTTCCCAATTTTGGCGCTGATGCTGGACAACTTGCAAACTTTGTAATTGAATATTATCAAAAGCTTGCACCTGTTGCAATTGGTTGAGTTCGGCTTCTAACTCTACTCTTTGCGCTTGGGTGATTTCGCGTTGTTGCAGCTGAATTTTTATCGACTCCAAAGAACGCTCTAACTCTACTGCTCTTGCTTTAAATTGACGAGAAGATTCCTTTGCTCGTTCTTCTAAATCATCATACTGATTGAGTTTTAACAACTCCGCTAAAATTTCTTTGCGTTCCGTTGGACGCTTGAGCATGAATTCATCTGCACGACCTTGACGTAAGTAGGCAGAATTAATAAAAGTATCATAATCAAGCTTGATATGTTCTAAAATCAAATCCTGTGTTGCTCTTACCCCTTTGCCTGTGAGTGAACGAAATCCAGAAGGTATTTCTATTTGAAATTCGAGGACGCTAGTACCTCCCCGAATTCGGGTACGAATCACCCGATATTTTTGCTGGTTACTTTGGAAAGTAAAATCAACCCGAACTTCTTTCGCACCAGAATAGATGACATCATCTTCAACAGTGGCACGGCTTTCACCCCAAATTGCCCAAGTGATTGCTTCTAAAAGAGAAGATTTACCCGCACCATTGGAACCACAAATACAAGCCGTATGCAAACCGCCAAAATCTAAAGTTGCATCACGGTAACTGAGGAAGTTTTTGAGGATAAGTTGTACTGGGATCATTCACCCTATAGCGCCACATCTACTTTTAATCATTAACAGTACAGATGCACTGTTTGTTAGTTTAGCTATCTAGATATCAGGTTTCTAGTCTTGAAGACATCAATTTTACAAAAATTTACAATGCTATGAGTGAATTTTTCTTGTTGCATGAAAAAGTTTTACTGTCTTCGGAGAAAAATGAAACTCTCCAGGAGGCTTTTGTTATTTCTTTCTGTTATCTGAGAAGAAAACATTCTTTTTTGATTTGTGAGAATTGAAAGTTACAGATCCCTGACTTTTCAAAGAAGTCGGGGATCTTGTCTCTTAGGAATTATTTAGGATTGTTATTGGCTAGTTGCGATCATTTGACCTTGACCGAGGTATCAACAATCCAATGTATGTACCGACAGCAAATTTTGTTAAATCTAGAAATGGAGGGCGACTCTTTTCATCGATAACTGCAAGAGTGAGAGAACCAATCACCATAATCAGCGTTACAACAGCCAGCACTTCATCTCTTGAAGGAAATTTCTTGGATAACATTGACTCACTCCCAAATCGTTTGAACCACTACATTCATACTTTGACAGGTGAGTGTTTGTTCTAGGCTTAAATACAGGTTTGTGATATGAGTGAGTTGTGTATGCGATGAGCATGAATTGCCAAATAGACAGTTAGAATCAGCAAAAGTGTAGTGGTTAGCTTATGTCCGGGCGATC
The DNA here is from genome assembly GCF_036917235.1 of Nostoc sp. Classification (GTDB taxonomy): domain Bacteria; phylum Cyanobacteriota; class Cyanobacteriia; order Cyanobacteriales; family Nostocaceae; genus Nostoc. Next base: position 43,720 of record NZ_JBALDU010000087.1, read on the forward strand.
GCTTTCGTGTTCTCCAGAAGGTATCCAAAAAGCAAATAGAGCTTTGATCCGCTGTTCCTTAACTCAAAAGGCATTAGCTGAAGATTTAAGAATTACTCGCCAGCCGATCGGAAAGTTCTTTACAGGTAAACCTGTTGACCGCAATCTCTTTGTGCAGATTTGCGACAGGCTAAACCTAGAGTGGGAAGAAATAATTGCTGAACCAGCTAGTGAACCAGAGGTAAATCAAGATAACAGCATTGATATTGATGCCTTAGTCCAAGAAGTACGCGAAAAGATAAAACCCCTCATTCAAGAACGCTGCGGCACAATGCGAGTGCTAGATATGACTCAGCCCATTGGGTTGAATGACATTTACACCAGCGTCAATATATTAGAGACAATCACTGGACAGCAACGGTTAGGAATTAATGAATTATTGCAAGAATGTACAAACGAGGATTTTGGCCGCTTTACACTGACGAGGATCGCTGCAAAACGAGTGCCAGGACTGGAGGCGGTTAAGAAATATTCCAAGCTGATGATATTGGGTAAACTAGGAGCAGGTAAAACGACATTTCTGAAGTATTTAGCGATTCAGTGTATTGGAGGTAAATTTCAGGCTGAACGTGTACCTATTTTTGTCACCCTCAAAAACTTTGCGGAAGCTGCAAACAAACCTGGATTATTGCAACACATCACTGAAGAGACAATAAATCCTATCTCTTCTATCCAAGATGTACTAACCTATGGCAAGGCATTAGTTTTACTCGATGGGTTGGATGAGGTTAGAGAAGAGGATAGTAACCGTGTATTAAAAGAAATTCGTGAGTTTTCCGATCGTTTCCCAAAAAATCAGTTTGTCATTACCTGCCGGATTGCAGCAAAGGAGTATACTTTTGAGAAGTTTACAGAGGTGGAAGTTGCTGATTTTGACGATGATCAAATTTTCAACTTTACCAATAACTGGTTTAAGGATAAAGCTGTAAAACCAGAGAATTTTATCAAACGTCTCGAAGAGAATAACCGCATCAAAGAACTTGCAGCAAGTCCGCTGCTGCTGACGTTACTTTGTTTAGCATTTGAAGAGTCAGGGGATTTTCCTGCAAATCGTTCTGAGTTATACAAAGAAGGACTGGATGCGTTATTGAAAAAATGGGATGCCAAGCGGGGAATTCAACGCGATCAGATTTACAAAAAGCTATCAGTTCAACGCAAAGAAGATTTACTCAGCAAAATGGCGTTAACTACCTTTGAGGGGAGTGAATATTTCTTCAAGCAGAAAGTAGCAGAACAATACATTACACAATACATCCGCAATTTACCCGGTGCTAATACTGACGAAGAAGCATTGCAAGTTGACAGTGAGCAAGTTTTGCGTTCAATTGAACATCATCATGGACTAGTTGTAGCAAGGGCAAAAGGGATTTACTCATTTTCTCACCTCACATTTCATGAGTATTTCACAGCTAGAGAATTTGTGGTTGTGAGACAGTCATCAGAGGAAGCGTTGCAAAATCTTGTTAGCCACATCACTGAGAAACGCTGGCGGGAAGTCTTTTTACTTGCGGTAGGAATGTCGCCAAATGCAGATCAGTTATTGTTGTTGATCAAAGAGAAAATTGATTTTATAGTGGCTGATGATCAGAGGTTGCAGCAGTTTCTTCTGTGGGTAAGAGAAAAATCTCTTTCCGTTAAGTTTTCTTACAAACCAGCAGCAGTTAGGGCCTTTTACCTCGACCTCGACCTCGACCTCGACCTCGACCTCGACCTCGACCTCGACCTCGACCTCGACCTCGACCTCGACCTCTCCCGATCCCTCTCCCGATCCCTCGACCGATCCCTCGACCGATCCCTCTCCCTCGACCTCGACCTCGACCTCGACCTCGACCTCTCCCTCTCCCGCTCCCTCTCCCGCTCCCTCTCCCGCTCCCTCTCCCGCTCCCTCTCCCGCTCCCGCTCCCGCTCCCTCGACCGATTCCGCTCCCTCGACCGCTCCCTCGACCTCGAGCGATCCCTCTACCTCTCCCTCGACCTCGACCTCGACCCAAAAATCAAGAATTTGCTGCAAAAACTTCGAGAGCAACTACCAAGCAGACAAGACAGGCAAGAATTTAGAAAATGGTGGTTAGCTAATGAGAAGGCTTGGTGTGAAGAATTTAGAGAAGTAATGATTGAATATCGAAATATCGGTCATGATTGGCAACTCAGTAACGAGCAAAAGGAATTGCTTCAGAAGTATTATGATGCCAATAAATTACTAGTAGATTGTCTAAATAGTGATTGTTATGTCAGCCGTGAGGTGCGACAGCAAATAGAAGATACTTTATTATTACCGATCGCAGAGATTAAACAGCGTCAGCAGCAATCTTAAATACCCACATAACAGATAGTAAATAATTCGTTAAGAAAACGAAAATATTTCTCCAGTTCTAGCAAATCAATCTAGAATAAAAGTAAGAGTTCGCAGTCAGCCTGTTCGCCTCTATTCAATGGCTAAAGATATGTGGACATAAAAAATAAAACAGCATTTAGAAACAAAATAATACTCATTTTGCGTCTTAATGAGTGTCTCGCTTCTAATTTTAGTAACGCACATTAGAATACAAATTCTGAACAGCGATGTCTACGACGGGCTATGCCTGCGCGATCATCGCACACTCTTCCCATCATAATAAGTACTTATATATGCCCATAGACAGGTTCCAAAACAGTCAGAAACAAACTCAGTGAATCCTCGTCATTAAATACATCACATATACAAAGGATAACCCTCTTATGACTCGCTTACATCAATGGAAATCTGGAACTGCTGCACTTATGGCAATAGCAGTTACTACAACCGTCATTAGCCCCCTATTTAGCTTGGCTCCTGCTAATGCTCAATACAACATTGGGCAAAACAGAACTGGACAATACGGAAACGCTACCATTCCTTCTGGAGTTGCTCTTCCTGTCACCTACGAAAAAGAGACAATTACTATTGCTCCTGGGGAAAGTAAATCTCTAACCTTGAGAATAGCCAACGACATTATCGACAGAAATAGAAACGTCTTGATTCCTGCTGGTACTAAAGTACATGGACGGCTAGAATCTGTTGACTTAGATAGTTATTCCAGAGATACAAGAGATGATGATAATCAAGGAAAAGGTGTAAAGTTTGTCGCTCAAGAATTAGAATTTTCTAACGGCCAGCGTCAGTCGATTAATGCAACTTCTCGGACATACACCACAACTGAAAGAGTTTCACAGAAGCCCAACACAAGTCAGGTTTTAACTGACGCAGCTATTGGTGGGGGTGCTGGTCTTTTAGGTTCATTAATTACTGGTAATCGCAGAATTGACGATTTAAAACCTGTTATTGGTGCGGCTGCGGGTGCCGGTGCTAGCGTGCTGTTGCGGAAAAAAGAAGGAAATGCCTTTGTACTCAGACCTGCACAGGATTTAAGGCTTACACTGGATTCTAACTTGAATTTAGTACCAAGATCGCGCTAATAAATTTAACTTCATTCAAGTTGTGAATTTAATTATCCCTTATATGCGATCGCCACTTTGACTATGAGTGTGCGATCGCCTTTATTTTTAACCCTAAAAACTTCTATTGAACAGCAACTATTCCACCTTTATCTCGTCTTAATCAGTATCGATATTTATTGTAATACTTATTTAAAAGTTGGCTCTATTGTATTCTGTATCTAAAAGAGTATTCAAAATTATGGAATATCCTGATACTTTTATTAAGTAGTAGCGATCGAGGAGCTTTTTCTTGTGGTAATTCAAGGTTTCGGTTTAAGCACATATCTTGCAATTCCCGTAGTATTAAGTCTTTTGGTTCCGGGAGACAATATACAAGTATCTTTAGTTGAAAACGTCCGTCAAGTATCCACGAATAAGGAAGTTAGCCTATCTAGCCGTGAGCTAATGAGCGCGAATTCAACACCGAGAACATACTATGTTAGTGGTAGTGGAAACGACAATAATAGCGGACTTTCTACTTCATCTGCCTTTAAAACAATTCAAAAGGCAGCAGACCTTACCAACCCTGGCGATACAGTATTGATAATGAATGGAGTATACACAAATATAGGCAAAGCTGGGAGTGTAGTAAGTATTAGACGTTCTGGAACTGCAAATGCATGGATTAGGTATAAAGCATATCCTGGGCATTTACCAAAAATTCAGCACAATACATGGAATGGTATAACGATTTCAAATAAAGCTTCATATATCGAGATCAACGGGCTAGAGGTTATAGGAAACAATGCCAATATCACCCTTGATTATGCGATGAAAGAGAAGACTAACAAAGTAAACCCACTGACAAATGGAAACTGTATAAGCGTTGATGGACGAACTAATGGTCATGTTCATCACATCCGTATTCTGAACAACAAAGTGCATGACTGTGGAGGAGCAGGTATTTCTGCGATTCAAGCAGACTATGTGACAATAGATAATAATGTGGTATTTAATAATGCCTGGTACAGTGTTTATGGTTGCAGTGGCATTTCAATGTTGAGTAATTGGAATTCTGACAACAACCAGGGATACAAGATGTTTGTTACTAACAACAAGACCTACAACAATCGTATGTACATCCCTTGGATTGCAGTTGGAAAGATCACAGACGGTAATGGCATTATTATCGATAGTACAAGAAATCAAGACAGCTCAAAATTGGGTGCATATAAAGGACGTACTTTAGTTAAAAATAATCTTGCATTTAATAACGGTGGTTCAGGGATTCATGCATTTTTAAGCGACCATGTTGATATTGTAAATAACACAGCTTTTTTGAATAATCAGAGTCCAGAACTTAATGGTGGGCAAATATTTGCTCATACCTCATCCGATGTCAGAATTCTCAGGAACATTCTCTATGCTTTTCCTGGAAAAAATATTAATAATAACACTAAAAATGAAAACGTTGTTTATGATTACAATATCTATCTCAATAGTTCCAAGATAAGTGTCAAGGGGCCTCATGATATTGTTGCAGACTCAGAGTTTTTAAGTAAGCATCCCACTCTCGAAAAAATATCTGACGATTGGAAATCACAGCCAGAGAAACAAAATCCGCCAACCCGGACTTCTATACAGGCTAATTCGGCAGGTTTTGTTTGCGATCCAGTGAATTATCCTTTGCAAGGCAATCAGATCACAGTGGGATGCTCCCCCCTATCTTCAACTCAAACTGCTTTTTCTGATGTTTCATCTAACTATTGGGCAGCACAATTTATTCAACAATTGTCTCAGCAAGGTGTAATTGCCGGATTTCCTGATGGTAGCTTCCGACCAGAAGAACCAGTGACACGCGCTCAATTTGCCGCAATGGTTGATAAAGCTTTTCAAAAAGCCCAACAACGGCAGGCAATTAATTTTACTGATGTACCCAGCAACTATTGGGCATCCAGTGCGATTGGGCAAGCTTATAGCATTGGTTTCTTATCTGGTTATCCTGGAAATCGCTTTGAACCTAACCAAGCTATTCCCCGCGAACAGGTTTTAGTTGCCCTCGCTAACGGTTTGAAATATAGTCCTAGTGGCAATACTGAAAGCACTCTGCAATACTTCAACGATGCTCCTAACATCGCTAGCTATGCCCGTAGCCCAATTGCAGCTGCAACCCAAAAGCAAATTGTGGTTAACTATCCGAATGTGAAATTACTGAATCCAACTGCAACTGCTACACGGGCGCAAGTAGCAGCTTTTATCTACCAAGCATTGGTTAGTTCTAATCAAGCCTCAGCAATTAACTCGCCTTATGTTGTGTTAAGACTTAGCAATTAACTCGCCCTATACAATGTCGGGTCTACTACTTCAACACCTGTATAAGTCACAATTATAATCTGTTGACTGAAATAGTTATTCCATAGGCGATCGCCACTTTAACGAGAGTGTGCGATCGCCTTCACTTTTAACCATAAAATTTTCTATTTAACAGCAACTATTCTTTCTCTATATCGTCTCCCTCAGTATCTATATTTTTGAAAATTTGCTAATAGGTAATTCTGTGATTGCACTACTTCTATTAGCTAGTTCCTTTGGCATAGATTTTTTTTATGATGACTGTATGACTAAAGTAATGGTTTTTACCAAAAGCAAAAAAAATAGGAACCTTGTACTTTAGTAAATGTCTAACTAATTAACAGTAAAAAAATAATAGGACTGGAGCAAAAAAATAATGTTTAACTTAAATCGTTGGCAATCTAGAACAGCTGCATTCATGGCTTTGAGCGTCACAGTAGGTACTGTAGCGCCTTTCATTACATCTTCACCATCTTTAGCTCAAACGACTTTTTCTGATGTTTCATCTAACTATTGGGCAGCACAATTTATTCAACAATTATCTCAACGAGGTGTAATTGCCGGATTTCCTGATGGTAGCTTCCGCCCAGAAGAACCGGTGACACGCGCTCAATTTGCTGCGATGGTCAACAAAGCTTTCCAAAAAGCACAACAACGGCAGCCGATCAGTTTTGCTGATGTACCTAGCAACTATTGGGCATCCAGCGCGATTCAGCAAGCTTATACCATTGGTTTCTTATCTGGTTATCCTGGAAATCGCTTTGAGCCTAATCAAGCTATTCCTCGCGAACAGGTTTTAGTTTCCCTCGCTAACGGTTTGGAATATAGTCCCAGTGGCAATACTGAAAGTACTCTGCAATACTTCAACGATGCCTCTAACATCGCTAGCTATGCCCGTAGCCCGATCGCAGCCGCAACCCAAAAGCAAATTGTGGTTAACTATCCGAATGTGAACTTCCTGAATCCAACTGCAACAGCCACTCGCGCCCAGGTAGCAGCTTTTATCTACCAAGCATTGGTTAGTTCTAATCAGGCCTCAGCAATTAACTCGCCCTATGTTGTGGCTGTCGGATCTACTACCCCAACACCTACATCAGTGACAATTGCTCAAGGGACTGCTATTCCTGTGAAGTATGACAAGGCAGAAAAAATTCTAGTTACCAAGGATGAAACATCGCCCTTGACATTGACAGTATCCCAAAACGTGGTTACGCAAGACGGAGCTGTAGTGATTCCTGCTGGGAGTCAAGTTGTTGGTCAACTAAAACCTGCTACAGGCGGTTCTCAATTCGTTGCCGAGAAACTAGTTTTGACCAATGGTCAAGAGTATCAGCTGAACGCTAGTTCTGACGTTATTACCAAAACTGAAACCGTCAAGAAGGGTACTAGTCTTGGTTCAATTATCAAGAATACTGTATTGGGCGCAGGTGCGGCAACTGCGGTATCTGTTGTCACAGGCGATCGCGCCATTGCCACAGAAGAAGTCTTGGGTGGTGCTGGTATCGGTGCGTTAGTTGGTCTGTTCTTTGGTAAGAATAGTGTTGACTTAATCGCCATTGACCCGAATACCGATTTACAAATGACAATCAATCAAAATTTGTTGGTTTCACTAAGATAGTTAGGAGTGAGAAGTTAGAAGTGAAGAGTTATAAGTTAGGAGTTATGAATTGAAGCCAGTTTTTAATTTCAAACTCCTAACTCCTAACTCCTAACTACTTCTAAACTTCCGGCAACCAAATAATAAACGTAGTCCCCGGTGCATTGGGTGAAGTTAATTTAGAGTTGATTGCAGGGCTGAAAACCTCGATTTCGCCCTGCATTTGCTCTATTAATTGTTTAGCGATCGCTAACCCCAAACCTGTGCCCGGAATTTCTGTTTGCGCTTGTACACCTCGATAATGCCGTTCTCCAAGATGTTCTAAATCCTGGGGTGGAATGCCAGGCCCGTTATCACTAATAACTATTCCCTGAAAATTAGCTTTTTCTTGTCCCGCCTGAATCAAAATTTTGCCACCAGTGGGAGTATATTTCAAAGCGTTATCAATAATGTTAGTTAACACCTCTCGTAATGCTTTGACGTTGGCACGTACTAAGGATGAATTCTGTTTAATTTCAGTTATTAGTTTTAGCTTTCGCTCTTGGGCGATCGCTTTGGCTGATATTAATAATGGTTCTAATATATCTGCTAGGGAGCAGTCAACTGCTTTATCTCCCGTTCCCGGCAATAATAGCGGCGGTTTAGCGTCTTTTTGGATAGTTGCTTCTACAAATACTTCATCTTCAGGCAGATGTAGTGGTGCTAAATCTGCCTCTGTCAAGTCAATTACTTGTTCAAATTGTTGCAGTAATTCTTGAAGGCGATCGCTTTCTCTGACAATACTATTTGCCACATCCCGGTTAGCATCTGCTGGTCGTAGTCGTTTCAATAGCAGTTTGCCAAAAGTCCGCAATGCCGTTAATGGGTTACGAAACTGATGCAATAGATTATCTAGCAAATCCCGCTGTTTTTCTTGAAGAATTTGTTGCTCGCGTAACTGTTGCTCAAACCATGCTCGCCGCTGATCTAAAATACAAGCGATCGCTAATGTTTGCGCTATCCGTTGAATTTGATTTTGCTCGTGTTCATTCCATGCCCGATCTTTCCTGCGTGTCACTAGTAACCCCATCATCACACCCTCATAAATCAGAGGTAAAACAATTTGGTTGCCACTAAGTAGGTATTCCTCTTTAAGATCGGGTTGAGACGCATTTGGTATCTCAGACTCCCGTGAGGAAGTTGGAGATTCTGAACCTGCTGTCAATAACCTTCCCTGATGATTGTGTAATATAAACGCATTTCCAACTTGAAGTTGCTTATATGCCGTCGCTTCAATAGTTTCCTCTCCTGGTAGCAATAATGCTGTTTCTGGGTAAATCACCACAGGAATAAGTTTGGCATCGCCAGAAGGAGTATCTACCAATTCTTGTGTTAGGTACACAATACTTAAAGTTGCTCCTAGCCCTTGGGTTAGTAGCGCTATTTGCTCTCGACACAGAGCAAGAAAATCAGAACTGGCAGACATTAACATTTTTTAGCTCTTGCTCAAGATTATAGATTTTGAGGCATGATGTAAGAGAGGATACTTAATTTTTACCTCACTCATTTCATAAAGCTTAACTAAAATTTTCTTAGAGATGGTTTCTACTAGGGGATTATATTCTTACGTGATTTTATTTTCTCGATGTTTCAAAGATATTAACTTTCTTATATTAAAAGGTTAAAAACTATTGATATTCTGAACTAGAACCTATATAATGACGACGGATTTTGTAGCTATTACTACAATCTATAGCTTGAAAGAGGAGGACAATAGATTGGCAAGGAGACGCAAAAGGAAGAGTCGTCGTCGTCAGGAAGGACGGCGCATTTTGGAGCACGTGCCTCAATATAGCATCGAAAGTGGCGAAGAAAAGCCTGTAACAGCAGCTAGAAGATTCATTCAAGCTGAAGGAATTTTGCCACCAGCGTTGCTACTTGTAAAGCGAAATGAACACACTACAGATCGTTATTTCTGGGCAGAAAAGGGACTGTTTGGTGCTCAATACGTAGAGGAAAACCATTTCTTGTTTCCTAGTTTGAGGGTGTTAGAACCTTCACCAGGTCAAGAACCTCTTGCTTTAGCTAGTCGGTAAACCATAGATGGTCATCTTGAGCATTGAATGTGGCTCCTGACTATTATTAACTGGCAAAATTGCTAAGTTTATGCAAAATTTAATTTTTTTTTAGTTTGTAGCTGATTTGCCAGTAAATCTAGTCCAGGTAGTTGGAAAGTGAACTTGTTTCAAACCACGCTAGATTGCATGGGTTGATACTAATTTGATGATGCAGAAGGGAGTGGGTATAGAGCCAAGCGCGTCTAAAAGGAAGAGTGAAGTTGCGCTCTTATGCCGTAGATGGTTAAAGTTTGCTCTGTCAATGAATTTAAGTTAATGAATTTAAATTTTTTCCCCACGACTAAAGTCGTGGGGAAAAGTGACAAAGCAGCAATCTTGATTTTCTCCTGACTACTTTCCATTGCCTAAAGAGTAGGTTAGGTCAGAAGTCTGCATATCATAGTTAAGAGATGGTCGCAAAAATCAACAATTATTTCCCAGGCTTGAGCTGTAGAGTCCTCTGCAACTCACTGAGTTCATCTCGATGGGCGACTACAGTTATCTTACTTGAGGAGGTTTGTTCGCTCTGAGTTGTTTCGACTTTGAGCGACACCTTCTCAAGTCTTCCAGATTTTTTCCAATAAAATAGACCACTTAAAGGCGACAGCAGTACCATCGCCAGAACAAGGGTACTGAGGCTAGGAAAAAGCAGGTATGTAACTAGAGATAGACAAACAATCCCAGTCGCTGCCAGTAAAGTTAGAAATATAGCTAAGAACCAGCTGGGACGAACATTACCTTCAAAAATTACCTGATTTTGTTCTCGGTCTACCGCTGCCACTCGGTAAGACCGCGATCGAAAGTACTCTTTTAATTGAGACATTAAAACAGCTTCATCTTGCTCAGATACCAGTTGCGCCATTTCTATGCGGTCTTTAGTCGAGGCACGAATAAAGAAAAACAGCCCAACCGATAACAACAAGGTTAGCAGGAACGTAGATGGCAGAATAGCAGTATCCATAACTAATTGTTAGTGTTTGACTGGAGGAGACTTATTCATTATCAATGATTCGTTACTTTTTCCTCCCGTTGATATAGTGAAGCCATTGAAAAGCTAAATCCTGAGCTTGAACTTGCCATTCGGGAGAAACTTGGTACATCCGCCTGGGGCGTCCCCGTCCTTCGAGTTTCTTCCAATATCCAGTGATTGCCCTTTGGTCTTCCAGAAATTTGATTGCACTGTAAAGTACGGTATCTGAAAGCCGATAGACGGGATACTCAGTTTCTAATTGCTCAATCAACTCGGTTCCGTAGGATTCACCTTGTAATAAAACAGACAGTATGTAACAAACTGCTAGTTCCTGACAAAGGTAAGTTGGCGGAGGATTCTCAAAAAATTGATATATATCCTCAAGTTTCATGGTTAGGTGAATGGCTAAAAAAAATGCATTAGGGTAAATTCTATAATCCTTGTAGTCAGTATACAGTGCTACTACTACGTGAGTAATACATATAAAGCTACTTAGACTAGATATCCATTGCGTAAACATCAAACAGTTACCCACGCCTGTGAAGTTGTGGGGCGAGTTTGCGAGTTTTAAGAGTACAAAACAATGTACCCCCACTCAAGCTCGATACGGTGTGGTGAGGAGCGAACAGACAGTGAGAGAGTCACTATCTTGGTGCTAACTGATGCCGAGCTGCTTAGAACTGCTTAAGCAATAAAATGCCATCGAAGAAATTTTACAGGTAAAATGCTGTTTTGTCTGTAAAACTTAATAAACACTTTTTTTTACAGTGATTTTCCCAATGCAAATTCTAAAAGCTTAAGCTAAGGGATATATCTGGGATCGATCTGCTATGTCAGTGGACACACTTAAGCAGTAACCATTTCTGATTTCCTCGATCGCAGAATTTCTTGTCTTATTTGGCAAGTGTAATAGTAAATTTATCAAAGAAGGCGCTAAATACTAGGGGAAAAAAGACAGGAGAGGGGAGACGTAGGGAAAGAACTCTCCGTGTCCTCGCATCCCTTCGTCCTCTCGTCCTCGCCTTCTTTTATCAAGCACTCAGCATATTAGCGATCGCTATGTCACAAACTCCCGATGCCCCATCATCTTCCTCAACTCTTAGGGCAATTGCCCAAACTTTTCGCCTTACAGGTTGGATTAGCTTCTGGATTCAGCTAGTACTAGGCGTTGTTTCTAGCATAATTGTGCTGCTGTTCGCCATCTTTAATCAAAGAACTGGCAGTTCTAGTAATAATCCTGGGACTGGCTTTGGTGTATTTTTAGCAATTTGTGGACTGGTTGTTTTAGGTGGGGGGATTTATTTAGCTTACCGTTACACAAGGATTGGCAAGCAATTGGAATCCTCCAATCCCAGTAACCGCCCTCGGAAAAGCGAGACTGTGCAAGTATTACGCTTAGGGGTGTGGGTGAATTTAGGGGGAACGCTAGTGACTCTTTTGGGGGCGCAAGCGATCGTTGGAACACTCGTAGCACGATCCATATCTCCGCAAGCGATAACTACCCAATTTTTTGACCCTACCCGGATTATTAGCGGTCTAGATATGCTTGTAGTACAGGCAAACACCAACACCGTCTCAGCCCACTTTGCAGGGCTGGTGGCGTCACTTTGGTTACTCAATCGCATTAACCGACCTTAGAAAGGGAAGTTGGAAGAAAAGCTACAAAGTCAAAAATCAGCAATTCTTTTGACTTCTTTTCCCCTCTTTTTCAGAGGTTATATGGCAATAACTCAAATATGTTGATTGTACTTTTCCGAAATTATCAAATTACAGCGTGAAGACTAATACGAGTTACTTATATTAACACCCATCTAAAGAGTGATATTAAAACCGTTATCAGGGTGAATTAATCTTTATTGGAGGTCTGACACTATGAAAAAACTAGAGATATGGAAGTTTGGGATACAAGTACTTTTTAGCACATTGATGATTGGATTATGTAGTTCCCTAATCTTTATGGAACGCGATAATAGCCAAAACCAGGCAGTCTACTGGAGTGGTTTATCAGGTGTACTTGCCTACTGGCTACCCTCACCTGCAAACACTCAGGAGTCCAGAAAATCTGAAGATTAATCCCAAATTTTGGGTTTTAAATTTTTCTAGACCTGCCAATCCTGCCAGGGCTAGAAAAATTTAAATGGTTGCTTTTCTGCTCATACAAAGCCAAAATCAGTATATGCTGATGTGTTGGCAGGTAGATAATAGGCTAAAAACTGAGAAAAATCTGTGCTGGATATCAAGCAAATACGGGAAAATCCGCAATTAGTTCAAGAACGATTGAATAGTCGTAGTGGTAAATACGACATCGAACCGATATTACTGTTAGATCGGCAACAACGGGAACTTGAGGGGACGCGTAGTCAACTCCAAGCCCGGAGCAACGAAATTGGTAAAATTGTCGGGCAGAAGATTAAATCTGGGATCAATCCTCAAGACCCAGAAATTCAAGCTTTGCGGGATGAAGGTAACTCTGTCAAAGCGACGTTGAGTCAACTGGAACCCCAAGAAAAAGAACTCAAAGCTCAAATTTCCCAACTTGTGTTGGCACTTCCCAATTTGCCAAGTGACTCTACACCCCTTGGCAAGAATGAAGAAGATAACGTAGAAGTGCGCCGTTGGGGTGATGAGTACATTCCCCAAAATCCGAATATTCTCCCTCACTGGGAAATTGGCGAAAAGCTGGGTATTCTCAATGTTGAACGAGCTGTAAAAGTTGCCCAAAGTCGCTTCGTGACATTGATAGGCGCTGGTGCTGCATTGGAAAGGGCATTAATTCAATTTATGCTGAGTCTCCATACTCAGGCTGGATATGTAGAAGTTAGTCCGCCGCTGTTAGTGAATACCGAGTCTTTGACGGCGACCGGTCAGTTACCCAAGTTTGCGGAAGAAAGCTTTAAATGCGCTGATGATGACTTATGGCTGATTCCGACAGCTGAAGTTCCAGTTACAAATCTCTACCGGGGTGAAATTCTCGCTGCTGAAGATTTGCCTATTTACCACTGTGCCTTTACTCCCTGTTTTCGCCGCGAAGCTGGTAGCTATGGGCGCGATATGCGGGGATTAATTCGCCTGCATCAATTTAACAAGGTGGAAATGGTGAAGTTTGTCGAACCCAGCACCTCTTTTGATGAATTGGAGAAATTGGTAGGGAATGCAGAAGCAATTTTACAGGCATTGAAGTTGCCTTACCGAGTAGTAAATCTAAGTACTGGAGATTTGGGATTTGCTTCTACCAAAACTTATGATTTAGAGGTTTGGTTGCCCTCTTCTGGCAAATACCGCGAAATTTCTAGTTGTTCCAATACTATAGATTTCCAGGCGCGACGGGCTGATATTCGCTTCAAAGAGGCGGGGAAGAAAGGCACTCAGTTCGTACATACCCTCAATGGTTCGGGTTTGGCGGTGGGACGGACGATGGCAGCAATTTTGGAGAATTATCAGCAGCCTGATGGAACGGTGAAGATACCAGAAGTATTGCAACCTTACTTGGGGCGTGAAGTTTTGTAATTAGTCATTGGTCATTTGTCATTTGTCATTTGACCAATAGCTTCTTGCATAAATAATTTTTTGTCTTATGCAAAGGCGAGCCAGTACTTTGGGTGGGTGTTGATGTAACAATACATAGGTAAATGTAATAAATAATTTTTGAAAATAGATTATCCAGGGCGAAGCGGACACCCTAAAGGAATAACAAACAGGATAAGATTCTGTTGACCTTCAATGAGGATTGGGGTGGGATAATGGAATTATTGCGATCGCTCACTATTTCAGATTTAGAACCGTTTCTAGCTGAACCGACACAGCTTAACAATCAACCCGTTGCCTTACAACTAGCAGTGACGAGTTATTCCCAAACCCCACGCCCCTTGCTAGAAGTCTTAGTTCATAGCCCCCATACGCCCATTTCCGAAGCCGCACAATTGCACATCAACTGGGCAGGAGAACTCAGTGAAAATGGGCAGAATGCCGTTGAGGAAGTCTTAAAATCGCGCTATCTGGGGCAAAATGACAAATTAGCAGTCGAACTGATCAAAATTGCCCCTGTTCCCCCCTGCTTCCTCAGTGAGTGGGTTCCTAGCCAATATCTCATTCAAGCCCTCAGCAATACCTATTTACCGCCACGATATCATCTCCAGTTACTGGAACGGTTAGCAAAAGAACCCAGCCTAGAACCGCGTTTACAAGTCGCAGAAGATCCTCAAACCCCCTTGGCGTTATTAGAATCCTTAGCGGGAGATTTGGAGTTAGCTATTCGTCTCTCTGTGTCATATAATCCCAGTTGTCCGCCGGAGTTAGTGCGCTTAGTGCAAGGACAGCATGAGATAGCGCGTAATTGCGATACTGATGCAGAACAGTTAGCAAATTTAGCACAAAGCCGTTGGGATTGCATACGTTTAGCAGTGGCAAAAAATCCCTCAACTTCTCAAGAAACCCTGCTGGCTTTGGCAGCGGATAAAGTCTTTAAAATTCGGTTGGCTGTGGCGAAAAATTCTGTTACCTCAGCCCAGGTTTTGGCGGTATTAGCAGACTCTGATCAGGAAATTCAAGCTGTGGTGGCGGCACATAACAATGCTACTGAAGAGATTTTAGAAAAGCTCCCACAGTATCCTAATACAAATGTGCAGTTGGCTGCTAGAAGAAAACCAGAATCAAATATTGATCTTATTATTCAACAACGTGCAACTCCTGGAGAAATTCTCGAAAAAATTGTTAATAGATCACATAATCACCAGAAAAAAGAAATCGCAAAACATCCAAATGTTTCGACCAACACTTTAGAAAAACTTGCAGAAGATTCTAGTTCTAGAGTAAGGTTAGCTGCTGCTCAAAGCTTTTATATTTCTACTAGCTTGAGAGAAAAGTTATTAGAGGAATTAGCAACAGATGAGTTGACAATGATTCAGGCAGCAGTTGCAGGTTGGAGTAAAACTCCTCTTCATTTAATAGAACAGATCGGATCAGATATATTATCTAAATCTGAACCTGATATTTTAGTCTGTGCCGCATTAATTGGTAATATTAAAACTCCAATTGATTTAAAATCAACAATCATAGAACATTTCAATCTGCTCAACTTAGATTATGATAGAAATTTAGAACTATGTATAGCTCTAAAAATTAATGAAGATATTCCCATTGTGCAGGAAAATAAACGAAGAGACTTTTTTTATAAAATTAACTCAAGAGATATAGATACAATAGCTGGAAGTTTATATTCTCCTATATATATTCTAGAGCAAATCGCAGCATTAGGAACACAAAATGCACATTTAGCAAAAAATCCTGCCACTCCACCTGAGATATTAGTTCAGCTTGCTAGACAGCCTGTTGAAAAACCGATTAATAATGTTAAACCAGCTAAACCAGTTAAACCAGTTAAACCAGTAGTAGTGCGTCAAATAGTTTTAAATAATCCCAGCTTACCTACTTTAGAACGCTATCGGTTATTAGTTGTTCTTGAGCAAGAGCAGGAAATAGCAGAAGCAAATCAACTCCTTGCCAATCGTCTTAACAGTTCCTATGGTTTAGCACAAATTGTTGAAACTGGAGATCAAAATACTAAACTCATCGCAGCCGGTAGCAAGAAAACTCCAATTCCTATCCTTGAACAACTAGCAGAAGATAGTGATGCAACCATTCGTCAAGTTGTCTCCCAAAATCGTAACTTACCGCTTTCTGCTCTCTTGAAACTCACCCAAGATGAGAATCTAAACGTGCGCCTGAACTTGGTGCGTCATCGTTCCAATCAAATAGAAATTTTAGAACGATTAGCTCACGACGAATCAGATTGGGTTAGAGCAGAAGTTGCAGGAAATAAAAACACTCCTGTAGAAATATTAACTCAACTTGCTCAAGATTCCAGTAGAAAAGTGTGGGAGAAACTAACTGGAAATCAGAATACACCTGTAGAAGTTCTCGAATTTTTGGGAGTAGAAAAGAAAGTTGCTAGTGCTTACAATCGAATTTTTGGGAGTAGAAAAGAAAGTTGCTAGTGCTTACAATCGTAAAACTCCAGGAAATGCCTTAGCCGCAGTAGTAGAGGACACTTTAAAAAGAGATAGTCGTACACAAAAGGAAGTTTTCGAGTATTTGCTCAGAAATCTGGAAGGCTCTCAAATGCCTGCCAGTACCCTCGAAAAACTAGCAACAAACACAACTTCATGGATTAGATCAGACGTTGCCCATCATCGCAATACTCCGTTGTCTGCATTGGAAAGAATGATAGATGATACTTATGAACCTGTTCTTTGGGGTATAGCCAGAAATCCTAATAGCTCACCACAATTGCTAGAGAAATTGCTGAATAAAAATGATGAAGAAGTTGCTGGTGCAATGGTAGAAAGAAATGAAATCCCTGTCAATTTAATGGAAAGGTTGTTAGAAGATAAGTCCCAATATGTTCGTGAAGTTGTAGCATTAAGTCTCAATCTCACTCCAGAATTGATGGCAAAAATAATTGCTACAGAATCAGAAGAACCTGTCTTAATTTCTCTTGCTCGTAACCCGAATCTAACATCAGAACTATTAACTCAATTTATCCAGCATTCTAATGCAAATGTGCGTATTGTTTTAGTCCGCTATCCCAACTTAACCGAAGCTCATTGGCAACAATTAGCCCGAGATAGAGCCTTACCAGTCCGCGAAGCTGTTGCTGCTAGTGGGAATGTGCCGGCTCAGGTTTTAGAGCTTTTATCAAGGGATGAAAAAGTAGAAGTGCGGCTGAAAGTAGTAACAAATTCTCGGACTCCAGCAAGTGCATTAGTAGCTTTGACGCAAGATGAAGATTTAACCATTCGTGCTGCGGTGGCGACTAATCCTAACTTACCATCGGCTCAACTCGAACAACTTGCCCGTGATGAAAAAGTAGAAGTGCGTCGTGCTGTAGCGAAAAATCCTCATACCCCGGCTGCGGTGCGTGCTTCCCTGCAAGATTTAGTCAAATCGGTTGTAAATCAACCCCCAAACAGATGACTTAGAGACAGTATTATCGGAGTATGTCGAGTCAGATGTTCCTTTTGTACGTTTGGTGGCATTGCTGCACCCTCTCACCCCTGCTGAGGTGTTGCAACAGGGGGCGCAATCAGCATCTTGGCTAGAACGTTACGCAGTGGCTGATAATCCCGCCACACCAACAGAAATTAAACAACAGCTTACCGAAGATAGTAATCAAATTGTCAGAGCAGTAGCGATCGCAAGTTTAAATTAAGTATAGGAGAAAAAATTCATGAAACCTGAAACCGAGCAATGCTTAGGGATACTGGAAGTCCTTTTGGAGGAAGAAATACGCTACTCTCTTCCATGTCATGAAGATGGTGCAACTTTAAAACCCTATGCGTGGGATGCAACGATAAAAGGTGAATTTACACCCTTAAATCTGATTAAATCTGAAGGTTGGATAATAGAAATTGACCCAGAAGTTGCTTTGGCAAATTGGCTGTTGCCAGAACAGAATGGTTTAGCATCGAGTCTTATTTATGTTTACCATAAAGATCCAGAAAAATTTCTACTGGATGAACCTAGTAAAAATAAAAGATATCAACGATATTTTAAGTTACTACGTTTATTAGAAGAGAGAATTAATGATTTACAGGCTTTTACTTTCAGCTATAATTCTCATTATTCACTATCTGTGGTTGTGGGAAGAGTACCTGATAGTCAACGCTGGATTTGTCTTTCTTCAACTGTTCCCCAAGAAACACCTAAATTTATTAATAACCTGATTCACTGTTCACCATACAAAGAAGAAAAACAATCTAATTTAGAAGTAGAAAAATTGTCAAAAATTGAGAGGAAAATTAATAACATTATTAAAGAGTTAGGCAATATCAGAATATATGGCTACTATGATGGTGGATATCATCATTTTCATCATCACAGTATCGTTTTGGCATCAGAAAATAGTCAAGAAGAAGCAATTAGCAATGCTTTGTTGAAATCTGGCTTAGTTGAAATTTATAAAGTTAAAAAATTTATGATTCAAGGAAATGGAGGTTGGGGCTTTTCTGTTCATGATAGAGATTTTGATAAAGATAATGTTACTAACTTAATCAAGTTGTTAAATACTATGTTTCCTAAATTGTTACTTTATCGCTTTTGTTTTTGGGATTACGAACATCTTTATATTTTAGGAGAGACAGACAATTCCCAACAGGATAGTTCCGCTTCCTGGGTCGGAGTTGCTATTCACAGTCAGTTTATCTACAATCCTTAACTCTATCGTCTATAGATTTTGATGCAGCTTGGATTAGTGTTGCCGCCACTTTTTTCGCCTGTGAAGCAGTTGACCAACTTCCTTCCATCATTGCCACCACGATCGCAAGCAGTTACCTGGCTAACTGTTAATGCATCTTTTGACTTGAAATAATGCCCCATGCCCAATGCCTAAGCCCCATGCCCAATACCCAATACCCAATTAGAATGGAGATAACCGTATCTTAATATCTTCACTAAATTTACTCTATGTCAGTTTTAGCAGCGATCGCAGTCTTGGCTGTTTTGATCTTGGTACACGAGTTGGGGCATTTTGTTGCAGCACGTTCTCAAGGCATTCTCGTTAACCGTTTTTCTTTGGGTTTTGGCCCAGTGCTTTTAAAGTACCAAGGTTCACAAACCGAATATGCTGTCCGCGCCTTTCCTTTGGGCGGTTTTGTGGGCTTTCCCGATGATGACCCCGATAGCGATGTTCCACCCAATGACCCAAATCTGCTGCGTAACCGTCCAGTTTTAGACCGGGCGATAGTTATCAGTGCAGGAGTAATCGCCAATTTAATATTTGCCTACTTGGTGTTGGCTCTGCAATTGGGTATTGTCGGCATTCCCAAGGAATTAACCTATCAAGCTGGTGTCGTTGTACAGCCTGTTAATCAAGAATCTGTTGCCTATCAAGCAGGAATTCGGGAAGGAGATATTATTCTGGCTGTTAACGGTCAGGAACTCCCGGCTTCTGATAAGTCAACTCCTTTGCTGACTAAAGAAATTCAAACTCATCCCAATCAGCAAATCGAACTGAAAATTCTGCGTGAAAATCAACAACAAAGCCTGAAATTAACACCAAAATTGGGAGCTGATGGCAAAGGTGTAGTTGGTGTAGCACTTAGTCCAAATGCTACAGCAGTTTATCGGCGTCCTAATAGTCCTTTTGAAATTTTTGGTCTTGCTGCTAACAGATTTCAACAATTATTTGTTGGTACACTCAGCGGTTTTGGTCAGTTAATTACCAACTTTCAACAAACTGCTGGACAAGTTTCTGGGCCAGTTAATATTGTCAAAATAGGTGCAAAGTTAGCTGAGGATAATAGCGTAAATCTATTGTCTTTTGCGGCAATTATCAGCATTAACTTGGCTATTATCAACATTTTGCCTTTACCAGCTTTGGATGGCGGACAACTCGCTTTTCTATTGATTGAAGGTTTACGCGGTAAGCCTGTACCGTCCCGTATTCAAGAAGGTGTAATGCAAACTGGTTTGGTGTTACTCTTAGGGTTAGGAATTTTTCTGATAGTCAAAGAAACTACTCAATTAACTAGCCAATTGGAGTGGGTACAAAAATTGTTCCAGTGAGCATTACCCGCAAATCGTTATCTAAAAAGCAACGGGCAATAGAAATTTTAGCTCGTTTGAAGCGTCTTTATCCAGATGCTACTTGCTCTTTGAACTACTCAACGCCAATACAATTGTTGGTGGCAACGATTCTCTCGGCTCAATGTACTGATGAGCGAGTGAATAAAGTAACACCAGTTTTATTTGGTAGGTTTCCTGATGCTGAGAGTTTAGCGATCGCTGACTTGGTAGAATTAGAAAGTTTGGTGCGTTCAACCGGATTTTATCGCAATAAAGCTAAAAACATTCAAGCCGCCTGTCGGATGATTGTCACTGAGTTTAACTCTGTTGTCCCCAACCAGATGGAGCAATTATTAAAGCTTCCAGGTGTGGCGCGCAAGACAGCAAATGTAGTCCTAGCTCATGCTTATGGGATTAATGCTGGCGTGACAGTAGATACTCACGTCAAGCGCCTCAGCGGACGTTTGGGTTTAACAGAAGCAAAAGACCCCGTTCGGATTGAGCAAGATTTAATGGGTTTATTGCCTCAGCCTGATTGGGAAAATTGGTCAATTGGGCTGATTTATCACGGTCGTGCTATTTGTAAAGCCCGCTCTCCTGTCTGCATTGCTTGTGAGCTTGCCGATTTATGTCCTGCTGCAAATCAGCCAGTGGTTGTAGGATAAGCGACATAAGTAACCCCAGAATTGATGGAGAGACTGTAGAATGGAAAACGGTGTCTTTAAATAAGTTAGAGAATATATGGCTAAAAAGAGCATGATTGAGCGCGAGAAAAAGCGCACTAGGTTGATAGAAAAGTATGCTGACAAGCGGGAAGCTCTTTTGGAAGAGTTCAGAAGTGCAGCATCTCCTTTGGATAAGCTAGAAATCCACCGGAAGATTCAACAGCTACCCCGGAATAGTGCGCCCACTCGCCACCGCAACCGTTGCTGGTTGACTGGTCGTTCTAGAGGTGTTTACCGCGATTTTGGTTTGTCTCGGAACGTACTACGAGAATGGGCGCATGAAGGTCTTTTGCCTGGAGTTGTTAAGTCTAGTTGGTAGTCAAGAGTCATTAGTCATTAGTCATTGGTAAATAATCAAAGGACTAATGACAAAGGACAAATGACAAAATATTATTGACCACAACACTTATCAATTCCCAGACTTTCTAAGAGTAGATCGCTGACGGCGTTGGCGATCGCAAACTCTCCGTAGAAGCTATTGGAAAAATCATAGGACTGCATCTCTGTGACAATGGCAATTACCAGAGAGCCAAGGTCGTTTTCTCCTTCCATCCGTTGACGCACAAAAATCTGTGCTGCTCGTTGGGCAATATTTTGGTTTACTGCTTCGGGGATAAATTCTGTATCTAGCCACCGTTGTAAGCGTTCTCGTAACCATTCACCTTCGAGTAGAGGGTTTTCGGGCGGTGGTAGGGTGATGGGTGGAATTGGTTGTGTCATTTTTTTAAACGCAGAGGGACGCGGAGGGAAACGCAGAGGAACGCTGAGGTTGACTGTTAGCATCAAATTCCGTTTCTCTAGTGTTTTTTTATTATTTATTTATGCAATATGATATCGCCGCTATTGTTGAGGGCTATGCACAAGGCTATTTTCTCATGGCTGATGAACGCGATCGCCTGAGTTGGTACGGAAGTCGCGATCGGACTTTGATTCCCTTGGATGAGCGGTTTCGCTACCCCAAGTCTTTGCAGCGCGTTCTGAATCAAGAACGGTTTACTGTGGCGATTAATCAAGACTTTCAGGCTGTGGTGGCTGGCTGTGCTGACAGAGAGACAACCTGGATTTCACCGGAATTACGAGAGATTTATTCGCTACTTTACCAGAATGGTTATGCTTATAGTTTTGAAACTTGGCAGGGTGACGAATTAGCCGGGGGAATTTTAGGGATTGTGATTGGTGGGGCTTTTATTGGCGAGTCAATGTTTTACCGCATTCCGGAAGGTTCAAAGGTGGCGATGGTTAAGTTGGTGGAAAGATTGCGTCAGAGGAAATTTGTGTTTTTCGATGCCCAAATGATGAATCCCCATTTAGAGAGGTTTGGGGCTTATAGGGTTAGGGATGAAGAATATCAAATGCTACTTAAGCAAGCATTGCAATGTAATTCTATTTTAGTATAAATAATTACAGATGTAATTATTTTGGCATAATCAAACCAAACTATATAAAGAAAGATAAACGAGGCTATAACCCTCTTTAATTGTGGCTCCTGCCTTATCCCAACGACAAATTTTTACGCCAATCTATTTAATTAATAATAAAGGTATTGCTAAGTAGGTAGGCATAATTAAATATAAGATGTCATTGCGAGCAAAGCGAAGCAATCCCAGAGACTTTGCGATTGCTTCGCTTTGCTCGCAATGACGGAACATACATATTATATTTATTCACGCCCATCTACTTATAAAAATCTTTCAATCATTAGAATAGCGATCGCGACCATTTTGTTTAGCATTGTACAGTGCTTTATCTGCTGAAGCAATGAGTGTATCTGGCCTGATGTTCCAAATGGGTATGCGAGAGGTAATTCCTAAACTAACGGTGATGATATTCTTGACATCAGACTGTACATGGGGAATAGCCAGAGCATGAATTGCTTGCTGAATACTTTGCGCTACTTTTATCGCTCCCGCTAAGTCAGTATTGGGCAAGAGTACCAAAAATTCTTCTCCACCATAACGCGCTACTAAATCGGCAGGACGATGAATTGTCTGTTGCACTGTTTCCGCTATCCTCATTAGACAATCATCGCCTGCAAGATGACCATAGCAATCGTTGTAAAGTTTGAATTTATCAACGTCAAACATAATCAGTGACAGGGGTTGTTGTTCTCGTGCAAGGCGTTTCCATTCTGCTTTGAGTCGTGCATCAAAGCAACGACGGTTAGCCACCTGAGTCAAGCCATCTAAATTTGCCAGTTGTTCTAGTTTCTGATTTGCATCTTGGAGGGCCAATTCAATTTGTTTTCGTCCAGTGATGTCGCGTATCGTAATAGCAAAACCATCATCTAGTTTGACTGCAACAAAGTGATACCAGCAAGAATTGCCTAATGGATGGTAAAAATCCCGTTTTAAAGCTTCCCCGGTTTCAACAAGATTAACGAAGTGATTAAAGAGTTCTGGTTCTAGATGGGCTAAGAGTTTTTTTAGTACTAATTTGCCAATCATCTCTTCACACTTGCTTCCGAAGGCTCTAGCAATGACAGGATTGATAACTAAGCAACGAAAATCCTCAATGTCCCCAGTTACAAGGTTGCGGACAGCTTGCATAGCGGCTATACCATCTAGCGAACTATTCAAAATACTGGCTAGCATTGCCCTAGACTGATATAGTATCTCTTCTGTTTCCCTACGCTTAATATTTTCTTGTTCTAGAAGCCTTTGCTGGCGTTGAATGGTTAACTGATTTTCTAGGCGCGCTACAACTTCTTCCATCTGAAAGGGTTTGGTGATGTAATCTATGCCCCCTGACTCAAAGGCTATCACTTTATCGAAAACATCATCTAAAGCACTAATAAAAATAACAGGAATGGTGCGTATAACTTCATGTGCTTTCAGAATTCTACAAACTTGATAGCCATCCATTTCTGGCATCTTGATATCTAAAAGAATGATATCTGGTCGCTTCGCCTTTACTGTTTTTAGTGCCATCCGCCCACTTGTAACGCTGCGAACAGTGTAGCCGAGTTTGACCAGAGAATCACTTAATAAATGTAAATTATTGGGACTGTCGTCTACTAAGAGAATATTACCTTTATTTTCTTTATCAGAATCAAGATTCATTGCTTCTCAGGGGTTCGGCTAAATCAACCAATTCCTCAAATTCAAATTGACGAGCAAGTTTTGTTAAAGATTGAATTAAAAATGTTTCTGTTTTGGGAATATCTCTAATTAATTCTATGACACGATTAGTATTTGCTTCTAAAGCAGCTTCATGAAATTGATTAATCCATTCTTGAGACATACACATTAGATTGTTAGATGTTAAATAATTTTTTTCTGTATCTTCAAAATTTGAATAATTATTTTCAGCAAATATATATTTGACACCAAGATGTTTGGCTAGTGCATCAAAAATTGTATGTTCTGCAAACGGTTTACGGAGAAAATCATCACACCCGGCTGAAAGAACGATCGCTTTTTCTTCTTCTAAAACACTCGCCGTCAGAGCAATTATAGCTGTAGCATTCCCCTTTGTAGTGGACTTGATATATTTTGTAGCTTCGTAACCATCCATGACAGGCATTCGCATATCCATCCAAATCAGGTGGGGTTCCCATTCATTCCAAATAGCAATCGCTTCTTTGCCATTACTAGCTTCTTTCATTTCAAACCCTAACGGTTGTAAAAGTTTAATTAATAATTGGCGATTAATAGGTTTATCATCTACTATTAATAGTTTATATATAGGTTGTCCTGGTGCAAGTTCTAATACTTTTGGATGTATTTCTAAAGTATTTATATTGGTTGGCTGACCTAATTTTGCTTGAATATAAAATTTAAAAGTTGTCCCTACACCTAATTTACTTTCAACAGAAATAGCTCCTCCCATTAACTGAATAAACTTGTGACTAATTGCTAAACCTAAACCCGTTCCTTCTTGGGACTCTTTTCCAGCTTGTGCTTGAGAAAAAGCATTAAATAGTTTGGGTAATTCTGCGGCTGCAATTCCCACTCCTGTATCATAGACTTGAAAATCAAGGGTTAAAATATCTGCAATTTCTTTACTAATATTATTTACTGTTAAACTAACTGTTCCTTTTTGAGTAAACTTAATGGCATTACCAATCAAATTAATTAATACTTGCCGGAGTTTTAACTCATCTGTGCAAATATAAGATGGAACATTTTTACTACGTTGAAATATTAAATTTAAGCCTTGATTACTTGCCTGTAAATGTAACATATCTTCTAAGTCGTCTAGCAAACGATACAGGTCAAAGTCTCTAGGGTTAAGAGTAGTTTGACCCGCTTCAATTTTTGATAAATCGAGAATATTATTAATGAGCGTTAGTAAATAATCACCACTATGATAAATGATCCCGGCATTTTCATAATGCTCGGCAGGTAAGTTGTTAGCACGTAACATTAATTGAGAAAAACCTAGAACAGCATTGAGGGGCGATCGCAACTCATGACTCATATTAGCAATAAATAAACTTTTAGCTTGATTTGCTACTTCGGCATTGTCCTTAGCAATGACTAATTCTGCTGTTCTCTCTTGTACCCGTTGTTCCAAAGTTTCCAAAGATGTTTGTAACTGAAGTGCCATGTTGTTAAACGATTTTCCCAGTTGACCTACTTCGTCTTTTGATTTATTTTTGGCGCGGATATCTAAGTTACCTGCGGTAAACTGGGAAACTATATTGGTAAGGTGAATTATTGGCTTTGTTAGCAGTTGCCCAATGGCAAAAGCGATGATTGTCACTACTCCAGCGATAAATGCAAATAGAAAAATTGTGTTACGAATTTGCTTTTCTACAGGTGCTAGGGCAACAGCAAGGGGTCGTGCAAACAATACAGACCAAGGTTTATATTGCAAACGAGCGATCGCAATCAGATTAACCTGATTACCTGTTGCTTCCAAGGATGCAATTAAATACGACTGTTTATTATCCAATGCTTGTTTAAGCTTTGCCTCATTAGTTGCCAATTCTTTGGCAGAAGAATTAGGCAAACGACCTTCCAATTGCAGTTGAGTTACAATATCATCAGGCAGAGGCACAACTGATTTAAAAAGTAGTTCTGGTGCAGTGCTATGTGCCAGATAAATATTATTGTCATCTAAAAGAATCGCAAAAGATTTTGCCCCGGCTCGTTCAGTTTGTCGAGTTACTAACTGCTGAACAACAGTAGCATTATATGAAACACGTAATATACCTAATATATCTCCCTTGGCATTGCGAACCGGACTGCTAAAACAGAGGGTAATAAGATCGGGAATTGTCGGCGATCGCTTCATACTAGAAACAAACGAGAAACCAGTTTCTAGCGGTTTTTTAAAATAATCTTGAACTGATTCATCTTTGCCAATATTTAGTGTACGTATATCCAATACATTTTTCCCGTTTAAGTCGAGCAAAGCATAAGAGAGAATATTGAGCATATCTTTGCGACTGAGACGGATTAATGTTTCTGTCGCCAATTGCATTTCGGGGCTGTCGTCTCGCTGTTTTGGAGTTAGGCTGAGGTAGCGTGCCAAACCTGGTAAAATCGCCTCTACGCGCACGGCATTGAGATTTCCATCAATAAAGGCATCTATTCTGTTAGCGGTTTCGTTAGCCGCCGCAGATAAAGCTTGTCGGGCGTTGTCAGTTAGTGCTTTTTCGGTTGTCTGTTTGTTGACAAATGCCAATAACAGCAACGGAATCAAAGCAACAACGAGAAACGAGGCGATTAACTTTGTACGGATGCCGCCCAAAAAGGAGTGCTGCATAACTTCAAACTAGGGGGGATTCAAGAAGGAAGAATTGAACAAACTTTTTAGCTCAGGAATACGCGTCATGTTTCCAGAGCGAATAAAAAAGTCTGCATATATATTGGCAGTTTTGTAAATGGAGTTAGGGTTGCTAGATTGAAAATATTTTTGATTTTCACTTAAATCAGTTAGGTCTATTCCCTCCAGTGAGAGAGTATCGATCGGAATTTTTAATGCTTTGCTGACGATCGCTTTTCCTTCCTCAACATTTGCTTTCCAGTAGGTCGAGGCTTGCAGCCATCCTCGCACAAATGCCCGAATATCTTCGGGGCGATCGCGGATTGTCTCACCGCGAAAGATAATTAAATCTAAAATCAAGCCAGGGGTTTGTTTGCTAGTAAATAGGATATTTCCCCCTAATTTAATCACTTCAGAGAGATAGGGTTGCCAAGTGTGTCCGGCTTGAATAGTATTATTTTTCAAGCGTTGAGGAATTTCTGAAGCCTCTAATTGAACTAAATTCACATCATCACTAGTGAAATTGGCAGTTTTTAACATTTCAGTCACAAAAACTTCGCTAAAACCACCTAGATTTGCACCCAGCTTTCTCCCTTTCAAGTCAGCTACGGTTTTAATTTTTGATTGGGCGACTACCACATCTGCTCCTATTGATTCATCTATAACGATCGCGCCTTGTATATCTGGATTTGTGGCACTCAAGATGATAAAATTTCCCAAAGACGATGTAATCCCATCATACTTACCCGCATTGAAGTTTGCTTGTACCAATTGGGCGTATTGTTTATGAATTAGTTCCACATCTACCCCTTGGGCTTTGAAGAATCCTTTTTCTTGAGCAATGATGCCTGGAAGCTCTCCAACAAAAGATGCAAATGCCACTTTCAATGGAGGGCGTTTTACTTCAGTTGGTACTGAAGTATTACAAGCAAGTAGTAAACAGGCGGTAATGAAGAAAATGCTAATGTATCTGAGTAGTTTAAGCATAGAATTTTTGATGTTTTTTAATTATTGTTAATCAAAGATTCCGCCAAACAAACTAATTGTTCAAATTTAAATTACCGTGTAAATTTCGTCAGTAATTGTATTAAAGGAGTTTTGGTTGTTGGATTTGCTTCAAAATTGATAAATTCTGACCGCAAGAGCGGCTTAAGAATTTAATTCACAGGTATTGTTTTACGGCCGCTCCAACAAGGTATTATGGTTCAAATAAATGAAAAAGCCTGTAATTGCAAAGAGAGCGATCGCTCTTTTCCACTGTTATATTAGTCTTTAAATAATCCCGCACCCAATCACAACTGTATTTCAGTAGGTTGAGATGGAGAATTTGTTCTAAATCCCACATAATCACAAGTTGGTCATCTCCGCCAGAGGCGAGGGTTTTGCCATCGGGGCTAAAGGCAACACTGCTGACATTAGAAGTATGTCCATTCAGGGTGACGAGTAAAGTACCATCAATTTTCCAGACTTTGATCGTATTGTCAAAACCTGCGGCTGCCAGCATTTGACCATCTGGACTGAATGCTACCCTCGTTAAGCCAATACTTTTACCATCAAAGATCCTCACCAGAGTGCCATCACGTTTCCAAAGTCGCAGACGACCATCTCCACCTGTAGAGGCAATAAATTGACTATTCGGGCTAATGGCAACCCCAAAAACTTCACTCTTATGTCCTTCTAAGGTGCGATAAGGTTTATCTAACAGGCGTTCGCTATTTTCTGAAATCCACAGTTTGATAGTGCCATCAGCACTAGCAGAAGCGATAAACTGCCCATCTGGACTATAAACAATGTCCCAAATCCGGGCTGTATGCGCCTGGATAATTTGCTGGAGTTGGAACTCTCCATTGGAGTTGCGTTGCCAGAGTCTCAGCTTGTAATCAAAACCCACAGTCACTAGCCGATTGCCATCAGGACTGTAGCTAACACCTAAAAGACCGATACCCGGGCCTTCCAGAATGGTTCGCTGATTGCTGTCTAGTTGCCACAGTCTCACAACACCCTTAGAACCAACGATCGCTAAAGTTCGCCCATCGGGGCTAAAGTCGAGACTAAGCATTCGAGAATCTTCTTCAACAATGGTTTTGGCGAGAGAACCATCGCGTCTCCAGAGTTTGACTTCTTTGCCAGCAACGGAAGCTAGCCGTTGCCCATCAGGGCTAAATGCCACCCGCCAGACCATTTCTTGATGGCCATTGAGTAGCTTTATTAAGGGTGAGTTGACTCTCCAGAGTTTGATGGTGTTGTCGTGACTGGCAGAGGCGAGAGTTTCTCCATCGGGACTGAAGGCGATGGTTTGAATATTTGAGGTATGCCCCTGCAAAGTTCTTAATAAAGTACCATCTATTCGCCAGAGTCTCACGGTTTTATCAGAACCGCCGGAAGCAATAGTCTGCCCATCAGGGCTAAAGGCTACACCAAATACTTCAGCAGTGTGCCCTTTAAAAGTTCTCAGGAGATTGCCTTCTCGATTCCACAGTCGCACTATCTTATCTGCACCGCCAGATACTAAAGTTTGTCCATCAGGGCTAAAAGCAACACTCCAAATAGTTGCGCTTCCGGCTGTGAATGTTTTGAGCAGCGTTCCATCCAATCGCCAAAGCTGATTAGTGCCGCCTACCATAGAAGAAGCGAGAGTTTGACCATCGGGGCTGAAAGCAATTCCCCACACACCACGCTCATGTTTAAGAGTTCTGATTAAAGTGCCATTTAGTTGCCAAAGCTTAACGCTAAAATCGCCACTGGCAGAAGCGATCGTTTGTCCATCTGGGCTAAAGGCAACTCGCCACACCGCAGATTTATGCCCTTTAAAAATGGTCAACAATTTACCATCGATCGTCCAAAGACGGATAGCGCCATCAATACCGGCAGCAACGATCAGACGGCTATCGGGGCTGAAGCGAACGCTTTGTATGGTTGCAGTATGTGGTATTGTTCTCACCAGTGTTCCATCTCGCTTCCATAGCTTGACTGTGCGATCGATACTAGATGAGACAATCCACTGACCATCAGCGCTAAAATCAACGCCTAAGACGATCCCTTGATGTCCTGACAGGCGATTGAATTCATCAGCACCGTAGACAGCTTGTTGTAATACTTTGCGAGTTTGGAGATCCAGGGTATTGGCATCTGCCAAATTTTGCAGATCGAGCCGTTGAAATTTCTCTCTGGCTCGGATTGCTTGTACCAGTGCATCTAAGCGTTGATTGGAATTAAAACTCCCATTGGAAGCAGATGCGATCGCCCGTACCTCACTCAGTGATGCTTGTCGATCGGCGTAGAGTGTTGTGAACCCCAAGACAATAACTGCTAGTAGGGCCAAACTTACCCCTAGCAGGAGTCGTCGCTGAAGGCGGGCGCTCTTTTGTTCGCTCGCCAATCGCGCTTCAATTTCTTTAAGCCGTTCTACTTCCATTTTTTGCTGGACTTCCCGACGTTCCAATTCTTGGCTGGCTGCTAAAAATCGATAGTCCAAATCGCTGAGACTTTTACGCTGAGTCCAGTCCAAAACTTCTTGTAAGGCATTCCCCCGCAGCAGGCGTGACTCATCTTGAAAGCCCGATGCTACCCAAGCATTGAATGGCTGTGAGTAAGGGCGCAAATTGTCTAACTGCCTTAACACCCATTCACTATTGAAAATACTGCGGTAGATGGGATTTTTAATTCTGAGATAGCCGTTGCGCTTCTCGACCAATCCCGATAGTAAAAGCTCCGTCTGTTCTTGGCTATCATCGGTAGGCACGGGAGATATTGGAGGTAGAGGATACCAAGAGTCGTTAGTATTTTTATTCTTTGCGTCCTCTATTTCCTCTGCTTGCAATACCTGCTGATAAAGACTCAATAACCGTCCGGCTTGTTGTTGGTTGAAAAGTAGGCGATCGCGAATCGTGCGGAGGTGTTCGGGTTCATCTTGTGATTCCCAATGTTGGATAATGTGCGATCGCACCAATTCTTCTACCCAATACGCCTCAGTTTTTGGGGATAGGATAATTTTCCGCTCTGATGTATTTAAGGCAGTTTGGAGAACTAATTGACAAAGTTTTTGAGTGAGAAATGGTTGTCCCCCTGTCCAATAGATCGCTTCTTGCAGCACGACTTCTGGTTGACTGATTGCTCCCTGTAACCCGTTTAGCAATGGGCTAGCTTCATGCAATCGAAAACCGTATAACTCTATAGCTGTCCCAATGTTAAAAGGTGTTCGGCGTTTGTCAGCAATTAAGTCAGATGGACTGGCGACTCCAAACAATGCAAATCCCAGGCGTTGAAAATTAGGATCGTGTGCCTGCTGATTGTAGCAATGACGAATCCAGGCAAAAAAGTCATTGACCGGAAAATTCAAACTTAGCAAACTATCAATTTCATCAATTAAAATGAAAATGCCTTTAGCTTCGCCGCCGCCTTCAGAATCGCTCTTGACATTTGGCAGCAATACTTCCTCAACAAACTGGTGTAGCTTTTGTACAGGAGACAGACCTGTTTGCATATTCCACCATTGCTTAAAGTTAACGTGTTCCGCCAGATTTAACCCGTAGAATATGCTGACAATGATCCCTTTATACCATTGTGCTGATGTGGTATCCTCGCTACCTAATTGCGTCACGTCTAAGTAAACACATTTATAGTCTTCTGACTTGAGACGACGACTTATTCGCTGTAGTAGGGATGATTTACCCATTTGGCGAGAGTTGAAGACGTAGCAAAAATCACCATTTTTCAGACTGGTATAAAGTTTTTCGTCTGCTTGACGCACAACATAAGTGGGATCGTCACTGTGGAGGCTACCGCCAACTTGGTATCTCATGTGCAAAGTGTGATTAGAAAAGGAAGAGATAAAGAAGGAGTCAGAATTCAGAATTCAGGATTCAGAATACTATATCCATGCCCCACTATCCCGTTCGTGAAGTGTCTTGTAGAGTAATACCAATTTGAAAAAAGGATGCGACAAATAGACCATTTGTAGAGACGCGATTCATCGCGTCTTTACCCAAGGGTGTGTTGCAATCATTAATTGAATTGGTATAAGACGGTGAAGACTGGCTATGTAGTAGATGCGATGCGGCGGTCACTGAGCCTGTCCTGAACGTAGCCGTTGGCGCAGCCGTACCCCTCCGTGGAAGCAAGCTACGCGCAGCGTCTCGTAGAGAAGTGCGGGCTACGCGCGGATGGAGAAACAGCGGCGCAATGGTTTGCCTTTCGCCAAGATTATGATTTACTGATTGTGAACTACCCCGGCGTAAGACGGACGGGGCTTCCCAATTGCCTCGTTCCCAGCCTCCAGGCTGGGAAACCATTTTGCGAGGCTCCGCCTCCTCTTTCTTGACCAGAGGCAAAGCCTCTTGGAACTCGTATCCCAGTCTTCAGACTGGGAACAAGGTTATATTGACCAAGGTCAGTGGGTTGATTAAATCCGCCAAATTTATCAAAGCAATTTCGTCTTTGTCTAACCATCGCTAACCTTGACCCGGAAAACATGGCAGATTACTTGAATAAGTACCAAAAGTCTGATAGGAAAACCATACTAATGAGAATTTGGACTACTACTGCTGTGCTAGCTGCTTTTTGGCTAATATCTGGGGTCATCGGTTCTAAGCCAATCAACGCTACTTCTGTTTTGGTAGAAAATGCCATATCATCTCCGGCGCCAACGAATGCAAAACAGATTACTGTCAGTAACACCGAGTTTGGTCTGAAGAGAGTTGACTCCAAAGGAAACGTTACCATTTTCCAGACAACAAGAGTGCCACTTCAGGAAGGAAACACCTACGGGTGGCGGATTAAACTCAAAAACTACCAAGGTGAAGTGAAATGGCGTGAAGTCTTGTATTTACCAAAACCTCCAGAAACTTGGGGTACAGATAATGGTGAAGATTTCTCAATATCAGCAGACGGCAAGACATCTGTAACACGACGCACACAGTCTGCTCCAGAAGGTGTAATTGAGAATTTTTGGACAATCGCCCCTGGCGATCCAGTTGGTAAGCATAGAATAGAAGTCTATATTGATAACCGTTTGATCGGTACTTTCCAGTTTGAAGTTATTCCAGTTAAGTAGAGATGAAGGGCATTGGGCACAAGAGGCAGAGGGGAAAAACTTACTGCAACTTCTCCCCTGCTCCCCATCCTCCCCTAAAACTGAGGAGTATCTTAGAAATAGAAGTTTAATTCTTGTTAGGTGGCGATCGTGAATACAGAGGAATTCCTGCGATTGATCGAAAAGCAGCGCCCATGTCCTCAGACACTACCAAAAGGGCTGCAAGCAATGTGGTATGACAATAAAGGTGATTGGAACAAAGCTCATGAAATAGTTACAGATGCCAGCGATGCTGACAGTGCCTGGGTTCATGCTTATCTGCACCGCAAAGAAGGCGATTTGAAAAATGCCCATTACTGGTATCAACGCAGTGGTCAGCCAGCATTTTCAGGAGAACTAAGCCAGGAATGGGAACAAATAACTTCTGTATTGCTAAAGAAGGTCAACGCGACGCATGAATGCTGAAGAATTAAAAAGGCGTTTTGCCGCAGGAGAAAGATATTTTCCAGCCGTCAACTTGAGTAGTAACAAGCTGATTGGAGCCGATTTGCCTGGAATTAATTTATGGGGATCTGACTTAAGTGGAGTTAACCTAGCTAAAGCTAAACTCTGGGGAGCAGATTTGAGTAGTACTAATTTAGCCAAAGCGAATTTGACCAGAGCTAATTTGAGCGGTGCCAATCTGAATGAAGCAAATCTCCGGGGAGCAAAACTCAACTATGCCAAGTTGTATGGAGCGAATCTAACTGGCGCTTACTATGATGAAAGTACGCGGTTTTCTAGAGGTTTTGACCCCATCAGTAGAAATATGCGGAAGGTGTAGGGAGCAGGGGAGCAGGGGAGCAGTTGCAGTATAGTTTTTCCCCTCTGCCCCTCTGCCCAATCCCCAATCTCCTTTAAATAACTGATAAATGTTGATGTGAACCATCCAACACAGACGATATCAACATTTGTTCAAAGACTTTGGAAAGAGCAGTTTGAAAACGCTGACGGTGTTTGATTTTGAAAAAAGGTCGAATTATTTCTGCGTAGGCGTAGCCCGCCGTAGGTATCACACCGTTGCTTTCTCGATTATCAATAACTCGAATTGCCCGCAGACTCCCTAACTGGATTTCTTTTTTTACCATCAACTCAGAAATTCCAGTTGCACCTACGCCATTTTCAATAGCGGCTTTTGCCATCTCACCACTGGTGAACACTAAAATTACATTCAGTTCGCTGAGGTTGATCCCCCAATTTTGCAACGCTTCCTCAAACCTTTGTTGTGTTCCAGATTCCCGCACTCGCATCACCCACGGAGTCTGAGTTAATTGGCTTAAATCAACTTCTCCCCACTCAAACCAAGGGTGTTTTTGACCAACCACAATTTGCAAGCGATCGCTAGCTACTATTTCATAGTCTAAAGTATTCTGAAGCGCTGGCTTCACATCTCCTTCCACCAAACCTAAATCAAACTGCCCCATCGCTGTACCGACACAAATCGTTTCTGCATTGGCTAGGGTACAGTCAATCTGGATACCAGGATATTGGCTCTTAAACTCACTAATCTTACTTGGTAGCCAGTAGTTGCCAATTGTCAGACTTGACCCTAATTTCAATTCACCCCGTTGCAGATTGTTCAATTCTCGCAATCCCCTTTCTGTCAAGGAAACCTGATCGAGAATTTTCTGCGCTTCCACTTGCAGTAATTTACCTGCCTCAGCAATCTCGATATGGCGACCAATCCGATGGAATAGTTTCACACCGTATTCTTGCTCTAAGTTGTGAATCGCTGCACTGACGGCAGGTTGTGTAATATAAAGCTCCTCTGCTGCGCGAGTAAAGTGTAAGTTGTGCGCCACAGCCAGAAATATTTTTAGCTGCTCAAGCGTCATTCCTGCCATTTATCGTATCCCTACAACTTGATGTCAAAATTTTAATCACTTTCATTTATCATTTTGACAAATAAAAGCATTTGATTCTATCGGTTAATTTGACTAAAGTATAAATCAAGGCTTCGGCACGGACTCAAACGGCCAAGTAGAGAGCAGAGGGAAATGCCCAATGCCCAAGCATGAAAATAAGGACATCCACAAATGAACGATTTAGCAACTGCAATTACCACAGGGATTACCGCATTCACTGCCACCAACATTGATGATATTGTCATACTGACGTTGCTTTTTTCACAAATAAGCAAAACGTTTCGCAGTCGTCACATCCTTGCTGGTCAGTATCTCGGTTTTGCAGCATTGATCGTTGCTAGTCTTCCTGGTTTCTTCGGTGGACTAATCATCCCGCAGGACTGGATTAGACTACTTGGGTTAATGCCAATAATCATTGGTATGAGCAGTTTACTAAAACGCGAAGAGGATTCACCAGAGGAAGCCGAAGAAGAAACCGAGCCGTCTTGTCCATCTGTCGTTAAGAGTTTTCTCTCTCCGCAAACTTGCAATGTAGCCGCGATCGCATTTGCCAATGGTAGTGATAATATCAGCGTCTACGTGCCTCTGTTTGCCAACTCAGAATTAGATAGTCTGCTGGTGATCCTAAGTGTATTTTTTGCAATGGTGGGTGTATGGTGTTATACCGCTTATAAGTTAACCTACTTACCTGCGATCGCCAACTTTTTAACTGAAAATGGTAACACTTTTGTACCTTGTATATTAATTGGTTTGGGCGTGTTTATTGTCACGGAAAATGTTACCTGGACTCTTTTATCTGTAGTTTCTAGTTATATATTCTCATTAATTTTAGGTTTCAATACTCAGCCGTCGAGTGAAGAACAAGAAAAATTAAGTGTCTAATAAAGAGGTGCATCATCAATTTTCTGAGCAAAACGAATTCTAAACGGTAAAATATCTTATCCATCAACAGGAATCAAAACATGAAAATCTGGAAATCTCTGCTAATTGTTTTAATGATTGTCACTAATCTAGCCTTTGCTCAACCTTCTTTTGCTGATAGACCGAAATTTAGCAAAAACCCTGATTACATCGAAGTCACTAAAGCACTTCAGCAACTCTCGCAGACAAAAGATACTCAAACTCAAGTTGAAGACCTGACACCAGAAGAAATTAAAAAAAGAACCGAGGAATTAACACTGCAAAAATATGCTTTAGAAACGGGAATCAATTGGGGTCAATGCAACAA
Source organism: Nostoc sp. (assembly GCF_036917235.1). Lineage (GTDB taxonomy): Bacteria > Cyanobacteriota > Cyanobacteriia > Cyanobacteriales > Nostocaceae > Nostoc. The sequence goes on from NZ_JBALDU010000087.1 coordinate 79,331, forward strand.
CCAAACAGGTAATACCATAGCGGTATACGGTAAAAGACCAAATGATGAAGAAGATGAAGATGCCGTATACGAGAATAGTCTATATTTTCTAGCTGATGGTCAATCCACAAAAAATAACTGGGATTGTGATGGCATCTATCTACCGAATGATGCCCAGGTAGCAAATTTCACTTCTAGTCCTAATGGGCAAGGTGAAGAATTGACAGGAGCGGCGGCTCTGAAGATCCTTGATGGAACTCAGTTGGTAATTAAGAGGAATCTAGATACTGCTGCGATTGAATTGAATGTCCCGACTGTAAAAGTTCTTAACAGCAAAGAGGCTAACTGGTTTATCCCAGATATATCGCAGGATCTGATAAATACACGAGTTCCTAATGCGCCTAGCAATCAGTCTTGAAATAGAACTGCATAGTCTATTTTTGAAATGATTGTTCTGAATTTAAATAGGGTAACAGCCAAAATCAGAGAAAAACAGGACAAACACTGGTGAAACATCTCTCCGATCTTGGCTATTTTTTTTGAGTTTATCTATCCTAAATTTTAGGCTTGTTTTATTTTCATATCTGCATTAAGATAAATTTTGTAAAAAATGTACAATCACAACAGGCATATTTCAGTAGCGCAACTATTGCGCTGGGTGCAAGTAATCTGGAAAGATATTTCCTACTACCTCCGCATTTTTTTGATAAGAGCCGCTTTGGGGATAAAGGTGTTATTGATGCAGTTAAAATTGAAACCTACAGAAGAAGATAAAGATAAAAAAAAGCCAGGAAGACTGAATCCATCCAGAATCCGAGATCATTTGGCAAATGAGCGTACCTACCTCGCTTGGATGCGGACAGGGATCGCTCTTTTAGGTTTTGGTGTCGTTATTGTGCGTTTGCGTGCCTTCCAAGTACCTTTGATACCCCGTCCTGGCAATGGCTGGAAGTTAGGTTTAGTTTTCTCGCTAGTGGGTTTAATTACGGTGTGGCTTTCAACGTCACACTATTTTGCTGTCCGTCGTGATATCGAAGAAGATACTTACGAACCAACAGACAGATGGGTATTGCTGTTCAGTCTCGCTGTGATGATTCTGGGAACTGGGGTAATCTATTTTGTTTTTACAACTTCTTTAGATCCAATGAGTCCACTTATCCCTGAGTAATACATCAGAATTCAGAATTCAGAATTTAGAATTCAGGAGTAAAACACGCTTTACAGCTTGGTAACAGACTTAGCTTGTATACATCACCAATTTGAAATCTGCTGTAATATTTTTAAAATCGGATCTTATACACCTCGAATAATTCCCCTGATTTATGCGTTACGACTTTAGCACCAGCGGTCTTAATCGTTTTTTCCCACTTAGCCAAAGGCTCTAAAAACACCTCAGCCCCTAAATAGGTTTCCAGAACTGCCCAATCTTCTGCTAAGGGCTGTTCTGGGTTGAGAACGTCAAATACAAAATGTCCACCTGGCTTTAACACCCGTTTGACTTCTGCTAGTACAGCATCCCAATATTCGAGGGGAAAATAGCAGCTAAATCCGGTGGCGATCGCTAAATCAAATTGCTCTGATGGATAGTTTAACTGATGAGCTGCTCCCAACTCAACCCCTTTGAACAGCTTAGAATTCAACTGTGGCCCACGAGAATTCAGGGTATCGCGTGCCACATTACTGATTTCTTGCCCATGAAAAAATGCTTGCCAATCCCGCCAAGGATAGATTAAAAAGCTGATCCCACAGCCAATATCTATACAGTGTTGGTTTTTTTGAGGTTTAGCAATTTCCCAGAAGGGGGAAGCAATTCTCCCTGAGAAACTCCCAGCAATCCACTCGTGGAATATCGGCATCGCCTGTACTTCTGCTGGAAGTTCAAAGGTTTCACGTTGATACTCTCGGTTAAAGCGATAGGCTATTTGGGCTAATCTTTCGTCCCAGTGGCTTGATTTGGGTGAACTAAAGAGATTTTGAAACTGAGAATCGGACTTTTTAGACATTTAGGTTTTTGCTACTCTTTCTAAGAATTGTAGTCAAATTCGCAAAGCGATCGCCTACAGCAGGCGGGTACGCCATCGCACCCCCATCCAATCTCCTGCTAAGGTTTGTCATTGGTCATTGGTACTAATGACCAATGACCAATGACAAATGACTACTACTCAACCTTTTCATACCAGATACCTACTTTCTCAAAAGCACCATAAGCAAGCTTCAGAAAATTCACTATTCTCTGTTTCCCAATTATCCCAAATTCTTTATACTCTCTAGCCTCTGCAAAAGTCAGGCGATTTTGGTCAATTATGTTTCTTTCTCTGTATGCTAACTTCGGAAAATCTATAACTTTTATCTGATATTTATTTACTATGTTCTGATAGTTGGAGTCTGACTCTAAATGCTCCCAATCATCACACAGCCCTAAATTCCTCACCAGAATATGAGGGATTTTATCACCGTAAGTATTCACTGACTGAGCAAACAGGTTGATGCTGTCGTATCCTCCTGTCGATACAAACCATTTGCAAAACAGAACTCCCTGCGAACTTCCTAGTTCAAGTAATTGATTAGATTCAATCCACCCTTGTACTGCTCTATGCGATTGTGCGGCTAAATTCACAATTACTGGCTTCTCTATCGCCCACTCAAATATTCTATCTGCCTTATTTGCCTGTCGTTCATTCTCGCTAAACACAGCATATTTACATATCTCCTTATATACCCCTGCGACATCTGGATTCGATCTATCTGTTTCCACTGGTACAAATGGGATTCTCTTATCCAAACAATACTGAATCATTGTCCTGGCAAAGAGAGACTTTCCTACCCCGCCTTTTTCACCATCCACAAAATGAATCGTCGGCATTACAGCCACCTCTAATAGTTATTAAAGTCTGATATATCTTTCCCAAACTAAGAACTTTTTGGCCATTGCCCCCAAGTATTTTGGTGGTTTTACGAGAAAGTATAACCGTGATTTGGATATATTCCAACAGTCTCATTTTACACAGGCAAAGTCCGTCTGCGCGGACTAAGACAAAACAAGAGGCTTAAGCCCCTTGTTGTAAGTTGATTGAGACAGGACTTACGCAACTGGCACAGTGCGATCGCAACCTTATAGTACAAATATATTATTAAGAAGAGACGTGCCAAGACGGTATTGCTTAGATTAG
>NZ_JBALDU010000088.1:0-14263 GCF_036917235.1 Nostoc sp.
ATTGCGACGCGCTACGATAAACGCGCTACTAACTTTTTGGGTGCAATTTATCTGGCTGCTTCTGTCATTTGGCTTAATTGATGACACGCCCTAGTAAAAGTACACCGACTAGCGTCGGAAACACGCTCCCCTGACCCCCTGCGAGAAAGGTTCCTCCCATGACGGTGGCAGCGATCGCACACGGCGTAAAGTTCTTCAAAACGGTGGCTGACGTAGACGATGGATGTCCCTTCCGACTTTAGCCGCCGCATGACATCAAAAAGAACAGAAACTTCAGTTTCCGTCAGCCAACTCGTGGGTTCATCGAGGATCAGCACCCGCGCCCCAAAGGATATAGCGCGGGTGATGGGCAATATTCAGCGACCCAACCACTGAGCGCGGGTCGATATGCAACCCCAGGCGCTCCAGGATATCGGTCGCCCTAGCGTTCATCGCCCGTCTATCAATGATGCTGAAGCGATGAGGCTCCCTGCCAAGAAAAATATTCTCGGCAACTGTTCGGAAATGCACGAGTTGAATTTCCTGGTAGACGGCTACGATACCTGCCACCTGCGCTTCGGTCGGGTTATGGAATGCAACGGCTTTTTCGTCGTACTCCATAACACCTGAGTCCCGTCGATAAGCCCCCGTCATAATCTTGATAAGCGTCGATTTGCCGGCACCATTTTCTCCGATCAGTGCATAAATTTTGCCTGCCTTCAGTTCAAAATCCACTCCCCAGAGCGCTGGCACGCCGGAAAAACTTTTTTTTATACCCGTCATGCACAGGACATTTCTAGTCGCCTGATTCATTGGCTTTACCTAGTTTTTGTCTTCATTGCCGATAGTGGAGATCCTTGTCTTCGCACTATAGTAATGTTTTTTGTCCATCGTGGAAGCTTGGGAAAATTCCAGGTTATCTTTTGCTTGCCTTACCTAGCCATTCACCAACACGCGGCCTTGCGCGATAAAATCCGAAAATACCAATAGCTTTGGCATATAGGCTCCGATACCTGAGCATCCAAAACAGGTGACGAATGCCAGTATAGATGGACTATTGATTTTTATGCAAGCAAATCACAGTTGTGTTAGTATTCAGATTGAATCTCGGTTCTAGTGGGGAACAGCCGCTAGAGGAAACGGGGAAAGTCCGGTGTAAATCCGGCGCTGTCCCGCAGCTGTAATCAAGGCTTGCCTTGTGAGTCAGAATGCCCGCCGAAGTGAACTTGTAAATTTTGTACATCTGCGAGGCACAGATAAGTATTTTGATAAAGATTTCTACAACTACTCAGCCTTACGTTCTCATAGCCCCACATATCAAGACGCTACAGATTACGACTTTCTATGAGAGGGAAAGGGATTAATTTCCGGTACAAGTTGTGTCTTTATATGCAGCGATCGCTATTGCTACTCCAGATGAGAGTATCGCTTGCAAATAGTCACAGCAACAAAAAAACGTTGTATTAACTAACAGATAAAAGTTGTTCAAAACAGGTAGTAAATGGCGTGTATGACGTACATAGCCCTGTGACAATACTGAACAGATACTTTCCCAATTTCCCATAGAAATTGTTAATTTACTAAATTAATACTTCAGTTAATTATCATGCCGAAATTCTATCTTCACCGAACTGGGAAGATTCCTACTGCTATTCATCCCTTTGTCAAACAAACGGCTCTCCCTCAAGGCAAATACAAGCCCAGTCTACTTCAAGGGAAAATTATTCAAGATGTTCAAAATATTGCAATGTCAATGTATCGGATGATTTATATTGCGATTGCCGACCTTGGGCGGTTAAGACATCGCTCGTCTGATTCGGGACAAGCAGCAATAAGTAAACCATTAGATCGACTCAAATAGGTGTACAAGAGCGTTCAAAAAAATGTCAACTTTATTATATTCTGTAATTGGTTTTCTTCTGCTTTTAGTAATTGGAATTGCGGCTTATCTCCTGACTGCCCGCAAGTATCAATCCTCAACCACAGTCGCCAATTCCTACGATCAATGGACACTTGACGGCATTGTAGAGTTTTATTGGGGGGAACACATTCACCTCGGTCATTACGGTTCACCACCGCGACGCAAGGATTTTTTGGCTGCTAAATCTGATTTTGTCCATGAAATGGTAAAATGGAGTGAAATAGAAAAATTACCTCCTGGTACTACCGTCTTAGATGTTGGCTGTGGGATTGGGGGTAGCAGCCGGATTTTAGCGCGAGATTATGGGTTTGCTGTCACAGGGATTACCATTAGTCCACAGCAGGTTAACCGCGCCCAGGAATTAACACCCTTTGGGCTAAACGCACAGTTTTCAGTCGATGATGCGATGGCACTGTCGTTTCCAGATGCCAGTTTTGATGTGGTTTGGTCGATTGAAGCCGGCCCCCATATGCCAGATAAAACGGTTTTTGCTAGAGAACTAATGCGGGTGCTAAAGCCTGGTGGAGTCTTGGTTGTGGCTGACTGGAATCAGAGGGATGACCGCCAAAAGCCCCTAAATTTTTGGGAGAAACCAGTAATGCGCCAACTTCTCGATCAGTGGTCTCATCCAGCTTTTTCCAGCATTGAAGGCTTTTCCGAGCTTTTGGCAGAGACTTCCTTAGTTGAGGGGGAGGTAATTACGGCAGACTGGACAGAACAAACGCTTCCTTCTTGGTTAGATTCCATCTGGCAAGGAGTGGTTCGACCAAAGGGATTAGTGTGTTTTGGTCTATCTGGTTTCATTAAATCTCTGCGCGAGATGCCGACGTTTTTGTTGATGCGTTTGGCGTTTGGTGCTCTTCTGTGCCGATTTGGAATGTTCCGGGCTGTGCGGGCGAACTCACGCACAGAATTGATGGACAGAAACCTTGCCAACCAAAATCCCTCAAGCTTGGTTAGGTAGCGATCGCAAGTTATGAATATTTGGATTTTAACGCTGGCAACATTGCATGATATCTGCGGTTAAAACTTCTTTCGGCGTTGCTGAATTAAGGGATGATTCTTGTGGGGTGGGCATCCTGCCCGCCCGTAGATACAAGGGACGCTCATGTTGCCCATCCCACAAAAATAGTAAAATCATCCCGCAAATATGCAACCCCCTTCTTTCTTGCGATCGCAAGATTAATCAACAAACGACACACTTTATATGCAAAAAATTCCCGTCACAGTAATTACAGGATTTCTAGGCGCAGGCAAAACGACGTTAATTCGCCATTTACTCCAAAACAATGAAGGACGACGCATTGCTGTTTTGGTAAATGAATTTGGGGAAATCGGAATTGATGGCGAACTTTTACGTGACTGTCAAGTTTGTGACGATGAAGAAGATTCCAACAATAATATTGTTGAACTCACCAACGGTTGTCTGTGCTGTACGGTGCAAGAAGAATTCCTTCCAGCGATGCAAGAATTACTTCAGCGACGCGCCAGCCTAGACTGTATGTTAATTGAAACCTCTGGACTAGCACTGCCAAAACCATTGGTGCAAGCATTTCGCTGGCCAGAGATTCGCACAGGCGCTACAGTGGACAGCGTAATTACTGTGGTGGACTGTGAAGCTTTAGCAACTAATCAATATGTAGGCGATTTAGCAGCCCTCTTAGCACAGCGACAAGCCGACTCTAGCCTAGAACACGAAACACCCATTGAGGAACTGTTTGAAGATCAGCTGGCTTGTGCTGATCTAGTATTGCTGACTAAGAGCGATCGCGTTGATGAACAAACGCAAGTTAGGGTGCAAGAATGGCTAAAGCAGAACTTATCCCCTGGTGTAAAAGTCATTCCTTGTCAGGATGGTAAAATCAGTGGCGATGTATTGCTTGGTTTCAACGCTGCGGTAGAAGACAACTTAGATAGTCGTCCCAGTCACCACGATACTGAAGAAGGCCACGAACATGATGAAGGAATTAATGCAGTGCAACTACTGTTAGACCAGTCATTTGAGCCGACTGTCTTAGTTAAACGCTTGCAAACATTGGTGCAACAGCAAGAAATTTATCGAATTAAGGGATTTGTAGCAGTTCCAAACAAAGCTATGCGTTTGGTATTACAGGGTGTTGGTAATCGATTTGACTACTTTTACGATCGGACTTGGCAACCCCACGAACCCCGTCAAACGCGATTAGTGTTGATTGGACGAGAACTCGAGCAAGTTCGCATTGAATCATTGGTGTTGGGGGAGGAAGTCAATGCGACCATCCAATAGTGTTTGGCAAGGAAATTTCGGCTACTGGCAAAACAGCTTTATCCATAACAATATATTGGTAATCGGTTATACAGGATGGAAAGGATTTCAATTATTTGGGCGGGGAGTTGTTATTTGTGATGTGGATACTAAAGTTACTCACCCTACAAATACAAGTCTTGATACAGTTCCCTTCACCCTGCAATTTCTCCCCTGTGATTTGATTGGATTTTACTTGCGTTCTTTTCAGGATGGCGGAGTCATATCGCAATCAATGTGTTCATCTATGATTTCATCAATTTTCCCTGCGATCGCAACATACAATCCCCATCAAGATATTCTTCTGGTGCTAAAGGCAGATCCTCAATTTGAGGTGAATTTTTTACACCAACTAAAAATTACTCCACCCGATTGCTATGAACAAGTTTGTAAGCGTTGGTCAGAATTTAAACCAAGCTTAATGCCCTAATACTTACTTTATTCCTCAATGCTCAAGCCAAAATCAAGCAATATTCCCAAAGCAACTCGCTACCAAAATGCAGCGATAGATTATTACATGGGACTCACAAATTCCAACTATTAAAGCGCATTTTATCCCGCGTAAAAATCTTACAGCTTTCTTAAATGCTTGGTTAGCAGCACCCGATACTGTACTGTTACAAAGACACTTCATGAATGCTCATATTCTCGAAGCTGTAGATAAGTATAATCCCCAAAAAGATGTTGTGTTTTTATTGGAGTACGGTCATCAAGCTGGGTTTTTCTATTTAACTAAATTACCAATTACACCACCCCAATGTTACCAAACTGTATGCAAGGAATGGGCAGAATTCCAACCTCATCACACCCTCTCAATAGAAGCAAAAACACAATGAAAAAAGAGCTAAAAATCAACAATAATGTATAGTTACAACACAAATGCCTGTGACATCATCCGTATTCGCTACCGAACGCTTGCTTTTTACCCCCGCAACTCCCAACACAGACGCTATCCCCACCATCTTCGCTTTTCCCAATGATTACACGGTGGGGATAACAAGCCTTGGCTATCAAGTGGTGTGGGCAACTTTAGTGATGCGTTCTGATATGCAGGTGAGTCGCCTGTTTACCGATACCCACGAACAACTTCCGCGAGAACCAGAAATACTCGGCTTTTCTATGTCTTGGGAACTGGATTATGTCAATATTTTGAATTTATTGGAATCTTTAGAAATTCCTATCAGGGCAGCTTACCGTGGCGATCATCATCCCATAGTTTTTGGTGGCGGTCCCGTACTCACTGCTAACCCCGAACCTTTCGCAGATTTTTTTGATGTCATTTTGCTAGGAGATGGCGAAAACCTGCTAGGAAATTTTATCGACGTTTACAAAGAAGTCAGAAATGCCTCTCGACAAACTAAACTGCAAGCACTTGCACAAGCACCGGGAATATATGTACTTAGTTTGTACGAGGTATGCTATCATACATTAGACGGCGCTGTCAAGTCAATTCAACCAATCTCAACAGAAATCCCTGCCGTAGTGCAAAAGCAAACCTATCGGGGAGATATCCTCTCAACATCAACAGTTGTGACGGAAAAAGCCGCGTGGGAAAATATTTATATGGTGGAAGTTGTCAGAAGTTGCCCAGAAATGTTTCGCTTTTGTCTGGCAATTTATCTAACGCTTCCTTTTAGGATAGCAAGTGTGGAAGGTTCTCTCATTCCAGCGATTGAAAAAGGTATATCAGTGACAAAACGCATCGGATTATTGGGGGCTTCTGTCACTCAGCATCCGGAGTTTGAAAGACTACTCGATCATTTGAATCAGCCAAAGTATGATGATGTGCGTCTTAGCATTGCCTCAGTACGGACAAATACCGTAACAGTAAAATTAGCAGAAATTTTGGCGAAACGAGATTCGCGATCGCTTACAATTGCCGTAGAAAGCGGTTCAGAGAATTTACGGAGAATTATCAACAAAAAATTGCATAATGATGAAATTATCCAAGCAGCGATCAATGCTAAAGGTGGTGGATTAACAAACTTGAAACTTTATGGAATGGTAGGAATTCCCGGTGAAGAACCAGAGGATTTAGAACAAACTATGGCAATGATGCGCTCTCTGAAAAAAACTGTACCAGGATTACGCTTAACATTTGGCTGTAGCACCTTTGTTCCCAAAGAACATACGCCATTTCAGTGGTTTGGAGTCAATCGGCAAGCAGAAAAGCGGTTGCAACTTTTACAGAAACAACTTAAGCCGCAAGGTATAGATTTTCGACCGGAAAGTTATAATTGGTCAATCATTCAAGCTTTGTTATCCAGGGGCGATCGCAGACTATCCCACCTTTTGGAACTTACCCGTAATTATGGCGACTCCTTGGGCAGTTATCGTCGTGCTTTCAAACAACTTAAAGGACAAATACCTAACCTAGATTTTTACGTTCATGATAACTGGTCAACAGATATTGTATTTACCTTGGAATTACTTGCAAGGACCTTTACCACAATCCACGCTAATAAAGCATCTGGCTGATGCTACCAGTTATTTCAACTTACCCCAAAAGGAACTTCAGCCGCTGGCGTTGCCGAAAGAGTAATGATTTAAGTCGGGAGAGGAACTGTCCGATACAACAAAAAAGTTGAGCAGCAAGCGGAGTGAACACTTCAACATCTATATTGATTTGGAGTAGCAGGGCGGTTTTTCGGTGTAGTCGTGCGGTAGTAATGCCACAGACGCGTGTTCTCCCCTTCCACTCGCGTCATGTAGGTCTTGCTGACAAATTTAAAACAGGCAATACGCGAGTAATAGTCATCTCAATACTTCTCGGTTAAGGGGAAAAGGGAAAAGGGAAAGAAAAAACCTTTAACCCTTACCTTTTCCCCAAACCCGATTCCGAGTTAAAAATGTTTAACTGAGAAGTATTGATAGTCATCTAGGAGAAAGTTTTATTTAATGGAAACCGCAGTGAAAAAGTCGGATTTTGTCCTGAGTCCTTACATGAACAGCAGCGACTTGCGAGCAACTTATCAAATCCTGAATACGGTTGTGCCTTATGTGCTTTTATGGTTTTTAGCATATAAAGCAGCTGCTATTTCTTTTTGGTTGCTTCCGCCTATTATAGTTTTGATGACGCTGTTTTCAGCGCGTTGTTTTTCTTTAATGCATGATTGCGGACACTATTCACTCTTTCGTTCAAAAAGGGTTAATCGGATTATCGGTTTTATTCTGGGGGTGATTAACGCAGTACCTCAATATCCGTGGTCAAGAGGACATGCCTATCACCACAAAACCAACGGTGATTGGCAACGCTATCGCGGTCCTAGTGCATTAATCTCTACCGAGGAGTTTGCTCGCCTCAGTCCATCTGCCCAAAGGCGTTATGAACTACTGAGACACCCATTCATGATCTTTCCGGGAGGTTTTTTCTATGTCGCGATTAAGCCAAGACTCGCCCTGATTGCCGGAACATATGATTTTATAACTCATCTACTGACTTGCTTGCAGCAAGATCCTTTTATGGATTTACCTCGAATCATCTCCTCTCATAAGTCTAGAAATTGGTACACTGCGGCTGAGTTTTGGCATCTGTTGTTCAACAACATTTGTGTAGTCGGCAGCTGGATTTTTCTGGGGTATTTACTTGGATTTGGTTTTTTCGTGAGCGTTTACTCAATCACGCTAACTTGTGCTGCGGCAATCCTCATCTGTGTCTTCTTTGTTCAGCACAACTTTGATGGTTCTTACGCCCACAAAACTGAAGGGTGGGACTATCTCGAAGGAGCAATTAAGGGCAGCAGTTATCTGGAGTTACCCACCGTTTTAAAGTGGTTTTCCGCCGATATCGGGTACCATAACATTCATCATCTTTGCGACAGAATCCCCAATTACAACCTCCAAGCTTGCCACAATAAAAATGTTCACCTGCTTAGGAGTGCAAAAACGCTGCGAATGGTAGATATTCCTGATTGCTTCAAATACATTCTGTGGGATTGTCCCTCCAATCGCCTCACGTCGATAGCATCGTTTCGTCAAGCTGCACAATCCATCGACCTAGAGAGAGTAAACGAGGCGTAAAGAATACCGTTGTTTCAAACAACGGGAGCATCCCAATTTGGCAAAAATAAAAAGACACAGAATGATTCTCAATCAACTAATACTCAATAGTAAAATCCCAAGTTAATGGGTGCTTATAGAGTAATTTGTGAAAGCTTTATCCACCCGTTTTTTTAAGCGGGTGTGAGTTTAATTATACCGACTTTCATCAAGCAGAATCGATATTCACTGTATCAGCTTTCATTTACTATCTAAAATCCTTGACATTATATATTTTATTGCTTATGATTCTCAATCAGTTATGACTTGATTTACTTCCCTGAAAAGCTCTGTAAGTAAATTCAATATTCTCCTCACTATACTGTATGAAATTACGCTGGTTATTGTTGAGCTTAATAAGTATTTTGCTCCTATCCTCTCCTGCAAGAGCAACTCGATTAGAATCCTGGCACTTTGACCCCATTCATAATCAGCTTGACCTAACCACTGACTCAGGTATTCAACCGAGAGTTTTTTTTATTGATAACCCTAAAAGGCTTGTCATTGACTTATCAGGAACTACTTTGAGCTACCCGACAACCAAACAAAACTTTGGCTCAAAGATTCGAGAAATTCGGGTAGCACAGCTTGACCCCCAGACAACCCGACTCGTAATTAAATTAGCACCTGGTTACACTGTCTCTCCGCAAAGTGTAATAGTCAGAAGAGATTCTAACTCTCATTGGGTTGTAAAATTATCATCAATTGAAAAGATAGCTGCGACGGGAATTGTGGAATGGGGAATAGGGGCTGACGAACAATCCTCCCAAACACCAATTTCCATTACCCCTAATCTCCAGCAAAAACGCCAAGTTCTCTTATTCCAAAATAAAGCGCCTTTACAAGATATTGCAGCTATTAATAAACTGAGTCCACCAGATATCCTCACTAAACCAATCAATGCTTCTATGTTTGCTGGGGTAGTTCCTTTAGGTGAGGAAATACTACAACTAAAATCTCAAATTAATGCATTGATGACTCGCTACAGTTTCCTCAAGCCAGGGATGTTTTTTGTGGATTTAGAGACGGGTAACTATTTGGATATTAGTGGCGACAAAGTATTTCCCGCCGCAAGTACGATTAAGTTTCCAATTCTGATTGCTTTATTTGAGAGAATAGATGCGGGTAATATCAAACTAAATGACACCCTGGTAATGCGGCGAGACTTGGTTGCAAGTGGCTCTGGAGACTTGCAGTATCAACGTGTGGGAACCAAGTTGACTGTGCTGCAAACCATAAACAAAATGATTAGCATCAGCGATAATACCGCCACAAACATGATTATTGACCGTTTGGGTGGTAAGGCAAAATTAAATCAACGGTTTCACAGTTGGGGATTGAAAAATACTGTAATTCGTCATTTACTGGGAGATTTCAAGGGAACTAATACGACCAGTCCCGCCGACTTAGTAAAATTGTCAGCATTGATTCAGTATCATAAGTTAATTTCAGATGCTAGTCGCTCCCAGGCAATAGACATTTTAAATCATTGCCATAACAAAAAGTTGCTGGCAGCTGGTTTGGGTTCGGGAGCAATAATTGCTCATAAAACAGGTGATATTGGATTTGTTATTGGCGATGCAGGTATTATTGAGATGCCCAATGGCAAGCGTTACTTAGCAGGCATTTTTGTGAGAAGACCTTACAATGACACTAGAGGTAGGGATTTTGTTCGTCAAGTTTCTCAGTTGGTATATACATACTTAGACCAACCAAAATTAACTCAGTTACCTTAAGGAATGTAGATTAAAGGAAATGCAAAACTTCTGTTTTATAACCTCCCCAAAAATACGTTAGGAATGTAAGACACCTGACGAAATTAAATCTACAATGTCCGCAAAGTCCCCTTTACTAACAGTTAGGGGATTTAGTTTATGCGTGTTATCTGTAGCACAAGTATAATTCCATATTTAGTAAGTGATATAGAGAATCAAAATTGTTATCGACATTACGGGTGAAGAGATGGAAGCGCAGGGTGCTAGAACTGTCAGAGAAGCACTAAAATTTCTTCCAGGTATCTTACCTGATGGTACAGTTGGCACAGAAGTAAACGCTTTAAGTGGTCAATTTATCCGGGGTTCTAACTCTGCACAAGTCTTGATTTTGCTTGATGGTAGACCAATTAATAATCTTGGTTCTGGTGGTTTTGACCTTTCAGAATTTACCACCAATATCGTTGAAAGAGTTGAAGTATTACCAGGTGGTGGTTCTACCCTTTATGGTTCCGATGCAATTGGGGGAGTGATTAACATTATCACTCGTCGTCCCACAGAAAAAGTGACGACACAAGCGGGAGTCACCGTTGGCGCGTATGGACTAAATCAACAGACTATCAGTAATAGTGGGAAAGTCGGCAATATTGGTTGGGTTGTAGGTTACAACCGTACCGAAGCCGAAAATAACTATCCTTTTTCTATCCCAGAAGCGAATTTCAAGGGAACTAGGGAAAATAATGATGTTGTCTACAACAACTTTAATGTAAAGTTGGAGGCGGATTTAGGAAAACGCAACACCCTAACCCTCTCAACCCTCTATTTAGGTAAAGACCAAGGAGTACCAGGAGGAGTCCCCATTCCTGAACCATTATATGGTCAAGGCTATTTTAACTCATTGACGGATAGCGATCGCAAATACACAGACCAAGTACTCACTGATTTAACCTGGAACTCAAAATTAGGAGGTGGAGATGATTCACTGCTAACAGCCAGAGTTTACGCAGATTTCCTCAACACTCGTTATGATAGTCGCAACTCATCCCAAGCACGATATGATAACGGGCAGACTTCTTATGGATTGCAAACACAACACAGTTGGAATTTTGCTAATAATCAAACCCTAGTTTATGGCTTTGATTATCGCAATGTATCAGCTACTAATAGTACATTCGATTTTTCTGCTAATACAAAAACAGTCACTTACGACGATAGTATTAGTCAAGGAGCAGTATTTGCTAGATATGAAATTAACTTTACCCCTAGTTTAACTGCCAACTTAGGTTTACGCCAGGATTTTAGCAGCTTGACAAATGGCTCTTTTACATCACCAAGTATAGGAGCAAAATTTGCACTTACAGATTCTACCACTCTCACAGCTAACTATATCAAAAATTTCCGTGCGCCGAATCTTTTCAGCTTATATGCCAATGGTGGTAGTTACGTTGGGAATCCTAATCTCCGTCCAGAGAAAGGCGATAGTTATGATATTGGAATTGACCAAAAATTAGGCAATTTTAGTTTATTGCGCTTGACCTATTTTAACAATACAATATCAGATTTAATCGCCTATAACTTTGCTGTTCCGGTAGCTACTTATGAAAATATTGGTAAGGTTCGTACTACGGGAATCGAAGCAGTTTTAAATTTGCAGTTAGCGAAGAATATCTACGCCTTTGTTAGTTATACAGCAAATGATCCCCGAATTTTGAAAAGTACAAATTCTGCCGAAGTTGATAAAGAATTACGATTCGCAGGTGCAAATAGTTTAAATGCAGGACTTTCTTATGAAACTTCTCAAGGTTTATATGCTGGAATACTGATGCATTCTTTGGGTGCATATCCCACAAACAATATTAATACAGAATTTTTGTCTGGTTATACTACTTTTGATTTCAAAATGCGGGTTTCTCTCAGTGATAACTTAATATTAACAGGCAGTCTGGATAATATCTTTAACCAGAGATACCAATTATTTCCTGGTTATCCTGATGGGGGGAGGGTTTTTCAAGTTGGGTTGAGTTCTACGTTTTGAAGTCAAGAGTTTTTTCACGCAGAGAGGAGTTTTGAATGACTGAATTTAATTGTTGGGTAACTCCAGTAAATAAGGTTGTGATTGAGGCTTTATCTACTGAGGGGTCTATTGAATATGAATATTTTGATTCTAGTACCGATGTTTTATCGTCGCTACTCTACACTTTATTTCAGCAAAATTGGCAGCAAGTAGGGGTAGGGCATATTGTTCAAGGAGGTGTATTAGAATTAGAATTTAATGCTCCACCCAAAATTTGTATCCTCTATGATGGATATCTCACAGTAGTTACAGAAGGCTGGCATTTGCATTTATGTATTGAGGCTAATTTAGGTGGACCTCATTGTAAGACTCCTTTAGAATTAAGGCAACAACGTCAAGTAAATCGTGCTGCATTTTATCGACGGTTTAATGCAGAAGGTACCCCTAGAAGTTGGGGAATTGATTTTTGGAATGGTGCAGATGAAAACCTCATGACTATTTTCTTGCCAAATCCGTATGTATAAGGTGAGAATTTATTACCAGAAGGCAAGCCTAATTTATCAAAGTTAGCTCTTTATGAGGAACTACGAGATATTTATGTATTGGGAATGGGAAACCAGCCTATACCGTTTACTAAAAACCCCCTCAAACATTCTTATATCTCAGTTTGCACTTCTACTCGCTGTCTTCCTTCACGCAAATGACAATCCACATTTGATGCTTTAAAATCCGCAGTTGAAAATGCAGGTTTAGACATAGAAGTAAGAACATCTGGTTGTTTGGAAGTTTGCCAACAAGGGCCAGTAGTATTTTATTCTGATGATAGAACTTGGTACACTCGCGTTAACTCAAATGTAGCTGAAACTATTGTCAATAAACATTTAGTAAAAGGTAATAAAGTTATTGAACATTGCTATCCACCAGAGTCTGTTTAAATTAGAACTGCGGTTAAAAATCTTTGTCTGTCCCATCCTAAAGTCATGGAAAAACTTGCTTTTGTCACCTCTAAAATAAAGGATTTAAAAGAAGTAAGGGATATGAAAAGTAATAAATAGTTTAACCACAAATAAATATTCATTTAATTTCACTTGACTCCAAACTGGCTTGGTAAAAATCGTAGCGAACGGTAGTAATATCTTGGCGATTTCAACAGGTATTGTGGTATTCACGGATATTGTAAGAAATTTGTATAAAATAATGGTGAACTGGTATGGGATTATTAGTTTTTATTATAGTTGTTGTGACTGTTTTAGGTGTTGTTTACTTAAGCAAGCAGGACTTTACTACAACCCAAGAACCTGTTAAGAAGGTTCCAGAAATAGATGAGAGTCAGTTAAATGATGATTTAAGTTCATCTTCAGATATAGATTACCGGAAACTGCGTCTATTACTTGCTTCAAGCTTATTTGAAGAAGCTGATTTAGAAACCAAATGCATTTTTGGCTGCCTTATTAATCCCAAATATGGATCGAAATGGAATGCTTATGAAGATAATACATATGGACTTTCGAGGATTCCACGTATAGATTTACTTACTATAAATGAACTCTGGGCTAAATATAGTAAAGGTCGTTTTAGTTTTAGCGTACAAGGTAACATATTTGATAAAATTTATATCGACTTGATTAACGAAATGACTATTAAAAATGAAGAAGAAAAGTTCGGAATGACAAAAGAAACAATCCAAGCAACAGCCTACTTCGATGCTTAGCCAAAATTTGCAGAAAAAGTAGGTTAGGGAGATGATGTAGTAATGTATCGTGATGCTTATTACCCGAATGCTTTATTTGGAGGTGCATATAAACACTTACCAGTTCATCAGAATATGTTAGCTTTAATACAGAGGTTGAAAAAAATCTCATAAATACACTTATTTGTAGTAGAGTTTAAATCTTGAAATTTTTCATTGTATAAAGGGAATAAAATATCTAATAACTAAGTTTCAATCTTGGCAAGGAAAAGCACATACAAATTTTGAGTATGTGCTTTTCTTGAAAGTTTAAGTCAAAGTCAAAAACTTTTGATTTAGTAACAGTATATATAATTAAAAGAAGTGGATTTGCCCCACCTAAAATTCTTGGAATATCAGACTCGTCGATGTCTTTATATCGACCATCTGTGTTTTTATAGTTAATATACTGGCTACTTGTCCCAACATTGCCAACGTGGATAATAGTTGGCAGTTTACCATTTGGTACTCAGAAGAAGCAGTCAAACAAGACAGGACTTACGCAACTGGCACAATGCGATCGCTAATGAATAGTACGCATGTATTAAGTTGGTGAAAATGCATTTTATTGGCTTGACTCGACTTA
>NZ_JBALDU010000089.1:0-39149 GCF_036917235.1 Nostoc sp.
AGGAATTTGCCATCGGGGCTGACGGTGAGGGATTTAGCACCACCAAGTCCATCGACACCATTTGTATTATCTTTTTGAACTTCTACAAAATTCAGTGCGCCTGTGGTTGTATCCCGCTCAAATACCGCTACAGCCGAGTCATCATATCCAGTAGCATAGAGGAATTTGCCATCGGGGCTGACGGTGAGGGATTTAGCACCACCAAGTCCATCGACACCATTTGTATTATCTTTTTGAACTTCTACAAAATTCAGGATTTTCTGTGTCATATTTCCCTTGAGATTGCAAAATAGTTTGTAAAAGTAATGTTCTTTTCTAGCAAAGTGAAGAATGTACTATATAGCTTATTGTCTGATTTTTATTAAAACCTCAGTATATATACTAGGTAATTTTCAGCTTGTAACTGATGTAAGGGCTTTATTGCCACTCGAATTTATACATACAAAATTGAAGTTATTACCCACAAATAAAACAATCCCATCCTGGAAGCGAGATGAGGTTGAAAGTTATAATTATTTGTGCAAATTAGATGAATTTTAGATGTCTACAATAGCTCGATCTATACAAGCCCTCATCTTTTCAGCTAGAGTTCGGACATGGGGTTCTCTAAAAATAGAGTCGTGGTTTCCTGGGACATTTTGAATATCCAAATCTCCTAAGACCATTTCACTCCAACCCATTTTGGGGTCAACCTCCCGTTTTTCTAATGCATTGCGCTCTTCTGCTCGGAATACAGTAACTCGCCCTGGATAAGCTTTTAGAACGTATTCTCTGGCTGCCTGTTTATTGGCTTCTTCGATTGTTAATTTACGGTAGTTATAAGGTACAGTCCGCCAGATTTTTAAGGAAAACTTAAAGATCAATTTTCGGAACTTTTCTTGAAGTTTATACTTCACCCAAGAGCTTTTGTTCCTGATTTGCTCAAGCACGTAATTAGTCCCAAGTTTTGTCAGGTTGTCCCAATGCTGAGAAACTCGCTTTTCTAATGGCGCTTGTTTAATATAATTTGGGCCAGTGGTATCAAATAAAGCTAACAAAGCTACTTTTTGACCTTGTTTTACGAGTTGTTGAGCCATTTCCCAAGCTACTAGTCCACCAAAGGAGGAACCACCCAAAAAATAAGGGCCTTCAGGTTGAATAGTTTGTATCTCTTTGATGTAATGAGCCGCCATTTGTCCAAGCTTGGTAAAGGGAGCTTCTTTCCCACTTAATCCTCGTGCTTGTAGCGCATAAAATGGCTGATTTTCACCCAAATGAAGTGATAAATCTCGGTAGTAGAGGACACTTAAACCAATTGCATGGATACAAAATAGAGGTGGCTTAGAACCGTTGGGCTGCATTGGTACTAGTGATGACCAAGGCATCAATTTTTCTGAATTGGTAGTAGTACTACTCTTAACTTTATTATGGCTTTCTGGCAAAAACCCTTGCTGGCGAATAAAATTAGTTAATTGCTCAATGGTTGAAGATTGCAAAAGAATAGCTAAGGGCAGATTTAAACCAAATGTCTTTTCAATCTGAGAAAACAGGTGTACTGCAAGTAATGAGTTTCCACCCAAATCAAAAAAGTTGTCTTTTATGCCAATGGGATGAATACCTAAAAGATTTTCCCAGATTTTAGTTAACTGAAGTTGTAATGGATCTTCTGCTGTGGCAAATATTTTTTCTATTTTAGAAGTATTTGGATTCAGTCTAGATAAGGCTTTGCAATCGACTTGACCATTAGCATTCAATGGCAGAGAATCGACGATGAAAAAGGCAGAAGGCAACAAATGTTCAGGCAGCTTTTGCTGGAGAAAACTCAGCAGTTGCTCGCTCCCAAAAGTTTCTCCTTGTTTGGTAACAACATAAGCAACTAAACTTTTATCCCCAAGAACATCTTCTTTGGCAATCACCACAGTTTTTTGTACGCCTGGATATTGGCGCAAAATTGTTTCAATTTCAGCCAACTCAATGCGAAAGCCGCGAATTTTTACCTGATTGTCTAAGCGGCCTAAAAACTCAATATTGCCGTCACTTAAGTAGCGTCCCAAGTCACCAGTTCTGTAAAGGTATGCTCCAGATTCGCTGCTAAAGGGATTGGGTATAAATTTCTCAGATGTTAATTCGGGACGGTTAAAGTAGCCTTGGGTAACACCGATACCGCTGATGTAGATTTCACCAGTCACACCAATAGGGAGGAGTTGCGATCGCCGATCGAGGATGTAAATTTGGGTATTGGCGATCGCTTTTCCTATGGGAATTTCTGATCGAGTGCTGTCTTCAGTGGCAGTCTCCAGATCGTAAACCGTGGCGGTTAAGGTTGTTTCTAGCGATCCATAAGCATTCAGCCAGCGTACTTGCTTGCCAACTTTTTCTACCCAAGTTAGATAAGCATGGCGTGAAACTTTTTCACCACCAACCATAACTAAGCGTAAGCTGGCTGGCAAAGTTTGTGGAGATACAGATGGCTCTTGAACTAACTCATACCAGAAAGAAGTAGGTAAATTGACAACGGTGATCTTTTGTCGGTCGATGAATGGGAAAAATTGTACCGTCGAATTTTGTAGCTTTTGAGACTGGATAATTGCCGTAGCACCAGTAATCCAACAGGGGAAAAGTGATTCAATGAAAGTATCGCAACTGATATTAGGTATAAGTAGTAGGCGATCGCTCTGAGTCAACTTCCAAGTTTGGCTAATTGCCAAGCTGTGGCTGACAAGATTTCGGTGGGTAATAGCTATACCGTTGGGTTTTCCATTGGAGCCGGACACATACATTACACACGCGAGAGTCTGATATGTGCCATAACTTTCTGGATTTTCAGTCACGTGTACGGCAATAACTTCCCAATCACTATCCAAACAGATAGCTTGTGCTTGATGCTCAGAGAGCTTCTCAACTAATGAGCTTTGGGTTAACACCAAAGATATTTGGGCATCTTCTAAAATGACAGCCAGACCATCTTGCCCAGATGTCGGAGCGATCGGTACGTAAGTTCCACCGACTTTCAAAATACCCAACAGCCCCACAATCATCTCCAGGGAAGGCTCTAGATAAAGACCGATGCGTACCCCCGATTCTACCCCTAAAGTTTGCAAATAGTAGGCTAGTTGATTTGCCCGTTGGTTAAGTTCATGATAAGTTAGTTGCTGATTTTCAAAACTTACTGCAATATTATTTGGAGTTGTTTTAGCTTGATTTTCAAACCACTGATGGATACAAGTATCCTGGGGGTAATCAGCTTGTTTGCTATTCCACTCAACTAACAATTGATGTTGTTCAGGCGCTGTCAACAGCGGTAATTCAGCGATCGGGCGATCGGGATTAGCAACAATACCTTCGAGTAAAGTTTTGAAGTGTCCCAACATCCGCTCTATGGTACTGGCATCAAACATCTCGGCATTGTAATCAAATACCATGCCCAAACCATTATCCTGTTCCCGCAAGACCAATGTCAGATCGTATTTGGTCTTGCCATGATAGATGTAGCCAAATAGAGAAGTAATAGTCAAATCAGGTAGTTGCACTGATGCCATGCCACGACCATTCGACCAAGGAGGATTGAGGGAGAATTTTACCTGCAACAGGGGTGAGCTATTGCGACTTCGCTGTTCTGGTCTAAGTTCTTCAATTAGCTTCTCAAAGGGTAGGTCTTGATGGGTATAAGCTTCTAAGCAATCCTTACGCACTCGGTCTAATAATTCTCGGAAAGTTGGGTTAAGAGCAAAGTTACTCCGCAGTACAAGAGTATTAGAAAAAAATCCAATCAGCCCCTCAGTTTCAACTTGTCCTCGACCTGCACTTGCAAAGCTAATTAGTAGGTCTTCTTGCCCAGAATAACGGTAGAGCAATAGCTCGAATGCTGCCAGTAGAGTCATGAACAGGGTGACACCCCATTTTTGACTCAGGTCTGTTAGGGCATGGTTCAGCGCCTTTGATAGCAGCAGGGCAGCGCGATCGCCTCGATAGGTTTGCACTCCTTGAGGACGGGGGCGATCGTAAGGTAACTCAATAATCGGTAAATTACCTTCTAGCTTTTGCTTCCAGTAGTTTACCTGTGACTCTAAAACCTCTCCCTGGAGCCATTGATATTGCCAATTGGTAAAATCAGCATATTGCACTGGTAAGGGAGTTAAAGGAGAAACCTGACCTGCTGATAATGCTTTATAGATGGTAATGAGGTCTTGATAGAACAGATCGGATGAAGCACCATCACAAACTATGCAGTGCATATTCCAAATTAGCAGATGTTCGCGATCGCTTAATCGCAGCAGTAACACCCGCAAAATTGGCCCATTGGCTAAATCAAAGGGTTGATGAGCTTCTTTAGTTGCCAGTAGGTGAGCTTCCGCCTCTCGTTGTTCATCTGGTACTTGCCGCAAGTCAATTATTGGCAATGTCAAGGAAACATCGGTGGCAATGACTTGAGTCGGCTTTCCATTCACTGCTGGAAAAGTTGTCCGCAGAACTTCATGGCGACGGACGACTTCTCTTAAACTTTCCTCTAAGACAGCAACATTGAGATTCCCCGTAAAACGCACCACAACTGGCATATTATTTGAGGAACTATCAGGTTCAAACTGATGGAGGAACCATATCCGTTGCTGACCAAAGGAAAGCGGCAAGTTGCCGTTCCGTTCACAAGCGACAATTGGGGGAATCTGTGAACTGGCGGCTGTGGTAATTTGTCGGAGAAAGTTGATGATTTCGGCTTTTTGAGTTTTTAACTCGGTCAGCAATTCTGGTGTGAGACTATCTTTTGCGGCCCGATAGCGTAAGCGTTCGCCCTCTAGCCAAAGTTTGACATCGCGCTGACGTAGCTCAGATAGTAGTTCATCTAATGTTTTCATAGCTCACCTTCCTCGTAATCATCAGCTGTTTCACTCTCAGCAGCCTGAACACCTTGGGTTGCCCACCGCAGAGTTTCTACTCGTTCAGCCAAATCCGCTACTGTTGGTAATTCAAATAAATTGGACATCAGAATTTCTGCTTGCAAGGCTTGGCGCACTCGAGAAACCACTTGAATTCCTAGTAGAGAATATCCACCCAATTCAAAAAAGTTGTCGTTAATCCCAACCTGCTTGACATTAAGAACCTGTGCCCAGATATCTGCAATCTGCTGCTCAATGGGAGTGCGAGGCGCTACATAATTGGCCTCCAGTTCCGGGCGGGAAGCATCTGGCTTTGGCAATGCCTTGCGATCGACTTTGCCATTGGGCGTTAAAGGCATAGCTTCTAGTGCCATAAAGATTGTTGGCACCATAAAGTCAGGAAGCTGTTGTTTCAAGAATCGACGCAATTGCGAAATCACTTGCAAGCTATCTTGACCAGTTTCGGCAACAATATAACCGACTAAACTAGTCTCATTAGGAATGTCTTCTCGAACAATTACAACAGCTTCTTTTACGCCTGGATGTTGTAGGAGTGCGGTTTCAATTTCACCCAATTCTATGCGGAAACCACGCAATTTTACCTGATAGTCGATACGACCCAAGTATTCAATATGTCCATCTGGTAAATAGCGAGCTAAATCCCCAGTTTTGTATAAGCGCGATTTCGGGTTTGAACTGAAGGGATTAGAAATAAATCTCTCAGCAGTCAGTTCGGGACGATTCAGATATCCCCTTGCTAGCCCTTCGCCACCAATATACAACTCACCTGATATACCAATGGGAACGGGTTGTAAATGAGAGTCTAAAATATAGATTTGCGTATTAGCTAGAGGGCAACCAATGCCTATTGCTTTATTTGCCGTTGTCACCTTGTAGCCTGTTGACCAAATCGTTGTTTCTGTAGGTCCGTACAGGTTCCACAGACAAGCTCCCTTTGGTAATAATTGATTTGCGAGGTCTCTAGGTAAGGCTTCGCCTGTGGAAATCATTTTGAGTTGAGGACTACCTTGCCATCCGGCTGCCAGTAATAACCGCCAAGTAACTGGTGTCGGTTGCATAAAGGTTGCCCCGGAGGTGGTTAGCGTTTTTAACAGTTGTGTCCCGTCAGCCGCAACTTCACGGCTCACCAATACCAACTTCGCACCTACAGACAGAGGTAGAAAAATTTCTGAAACGGCAATATCAAAGGATAGGCTAGTAACAGAGAGGAGAGTATCTTCAGCAGTTAAACCGGGTTCTTGAGCGATCGCATTCAGGAGATTAACAGCACTTTGATGTTGAATTTGAACGCCTTTCGGTTGACCTGTCGAGCCAGATGTATAAATGACGTAGGCTAAGTTATTGGAAGTGATGTTATCTGTTGGGTTATGTAACCCATAATCTATAGATTGCCAGTTGCTATCAAGGCAAACAATCTCTGCTTGATGGTTGGGTAGACCCGATTTTAGCTTCTCCTGCGTTACTAGCACTGACACCTGAGCATCTTGCAGCATGAAAGCTAAACGTTCTTGAGGATAAGCATAATCTAATGGTACGTAGGCTCCCCCGGCTTTGAGAATGCCTAAAACTCCTACAACCATTTCCAAGCTGCGCTCGACACACAGGCCAACTAGAACTTCTGACCCGACTCCTAAGCTTTGGAGGTAATGGGCTAGCTGATTAGCTCTCAAATTCAGTTCGCGGTAGCTAATTTGTTCATTTTCAAAAACTACAGCGATCGCATCTGGAGTCTTCTCCACTTGAGTTTCAAACAGCTGGTGAATGCAGATATCTTGGGGATAAGCTGTTTGAGTATTGTTCCATGTTGCTAACAACTGTTGCTCAACTGCTGGCAAAATTGGCAATTTAGCAATAATTTGATTAGGGTTAGTAACTATGCCTAATAATAAAGTTTCAAACTCTGCCATCCGGCGGCGGATAGTATCAGCGTCAAATAAATTAGTGTTGTACTGGCATTCCAGAATAAGTTCACCATGCGATTCTGTAGCATTGATAAACAGTTCAAAATTCTCGAATGCGCGGGGATTGGAGAAAAATTCCACCTCTAAATCGATAAAGGGAAGTCGATCGCTGTCTAAAGCTTGATCGACATTAAATATAATTGGTACTAAAGGAATCCGGCTAGAATCCCGTGGCAATACTAATTTTTTGACCAGACTACCAAAGGTAAATTGTTGATGATCGTAAGCATCTAAGACAGCCGATCGCCGCGTTTGCAAGTAATCGCTGAACGATTTTTCGCCATTAATCTGGCTACGCAATGGTAGTAAATTTACACAATGACCTACAAGATTATATTGACCTAAAGCAGCTTGTCCGGCGGCTGGAATACCTACAACTAAATCGTTTTGTCCTGTTAGTCGGTGCAGCCAGACCTCAAATCCTCCCAGGATCGTAGTCATAAAGCTACAACCGAGTTTTGTTCCTAGTTGTTTCAGGTTGGCAATTAATTCGGGATTTAAATGCCAATCTTCGCGAGCGGCGTTAAAGGTTCTGAGCGGGGGACGGGGGCGAGCGCTAGGGAAATCCAGTACAGGTACAGAGTCAGCGAATTGTTGTAACCAGTATTGTTCTGTGGCGATCGCTTCTGGACTATCTGCCTCTTCTTCCTGCAAAATCGCATATTCACTTAAGTAGTCTGGTTCTTCTAATTCAGGAACAATACCCTGTTGCAAGCCAGAATAAAGTTTACCCAAATCTGGTATCAGCACAGCCCAAGACCAACCATCACAAATAATATGATGGGCTGTCAAAATAGCTAAATGCTCTTGCGGTTGCAATTTAATAATCTTTGCCCGAAATAGAGGGCCATGTTCCAAATCAAAAGGTTGCTCTACCTCTTGTCGCAAAATACTAGCTAATTTTTCCTGTTTTTCCTGTGCTTCTAGGTTAGACAGTTCAATAATAGGAATTTCAATTTGCCGAGAAGCAACAATACAGAGTGTATTGCCATCGGTACTAAAAGTTGTCCGTAGTGCTTCATGACGTTGTACTAACTTTTCCACCGCAGATTGGAAAAGTTTGACATTAAGTTCGCCTTTGAGTCGCAGAGATTGAGACTCATTATAAGCACAATTAGCAGCATCGCCCATTTGCACAGAAGCCCAAATTTCTTTTTGTGATTCTGTGGCGGGGGCGGTTAGAAGTAATTCTCCATCTGCAAATGGATCAAAATCAACCGCAGTTAATGTCGATTGGTAATCTACAGGTGATAAGGTCATAAAACTCTATTATTTTCTCAGTTTATTGAATGTGGATAAATCTCAATCTTTTTTAGATTACTGACTTCAAATACCTTGTTTAGCTAAGATTATAGACTTTAAATAATTACGTGCGGGGACTTCTACATATCTATATGTCAATGATGCAGCCAATAAGACAATCATAAGAAATACTCCTAAAGATGTCAACGATTGATATTCTGTGAATTCTTTGCCAAAGACATCGTGAAATTTATAAAACCAGAAAGATTTTAACAATTCTTGAAAAAACCAATGAACCATATAAGTTGAGTAAGAGATAGTCCCGATATATATCATTAACTGTGAATTGAGAAACTTGGATATTATACTTTTGTTTTTGATAGATACAGATAAAATTAGTAGAGAAAAAGCTGGTAAAATTAGCCAATCATGAATGTTCCGAAAATGATGCCAGTAGTAATGCATAATCAAAATTATCCAAGTTATAGCTATAATTGCCAAAAAATTAAGATTAAAATACTTTTGATAATTACCTCTATGATAAATTTTGTAGGTAATAATACCAAGGATGCATTCTAGCCCACATCTAGCTATCGAAGGTATACCAATAATCGTATCTAAATTTCCACGGGTAAAGGTGATTAGTAGTAATATACAAAAGAGAGTATAACTATAAATTATCAAATCGTTTTTGGAATTGTTTTTTAATAAAATTAATAATAAAAATGGAAATATACAGTAAATGAAAAACTCTACACTTATTGACCAAGCTGGCTCATTCCAATAGGTATTACACCATAATAAAGGTAGGCACTTTAGGTCAAATGCTTGAAGAAGAAAAATATTGGAAAAAAGAGCCGTTAAGTTAAATTTACCAGTAAAAGCAGAAGTGTTTAGGAAAAGTAATTTTACAACCTCTAATCCAACAAATAGAAAAATAATAAATATATGCAGAGGATAAATTCTCGCAAAACGCGAGAATAAATATGAACGATAGTTCTTTAAACTGACTTTTAAACAAAAAGTATCGGCATAAACGTGGGTCATGATAAAACCACTCAGAATAAAGAAAAAATCAACCCATAAATATCCATTTTGGAAAAAATTAGTATAGGCTGATAAAATTGAACCTGTTTTCGGTAAACCGTAGTAAGAAAAATGGTGTATAACAACAACCAAGGCTGCAATACCGCGTAAAGAAGTGAGCGATTTGATGTGTTTATACATTGATATTTTTGGTTTTAGTTTTTATCTATAGCAATCCTATTTAAATTGTAAAAATTATTTTTAAACCTAGATGTGTAGTTGATTTATGTCGGCTACATAAAGGATGTAACAAGCGCTTACTCTTGTATAAAAGCAAGCTACACAAAGTGTCTAGAAGAAAAGATTTCACAAATGATTTAGAATTACTATAGAACACCGATTCAGTATTCAGGCTAATTAATAATTAGTCATTTGAGAAAAATTAGCTTTTTTTGACAATCTTGTTGATAAATTGCTTTAACTTTCCCTCAATAGATTTTAGTTTTAATACACCAGAGCGCAGGATCATAAATTTACTTTTCGGTCGGCGATCGGATAGAAGACCCAGAGCAAAAATTTTGAGCCGATCTTTCAAAGCAGATTTATCTGGTGGAGTGGGTTTTAATCCCAGTCTGCGTAAGTAACTGTTGACTTGATATATTCTGGCTTTGAGATCGTAAGGTCGCAGATAAAAGAGGATACTCAAAGCTACAGAAACATTATTACTATTTTTGGCCCAATGGGGTGCCAGTATCGGATGATGGAGTCCCTTACCTGGTTGCAAATGGTAAACAGTCGCTTTACTCTGATTCTCCTCTTTATAATTTGCTACATTCAGGTCGCCTACATAAAATTTTTCAATCTCCTCTTCGCTCAGTACAGAACGATCGCTTTGATTGAAGAGGCTCATATCTTTCTCGCCCTGAATTTGAAACAGGAAATTCAACTCACTATCGATATGGTAAGGTGTAATAGAATTTGGGGAACCAATAAAGATGTAAGCACCTAGCCAGGTCATCTGCTTACGAAGGGGTTTACCTGTAAGAGTTTCGAGTTCAGTGATAATCTGGTTAACCAAGGCAGCATATTCTGGGTCTGCTTGAACATCTTCAAGCATGACCCAAGAATCCGATTCTTCAATATGTGCGATCGCCTCGTTAATTTGCTTGATTCCAGGTCGCTGATTCCACTTTTGCTCAACAGGGACTTTGCTGATATAAGACTGGATTTTATTTGTTCTACCCTGACTTAGCATAGTATTTGCAAGCTCAACTAAGCGGGGGATCTCAAACAAAGGGTGTCCCGCAAGGTTATGCGAAAACATGAAGTGAGAAGAGTTGAAGTTTTCCCGGAAGTTTGAAATATCAGTTTCAATGATTTGTTCGGG
This sequence comes from Nostoc sp., assembly GCF_036917235.1. Taxonomy (GTDB): domain Bacteria; phylum Cyanobacteriota; class Cyanobacteriia; order Cyanobacteriales; family Nostocaceae; genus Nostoc. The sequence goes on from NZ_JBALDU010000089.1 coordinate 10,491, forward strand.
AAGCTTCGGATCGGACTTAATAAAACTCGGTTCAAGTAGATTATCAACTGACATACAAAACCTGGATGGATGAGTATTTACTATTTGCAAAAATTACTAATGCTTACTACACTTTCTATGCGCTTGATTTTTTAAAGCACTTCAGGAAACACTTGCGACTTGTAAATATTTCCCAGGACGCTCAATATCGGGAATATACCAGGCTGGATTTCCTTGAGGATCTCGTCCTAATTTGGCATCAGGTTGCGGAGGACGATTGCGTAGGCTGTTATTGGTAATTTCGTGGTTTGTTACTTCTATGGGGGGTGCAGACAAGAAGCCAGCAGACTGCATTTCGGCAATACTTTCTTTAAAGGCTGCCATTACGAAAGCCAGATCGGCTTCGGAATGGGCTGTCGTCAAGAAGCAAGGACGGTGATCCCAAGTATGCACTCCCTTATCTCGCAGCAAGTAAAACAGTAAATCTCCGTAGGAAAACTCTGGTAAAGATTTCACCATGAACAGGGAGCCGAAATTATAAGCTGTAAACGGAGCCTGAACTTGCTGGAAATAGCCCATAAGTTCCGCTACAAACTTATCAGTTCTGGCATTGAGATTTTGCTGCAAGGTGGGGCCACTCTGTTTTAAATGCTGAAGTACTGCTTTGGCGGCGGCTAGTGCTAGAGGATGGCGGACAAAAGTGCCGGCGAAGTAAGTCACGCCTACTTCTGGAACGGAGTCATCGCCAAACTGCCAAAACCCTCCATCCAAAGCATCCATATATTGTGATTTACCAGCAATGACTCCAATTGGTAGCCCACCGCCCACAATCTTACCGTAGGTTGCTATGTCTGCCTTGATACCGAAATGCGCTTGAGCGCCACCTGGATGAATTCTGAATCCGGTAACGATTTCATCAAAAATTAGGGCAATACCAGCCTCTTCCGTGAAATCACGCAATTGCTGGAGGAATTCTTTAGGCTGGTATTCAGGACGACGGCTTTGTACAGATTCCACCATCACTGCTGCTAATTCATCAGCCCGACTTCTGAGGATTTCTAGAGACTCAGGCGAATCATAGTCCACTACCAAAATGTTCTCTACCATTTCGGGTGGGATACCAGGAGCAGCAGGAATTGACCGGAGTTTTTTTGTACCTCGAACAATTACTTCATCCAAAATACCATGATAAGCTCCAGAAAATATTGCGATTAAGTTACGCCCTGTAATAGTGCGTGCCATCCGCATCGCTCCCAGAACCGCTTCCGAACCTGTGTTGCAAAAAGCTGCTCGGTCAAAGTTCGTCAACTCACACATTAGCTTTGCCACTTCTCCAACTAAGGGAGTTTGCGGCCCAATTTCCATACCGAGTTTGAGTTGTGCTTCAATTGCTTCGGTAATGAAAGGTGGCGACCAACCAAACAAATTCAAGCCAAAGCCATTGCTTAAATCGACATATTCATTACCATCAACATCCCAAAGTTTAGAACCTGATGAACGAGACGCCACGATGGGGTAAACCATCTCTTTCATCATCGGGTTAAACCCGGAAACAGTTCTGGGATCTGCTAAATAAGGGCGATGAGTTTGAGTATATTCTTTGGATTTTTGAGTCCGTTTTGTATATCTTTGGATAATTTTGTCTAGATGAGTGCGTTGTTGGGCTGTCAAAGTTTTAGTCTGGGTCTTTTCAATTCGAGCAGCCGCACCAAATGCTTTTTTAGCGCCATTTGACTCTGTTTCTACTGATACTGATTCTTTGCTGGTTTGGGTTGGGGTGATAGATACAGCGTTTTGTGGCTTGACACCATTATTTTGAGATGTCGCCGCAGGTGCAACTGGGACTGTTATGGATTGACTGCTATTACCCAATAGCGCCAATTGCTGGCTCATAATTTGTAGCTGCTGATTGATCACACTTTCTAGGACGTTACTAGATGCAGCAGGTTGTAGGGAAATCTTAGGTGCAAATCCATTTGATCCATTTGTATGAACTTCATGCACTACCAAAGTGGGTGATGTGGTTGCAGGCGTAGGTTCTGGCAATGGTGCTTCTGGAATTGGGTCTGTAACGGTTTCTATTAATCCTAGTGCAGATAAAGTTTCGGGAGACAAGGCTTGATTGATTAAGTCAGCCAACGTTACTAAGTTCGGGCAAATTTCTAGTAACTGCCTAAGTGTTACCTTGACTTTAAATTTTTTCTTCAAAGCTAACCCGACTTGCGTTAGAGATAAGGAATCTAATCCCATTTCTAAAAATGTTGTCGAGTCGTCAACACTAGCAATTTCCAATCCTGATGTCTCTTCGATAACTTCTTTGAGCAGAGGAATAAGCTTTTGCTGAGGGTATGTTGTCATAGTTTGGGTCTTTTCTAATAAGTGAGGATTTAAAAGTTTGGAAGTTGCTGCGCGATTGGGATGAGGTGGAGGATCAATCCAGAAGCGTTGGCGTTCAAAAGGATAGGTAGGCAGAGGAATTCGTTGTCGTGTTTCCCTTTGATAGAAGTTGCTCCAGTCAATAGATACTCCTGCTAGCCACAGTTGTCCTACTGCCTTGAGTAATGCCGTCCATTCGGCTTCGTTCTCAGCGTTATCACCCAGAGAAGGAATCGCTATCTGTTGTTTAATATCTTTTGCTTGTTGGCGGGCTAAGGTCGTAGTTGTGATTCGCGGCCCCACCTCTAACAGTAGGCGTTCTGGCTGCTGCCATAAGGTTTGTACGCCCTCCGCAAATCGCACAGTCTGACGCAGATGTGTAGCCCAATACATCGGATCGGTTGCTTGCTGGGCTGTAATCCAGTCGGCGGTAACTGTGGATACAAAGGGAATTTGAGGAGGTGATAATTTAACTTTCGCAACTACCTCAGCAAAGGGGGCAATGATGCTATCCATCATTGGGGAGTGGAAAGCGTGGGAAGTGTGTAAATGGCGACAGACAATTTCTTCGCTTTCTAGTTGTTTTTGCAGAGCCGCGATCGCTTCTGTGGGGCCAGAAACTACACACAGGGAAGGGCCGTTAATTGCAGCGATCGCTAATTCTGCACTCAATCGCGGCTCTACCTCTTTGGCTGGTAGGCGGACTGAGAGCATAGCCCCTTCGGGTAATTCCCACATTAAGCTACCGCGAGTTGCAACCAACATCAACGCATCTTCTAAGCTGAATACACCCGCAATACAGGCGGCGACAAATTCGCCAATACTGTGACCAATCATGGCTTGGGGCTTGACTCCCCAACTTTGCCACAGTTGCGCTAAAGCATATTCAATGACAAATAACGCTGGTTGGGTAAAGCAAGTTTGCCGTAAGGAGATAGCCGCAGTTTCGCGTAGGCGTAGCCCGCCGTAGGCATCGCTCGGTGCAGGATACATGATTTCTCGTAAATCCCTGCCCAACAAAGGTTTAAGGATTTCAGCACATTCATCTACTGCCTCCTGAAATACAGGTTCGCAGTTGTAGAGATTCAGTCCCATGTTCACATATTGCGATCCTTGTCCGGGGAACATGAAAACAACGGCTGGATTGCGGATTTCTGTATGACGGGTGTTTACTTGATTTGGATCTAAAGATTGTAGGGCTGCGATCGCATCTGTTATATCATGACAAACTATACTGCGTCGATAGTTAAAAGCTTTGCGCCCTCGCTGTAGGGTATAAGCTACATCAGCTAAGTTAGTTTCGGAATTATACTGTAAATGCTGCTGTAAATTTGCGGTTGCAGCCTCTAAAGCTTTACTAGTTTTTGCCGAGAGTAACAATAGCTGCTGTGGGCGAGAAAATCCTGAACTTTGGGTTTGTGGCGCTTCTTCCAGCACAATATGAGCATTAGTCCCGCCGACACCAAAAGAACTCACGCCGGCTCGTCGCAAAGTTTCACCTTCTGACCATTCAGCTAGTTTGGTATTTACATAGAAGGGGCTGTTGGCAAAGTCAATCTTGGGATTGGGAGCCTCAAAATTTAAACTAGGTGGAATCTTTTTATAATGCAGGGCGAGAGCAGTTTTAATTAACCCTGCTACTCCAGCCGCCGCAACTAAATGTCCGACATTGCTTTTAAGAGAGCCGATCGCACAAAATTGTTTAGCATCTGTATGTACCCGAAATGCTTGCGTCAGCGCTTCAATTTCAATCGGGTCGCCTAAAGGTGTAGCTGTACCGTGAGCTTCAATATAAGAGATGGTTTCTGGGTGGAAGTTAGCGTAAGCTTGCGCCATTGCAATGGCCTCTGCTTGTCCGTCTACGCTGGGAGCCGTAAAGCTCACCTTATCAGCCCCGTCATTATTGATACCAGAACCTCGAATTACAGCATAGATGCGATCGCCATCATTGAGTGCATCTTCTAAACGTTTGAGGACAACTACTCCTGCACCATTATTGAACATTGTGCCCTGAGCATTGGCATCAAAGGGACGACAATGCCCATCCCCAGAGAGCATACTGCCTTCTTGAGTCATATAACCGCTGTTTTGAGGTGTAGTCATAGATACACCACCGGACAAAGCTAAATCGCACTGATAGCTGGTTAAGGCTTGGCAAGCCTGAATGACTGCTACCAAAGAAGTGGAACAGGCTGTATTGACGCTGACGGCTGGGCCTTTAAGGTTGAGTTTATAAGCAGCACGGGTTGTCAAAAAGTCTTTTTCATTGGCTAGCATCGTCTGGAACTCACCGATGCGATCGACAATTTCCATACGTCCAGAAATGTGGTTAGCAAAATAAGTATTTTGACCACAACCAGCATACAAACCAATCAAACCTTCAAAAGACTCTGATTCATAACCAGCATTTTCCAGGGCTTCATAAACCAACTCTAGGAAAACTCTAGCCTGTGGGTCCATAACCACAGCTTCTAGCGGATTAATGCCAAAGAAGGCAGCATCAAAGGTTTCTCCCCCAGGAATGATTCCTCTAGCTTTTACATAGCTAGGATCTTTGCAAAGATTTGGGTCAATACTAGGGTCTAGTTCTTCATCTTGAAAGAAAGTCGTTGATTCTAATCCCTCACAGAGATTGCGCCAAAATTCATAGACATTTCCAGCACCAGGAAATTTTCCTACCATGCCAATAATGGCAACACCATCACTAGGATCTTGGTTATCGGATGCTTGCATATTTACCATTGCTTAAACACCTTGTTGATGATTACGGCGACGAACACGAGCTGCTTGTTGGCGTTGGGCGCGATTTTGCAGCTTGTCAGAAGACGGTTGGCTATTCTGGTTTGAATCCAAATACTTTGCTAAAGAGCCAATCGTTGAATACTGAAATAGCTTCACAGCAGGTAGCTCAATACCAAGTTCCTGTTTTATTCGCGCAGCAACTTGTAGAATTGAGATTGAAGTTGCTCCTAAATCAAAGAAATTATCATCAATCCCAACGCGATCGATTTTGAGCAGTTCGGATAAAATACCTGCAAGCAGACGTTCTAAATCAGTTTGTGGAGCAATGTACGCTTGTTCCAGTTGCGGACGTTCTCTACTTGGTGCTGGCAATTTATGTCTATCTACTTTGCCATTTGCAGTCAAAGGCATTGATTCTAATAACACAAAAGCTGATGGCACCATGTAATTAGGTAGTCGCTGTTGTAAGAAACTACGTAATTTATTGTGCGTATATCCACTGTTATAGTGAGGAACAATATAAGCTGTCAACTGTTTTTCACCTGCTTCATCTTGACGAGCTAAAACAACAATTTCCCGAACATCAGGATGTTGTGCAATTTCTCGCTCAATTTCCCCTAGTTCAATTCGGAAACCGCGAATCTTTACCTGATTGTCAATACGACCTAAAAACTCGATATTGCCATCTGGAAGATAACGAGCCAAATCTCCAGTTTTATAAAGGCGCGTTGCTAAATCGCTATCAAAGGAGTGAAAAATAAATTTTTCGGCAGTCAAGTCGGGGCGGTTCAAATAGCCTCTAGCTAATCCATCACCACCAATGTATAATTCACCAACTTCTCCAATTGCTACTGATTGGAGGCTGTTATCTAATATATAGACTTGGGTGTTAGCAATTGGGCGACCAATAGGAATCGAAACATCTGGTTGCAGTGGCGCTGTTATAGGATGGCAGCAAGTAAAAGTTGTATTCTCAGTTGGCCCATAACCATTAATTAGTTGACAGTTCTCTACTGTTTGCAGAAACCTCTGCACATGGGGAACAGATAAAACATCACCACCCGCTAAAAGTTGGCGCAAGGATTTTAAAGCATCAATTTTTTCATCTACTATCAGGTGAAATAAACCGGCTGTCAGCCAAAGAGTAGTAACTTGGTATTGCTGAATAATCTGCCCTAATTCTTCTAAAGATGGTGTATTAGGAGGGTAGATTATTAATTGCCCACCATTAAGTAAACAACCCCAAATTTCAAAAGTCGAAGCATCGAAGGAAATAGGAGCCAGTTGCAGAATTACCTCTTCAGACGTAAGGTGAGCATAATTAGTTTCTTTGACTAACCTAACTACACCACGATGGATAACGCTAACACCTTTGGGTGTACCTGTAGAACCTGATGTATACATGACATAAGCCAAGTTATCAGCAGTGACACTAGTGCTTAGGTTATCTTTTTGATTTTGGGCGATTGTGTTCCAATCTGTGTCTAGGCAAATGACAAATGCTGTGTGAGTAGGTAATTTGGCAACTAGTTCTTTTTGAGTTAATAGTACAGATACCTGGGTATCTGACAGCATGAAAGCTAAACGTTCTTGTGGATACCCTGGATCTAATGGTACATAAGCTCCACCTGCTTTAAGGATAGCTAAAAGTGCTACAACCATTTCTAAGGAGCGCTCTATGCAAATTCCTACAAGAATTTCTGTTCCTACCCCTAGTAATTGTAGATGTTTTGCTAGTTGATTAGCACGACTATTTAAATCTCTATATGTGAGATGCTGATTATTAAAAATTAGTGCTACAGCATCAGGTGTTTTCTCTACTTGTGCTTCAAACAACTGATGAATACACGCTTGCTGAGGATAATCACTTTGAGTATAATTCCACTCGATTAGTAGATGTTTTTCGGATTCTTTCAAAATAGGTAATGTTAAATTATCTTGTTCTAAGTTGTTTTTTAGCAATGAAGTTTGACCCTTAGTTGCTAGCAATTCCTTTTCATTTTGAGTCACTGAATTAATTATTAGTTTCATGTTTCACTTGAAGCACAAATATATTTTTGACAAAAACCTTGGTGATGAAATAATACTGGATCTTAAATTAACAAGTTTATGACTTAGCGATGCAGTGAATATTACTACTAAAATATACAAAACCAGAATATCACTATCTGAAAATATTCAAGGTTGTTCCAAGATTACATAAAAGACACTTTTATCTATTAAGGATCTAGATTTTTGGATAAACCAGGGAACCATGTAATTTGGGTATAATATTGTTCTGATATCAATAAGTAATCAGGAATTGAGTGTATTTAAATTTAAGATGATATTGCTATTTTCCGTATTTAGAGAAACAGATAAAATAAAACGGGAAAAGCATTTTTATATGTATATGTTGTTTAAATACTAGTATTTTCACTTATATCCTATGGTTATATTCTTAACTTTGAGATTATATAAAAGACTAATTTGACAACAAATTATGCCGCAATCCTACAATATTTGTATGAAAGCGCACGACTTTAAGATTTAGTTCTCTTATTCTGAACTATTTCCTCAAAATCGTAGTTATTTTCAATACATCTTCATTGAAAATTAAAACTTTAGAGATGTTTGCAATGGGAATATTAACTGTACGTAGGCTTATTTTGAGAGAATAAGAATAATTAATACCTTGACTGAACAAGGAATACAGCCATTTTAGCAACTGATAAGTAATGTAACCTTTTTGAGGTAAGTTTGACTCCAGCAAAACGACAATAGGGCGGGCATTGTAATGCCCACCCCACAATAACGAACTATTTGCTGTAGTCTAAGTAATTGAAAACCGCTGTTTCAACTGATAGTTATTTCTGCCGTGCTGCACTAGGCGAACAGACTAAGCCACAACACCAGCAGAGAAAACAAAGTCATTTGCACTCAGGCTAGTTGCGGTAATTTGCAGTAATGAAGCCAACTCTGTATTTCCAGTTTTTACGATAGTGTCAGCACCCTGTTGCAATAGGGTTAGGGCACTAAACTGAGTGACGCCAATCCCGCCTAGCCCAATTTTATCAATGGCGATCGCAAAATCAGTCACGATGTTCTTACTAGTTGGTAGACTGGCGTTAGCAATCCAGAATTGGTCAGCACCAGCACCACCACTGAGGCTATTACCACCACTTTGTCCAGCAAATAACACATCATCACCATCGCCACCAAACAGCGAATCATTTACACCGGAGAAGAGTTTATCATCTCCAGAACCACCATACAGACGGTTATTGCTACCTTCGCTCTTGAGGGTGTCATTGCCTGAGCCACCGAAAGATAATTGACGAGAACCTTCAACTACTGTGAGAGTATCAGCACCCGTGCCTCCAAACAGATTATTAGTACCACTGGCTTCGACTACGGTAACTTCATCATTACCATTGCCACCATCCGCGCTAGTGTTGCTAGCAGGACTATTTGCGCCAATCAAGACCCGATCGTTACCATCCCCTGTGGACACAGAGGAGTTACTACCAACTACCACCGTGTCATCACCCTTTCCAGTCAGAATTTTGTTACCTTTAGTACCTTCTACAAAGTCTGCTCCGTCACCTGTAAATAAGGTTTGATTTGGCTTAAGGGTGACATCATCACTACTGGTAGAACCAAATTGAAGGTCTAGTGTTGTTAGTCCAACAGTGCGACCATCAAACCCTGCGGCTGTAAAATACTGAGTATTGCCTACACTTTGAGAATCCAGAATTGTTGCTTGACCATTAGTAGTTTCTTCTGAAGTCAAGACTTTTTTAGTGGAGGGAACTACATCCGGGCCTCCCAACAATGCTTCTGTAATGGCACGACCTTTCAAATCGCCATTACTGGGAATGTTTAACCCCAGAATACGAGCAAGTGTAGGCGTTACATCAGCATTACTGACGGGCGCATAATCCACATAGCCTTGTTTAAAGTCAGGGCCAATAGCCTCCATGTTATTGAAGGTATCACCTCGACCAAAGCTGCCATGCATCCCCTGCCCTTGCTGCAAAGTTGTGTCAGCAATTTCTACCTGAGCTTGAGGGTTGTTTGGGTCGGTTGGGTCGCTGCTAAAGGTTTTGAAGTTGATAACTATAGATGGAACCGGTGTTTTAGCATCACCTTTTAGCCCGATCGCACTCAGTGGTAAAGCACCTGGAATAGTTCCATAGGCATCGTCTACAAAAATACCACTGATGTAGTCTTTCTGTGAGAGCAAATTCACTACCTGTTTAGCCAAATCAGCATTGCCATTAGGCAGATAAATTAAGTCAGATCCACCATTAGCAGCTACAACTATCTTTGTACCTGGGTCAAGTTGACCATTAATTACCTCACCTGTACCACCAATTACACCATTCCCAGAAATAGGACGTTGACCTTGTGTAGCATCAACAGTCGTATATTGGATGTGGTTGAGGTCTGGGGGGAGAGTCGTAGGGTTAGGATCGTATAGGGGTAGACCGAGATCGTGAGCCAAATCAATAGCAACAAAGCCTGCTGGTAGAAATCCTGGATTTACGCCCGCGTATGTTTGGGTGGCAGCATAACTTGTAGTTTTTGTGCCTTGGCTATCAATAGCTTGTTTGCTGATGGTAGAAAAACCGTGGTCGGAAGTCACAAAGACATCAGTAGTCTTGTCCAAGCCTGTGCTTTTGAGATAGTCAAGAAGTTGCTTTAAATTATCATCAGCATTTTTAACCCCAGCTTTTGAAGTATCACCATTAATACCTGGTGTCAAGGTGTTTAAGCTATCACCCTGATTGTGTTGACTACCATCAGGATCTCTTGACCAGTAGACCAATGCGAATGGTTTACTGTCTTCCTGAAACTTGGGTAAAATTACCTTGGTAGTGGCATCTGCAAAGTATTTTTGTTGAGCCACGTTGGCATCCAGTGTGCCAGGAGTTGTGTTGTTACCAGCTGGTTGGACTCGTGGTGTAGGTTTTACATCTAAACCAGCAGCTTGTAAGCGATTGACAATATCTGGATCGAGTGGAACAGCAGAAGGTGAACCGGCGGCTGTAGGCGGCGGGGTTGCACCATTTGTAGTGTCATCAATAATAATTGTATCGGGAGTAGGAATAGTACCTGTAGTACTACCTTCTCGGTTAACTTGGGTAACATCTTGGATCGCAACAGGCCCTAATTTACCAACTGCTGCGGTGTTGAAACCCTGCGATCGCGCGTAAGCTAAGAGGGACTCTTCATCTAAAAAGTTGTTACCTGGGAATTTTTCATCGATATCCCCTAGAACCGCATCATTTTCAATGAATGGTGTGACACTACCATTGGCATTAGGACTGGGAAAAGCAGTGTAGATAGTGTTGCTAAAGTCTCCTGTATCGCCAAGATAATGCCCGGTGGCGATCGCAGAAGCATTCGGGGTGGTAAATGTCGGAAACAGCGAATGACTATTGGCGAAAGTAACTCCCTGTTGACGGACACTATATAAAGTTGGGGTATCAGTGGGGTTTACAGAACCGTTACGCAATCCATCTGCAACAAAAATAATGACATTTCTACCGTTGCCGTTTGTATCAGCCATGTCGACTACTCCTTAAGTATTGTGAGTACAATTAATCACAGCAATTGTGTTTCTATGGACTGAGCGATTAATTACACTCAACCTCAGCAAAAATTATTGGCTACAGAAACATAAGTAGTATTTGGCGACAAAATGCTTAGTATCCACACAAATTAGTGCAGATAATTAAATGAACTTAACTTTGGTTACTGTCTCAAAAGATAGTTGTTCAATGTTTAAGGAAAGTTATAAACAAGTTAAGATTTAGGACAAAAAGTAGAAGGATTTTTAAAGACAAAATTACTAATAGATATAAAAAGCGAGGGAATATTATTCCCCCGCATTAGCAAAATCGCTACAGCTTAACTAATGAATGAATATTGAATCTAAGCTGTAATCATCTTTTGGTTAAACGACACTAGCAGAAAAAACGAAATCATTTGCTGTAAGGCTAGTTGCTGCAATTCCCAGCAATGAAACCAACTCTGTATTTCCGATTTTCACGATAGTATCAGCACCCTGTTGCAATAGGTTTAGATTACTGACGCCAATACCGCCAAGCCCGATTTTATCAATAGCGATCGCAAAATCAGTCACAATATTCTTGCTAGTTGGCAGGCTGGCGTTAGCAATCCAGAATTGATCGACACCAGTACCACCACTGAGGCGATTACCACCCTGTTGACCAGCAAATAGCACATCATCGCCATCGCCACCAAACAGGGAATCATTAAGATTAGAGAAGAGTTTATCATCGTCAGAACCACCGTTGAGACGGTTATTGCTACCGCTACTGCTAAGGGTATCGTTACCTGAGCCACCAAATAATGATTGACGAGAACCTTCAACTACAGAGAGAGTATCATCACCTGCCGCCCCAAGTAAATTATTACTTCCACTGGCTTCCACTACGGTAATAACATCATTACCATTGCCGCCATCAGCAGTAATATTTTGAACCGGGCCGTTTTGACCAATAAATATCTGATCGTTACCTTCTCCTGTGGACACTGAAGAGTCACTGTCGACTAACACCGTATCTTCACCATTTCCAGTCTGAATTGTGTTACCTTTACTACCCTCTACAAAATCTGCTCCGTCACCTGTGAATAAGGTTTGATTTGGCTGAACGATAATATCATCGCTGGTAGTAGAGCCAAAATTAATTTCTTCAGCTTGAGGTTGACCTAAGCCAGGAGCAAGATTAAGGGGCTTCTCTAACTTCAGCTGTAGAATCTCATTGTTGTCTATGACTGGATTTTGAGGATCATTCCCAGGACGACCTGTAGAGAAGGGATAATTGTTGTCATTAGCCACCAAAATGGTGTTTTTGTCAACAACCAGAACATTTTCAATGGTTTGGAATGGGAAGTCGAAGGTAGTTTTACCGTCCCCATTCAGGTCGTTGGGGTCTTGGATATTTAACAAGTCTGCAACTTCTTCTTTAGCTACATAGCCATTAGAATCTGTCTTTGACAAGTCTATTTTGTAGATCCTCTTAAATTTAGCCGCAGCCCCTTGATTGTTATCCCGTTCAATGACTAGGTACTCATTATCATTAATGACTGCTAAATCCCCGATGGAATTTGCAGCATTATCCAATCTGTAGTACAGCTTTTTGTCAGTGTACTTGTGGCTAGCAAGATCAAATTCGTTAATCCGCAAAGCACCAGGAGTATCACCTTGAACTGTACCCTCTAGGAGGAAATAGAGCTTGGTTTTGCTGGCGTTAATTGCTCCACCTTCAAAACCTTTGGAACTACCCAAGTTAGCAAAGGCATCGCCTGAAAGCACATCGGGGTTTTGTGGCGATCGCACTACATTATATTGAGGATCATCTCTGAGTTGATCTCGTACTTTATCCGCGATATCTGGGAAATCACTAAATAGCGCGTCTACACCTAATTGATAGAACTGCTGAATTTCTAGCTCTAGCTTTCCTTTGTAATCTGCTGCTAAATACTGATCTTCCGCCCGGAAGGTATAAGGATGAACCTGTAAACCTGCGTTGTGAGCATCTTGAATTAAGGTTGAGGGAGGTAATGTTGTTTTATCAGCATCATTAACCGCTCCATCTCCATTCACATCATCGGCTTTGCCATCACCATTAGCATCAGTACCTTTGACGCTAACAATCATCCGCTTCCAAGGTCCAATGCCATCAGCATAAGTGGCAACTTCAGCCAAGCCTTCTGGAGTTCGCAAGTCGCCATAAGTGCGAGTGTCACCACTTACCTTCAGGTCATAAGGCTGACTTTCGATAATTTTGCCATTGATATCAGTGTCACTTGCATCTAGAAGTTGAACTAGTGGAATATCCACTCCAGCCGCAGGCATGATGGTATCATGTAGTTCTTTCAGGTTGCCCACTTCAAAGGACTGGATGAAGATACGATTGGGGTCAGTGAAGTTATTTGCCTTCAGCGCATCAATTAGTAACTGACTGATGTTTCTGTTAACTTTTTCTGTGGTGCCTACATAAGTGGCTTCATCGGCAAAATAGGTCGGATGCTTAGTTTCAGGGTAGATGCCAATCTTTTTACCTGTTGTCGCTTCTACATCCTTAACCAAATTAATGATTTCTGTGAAGGTAGGAATTTCAAATTGATCGTCAAAGGAATGATCGCGGAAAGGTAGACGTTCTTCTGCGCGTAAAGTCTTGATTTCAGCTAAAGTGAAGTCTTCAGCAAACCAACCTGTAATTGTGTTTCCATCTAAACTTACCGTTTTTTTGCGATCGGCAAACTCTGGATGTTTGTAAACATCTGTGGTTGTGTTGCTGAAATTGACAGTACCATCAGCATTCAAAACTGCTAAAGCTGGCTCATGACGAGCAATTAGCACACCATCTTTCGTAACTACTAAGTCAGGCTCAATAAAGTCAGCGCCTCGCGCAATTGCTTGCTTATAAGACTCTAAAGTGTGTTCTGGACGATAGCCGCTTGCACCTCTGTGACCAATAACTTTAGGTGCTTCTCCATTTAAAGTTTTGAATTGGTCGGGTGTAGCGATCGGAGCCTCTAATAACTTACCACTGGCATCAAAATGCAGCAGGTATGGCCCAAACTCGTCTCCAACCCAGATTGTACCGTTTTTATCAAAGACAAATGACTCTACATCAAAGTCTGCACCAGTCAGTAATCTTCCGGTAGTTCCCTCATTCACAATTTCAAAAGGAACTTTGTTGTTAGGGTCAGACAGTTGAATGTAGTCTAAAACTTTAACGCTGCCGTCTCCATTCTCTGTTCCCTTAAAATTCGGGTCTAGACGATTGATCCGCAGTAGGAAATCTGCACTATTGTCTTTGCTACCGTAACCATTGTCTGACAGGAAGTACAAAGAGTTGCTGTTAGCAAATTGAACACCGCTAAAGCCTTGAATTGGCTGTCCTGGGAAAGGCCCCGTTCTGCCATTGGCTGAAATGTCTGCACCCGAAGCTGGCCCATCACTAAAGGTATCAGCAGGTAAAGAGGCAAAACCTACTAACTCAACTTTTGGCACTATTGAAGCAAACATCGTTTGGTAGATGTGGGTTTGATCGTTTAAACCCGCAATTCCTGGAATATCAGAACCGTAGGCGTTATAACCTTTACCTACCAAGCTATTTAACACTTCAGAACCAGCACCTTGGTAGTAAACAGGTACGGGACGGTTGGTGTGAGTTCCCCAACCATACTTGACATTGGGATCGGACCCCCAGTAATGTCCAACTTCTGCTGGAGTATCCAAATTGGTTAATGCTTCAGCACCTTGATTTTTTACTAAAGTCGGAAAATTACCGTCGAGAGTCAGGTAGTGATCGTGGTCAGCTGTAACGATTAGTAGGTTTTTATCCCAACCACCATTGTTATCGATCCAATCAATCGTAGATCCAACTGCTTTATCGAAGTCCAAGGTGGTGCCGATTAAGTTGTCTATGTTGTTATCGTGGGCAGACCAATCGATGTCACCACCTTCAACCATTAACCAGAAACCATCAGGATCTTTACCCAACACATCTAACGCAGCACTTGTCAAGTCTTTGAGGGTTGGGTTTTCGTTAACCTCTTTGGCGATGAAAGATGCATCCGTCTCTCCCGGAAGCAGAGGACGTGTGGTGTCCACTTTGGCGTTATCACCTTGGTTAGCGAAAACGCTGAACATATCTAAACCAGTGGTGCTGTAATCACCGTTGGCAGAACTGACAGGCAAGTTACCATTTTGACCACGCGCACCGTATAGACCGAAGAGGCGATCGCCTTTTTCTGGATCGATTGTCGCCGCAGTTTCAGCTAGTTTCTGGGCGGCATTTTCACCCCGCTCTAAAAATGTGTAATCGTAGAGGTTGTTTGTGGGTTTAGTGCTAAGTTCTGTGTAGGTAGATTGACTAATGTATTCATTGCTCGTATTCGGCTCAACCCCTGCTGGTAGTAAGTCTCCAGGAGCAGAGAGTGGGTGTCCACCACCAAGTAATACTGTTGGTTGATAGACACGGAGTTGCTGTTGCAGGATGTTGTCTAATGCCGGATAGTCAGCATCATACTTGCTGCGACGGTTAACGTTGGCAGCAGCAGCAGCAGGTGTTGCATGGTCAATGGGAACTGAAGTTACCAAACCAGTAGATTTACCAACTTCGTTTGCAGTTTTGAGAATTGTTTCTAGAGGATTCTCGAAAATATCAACGCCAACAGCGTTATTGTAGGTTTTGACGCCAGTGTACAGAGTTGTTGCGGTGTTTGCAGAGTCAGGATAGCTGTACTTAATATATTCAGGATCGTTACCGGGAGTCCAAGGGTTAACACCACCTTTGGTAGGGTCATAACCTACTAGGTTCCCAACAGCACCATCACTGACTTTTGCACCACCTGTTGGGGTATTACCTTGGTTAAAAGTTGGATCAAAGGTGAAACCAGGGCGAACTGGGCTTTCTCCTGTAATTGGATTAGTACCGTCAAGAGCCGAATTACCAGTGCTAAAAACTCCATTACTACCAGCGATCGTTGTCCCGTAGGTGGTTGCTAAACCGTAGCCTTGGAGTGTTTGAAAGTTGAGTCCTTGACCCTTACCCTGTGTATAAAAATCACTCAAATTAGCACCTGTCTTACCATTTTGAATCTCTTTGTAGATGGATGCTGCACGAGCCATTTCCCAGCCCATACCATCCCCAATCATTATGATGACGTTCTTAGCCATGAAAGAGAATCTCCCTGTGTTTAATTGTTGAGATGGTCTTCGCTCTAGTGGAATCAAAAAAGTAATATGGTGAGGAAAAAACTAATAGTTTTAGGCTGGAAATATGTAATTGATTTGTCAGCTTGTTGAGTCTGAACTATTAAATGTCAACCACCACTACAATTGTCATTTCCCTAGAGATTTTTAGTATCTTAATTAACAATGTCAATTGCATATTAATTAAGATACATAGTAAAAGTTGTGAATAAATTGTGGACTGGTTAAGAAATCTTGTATTGCAATCTTGTACCTAATATGATACGCAATTAACAATTTTGTGCGTATTTTTGGTGATATTAAAAATTATTTTTTATACATTGAGATGATGTCTCTTTTGTAACTTTGGTCAGATAATAAGTTCTTTATAACCCAATACGCTTGGGTTAAGGGCTACTTGTACAAAATCGTGGGTTTTGAGACGCGATAATCACCGTCTCTACAAGTGTTTTGGTCTTATCTGAACTGTATTCCTTTATAACCCTTCTCTTTAATTGCTTTTACAATAATGATTGAGTACAGGTTCATTAACTTTGGTTGTTTAATGAACCTGTAACAATCACGTTAGGCGAACAAATTAACCCAAATACTGGCAGAGAAAACAAAGTCATTTGCTGTGAGCTTAGTTGATGTAATTCCTGTCAATGAAACTAACTCAGTATTTCCGATTTTCACGATAGTATTATTACCCTGTTGTAATAGCGTCAGGGCATTAAACTGAGTAACACCAATACCACCCAGCCCGATTTTATCAATGCCAACTGTAAAATCAGTCACAATGTTCTTACTAGTTGGCAGACTGGCGTTAGCAATCCAGAATTGGTCAGCACCAGTACCACCACTGAGGCGATCGCCACCACCTTGACCAGCAAATAGGACATCATCGCGATCGCCACCAAACAGGGAATCATTCACATTGGAGAAGAGTTTGTCATCTCCAGAACCACCGTTGAGACGGTTATTGCTACCGTTACTCGTGAGGATGTCGTTACCTGAGCCACCGAATAATGATTGACGAGAACCTTCAATTACTGTGAGATTATCATCACCTGCCGCCCCAAACAAATTATTACTACCACTGGCTTCTACTACGGTAATAACATCATCACCATTCCCACCATCAGCATTAGTATTTTCAGCCGGGCCATTTTGACCAATTACAACTTGATCGTCACCGTCTCCCCCGGATACTAAAGAGTTGCTGCCTACAAGTACAGTGTCATCACCGTTCCCAGCCTCGATTGTGTTGCCTTCAGTACCCTCGACAAAATCTGCGCCGTCACCTGCAAAGAATGTTTTTCCTGGCTGAACTGTAACATTATCGCTGTTACTAGAACCAAAGCTATCGGGGAAAGTAGGCTGTACAGTTGTCAGGTTATTGGGTAGTTCAAGAATGCCGAGTTTTTCAGCAGCCGTATTACCTGTAATGTTGAAGTCGTTGTCGTTAATCAAGGCTAGGGTATTGGGTGCTACCAGTGCCAGACCTTCTAATTTTTCCACCCCGGTGTAACCCAACTGAGCAGCATTAGCAATTAAACTTTTGGTGACAGGGGTAATATTGGCAGTAGTTAACTCCGCAGAGGTAAGTTGTTCAATAGTTTTACCAACTGGCAAGGTAAAGTTAGCAGGGTTGTTGATGTTGGTCGCGCCAGCTAAATTAATTTGGTAAATTAGTTTATTGCCAGCAGATGTACCATTGTCATCTCGTTCAACTACTGCAAATTTGCCGTTACCCAAAGAAACTGCATCGCCAATCTTATCGGTTCCTGGTAGACCTTCTAGGCGATATAAATACTCTCCTGTTACCTGCTTGTTGACAATATCAAACTCTATAATTCGGAGATTGAGAGAAGCTTTGGAAGTCGCATCATTGGCGACATCTGGATTATCAATTGGACTCTGAATAAAGGCATATAATTTCTTACCTTCCAACGCTACAGCTTCAAATCCTCGGTTATTGCGACGTTGGGCATAAACTTCTGGCAATACCTCTGTGCCAAAAGTTCCCGAAGATTGATCTGGGTTGGGTGCAGTAGCAGTTCCTTTGGGAATAAAGCGATCGCTCAGTTTACCATTAACATCAAAGTGGTAAATTGCCGGACGGTATTCATCTACCATCCAATAGTCTCCATTTTCGGCAACTACAATACCCTCTAAATCAGCACCCAAAGGATCGTTAGCTAAAACATTGTTGTCTAAGTCAACGGCAATTTCATCCGTATAGGCGGTACCATTTGCCCCAGCTTGCAAGTTTGGTAATCCAGTTAATGGGGTCGTTCCATCTTGGCGAAATAGTTCTGTTCTGTTGGTAATGTTGATTTCATCTGTGGTGCGGTTGAGTTCAAAACTGACTATTTCTGGTTGGAAGTTAGGTAATAAAAATGGTCTTTTGACACCATCAGGTTCTCCATTGGGGCCACGATCTGTGTTGGTGACAAATTTCAGGTTGCCATTAGCTGCAAACCCTTGGAAATATAACCCAGAAAAACCACCCAAGAAAATATCTTGATTTTTAGAAGTTGTGCCTAACTTGGGTAGATTTTCAAATTCATAAATGGTTAGCTTGGGTTGGGCAACAGGATTGCGAGGATCGTAACTTGTGGTGTCAATATTTAGAGCATTGGGTAAAGTATTGGCTATATTCTCCCAAGGCACCAGCTTAAAGTTAGAGTTGACATTTTCGCCATCGATGGTCTTAGCAGGTTCGTTGGAGCCATCTTGAGTGACAAATAAACCAAATGGGAAGTTAGGCCCCAGTGGCACGTTAATCACATCAGCACCATCTGACTCTTGCACACTGTCAATTGACCCATTATTACCAATGGCAAAGTTACCCACGTATTCGTTATTACCTTCACGTGTGTAGGCAACAAAGGTGCTATCGCCTTGGCTGGATGCTAACAAGTAGCCTGTGCCGTTTTTGCCGTAATAAATAGTTAACCCTTCGGCATCATCGGTGAGGTGAGAACCACCCTCAAAACGAACGCGATCAATCAGCTTGCCTGTTGTGCCACCGTTCGGTTCTGCCTGGAATTTCCAGATGCCCACATCTTCTTGGGCTATGTAGAGAAAGCCTGTTTCTTGGTCAACCACCATACCCTCTGTTTGCGGAGAACGCTCTGCTGTGGTGGGCGAAGGGATGGTGAACTCCCGCACCAGTTCGGCTCCAATTTGGCCATTACCTTTATCAATCAATTTGAATTGAGCTATATCTCCAGTTTGGCGACGACTGGTAAAGACATAGTAATCATTAGTTACAGGGCTACGGTATAAGGTAACTCCGTAAGAACTGCGAGTTGATGCAGAATAAGGAGGTTCAAAAGGTGATGCTTGGAAGATAGTAGCAATATTGCTATCGGTGATATCTTCCAAGTATTGTCCGGGGGTGGTGGGGTTGGGGTTAATTTTGAAGATTGCTAGTTTATCATTTTGGCGATCGCTAGCGACAGCAATATCAACAGATTGATTGCCTAATTTGAAACCGTATTGCAGGTCAATGTTGTTGTAGCGAATACCACCGGGATTAACTGTTTGTAACAAATTACCAGACAGGTCATAAACTCGCAGTCCAGCATTTTTGACTGAGGTTAGGACTAGACTATCAGTAGCATTTGTGGCATTAACATAAATAGCAGGGTCATCAGCATCAGCATTTTGATCTACAGCAGGTAGTGTTGGATCTTCATCGTCAAATAAAGGAGGACGAGTTTCTAATGTGGGTGTAGCCGTCGGAACTAAGTCTGCACCCAAGGTAAGAATTTGGGTATATTGGGTGCTACCAAAGTTGTTGTCACTCACCAGCACAATGGACTGACGACCATCTGCTAGTTTGGGGCCGAAGGCAATACCCTCAATGTTATCCACTCCTGTAATCGGGTGGTTTGCATCAGTTGGCAGATTCAGGTCAGTTAAATTCAACAGTAAGCGCTTTTGAGCGGGTTTGATCGCTGCTAGTTGTTCAGCACTCAAATTATTTAGAGAATCGTAGAAACTAATGTCAGTTGCACCTTGCAAAGAAACTTCGTAGATTTTGATGGTGTTGCCTACACCTTGAGCAAAGGAGCGTTCCAACGCTAGGAAAGTGCCACGATTATCTATTGCTAGTAAATCTGCCAAACCATTGTCAGCTGAACCTGTGGTAGGGTTGGGCGATTCGGGTATTGCATCAGTAATATAAAGGTATTCTTTTTCTGGTTGCCCAGTAACGAGATTGTATTGCAGAATCCGGGAAGGGGTGCCACTAGTGAGCGAAGCCTTTAATCCATCTTGGGACAGCGCGTTTTCAGTGGCGGTGAATAGGGTTTTCTGGTCAGGTGTGATGGTGAGGCTTTCAAAGGCTAAATTATTGTAAACACCTGATGTCTGCGTATCACCTGCATCAACAATGCCGTTGCTGTTGGTATCTTCTACTACTGGCAGGAACTTTCTGGGGACAAATAGTGAAGCTATTTCTTGCCCTGTGGTCAGCGAAAACTCTTTAATAAAGGGATTAGTCACGCGACCAGCAGTAGGATTGACTTCGCCTTCTGAAGAGATGAAAACCGTACCATTGTTAGTTAAAGCAATACCTTCTGGGTCGAGGCTATTGAGCGCAAAGAAGTTACCATTGCTATCTTTTAGTGTTGTGACATTCGTAAAAGCCACCCCAGTATCGTCAGCAGTGAAGGTATAGAAACGCGCAGGGGCAACTTGGGAGCGATCGTCTGAGATAGCATAATAGCGGTTGTTAATTGCATCGTAGGTAACACCAGAAAGTCCACCCACTGGAGTCTGTACCCCATTCACTGTTCCTGCGACACCAGAGGGAATAAAGCCTGTAGCGAAGGTCTTCTGTCCCAAAAATCCTACATTAGGAATGGTTTTACCTGCTTCAGTTGGCCCAGCTTGCACATCTGCGAAGACTAAGCGATGGTCAGAACTGGGGAAGGGAAAAGTACCTACTGGGGAAAATGTTGGATCGGTATTCAGTGGCCAAAATACTCCTGAATTGGCAATTGTCAGGTTAGCGGAGGGTAGCACATAGTCAGTCCGCAGGTTTCCGGGAGTCGTATCAGCAAAGTCTGCGGTGTCAAAGCTAGGATTACCCTTTTGACTAGCGTTTGCACCAGCCTGTAAGTCTGCTTGTTGGTGCGCACCCAGACTGGTAGAAATAACATTAGTATTGATATTGGGATTTTGCAACAGTTGGCGAATAGCGTTGTCAAAACTATCACCATCCAAAGGATCTGCATTTTGGTCGCCCACAATCACAAAGCTTGACCCAGCATCAATACCGCCGATTTTACCCTCGTCATCGTAAATGTAATTACCATTACCAGGAGTAATATAGTTTGCCCAAAAGCGGATCTCGTCGTGGTTGCGCTTACCGTTGCGGTCTTCCACACCATCAAAGGTTGGGGGTGTGGGGTGGCTGGCGAGGATGTGAATTGTCTCACCGTTTACTTGGATGGGTACATCCCAGTGACTTTTAGAAGAAAGGCGTAGAACTGCCAATTCCTCCTGAGAATACCAATCATTTGGCTGTGGTGTTGTCGGATCGTCAGGAAGCAAAGCATTAGGCATATCCTTCCACAGAAAATTTTGAAAGGTGCGGATGTTGGCGGTGTCGATGGGATATTTGGACAACAGCAACATTCCGTATTGACCAGGGAAATTCCCGAATCCGAAAGCATCATCGCCATATCCTGATTCGCTTGGGGTTGTAACTGCTGTGCCATTGTTGTTCAAGTCAAACCCAGAGGCAATACCCGTATTGGAAGGAGCGATGTAGAAGTAGGGGTAGTCAACGGGTGTTGTACCATTCTGGCTAACGGCTAGGTAATTTTGCCGGAATAATTGAACTGCCTCCGGGGAGTAGTCAAACTCGCTAATTAGCAACACATCTGGGTTATTATGCTGGATGATTTCTGCAACTGCCTTTGCTTGAGCGTTGTCAGGGGTAGACAAATCGCTGACTAACTGACCTTTGGCATTACGATTCAAAGAAGCGTTGAATTGAGAAAAGCGAATTGTATTAGTAGTTACCATGTTTAATTCTGAGATAGATTCTGAGACTGCTTTGAAAATTGGAAATAGGGAACCGCAGAGGCGCAGAGTACACAGAGAAATCGGGGGTTGCATATTTGTGGGATGGGCAACATGAGCGTCCCTTGTATTTCCGGGCGGGCAGGATGCCCACCCCACAAGAATCATCCCTTAATTCAGCAACGCCAGAAATCGGAGTTCGATTAAATCTGCGTTAAATAAAGACGAAACGAGTATCTGTTGCCAAATTTGTATTGCGGTTTAACCCGTTTTCCACAACAGCAATTAATTCCGTTCCCTTGTTGGTGAAAATGCCTACAGCCGATCTAACTGACCCTAGCGAGTAATTGTTAGCAACTCCCTGAAGCTGAATTAGATCGTTTGCTTGAAAGTTGAGAATATCGGCATAATCATTGTTGCGAGAACTGGTATAAAAAGCTGAATTGGTATCACCTAAAACGTAAGTATCTGTACCCTGTTCGCCGTTGAGGAGGTCTATTTCGTTTGTGCCACCGCCCCAACCCACTAAGCGGTCATTGCTATTGCCCCCAGAAAGTGCGTCACTGCCAAGTCCACCAAAGATTGTGTCGTTGCCATCGCCACCAAGGAGTACATCTATGCCTCCCTTGCCATCCAGGTAATCATTGCCTGTTCCACCGTCGATTAATTCACTGGTATTAGTGCCGATAACGCGATCGCTCCCTGCTAGAGCATTGACTATGTATTTGTTCAAACCAGTAAGTTCGCTGACAAAGATGATGTCGTTGCCAGATGTCGCCTTGTTATTGGCAACAGTCAGGTCAAAGGTATCGCTAACATTAGCGCCTTTAGCATCAGCAGCGGTAACTGTGACTGCGAAAATGCCGATTTGGGAGATAGTGCCGGATATCACACCTGTGTTGGCAACGATACTAGAACTAGTGGGTAAACCTGTAGCACTGTAAGTCAGGGTGTCACCTGGATCTACATCAGCAAATTTGTTACTGATATTGAAAGAAAAAGCTTTATTAGTAGAAATGATTTGGTCGTCAATTGGTTGTACTACCGTGGGAGCATTGTTTTTAGGGAGATTAAACCGAGCTACGCTAGGATCGTGATCGCTATCCTGGTCGGCAAATTCTGAGTTGATGTGAACTACATCATAACCATCCAGCTTATTGAGCAAGTTGTTACTAACTAAAACGTGGTCAAGGGTTTGGGCGTTACCTTCAAAGTTGTAGGTGTAACGCTCATTTTGCGGCAGAGTTTCAATTAAGGAAGTCAGTCCAGCGCTTTCTAGGGTGTTGACGGGGTTGGAAAATTCAAAGTCATTTAAGTCACCCGCCACTACGACATTGGCATTGGGGGCGATCGCTAAAATACTGCTGACAAAGTTTTTCACCAGGGTAGCTTGTTGCTGGCGCTGGGTTTCACTACTGAGGGTTGATGGTTGATTCGGCCCAAATAATGGTTGGTCGCCACCTTTAGAATTAAAGTGGTTGCCAATTACATAAACAGTTTCACCGTTGAAAGTAAATTCACCTACTAACGGCTTACGACTGCTAGTAAAGGCAGAGTTGGTGGGGTCGATTAAACCAGGACTATTAGAAACTGTAGGAACACCAGAGACATTGGTAACTGTGGTGCTGGTGGTGGAAGTACCGCCAGGGCGATCTACAAAGTTGACACGATTAGGATTAAATAAGAAACCCACCCGGATATTTCCACCAGGTTCACCGCCGTTCGTATCGTCTACCGGGTTAATTTGGCGATATTGATACGTGGGGCCACCAGCAGCAGTAATTGTATCAATTAACTTTTGGAAGGTAATGCTGGCATCAACGACGCTATCATTTGTTGCACCGTTATTGTCCTGAATTTCTTCGAGACTAATGATATCTGGTGATTTGAGATTATTAACAATGCGATTAGCCAAGTTGTTAAACTTGGTTGGATCGTCACTTGGATCGAGATTTTCGACGTTGTAGGTAGCGATCGCCAGTTTGTCAGTGGTAGAAGTTAGATTAGTGACTTCTTTTTGAATGTTACTGTTCTGTACTACTGTAGGAGCAGCCGATACTAAAACTTCATAGTTGTTAAAGCTGTAGTCAACGACACCAACAATATTACTAAGTTGCGTACCAACATTAACTTCAGGTAACACTAAAGAATTGTTCAGATCGTCGATCTGAATCCGTTCCGGATTGAAGTCTGAAGTACTAATCAGGCTCCCACCGCGAACCGTTCTACCCGTGGCATTTGCGCCATTGTCTGCTAATATCCAAATTTCTTCTGATGTGCCAAAGTTTGCAGTGGGTGAAGTAGTAATTGGGTTATTCACCTGTACCAGCATCCCTTCTAAGCTTTCATAGAAGTCGATGCCATCCTGGGCAGGATCGAAGGTGGTTGTTCCAGTTTCAATATTAGCGATCGTGTCGTTATCGATTACTGTTGTCGGGATTGTTCTGCCACCATTACCAAGGATTGTAGTAGTGGGTAGGGCATTGCCACTAGAAACGGTGACAGTTGTGGGAGTGGTGATTTGTGTTTTGGTTAAATTATTAGCATCGTTGCCGGGACGAAACTCTGTAACTGTTCCACTGACTAATATGGAATCGCCGACGGATACAGTTGGTGCTGATGAGGTGAAGACGAAAATACCTTCAGAAGTGCGAGTGTCGTTGTCTGGAGTGGGGTCTTGCAAGTAAAAACCGTTACTTGCTTTCACTGTGACAATTCCCGCTACATTGCTGACAGTCTGATTTCTAAAGGATGAGATATGTCCCGTTCCCTGAATGTCGCTAATCCGAACAGATGGAGTTACTTCAAATACCGCAACCGTCTTGCTGACTTCGGCTGTAGTAACTAACAAAGGCTTACCTGTGGGACTGTCAGCCGCCGAGACAAAGGTTAGCCCTTCGATCGCAGTATCTTCGGGAGTGTTAATATATTGAACGAAGCTTGGCTTGTTGGGATTTGTCACTTCGTAAACGATGACATCGCCAGTGCGTTCTAAACCAATAAAAGCATAGGTACGGTTGTTGATAACTCCGATCGCTACGCCTTCAGGTTCTGGTCCTTTGTTATCGCTGCGGGTGTCAAAGGTATCAGCCGCACCATCTGAGTTAAACAGAGTTGGTACTTTGGTTGCGGTGATTTGTTCAAATTGGTCGCCACTGTCGAATATCTGATTGCCGCTGGCATTCCAAATCGAAAAGGAACGTCCCCCAAATGCTTCGATGCGATCGAAATCTCCGTCTCCGTCCGTGTCTCCTGTGGCATTTGTAACGGTTAACCGTCCCAGGTTAGTATTTTGCTTTAGGGTAGCCGCATTGGGGAAAACTGTTGGATCTAAAACATATCCGGCTGCGCCAACGCGAATTTCCTCGCTAAAACCAGTGTAGTCGCGGGAATCTCCTTCGTTGGCAGTGATGTAGTAAGTCTGTCCGTT
Organism: Nostoc sp.; assembly: GCF_036917235.1. Lineage (GTDB taxonomy): Bacteria > Cyanobacteriota > Cyanobacteriia > Cyanobacteriales > Nostocaceae > Nostoc. Next base: position 35,783 of record NZ_JBALDU010000089.1, read on the forward strand.
GGCGGTGAAGCTAGCGATCGCATCGGGTTGATATAACCCAAATACTGGCCAATTCTGAATATTAATTTTACCATCGCGATCGCTAGCATCTAATCCGTTACCTGGAAGATTATAATTCTTCGCACCCAGAGGCAAAATATCGGTGATGGTGGCGCTGGCAATATCCAGAATAGCGATCGCATTATTTTCTTGCAAGGTAATCCGTGCAGTTTTGCCGTCTGGAGATACAGCAATATACTCTGGTTCTAAGTCTTGTGCCACCGTCGAGCCGGGGCCAGTAATCCGTACACCTGCGGCTTTGAGTGTGGCGATCTGGCTATTGAAGCTTGTAAACGAGGCTTGGGCAACGGTTGCATTCGCCACGCCACCAGCAATGTTAATAATACTGACTGAACCTTCAGGATCTACCGAATTTGGTTGCCCGTAGCTGTTGGGTTCTCCCTCATTTGCTACTAATACCTTCGTGCCATCAGGCGTAAAGGTGAGCATATCGGGTAATGCACCCACCGCCACTGAGTTCAAAAAGTTGCCATTAGCGGCATTGTAAAAACTCACTTGTCCTGTCTGCTGGGCGTTTGTGCTGGTGTTTTGAATGGCGTAGGCGACTGCGACAATACCATTTTTCACCGCAACGCTGTTGGGAATAGCTTGTGTCCCTGCGGGAGGCGTAAATCCTGTCACCAAGGAACCAGCTAAGGTTAACGTCCCTGTATTGCTGACATTATAAATTTCAACTATGCTGCCAGCAACCACAAATAAGCGATCGCTTCCTGAATCAAAGGCGGATATTTCGGCTCCATTCGCACTGGTGAAGCTGCCAATTTTCTGCAAAATACTGGAGTTATTATTGGTCGCAATATCGCCTTGTGTCAAAGCCATTAATAACGTCTCCTTCAATTTATTTTGTATTGTTTGAAAATCGCCTGAAAAGCTGATGTTCAGTAATAATTTGCAAACATAATCTAGTCACATTGACAATCGCAATATCACTATCAAGAAAAACTATTTTGTAGTCAAAAAATCTACGGACTTTACTGGTATTAATCCATATTTAACAACCTCAAGTTATCTCAGCAACGTTAAGAAGCTGCTAGCAAAAGGTTAAAAGAATAAATAATATACAGCTGGATTTAGATCCTCGACATCTCGAAGAAGTCCAGGAGGCAGCAATTTGACGCCCATAAAAAAAGGCGGACATCTTGTCCGCCCCACAATAAGTAGTTGGATATTTTTTATTTGAAAGTCATTTTGTATTAAAAACCACTCTTGCTTACCGGAATTTACCAGGGCTGAGACGAACACCGTTAGGTTGAGACTGACGACGAATTGCTACTCCACTCCGCAAATTGTTTCCAGTACCACCATCTTGACGATCGAGGAAAGGTTTCAGATTAATCCCACTTCTAGATGAACTAACCCGATTATTGCCATTGCCGAGAAGTGTACGTCCTAAATTATATAATTCGTTGCCTCCACTACTGCGATCGCCATAAGTGTTAACGGCTATAGTCTGTTGTCCACTATCAGCAGTAGTCAAGTTCTGAAAAATGCTATTGCGAATAACAACAGGATCTTTTCCACGGGGCACTGTCAGCACAATTCTACAGGTTGGATTAGCTTCAGTTGTGACGCAGACAATATTTTCGTTATTTTCTACGGCTGTCTGGAGTTCTTGTAAACCATCTGGGCGATAAAGTTCTAAACGACTGGCAATTGCTGCACAACGCCTTTGTGCGTCCCAACCACCACCTAAAGCCGCAGGTGCTGCCCAAGGAAAGAATTGTCCTGGTTGACTTTGTGGCTGATACATAACGGTGGACTGACCATTATAAGTTTGACAGGTAAACCGAGTTGTACCATCAGCCGAGGGTGAAGGTGGTACACCTGTCGATGTGTCTATTGGGACTGGTGCTGATGTCCCACCTGATGGTACTGTTGGTACTACTACACCATCGCCAGTAGAATCATATTGCGCCATTGCTGCCGAATTGCCCAGACACAAAGATAAGCCAAGACTGCCCAAAGATATCAACCGCAGCATTTGTGATGACATAAATCATCCTCCAGGAGAAATTAAGTAGGGAATTGATAGTTTAAATGACGAATAATTCTGGCTTTTGATTCAGCAAAAACCTATTTTTTTCCTCTCGTGCTTTTTTCCCGGCGATTAGCTTTTTCAGCTGTACTTGAATTTCTTTATCATGCCCCACTCCTTGGTATACGTAACGGTTGTAGCACTTATTTGCTTCAACTGAGTCACTCAAATACTTGAAAATTTTATTTGTATATGCTAAGGCAAATTATTTGGATCGATACCTTGAGATTGTACATAGGCAATTAGCCGTTCTTTTTGCTGGCGTTCCTGTTCAATTTGTTCCACTGCCCAAAGTAACAAATTACCTGCCTCATCCCACCAGCGCAACCAGTAAGCAGTTCTGGCTTCTTTTGTTCCTTGCCAGGTTCCCAGAAATAAACCCATTGAATCAATCCAATGACGACCATTTTCATCAGGTTGCTTTAACTCGTAGCGTCTGTTTTCGAGTTGGTAAAATTCTAATAAACCACCATTTGGGTCAAAAATTATGTAAATTGGGACTTGAAGAATCTGCTCGTAAAAAAACCATTTTCCTGGTGGATAGGTTCGTTTAAAAGAGTATTCTCCACCCTCAGTGTCAGATAGAAATTCCATCACAATTGCTGGAATATCTCCATCTAAATTAGGTGTATAGCTTTTGCGTTCTCCTAAAACCTGATTTACCGATGGCACATAAACCCAGTCGGGTGCTTTAGCTATAAATTGCCCGTTTATCGTCGCACAAAGTCCAAAATTTGAGGCTATTAACATCTGCGGTTGGATGAAACCACTTATCTCAAGGCTTTCGCGCAAAGCACCAGCCAATAGTGGCTGACCTGTATTTTCCACTGGTTCATCCTCTAGGTGAAAATCTGCGGGCAATGCTTCCCAAGATATTACCAGTTCTGTTGAAGATTTACCTTCACCGATTTGGGTTGCCATAAACACCCCCTTTTATTGATTTGTCTTTATTTTATGGCTGACCCGTAGCTTGTTGTCAGGCGCAACGCTGTTATTTTAAAACGCAATACACGACTCGCACTTTGGGATGTATAAAAACAAAAAACCCCGGCTGAATTAGCCAAGGTAAAGTCGAGAAGTGAGATTAACGATGAGATACAGCGATACCGAAATCTAAAATCTTAGCTAACGCTAAAACCAACCAAAACTAAAGCGGTAACGATTACAGCATTTACGACTGTTATGAGGTACAGTAGCAGCAACTAGCAAACCAGTTTCTTAAATGTTGAGGATTTATTAAATTGAGTGCAACTGAGATTAGTTTATCAACCA
>NZ_JBALDU010000090.1:0-195637 GCF_036917235.1 Nostoc sp.
TCATCTCGTAGTGCATATCGGCGCGTCATCTTTTTCCTGTTATTTATCTTTCTTCACCTGTTCTTATTCCACTTTACCTAATTGATGACACGCCCGATAGCTAGCTTCAGAAAATATCAGCAAATTGGCAATGAATTGTTTCTTATCACTCAGAGCCTATCAGCTTATTGGAGACTTGGAACAGCCACGCCAATATAAAATCACTCCTCTTGTTGAGGAAATTTTATCGAAGTCCAACAATACTTCTTTTGTAAATCGACGGTTTGCGGCTCACATATTAAATAATCTGTCAGGCATGGCTTTATTAAAAGCTATCGACGCAATTAATTCTAGAGGAGAAGAACCACAGTTGGAGTCGATAGCTTATGAATTACAAGAAAGGGGATATGCCATATCGCCCAACGCCATTTACACAAGTACCATGAGAAGTTGGTTGTTCCAAGCAGGTGTTTTTGAACGGGAATACGAAATAAACTGGGATATTGTTTCAGAAATTTTAGGCATCAATAAAGATTTTATTGACGAGCTTTATACCCTGACTCCCGGACAAAAACATTTTCTGCTTAGTCTGCTGAATCTTGATGTGAAAGAACTTATACCAGCTAATAAAGTTGCCCAACATACCAGAAGTATTTATAAATTAAGACTAACAACTAAAAATTTAGTCAAGGATGTTATTGAACCTCTTGCAAATCTCGGTTTGATAGAAACAGAAAAAACCACAGGTGGTAGAGGAGCTAAACCGAATAAAGTCAGATTAACAAGCATTGCCCAGTCTGAACTATTAGCACCCTTTCTAAAATCAATCGCTAATGAAACAAGGCTTTCGGAAATTGAACTCAACCGTACCTTTGATGATGTTGTAAATGAATTAAATCATCCAGATAAACATATTAAAGGCAAAGCGTTAGAGCTTCTGGCAGTCTGGATGATACGCCTAACTAGTCTGCGTTTTACAAAATGGCGCAGTAGAGAAAATGGCAAAGGGGAAGTAGATGTTCTGGCAGCTTCAGACAGATTTGTTTATAGTCGGTGGCAGATTCAATGCAAAAATACAAATAAGGTTGATATTGATGTCTTAGCCAAAGAAATCGGGCTGACATTTGTTACGGGGGCAGACGTGGTAATGGTTGTAACAACTGGTGAGTTTACAAGGGATGCTTATCAATATGCTTACAGAATGATGGAAGTATCCCGCTATTATATGATTTTGTTACAAAAAGATGATATTGAAGCAATTAAAAGGGATAAGACGAATATTGTTGAAATTTTCGGCAGAAAGGCTAGGCGAGTCTTTGCGAAGAAAGAACTCGACGTGTCTGACGAAGAGTTAAATGAAATTGAACAGGAAGAAGATTTGATGGCTGAAGCTATCGAAGATGAAATAGATGATAACACTTGAGATATTTATTTGATAATATCGATATTTCTATACGTCTAAATTAATATTTAGCCGTGGATCTCGCTTCAATTTCAAGCATTATCTAATTATAAGCTTAATGACACAATAATGTGGCACTTAGTATTTTTACCATTAAATTTTCCGTCATGTAGAGACAGTTATAACTCCTCAAAAAAAGGTATTAATATTGAAATCTAAAACTTAGATTAAAATGACTGCTGATGGAGAACAATTTTAAAAACTTATTTTGAAAGAATAACCAAAATTATTTAATAATTATTTAATATTGCTTCTACTGCAAGATACTTACATTAGTAAATATTGTGCTAAGGTATAAAAGTAGTTAAGTATAAATAATATCACTAATGTCTAAAGGTAAAGACCAACATATTGTCCCTCACTCTGAAGGTTGGGCAGTTAAGTCTGAGGGTGCTAGTAAGGCTACTAAAATATTCCCAACCCAGCAAGAAGCAATTGAGAAAGGGCGTGAGATTGCTATTAATCAGCAGTCTGAATTATTGATACATAACCGAGAAGGGCAAATTCGAGAGCGGAACAGCTACGGCAATGACCCGCACCCACCTAAAGGTTAAAGACTAGTAGATTAGTTCAAGATAGACTGTCAGGTGAGTAATTTTCACCTGACATTTATTTTTGTATAGGAATAAAGAATGCTACGAACACAAGTTAGCTCAAGCGATCTGCAAAGTGTTGGTTACGATGCCACAACTTGCACGCTTGAAATTAAGTTTCATAGTGGAGGCATATACCAATATCTTATAGTTCCAGAAACTCTTTATAGGGGACTAATGGCTGCTTCCTCACACGGGAAGTATTTTCACGCTTACATCAAAGATTTATACTCTTATGAAAAAATAGCCTAAAATTTGATTCCCAACTCGACTTGTGTATACACGGTAGATTTCTGCAAGAGGGTCGAGCGCTGATCATTGGGGAACTCATCGTATTTGAGCCATCAATGTCTATATTTAATTACAGATGCCTTAGAGGAAATTTATATGTTTGGACTGGGATGGCCAGAAATAGCTGTAATTAGCATAGTCGCTATTCTAATTTTCGGCCCAAAAAAAATTCCTGAACTGGGGACTGCACTGGGCAAAACCTTACGAGGTTTTAAGGAAGAGATGAAAACTCCCAGCGAGGAAACCAATCAGGAAGAAGAAAAACAGTAATAAAAGTAGTCAGTAGAAGTCAGCGCACTGACTCCTGCTGACTACAGCAAGGTATTAACCACAGAAGAAGGTGCGATCCCATTTTGGGAATCGATGACAGTTGTGCCGGGATTTGGTTGGTGTGTCTCTTCTTTCGCTAAACCACGCAGCTTAATTAACTTAATTGCGCGAGTAACGCTTTCTGGCAAAATTACTACCAGACTGTTATCAGGAGCCATGTCTAAGCCTTTATTAATCGCTTGAGTTTCATCCAGAATCGATTCATAACGGCTATCAGGTTTCACTTCCGTGATGCCTTGAATAATCAACTGGGCAGCCGATCCCCGTGGTCGTCCCCGTGTATCATCGTCTTCTTTGATGATGATGTAATCAAAAATTTGCGCTGCTAATTTGCCCAAAGTAACAAAATCTTCGTCACGGCGATCGCCAGGACCACCAATTACGCCAATCCGTTGTCCTGTAGTCCAGTTCCGTACAAAGGAACCTACAGCTTCGTAACTGGCTGCGTTGTGGGCATAATCTACTAAAGCGTGGTAGTTGCCTAAATTAAATAAATTCATTCGTCCCGGGGTTTGACTAACTGAAGCCCGGAAGGTCTTCAAACCAGCACGAATCTGCTCAATTGTGACGTTTTGCACGAATGCTGCCAAACTTGCAGCTAAAGCGTTGGCAATCATAAACGGCGCACGTCCGCCCATTGTTAAAGGTATATTTTCGGCTCTTTCTATGCGGTGTGTCCAATCACCTTTAACAATTGACAAATAGCCATTTTCATATACTGCCGCTACTCCACCCTTTTGGATGTGCTTCCGCACTAATTCCGAGTCGGGGTTCATGGTGAAGTAAGCAATATTAGCCTTAGTTTTTTCTGACATCGCAGCGACGCGGCGATCGTCGGCATTAAGTACCGCATAGCCATCAGGGAATACAGCTTCCGCTACTACGCTTTTAAGGTTAGCTAACTGCTCAATGGTATCTATATCGCCGATCCCTAAGTGGTCGGATGCTACATTCAATACCACCCCTACATTTGCGGCTTCAAAGCCCAATCCAGAGCGGAGAATGCCACCGCGAGCTGTTTCCAGCACTGCTACCTCTACTGTGGGATCTTGGAGGATGACGTGGGCACTTTGGGGGCCTGTATTATCACCAGCTTCTACTAAGTAATCACCGATATATGTCCCATCAGTTGTAGTATAACCTACTACTTTTCCGGTCTGTTTATAAATATGTGCTAGTAGTCGAGTCGTGGTAGTTTTGCCATTAGTACCCGTAATGCTGAGGATGGGAATTTGGCTAGATTGCTCGTTAGGAAACAGCATATCCATCACTGCGCCAGCGACGTTGCGAGGGATGCCCACGCTTGGGGCAACGTGCATTCGGAAGCCGGGGGCGGCGTTAACTTCGACAATCACGCCATCAACTTCCCGCAGAGGACGGCTAATATCCGTGGTGACAATATCGAGTCCGGCGATATCCAAACCGATAATCTTGACAACTCGTTGTGCCAACCAAAGATTTTCTGGGTGAATTTCATCGGTACGGTCAACGGCACTACCACCTGTACTCAAGTTGGCTGTTGCCCTGAGATAACAAAGAGTACCCTTGGGTGGCACGCTATTTAGGGTGTAACCTTGCCTTTCTAGCAACTGGTAGCTGGTGCGGTCTAGTTCAATTTTGGTCAGGACGTTATCATGTCCTTCACCGCGATTTGGGTCAAGGTTTGTTTCCTCAATCAGTTCGGCAATGGTGGATCTGCCGTTGCCAATGACATGAGCCGGGACACGTTCGGCTACTGCTACTACTTTTCCATTTACCACTAGTACCCTGTGGTCACGCCCAACGTAATATCTTTCGACAATAATTGACCGAGAAACTTGTCTGGCAGCTTCATATCCAGCTTCAGCTTCTTCCCAAGTTCTAATATCAATGGTGATCCCACGTCCATGATTGCCATCTAGGGGCTTGATGACGATGGGATAGCCGCCAACGAATTCAATTGCTTGTTCTAAATCGTCTAAAAAGTTGATTACTGTACCTCTGGGTACTGGCGCACCAGCCGCAGCGAGGATACGTTTAGTGGCTTCTTTATCGCAAGCTAGTTCTACGCCCAGAATACTGGTGTTGTCCGTCATTGTCGCCTGCATCCGCTTCTGGTTGACGCCGTAGCCTAGCTGAATCAAAAAGCGGGCTTCCAGCGACATCCAGGGAATACCTCTTTTTTCTGCTTCTTTAACGATCGCTTCGGTGGAAGGGCCTAAAGAAGCATCACGGGTGAAGTCTTTCAGGTCTTGGATATCTTGCTCTAGTTCTGCTTTGGGATAACGGCCTCGATCGACGATACTCTGGCACAGCCGTACTGCGGCTCGTCCAGCGTAGCGTCCCGCTTCCTCATTCAGGTACTCGATTACTACTTGGTAAATTCCGGGTGTGGCAGTTTCGCGGGTGCGACCAAAGCCGACATGCATACCAGCTAATTCTTGGAGTTCTAAGGCTACGTGTTCCACTATGTGGCCAATCATAGTGCCTTCTTTGACTCGCATTAGAAAACCACCACGACAGCCAGGCGAACAATAGTGGCCCTCCAGACTTGGCAGCGCCTCAACTAATCCTTCATAAAAGCCAGGGATTTCATTCGAGGGCGTCTCGCCAAGGGTTTCTAAATCGAGGCGCATGACGATCAGCTTGTGGCGTCGAATGCTCCAATAGTTTGGGCCGCGTAAGGTCTGGATCTTGAGGATTCTCATGGGAATAGGTAGATGGAGATTCGGAACCAAAATTCTAGTTTCTTACTGGAATTGACCGCTAAACTGTTCATTAGAAACAGTTTTTTCTTTTTACATGGTATTCTTATCATTTTTCTACGGTAAGAAATAATAAATGTGCGGTCAACTCAGTGTAACCTCAGATACTCTATCCCGTCAGCTGGAGATTCGGTGTACAGCAGGCAATACAGTCCGCTGGTACAAGTGGAAGCGATCGCCGTAGCTGAGGATATGGAGACGTAAATTATGTACGGTTAAGGGTTCATTAGCGCCGACGTGGGGTTCGTTGGTGTGGGTTAGCTCTGTGGGATCGACAATAGTGACACTGCCTTTGCCCATGACTTGTAACCAACCATCACGTTCAAACACAGCACAAGTATCTTCGTCAATGCCAATACCTAAGCGATCGGGATGAGCTGCGATCGCACTAATCAGTCGCCCCATCCGATTACGGTTGTGAAAGTGTTGGTCAACGATGACTTCAGGAATAAATCCCAAACCCGTTGCCATATCCACTAGGGAACGATTGGGCGTCTCTCCACTACCGCCGCCAGCAATCATGTGATGCCCCATCACCGCCGCTCCTGCACTGGTGCCTGCTAACGTAAGTTGCCCCGCCCTCACCCGCTGGCGAATAATTTCCATTGCTGGCGTATCTGCCAATACGCCACAAAGACGCAGCTGGTCTCCTCCTGTCAAAAATACCCCGCTACAGGCTTCTAAGGATGCTTTGATCTGGGAGGCTTCACACTGTTCTCGTTCGCGGATGTCTAAAATCTCTACCTTCTGGGCACCCATTTCTTCAAAAATGCGAATATACCGACCACCAATGATGGCGGGTTCGCGAGAGGCAGATGGAATAATTGTAATATAAGCCTTACTAGCACCGGCGCGTCCAAAAAAAGTTCGTAGGATTTCGCGTCCATGAACTTTATCTTCTGCACCTCCGATAACTAGAACGGCGGTTTTAGTTGCTTGGGGTGTCCTCATTTCTAGCGATTTAGCTTGTAATTGCGGCATTTTGGTTCTCCTGTCAACAACTTCAGGTGAATTTAACAAGGTTCAGTTGCCTGATAATTTTTGCGCTTTGCAACTTTTGAGAGGACACTTTTTGGAAGTTTGGAACTGGGTCAGCCACTCTCCAAATTCTCGCTTAAAGCTCGCGTTGCCTCAGTCTAAACGTGTTTGTTCACATTCCTCAAAGCCAGCGCCTTGTTTTTCACCTGTCCACTTGTAGCAGGGCAAAATAGTCTTTAAGTGGCTATATTCCCCCTTTCGGGTTGGGGAAGAGCAGTTAAGACTACGCTTTTTTCTGAGGCTGGCTCGATGCATCCTGGAAGTTGTTAACTTGATATGATTATTAATTTAAATGTAGTTGTGACAACATTTAAACATAAATTAAGTAATTAGAAAAACTTTTGATCCCATCTAAAATCCAGGAGGTCTGGTAGTTTTAGATACTATTGATAAAGTTTAACTGGAGTTTAACCCGACCTTGGCTTGCTGGTGTTTGCTAGACATTCAAATTTAAGATTAGTGTCCTCGAATACGAATAACTGTGCGCTTTGATATAGTTACGCTTTTTCCTGACTGTTTTAACTCTGTTCTCAATTCTGGGCTGCTAGGTAAAGCCTTAGCCAAACAGATTGCTGAAGTGCATCTGATTAATCCACGGGACTTTACCACTGACAAGCACCGAAAAGTAGATGATGAACCCTACGGCGGTGGTGTTGGGATGCTAATGAAGCCAGAACCTATTTTTACCGCTGTAGAGTCGCTGCCGATTCTACCCCGAAGAGAAGTAATTTTGATGAGTCCCCAGGGTCAAACAATTAATCAACCTCTTTTGAAAGAATTGGTGACAAATTATGACCAGTTAGTAGTTATTTGTGGGCATTACGAAGGAGTTGATGAGAGGGTGCTACATTTGGTGACTCGTGAAGTATCTTTGGGCGATTTTATTCTGACTGGTGGGGAAATTCCAGCAATGGCTTTGATTAATGGCGTCGTGCGCCTGCTCCCAGGCACTGTGGCCAAAACTGAGTCCCTCATAGCAGAAAGTTTTGAGGAAGGGTTGTTGGACTATCCCCAATATACTCGCCCTGCGAATTTTCGCGGTTTGAAAGTGCCTGATGTCTTGCTCAGTGGGAATCATGCCGCGATCGCTCGGTGGCGTTACGAACAACAAATTAAAAAAACCCGCGATCGCCGCCCCGATCTTTTGGAGAAATTGCAGCAGGAGGAGCAGGGGAGCAGCACTTCGACTCCTTTCGACTTCGCTCAAGGCAAGTCGCTCAGTGACCGAGGAGCAGGGGAGCAGGGAGAGAATAATAATTTCTAACTCCTGACAAATGACAAATGACCAATGACAAATGACTAATAACTAATAACTAATAACTAATGACAAAAATTCGTATTGGTAACGGCTACGATATTCATCAACTGGTGAGCGATCGCGCTTTGATTTTAGGTGGAATTAAAATTCCCCATGAACTCGGCTTATTAGGGCACAGTGACGCTGATGTACTGACCCACGCGATTATGGATGCCATGCTTGGGGCATTATCTTTGGGGGATATTGGTCATTATTTCCCGCCTAGCGATCCTCAATGGGCGGGAGCAGATAGTTTAATACTATTAACTCAAGTGAATCAACTGATTCGCGATCGAGGCTGGCAGGTGGGGAATATTGACTCGGTGATAGTAGCAGAACGTCCAAAATTAAAACCGCATATTCACAATATGCGTGACAAACTAGCGGCGGTTTTAGAATTAGAACCAAATCAAATTGGCATCAAAGCTACCACTAACGAAAAATTAGGCCCCGTTGGACGGGAAGAAGGGATATGTGCTTATTCTGTCGTCTTGCTAGTTGCTTCAGAGTAACTTTTGTTTTAACCTCGGATCGAGATATTGAAGACTGATTAGGATGGAAATAAATTTGGAATTATGAAATTTTTTAGACAAATTTTTCTGGCAATTAAAGATTTTTGGTTGCCAATAATTTTGGCTTCAGCAACAGCATTTATACTTACTGCCTGCAACCCAGCTAACTTCAAAAGTGCAGCTGCTCAAATGCCGCAATTGGTCAGTGCCATTCTCAGCGATCCCAAAACCTTTAACTACCCTCTGAGTCAAGAGTCTCCTAATGTTTTTTCTCTAATTTACGAGGGGCTAGTTACCCAAAACTCGATAACTGCTAAAGTTGAGCCAGCTTTAGCGGAATCCTGGCAAATTTCTGATGATAAATTAAAGATTGTTTTTACCCTACGTGAAGGGTTGAAATGGTCTGATGGTCAGCCGCTAACAGTAGATGATGTAGTGTTTACCTACAACGATATTTACTTTAACGAAGCGATTCCTACAGATGTAAGAGACGGCTTGAGGATTGGTGAAAGTCGGAAACTGCCCACTGTGCGAAAAGTGGATGATCGCCGGGTTGAGTTTAGCGTACCGGAACCCTTTAGACCTTTCTTGCTAAGTACAAGTTATCCCATTTTGCCCGCTCATGTGTTGCAAAAATTGGTAAAAACGAAAGACCAAGATGGGAAGCCGATTTTTCTGACACAATGGGGCGTTGATACTCCTCCCGACCAAATTATTGTCAACGGCCCTTACAAAATAGAGCGCTACGATACTAGTCAGCGTGTGGTCTTCCGGCGCAATCCCAACTACTGGCGCAAGGATGCTCAAGGTAATTCCCAGCCTTATATTGAACGGGTAATTTGGCAAATTGTGGAATCAACAGATACCTCCTTGCTGCAATTTCGTTCTGGTGGGTTAGATACTGTGGGAGTATCGCCAGATTACTTTTCTTTGCTAAAGCTGCAAGAAAAACAGGGTAATTTCACAATTTATAATGGTGGGCCAACATCTAGTACATCGTTTGTTTGGTTCAATCTCAACAAAGGTAAAAGGGACGGAAAACCACTGGTCGATCCAGTTAAATCTCGGTGGTTCAATAATGTGCAATTTCGGCAAGCTATAGCTTATGCAATTGACCGCCAAACGATGATTAATAACACTTTTCGCGGCTTGGGCGTACCACAAGATTCACCGATTTCTGTGCAAAGCCCCTATTACCTTTCACCAAAAGAGGGGTTAAAAATCTACGATTACAACCAGCAAAAAGCGAAGGAATTACTGCTAAAAGCAGGATTTAAGTACAACAACAATCAGTTAGTAGACGATCGCGGAAATCGTGTCCGTTTCTCTTTGCTTACCAATGCTGGAAATAAAATCCGTGAGGCAATGGGATCGCAGATTAAACAAGACTTGAGCAAAATCGGTATTCAAGTTGATTTCACTCCGTTGGCATGGAATACTTTTACTGATAAAACTTCTAACTCCTTAGATTGGGAAGCTTCTTTGATGGGTTTGACCGGCGGATTAGAACCGAATGACGGTGCTAATGTCTGGGCACCTGAAGGCGGATTGCACATGTTTAATCAAAAACCCCAAGCAGGACAAAAGCCAATTCAGGGTTGGGAAGTTGCTCCTTGGGAAGCGGAAATAGGAAATCTTTACATTCAAGCTGCACGAGAATTAGACGAAGCTAAAGTTAAAGCGATTTATGCCGAAACACAGCGGATTACTCAGGAAAATTTACCTTTTATTTACTTGGTTAATCCTTATTCAATGTCAGCTGTGCGTAATCGTTTTGAAGGAATTAAATTCTCTGCTCTTGGTGGCGCATTCTGGAATATCGAACAAATTAAAGTAACCGATTAGTCATTAGTCAATATTCATTAGTCAGTAATTAGTGGTATCTAACAACTGATAACTGACAACTGACAACTGATAAGTAACAAAGTACAAATGACCAATGACAAATGACAAAACTTTGCGATCGCTCTTAGAAGCGGTTGCCAATGGTAAAGTTACGCCAGATATAGGATTAGACGCACTTGAATTTTTGTCCTATAAACCTGCGGGTGAATTGATTGACCATAATTAGATAGAATTCCAGTAAATTTAATTCTATGAAATCACCCTCCACCTTTTTTGCAATCAGGCGTTTTTGGTTGCCAATAATTCTGACTTCAGCAATAGCACTTACACTTACCGCCTGCAACCCAGGGAACTTTAAAAGCGCAGCTGCTCAAGTAACGCAACTCGTCACCGCAGTTTTGAGTGAGCCTTCAACTTTTAACTATGCTTTAAATGAATCAGCATATAGTGTTTTTAGCTTCATCTATGACTCATTGATTAATGAGAATCCCCTAACTACAAAACTAGAGCCTGCTTTAGCAGAGGACTGGGAAGTTTCTGAAGATGGTCAACGGATTGCGATCACTCTGCGAGAAGGAATTAAGTGGTCAGATGGTCAGCCAATGACTGCTGATGATGTTGTCTTTACTTATAACGAAATCTACCTCAACCCCAAAATTCCTACCTCTACCAAGGATGCCCTAAGAATTGGTGATAAGGGCACTTTGCCAAAGGTCAAAAAAATCGATGAGCGCCGAGTTGAATTTAGTATACTAGAACCCTTTGCTCCTTTTTTAAGATATGTAGGTGGTATCCCAATTATGCCAGCCCATGCTCTACAGAAAGCAATTCGCACAGTTGGATCTGATGGAAATCCAAAGTTTCTCTCAATGTGGGGAACAGGCACTGATCCGAAACAAATTGTTGGTAACGGCCCATATATCATGGAAAGTTACGTTTCCAGTCAGCGAATTATATTTCGGCGTAATCCATATTACTGGCGCAAAGATGCTCAGGGTAATTCTCAGCCTTACATTGAGCGTATTGTTTGGCAAATTATTGAATCTACTGAAAACCAGTTGATTAGTTTTCGCTCTGGGCAGTTGGATAATTTAGAAGTTCCTCCTGAAGGTTTCAGTTTGCTCAAGCGAGAAGAAAAACGGGCGAAGTTTAAAATTTATAATGGTGGGCCAGGTACAAGTACGAGTTTTATTGCTTTCAATCTGAGTAAAGCAAAGAATTCTCAGGGTAAACCTTTTGTAGACCCAATTAAATCTATATGGTTTAATAAAAAGGAATTCAGGCAGGCTATAGCCTACGCCCTCGACCGCGAAACGATGAAAACAAATGTTTATCGGGGACTGGGTGAACTGCAAAATTCATTTGTTTATGTCAAAAGTCCCTATTTCCTGACTCCAGAAAAAGGGCTAAATGTATATAATTACGAACCAGAGAAATCGAAGAAATTACTGTTACAAGCTGGTTTCAAATATAATGACCAAAATCAGCTTTTAGATACTGATGGTAACAGAGTCAGATTTACACTCTTAACGAATTCGGAAAGAAAAGTTAGAGGAGATATGGCATCCCAAATCAGGCGGGATCTTGCTAATATTGGGATTCAAGTAGATTTGCAAATTCTCAGCTTCAATTCCTATCTAGAAAAACTCAAAGTTACGCATAATTGGGATTGTTACCTTGGAGGATTTACTGAAGGCGGTATTGAACCCCACGGCGCTAGCAATATATGGAGAATTACTGGTGCATCCCACGCATTTAATTTAGGGCCACAACCGGGAGATCCACCCATAATTGGCTGGGAAGTTTCCGACTGGGAAAAGCAAATCGACAGCCTTTACATTAAAGGCGCACAGGTATTGGATGAAAACAAGCGCAAGGAGATTTATTACGAATATCAGCGCATCGCCTCAGAACAGTTGCCGTTTATTCATTTAGTGGAGGCGTTGAATTTGCAAGCAGTGCGCGATCGCTTCCAAGGAATTAAATATACTGCTCTTGGTGGCCCATTTTGGAATCTCTATGAACTAAAAGTAACTGATTAGGTATTGGGCATTGGGCAAAACAGTTCGGTTAGCGGATAGCTAAGGTTTAGCCCGTTCCGAGTTCTAAGTAAAGAAGTGAAATTCGTTACTCAGCACTCCTGAAGGGCATAGAAAATTAGTTATTAGACGACTGATAAATCACAAAGGGCAAAAGACAAAGGGCTAATTACCGATGACCGATGAAAAAACTTTGCGATCGCTACTCGTTGCGGTTGCTAATGGTAAAGTTACGCCAGATACGGCATTAGACTCACTCAAAGACTTAACTTATGAATCTGTAGGTGAATTTGCCAAAATTGACCACCATCGCCAGCTAAGAACTGGTTTCCCAGAAGTGATTTGGGGTCCTGGTAAGACTCCCGAACAAATTGCTCAAATTATGGAAGTGATGCGCCTGCGCAACCCGGTGGTGATGGCGACTCGGATTGAACCAGCAGTTTATACCGCACTGCAATCAAAAGTTAGCGATTTGCGATATTACCAATCGGCGCGAATTTGTGCGATCGCTCCCCTTACCATCGAACCACAATTTGTGGGTGAAATTGGCATTCTTTCTGCTGGTACTGCCGATTTACCCGTTGCTGAAGAAGCTGCTGTCACTGCTGAACTTTCTGGTTTTAAGGTACAGCGCCTCTGGGATGTTGGCGTTGCTGGGATTCATCGTTTGCTGAGTAACCGCCACCTGATAGAATCAGCATCAGTGTTGATTGTTGTGGCGGGGATGGAAGGCGCTTTACCCAGCGTTGTCGCAGGTTTAGCGAGTTGTCCTGTGATTGCCGTACCCACCAGCATCGGTTATGGTGCAAGTTTTGGTGGTTTAGCGCCTTTGTTGACAATGCTTAACTCTTGTGCTGCGGGAGTAGGCGTAGTAAATATCGATAATGGTTTTGGTGCAGCAGTTTTGGCGGGGCAAATTTTGCGGACTGCCGAGAAATTGCGGTTGGCATCGTCTGCATCTTGAGTTAAGACATTGAAGTTATATTCAAGATTTCAGTAAATATCAGTAATTAAGGTAAATAAGAAACTGATGCTGAAATTTGCCACCCCTAACTTCATTAAGCACCAAATATGAGCCATTACAGCGATTTCATATCTCAGTTTTTTTGGCACTTGCCTGTAAATTTAACGGCATTAGCACAAACAATTACCGATCCAAACGTCATGGGTCAGATGCAAAAAGCTTGGAGCCACTTTATACAGACAGGTCAAGTGTGGGCATTGTTGATTGGTGTAATCATTGGCTATATGATTCGGAATCTAACTAGCTACGGTTAAAGAAATTTTAGATTTTGGATTTTAGATTTTAGATTAATCATTAATCTAAAATCCAAAATTGATGCTCAATCCCTTGATATTTATGACCAAAGAACAAACTTGGAGCCAGAGGTTTGAATCAGCGTTGCATCCAGCGATCGCTCGTTTTAATGCCAGTATAAGTTTTGATATTGAATTAATCGAATACGACCTCACTGGTTCTCAAGCTCATGCCAAAATGCTTGCTCACACGGGCATTATCTCCCCAGAAGAAGGAGAGCAACTGATTGCCGGTTTAGAACAAATTCGCCAAGAGTATCGCCAAGGTAAATTTCAGCCTGGTGTCGATGCTGAAGATGTGCATTTTGCAGTTGAACGCCGACTGACAGAAATTGTTGGCGATGTAGGTAAAAAGGTGCATACAGCGCGATCGCGTAATGACCAAGTTGGCACTGACACCAGACTTTACCTGCGCGACCAAATCCAACAAATCAAAAGCGAATTGCGAGAATTTCAAGGTGTTTTACTAGATATAGCCGAAAAGCACGTTGAAACCTTGATTCCTGGCTATACTCATCTACAACGCGCCCAGCCCGTGAGTTTAGCTCATCACCTTTTGGCATACTTTCAAATGGCCCAACGCGACTGGGAACGCTTAGGAGATGTTTCTCGCCGCGTGAATATCTCACCTTTGGGATGTGGTGCTTTAGCGGGAACGACTTTCCCCATCGATCGCCACTACACAGCCAAACTATTGAATTTTGACGATATTTATGCTAATAGCCTCGATGGAGTGAGCGATCGCGATTTTGCGATCGAATTTTTGTGTGCTGCTAGCCTGATTATGGTTCACCTCAGCCGCCTTGCAGAAGAAGTGATTCTTTGGTCATCTGAAGAATTTCGCTTTGTCACGCTCAAAGATAGCTGTGCTACTGGTTCCAGTATCATGCCCCAAAAGAAAAACCCCGATGTCCCAGAACTCGTGCGAGGGAAAACAGGACGTGTATTTGGTCATCTCCAGGCGATGTTAGTGATTATGAAGGGGCTACCTCTGGCATATAACAAAGACTTACAAGAAGATAAAGAAGGTCTATTTGATAGCGTTAATACAGTCAAAGCGTCTCTAGAAGCGATGACGATTTTGCTCAGAGAAGGCTTAGAATTTCGTACCCAACGGTTAGCATCAGCTGTGGCGGAAGATTTTTCTAATGCTACCGATGTAGCAGATTATCTAGCAGCACGGGGCGTTCCTTTTCGGGAAGCTTACAACCTTGTGGGTAAGGTGGTAAAAACTAGTATTGCCGCAGGTAAACTCTTAAAAGATTTGAAATTGGAAGAGTGGCAACAACTACATCCGGCATTTGCAGCAGATATTTATGAGGCAATATCCCCTCGTCAAGTAGTGGCAGCCCGCAACAGTCACGGAGGTACTGGCTTTGTACAGGTAAACAAAGCACTCATAGCCGCCCGCGCTCAAATTGCTCAATAGAGGGACTGGGGAAAAGGAGACAAGGGGAGTTTTGGAAAAAATCTCTCCCTTGTCTCCCTTATCTTTTCTCTATGCCCAATGCCCCAATCCCCAAAAATAAATAAGGGCGTACAAATAAATATACGCCCTAAAAGATAAATAATCTAAATAAAAAGGCTTTAAGCAGACAGCTTAGTCAGTGTCAGCTGCTGTTGCTGCGCCTTCTTCTTCTTCACTCTTCGGTGGTCTTTGTTGGAACCTTCTCTGCATTCTTCCTGTCGTAGTTCGTTTACGAAACTTTCTGGCATACGCCTGGTTACGTAGCGCCTTTTCTTTTTTCGGGTTACGGCGCTTGGCCATGTTCACCTCTATTAATAAACAACAAAAAAGTAGCAACTAGGCATCACGTAGGCAATATTAGCTACCAATGTTATTGATATACTTTTAACCTAGTGCAGCAATAAATACGCTTTAAACAGTGTACTAGTATATCGCATTATATCTAACTTTGTCAATAAAAATTATGAATTTTCCCTGCTAGCAAGACGAAAAATATCTTTTCTGAGATTCTAATCTATTTAATAGATTGGAAATTAGCTCATTAGTTGTTGTTCTTGAAACAAACCAATATTATCAAGAAATAATTCAGAAGGCATAGGTGGGTTTAAGCATAGAGTCTAAATATTTGATTTAGCTATCTTTAATTAATTATAGGTTTTAAACCCTACTTAATTGCCTCTTATAAATTCAGAATTCATAATTTTGGATTTCGACTTATTATTCATATTATTTATTTTAATGTGTTCTAAAAAACTATTAGTAACAGCTAGTTTCAACAGCACTAATGCTAGCTATCAACTGAAAATTTACCTGATTCAAGAAATATTATGTATATACAAACACAGTGCTTCTCTTGAAACTTGATGTTAGAATTGATAATATTCTACGTAAATCGTGAGAATAAAATCTCAAGCCACAAACATTTTTGTATAAAACAAAACTCAGCAAAAATCTTATTAGTTGAGCCTATGTTAAGTGGTAGGGAACTATAGAATACAACACATAAATTTTGAAGATTGAACGTTATTGCTTTTTTTCCGGCAGCTGTAGAGTCCACACGTAGCTTATGGCGTATTGGACAAACAGTATTGGGTATAATATTTCGTCATCCCATTACTGGCACTAGTATCATCCCAATTTTACCCGATGGTCGGATTGTACTGATCCGGCGGCGCGACAATGGTCTTTGGTCATTGCCTGGAGGGATTGTGGATTGGGGAGAAGATATTCCCAATACAGTTCGCCGGGAATTGATGGAGGAAACCGGGCTAGAATTAGTGAAAATTAACCGTTTGGTAGGAGTTTACTCTGCACCAGACCGCGATCCCAGAATCCATTCAATTTGTATTGTGGTTGAAGCCGAAGTGTATGGGACAATGGAGATTCAAGACACTTTAGAAGTCATGGAAATCCAAGCTTTCTCTCCCAGTTTACTACCTTCAGAAAAGATGTCTCACGACCATACTAGGCAGTTGCAAGACTACTTGAATGGCTTGACAACACTGGCATAATAATATTTTGTCATTAGTCATTAGTCATTGGTCATTTGCCACCAAAGTTATGATTTAAGGAATCTTCTCTACGAGAGGCTCCCCCAAGGAGACGCTCAACGAATCGCACCACATCTTTGTGTTTGTAATTTGACTAATGACTAATGACTAATGACTATTTATTATGGTGCTAAAAGTTAACTACTAAATAAAATGGATACACTATTCCGTAACTCCCGGAGAAAGCTCTCTCAAGGGCTACTTTTCTGGCGTGAAGTTGGTGAAAAAACTCCTATAATTTTTTTACATGGTGCTTGGAATGAGAGCAGTCAATGGTTATCTGTGATGGAATCCCTTGCACAAGATTTTCATTGTTTTGCACCTGATTTGTTAGGATTTGGTGAATCAGAAAATCCCAATATCCACCATTCGATAGATTTACAAGTTGAGTGTTTAGCTGAATTTTTGCAAGCTGTGAAGTTAGAAAAAGTATATTTAGTGGGGCATTCTCTTGGGGGTTGGATTGCTGCTAGTTATGCTTTAAAGTATCCAGAGAAAGTTGATGGTGTGGTACTGCTAGCACCAGAGGGCGTAGAGATAGCAGGACAAGAAGAGTATTGCCAGAAGATGCGGCGATTATTGAATTATCCACCACTAGTAGTTAAATTGTTGCGATCGCTAACTCCCTTGACTAAAATCCTGGGTTGGCATGAAAAAATCGCACAAGACTTGCAGTTGCGTCAATCGCTATTGCCCTATCCCATAGGTTGCCAGTTACTTTTCAAACGGCGACAAGTAGAAATTGAGGCGGAATTACTGCAAAAGCAGCTTTACATGATAGATGTCCCAGTTTTTATTTTACAAGGTGGCCAGGATACACCAGATGCTTTAGCCAGAAGTCGTGTTTATGCTCAACTAATGCCAAAAGTCGAGTTAAAAATGATTGCCCATGCCGGAAATGACTTGCCAGAATCTTGTGCTGAGGTTGTGGCGACCGAAATTCAGGAGTTTATTCAAGGTATTTTAAAAATCCATAATTTCAATGAGTTAAACTAGCTCATTCAGGGTTTGTTGCCAATCCACTACACATATTCCTTCGCTCTCAAACCGTGATATGTGTTTCAAGTTTGTTGTCACAACTATGACTTGATCAAAACTCTTCAATTGGAGAATTGCTTGAGCAGCAAGAATTACATCACCATCCAAACTTTCATTGCTTGCTGTAGGCTTCCCCTGGTTTCTTACCCATGCCCATAATTCGGCTGCTTTTCGCATTGGTTCGGGAGTCAGTGGTATCAGACAAATTTGACTAAGTTTGTTGAGGCGATCTATACTTCTTTGTTTTCCTTGTCTCAATAGTTCACGCCGAAGTTCATAATCGGCTATTTCTGGCACACGTATAACAGTTTCGGTTTTCCCTAAGATCGCAACCACTGTTGTACTAGTGGGTTTACTTTTGGATGCGTTACTTGACTCAAAGGATGAGTGTCTAGCAATACGGCTCTACTCATCTGTGTTTTTACACTTATATCCGATTTTGATTCAAGCCTGTCTCAATCTGTGGGTACGTTTGTTCATCATATCCAGATTCATCAGCTATCCATTCGTCAACCAATCCTGTTACTTTTTTTAAAGTATCATCTACTTTTGCTTCCGATTCAGAAAATTGGGCAAGTTGATTTTGTCTTGATTCTCGTAACCAGGTTGGCAAGAGATTTATTGCATTTGTTCCGAGTGTGTTTATGGTTGTAAGTGCAGCAAGGATGTCTACATCGTTATTATCATTACGAATAAATGTAAATCTACTAAAACTCCCACGATATGCAATATTTTCAGCGTTCCGAACGTTACGCCAACGAAATAAAGGTGGTAGAACTTTACCCACTGGCAACGATTGTCCCTCAATCAAGGCATCGATTTTTGCCCTAACTACTAGCAATTCTGCTGAAGAAAGGGCATCCAATTGCTGCATAATTACATCTAGCTGTGAAGTTTTGGGCATAGTTTATTTAGGGGGTAAACTTCTCTTTTAATTCTATGCTATCTGGGATTTGGATTGTATCTTTGCCGTGAAAAATCTGATTCCTATTCCTTATTCTCCATTAGTATTTCGCGCATTCCCCAAAAAATTAAATTTGGTTCCACAATTAAACGTTCTGCAATTTCAGGATATAAGGCTTGTAAATAGGTTACTAATAAAGCGCGATCGCCTCCTTTAATCGCAATCTTACCATTAGGATATAATTGCAACCACGCTTCAATAAAATCTTTGATTCCAGCTATTAAAGTGTAAATTACCCCGCTTTGAATTGCTTCTGTAGTATTGAGAGCAAAACGTGGTGGTAGAGACGGAAAGTTTTGCATTTCCACTAATGGTAATTGTCCTGTTTGTTGACCAAGAGTTGCAAATTGTAAGCCCAATCCCGGCAAAATTGCACCTCCAACTAGACACTCATTAGTATCCGCAGCCGTAAAAGTTAGCGCTGTCCCAGTATCAATTACTAACATTGGAAAACCCCACATTTTCCCCGCACCCCACAAAGCTAAAGCGCGGTCAATTCCTAGTGTGGGATAAACACCTTTTAGTGGTACTTGGTCTAAGGTAATAACGCGAACATTTGGGTAAGCTTGCCAAATAGCGGTTTGGCTGGGAACTACCGAGGCAAGGACAAGAGGGCACGGGGGCAGAGAGACAAAAGCGCAAAGGGGTGGAGTATTTGTGAGAAAATTACTTTGTTGATGGCTTGGAGAAATTGCTAGCAATAAATCATCTAGGGTTTGAAATTCAGCTAGATGTTGTATGACAGACTCAGCAAAATAGTCGGTATCCCAAGCTGAGTAAAGTGTCTCGCCAATAAACAATGCCCAATGCAGCCGCGAATTACCAATTTCCAAGGCTAGCCAAATTTCCTCTCTGTGGCTCTGTGGTTTCACAGTTTTAACTTTATTTAAGTCAACTATAGATTTTTTAATAAAAATTAACATTAAAGCCGTGTAACAATAAAAGAAGAGGAAGAAATACTCATTGTGTCAAGGAGGGAGTTATGGTAGCACTCACCGAAAAAACTGAAAAACGGCTCACCATACAGACTGTAGAGATTGCTCAAGAGACGACGGCAATTCGTTCTTTGGATTGGGATCGCGATCGCTTCGATATTGAGTTTGGTCTGCAAAACGGTACTACTTATAACTCGTTTCTCATCCGTGGCGAGCAGACTGCTTTAGTTGATACCTCCCATGAAAAGTTTCGTCAACTATACTTTGATACGCTCACCGGATTAATCAAGCCAACAGAGATTGATTATTTAATTATCAGCCACACGGAGCCAGACCATAGCGGTTTAGTTAAAGATTTGCTGCTGATGGCTCCAGAAATAACCGTTGTCGGTTCTAAAGTGGCGATTCAGTTTCTTGAGGATTTGGTACATCAGCCATTTAAACGGCGGATTGTGAAAAATGGCGATCGCTTAGATTTGGGCAATGGTCATGAATTTGAATTTGTGATTGCCCCAAATTTACATTGGCCGGATACCATTTTCAGCTTTGACCACAAAACCAAAACTCTCTATACTTGTGATGCCTTTGGGTTGCACTATTGCTCAGATAGCACCTTTGATGAAAACCTGGCAGCGATCGAAGAAGATTTTCATTACTACTACGATTGCTTGATGGGGCCAAATGCCCGATCGGTTTTGTCTGCCCTGAAGCGGATGGCAGAACTGAAAACCATCGACATGATTGCTACAGGACACGGGCCATTATTATCTCACAATGTTGAAGAACTAGTTGGACGTTATCGCACTTGGAGCCAAAGCCAAACCAAGGCAGAAACGGTAGTGGGAATATTTTACGTTTCCGAATACGGATATAGCGATCGCCTCGCGCAAGCAATTGCCAACGGTATCGGGAAAACCGGTGTCGCTGTGGAAATTGTCGATTTGGGATCGGAAGTCGATTTACAAGAACTGCGGGAAGTAGTTAGCCGTTGTGCTGGACTAGTCGTTGGATTACCTCCGGCTTCTGGCGCTGCGAACATCCAAGCTGCACTTAGCACAGTTTTAGGATCAGCCAAAGAAAAGCAAGCTATCGGCGTATTTGAAACTGGCGGTGGCGATGATGAGCCAATAGATCCTTTGGTGAGTAAATTCCGCAATTTGGGTTTGACAACAGTTTTTCCAGCGATTCGGATTAAACAAACACCCACAGAAAATACCTACAAGTTGTGTGAAGAAGCAGGTACAGACTTAGCTCAATGGGTAACACGCGATCGCAACATCAAAGCCATGAAATCTCTTGGTGCTGACTTAGATAAAGCATTAGGTAGAATCAGCGGTGGGTTATATATTATTACTGCCAAAAAAGGCGATGTTTCCAGTGCCATGCTAGCCTCCTGGGTTGCTCAAGCTAGCTTCAAACCCTTGGGATTCTCCATTGCAGTCGCAAAAGATCGGGCAATTGAATCACTCATGCAAGTAGGCGATCGCTTTGTTCTCAATGTCTTAGAAGAAGGCAATTTCCAACCATTAATGAAGCACTTTTTGAAACGATTCGCCCCTGGTGCAGATCGCTTTCAAGGTGTGAGAACTCAGCCAGCCGAAAATGGTGCGCCTATCCTCAACGATGCGCTCGCCTACATGGAGTGCGAAGTCATCAGTAGAATGGATTGTGGCGACCATTGGGCAGTATACAGCACAGTCTACGCCGGAGGAGTTTCTAAGCCAGAAAGTTTGACTGCTGTGCATCACCGTAAAGTTGGTAATCATTATTAATTTTGGATTTTGGATTTTGGAATTTAGATTAATAATCCAAAATCCATAACCACTCAATAAAGCATTTGTGTAGTATAGCCGTGCCTACTTAAGGATCTTTAATTAACAATCCAAAATCTAAAATCTAAAATTGTTTCAGCCATGTCAAAAAATAAACCCCGTGACGTTCAAGTTTTCCCCATTGCGACAGATACGAGAATACTGCGATCGCGCAGTTGGTCAAGGCTGAGATTTGAAATTGAATATGCTCTTGCTAAGGGTACAACTGCTAACTCTTATTTAATCGAAAGCGAGAAAACCGCCATTATCGATCCTCCAGGGGAAACATTTACACAAATTTATTTAGAAGCTTTACAGCAACGTTTCCATCTGGAAGATTTAGATTATGTAATTTTAGGACACGTAAATCCTAACCGCGCTGCAACTTTAAAAGCTTTGTTAGAAATTGCCCCGCAAATCACTTTTGTATGTTCTAATCCAGGGGCGAGAAATTTACGTGCGGCGCTGGAAAATCCTGATTTACAAATTCTTGTCATGCGGGGCGAAGAAACTCTAGATTTGGGTAACGGGCATAATTTACAATTTATTCCTACCCCCAATCCCCGCTATGCAGATCAACTTTGCACCTACGATCCACAAACAGAAATTCTGTACACAGATAAGTTATTTGGGGCCCATGTTTGTGGAGATCAGGTATTTGATGAAGGCTGGGAAGTATATAACGAAGATCGGCGCTATTATTTTGATTGCCTCATGGCTCCCCACGCCCGTCAAGTTGAAACAGCGCTGGATAAACTTGCTGATTTTCCTGTGCGAATGTATGCCACTGGACACGGGCCCTTGGTACGCTATGGCTTAATCGAGCTAACCAAAGCTTATCGGGAATGGAGTCAACAGCAAGCATCTGCTGAATTGACAGTAGCATTGATTTATGCATCAGCTTATGGGAATACAGCCACATTAGCCCAAGCGATCGCTCGTGGGATCACCAAAGCTGGTGTTGCTGTAGAATCGATTAACTGCGAATTTACGGAACCAGAAGAAATCCGCGCGGCTGTGGAAAAAGCCGGTGGTTTCATCATCGGTTCTCCTACTCTCGGCGGTCATGCACCGACACCCGTACAAACAGCTTTAGGAATTGTATTATCCACCGCTACTAACAATAAACTCGCTGGTGCTTTTGGTTCCTTTGGCTGGAGTGGGGAAGCGGTTGATTTAATTGAGGGTAAATTAAAAGATGCTGGCTATCGGTTTGGTTTTGATACCATCCGCGTAAAATTCAAACCCGACGATGCCACCTTACAATTGTGTGAAGAAGCCGGAACAGACTTCGCCCAAGCACTGAAGAAAGCGAAAAAAGTGCGATCGCCAAGTCAACCTGCAACCAATGTAGAACAAGCAGTTGGTCGGATTGTCGGTTCTCTTTGCGTTCTCACAGCCAAAGAAGGCGATCGCTCCAGTGCTATGTTAGCCTCGTGGGTGTCTCAAGCTAGCTTTAATCCCCCTGGTTTAACCATAGCCGTCGCCAAAGACCGTGCAGTAGAAACACTGACGCATACAGGAAACAAATTTGTCCTTAACATCCTCAAAGAAGGGAATCACCTGGGATTGATGAAGCACTTCCTCAAACCTTTTGGCCCAGGACAAGACCGATTTGCTGATGTCGCCGCCAAAGAAGCTGAAAGCGGTTCTCCCATACTTACAGATGCCCTAGCATATCTTGAATGTTCCGTACAAAACCGGATGGAATCTGGCGACCACTGGCTGGTTTATGCGACTGTCGAGAGTGGCAAATTGTTAGATACTGATGGCGTCACAGCCGTGCATCATCGCAAGTCGGCAACTCATTATTAATTTAGCGTTTTGGATTTTGGATGAATTATTTAAAATCTAAAATCCGAAACAGCAATTTTAATCTCGCAAAATTACTATTTATAATAAATAAGAGATTGTTTTATTTGTTGCATCTTTTTGATAACTTTGGAATTGCCATTAGCCACGACTATAATCTCCCAATTGTGCTGAATTTGGAGTTTCTTTTTTAAAATTGTTGTTAGCTCTAAATCAGCATCACTAGACTCTAGTCGAAGGAAGCTTGAGTGGCGAACAATTCCCAGAACAAAAAAAGATATATTCGAGAAGTGATTCATGACTTTTTGCACTAAGAAAGCTTTTTTGACTTGAGGACATTGGGATATCAAAGTGCGAATTTTGCGTATTTCAGTTTTTTCTAATCCGTGCTGACAGAAAGTGTCTTGATGACTCACAACAGAACGTTCCTTCTTAGCTTTGCTCAATTGCTCATTAAAAGCATCTAGCCTATCACGATAATAGTTAGATTTTTCTACTTCACTGCGTTGCCAAAACAATTCATACAGAATTTGTAGACAACGATTTGTTAAACTAACATCTTGGCTTAAAGCTGTTTCTAGATGCTGTACTCCATCCAAATTATCTTGTTTGAGCAAAATCTGTCCTAGCAAGTAATGTACGCTCACATTATCCGAATCCATGATGAGTAACTGATGTAGCCTTTGCATAGCTAATTCTTCTTTGTTTACTTCTAAACTCCAATTAGCTAACTTCCAGATATCTTCTAAACTTAAATTATCCTGAGTTTCCTTTTCTTCCAAGATTTTTATTTCTTGCAGAACTTCTTGTACAACTGCATAACGTTGTCTCCAGGAACTCTCAATTTGCTGTTTCCAAACTTTATCTAAATCAAGGGTAAACTCTTGTAATGCCTGTTTACCTAATAGCACTTCTGCGGCATTTTCTTGAAGCACAAAACAGCGTGAAAGAAGTTCCTGAGAAACTGAAGTAATACCTAGTATTTTCAAACGTTCATTCAGACAAGGATGGGTATCTATATTATTGGTTTTGCGAGCTAAAGCTTGTTTAAGAAACTTATAGCTTTCATGAAAGTTATTGGGTTGGAATAAAGCTGTTAGTAGTTTGGTGTATGCATCAGCAGGTGGTTGTGGTTTATGTTCTACCTGCTGGTATAGATTAGGCCAAAAAGTATGCAATGCAAATTCACTTGTTAACTGCATTTTAATAAGTGACACAGCATAAGTTTCAGATCCTGCTAACTTAAGAGCGCACTTGTCAGCATCATACTCATCAATTCGAGCAAGTACAAACGAATAAGCATTAAAAAACGGAATGTACCATTTAACAAAAGGTGTAATGAAGATAGAGGGATGTCCTTCATTGACTTGCTGCATGTGTTTAACGGTATCTGCTAAAGTTTGTCGCAACAGATAAATCCATCTATCAAATTGAGAATGATTTCCTGACAAATGCGCTAATTCATGAATCAAAACAGCCTTTAATTCATCGCACGATAGAGATGCCATTAGAGGAAGCCCCAAAATAAGATAATTATCATACTAACCAAATATCCCTAGTCTAGGAGCTTGTATAATAGAAGCATTAAATTCCGCCGTCAGTAAAACTTTCTTTAGGGAAGTAACTTTGACTTTGACTTGTAATTCATCAATCAAGCTAAATAGTTTTGGAAACTGGGAGCGACTTAGACATTTTCCATAAATTGGTGAACTATTTCTCAAGAGAGCTGGTAGAGTTCCTATAGCAAACTGAACTCCAGGAAAACTAATAATAATTACATAAAACCATGCCCAAATATTGAAAGGCTGCTTGAGTATCACCAACCCAAGTACTAAAATTGCTGGTGATAGTAAAAAGACAAGCATAAACAGTAGATATCCATAACCCAGAAGGGCGAACAAAGCTACTTGTAATCTATATAAATTGGGATGCTTTCGGGCAAATTTCTCTGTACGCTCAATCAAACTATCGAACTGAGCTGTATTCCAAAGCATTTTAGACGACTCCCTGTTAAACAAATCTCTTTGTTTAGAATTCCCTAAATCGGATACGATCTGGTCATGGAGTTCGAGTGGGATAAATCAAAAGCAGTCGCAAATTTGAAGAAGCACGGTATCAGCCTTGAAAAAGCCAAAACTGTCTTTCAGCAATTCTCTGGGAGTCATATTTGATGATGAAGCGCATTCTATAAATCATTATTGGCTGACAACCGCGTTGCATCGAGCGATCGCGGCGCATTTTTTGATGTAGTTTGTCACGAAAAACATGACATGAGCGCCTAATGCACCGCTAAACAATATAGTCTGTGGCTATTTGCTAAAGCTGTAAATTTGCTGTGTCTCCAAGCGATCGCTAATCGATGAAGGCAGTGTACCATCGGTGAATGTCTGCCGATCTAGTTGGACTTGTAAATTACTCAAAGGATCGCAACCAGAAGAAATCAGAAATTCTAGTTTTTGGATGTATGGCAAAGTTGCGAGGTTGTCCAGAATTTGGAAGATTGCCTGTATATAAGGATGACCACTCTGCTGATACCAATCACAGCTAGCAACTTTTGCCTGATCGAAACCTAAGTGTACTGTTAAAGATGGCTCATCAAATATAGCGATCGCTAACGGACGCGCTTCTTCCTGCAACAATAGATCGTTAGTTTTCGCTAAATGCCGCAGTTTCTCCAAGCGTTCATAACGTTCCGTTACAGCTTCCGGGTCATCTTGCCAATGGATTGCTACTGTCACCAGATAAGTCTGTAACAGCATATGACCCAGCTTTTTCGCCTTTGTCGCTAGATAATAGGAATTGTAATCGGTTGCCTCAATCAACAATGGCACGCGATCGACTACTTCCAATCCATAACCCTTGACTCCAGCAATTTTACGGGGATTATTGGTAATCAGGCGAATCTTTTTGATGCCCAAATCCATGAGCATTTGTGCCCCCATCCCGTAGTCTCGCAAGTCAGCAGGAAATCCCAAACGCTCATTAGCTTCTACTGTATCCAGTCCCATATCCTGCAACGAGTAGGCTTTCAGCTTATTAATCAAACCGATTCCCCGCCCTTCTTGACGCAGGTATACAACTACACCTTGACCAGCAGCCTCAATCATTTTCAGTGCAGCTTCAAGCTGCATCCGACAATCGCAGCGCAAAGACCCCAAAGCGTCACCAGTTAAGCATTCTGAGTGCATCCGCACCATCACTGGCTCATCTTTGAAGTTAGCTGGATCGCCCTTGACAATTGCAACGTGTTCTGTATTATCCAGAGTATGACGATAGGCGTAAATTTCAAACTGACCGAATTGACTAGGCAGCTTGGTAATCACCTCACGATACACTAGGCGATCGTGCTTTAGGCGATAACTGATTAAATCAGCAATACTAATAATTTTTAAATTGTGACGTTTTGCGTATTCAACCAACTGCTGCAACCGCGCCATTGAACCATCAGGGTTTTGAATTTCGCAAATTACCCCGGCTGGGTATAGCCCTGCTAATCTAGCTAAGTCCACAGCCGCTTCCGTATGTCCTGCGCGTTTGAGTACGCCTCCAGCCTTAGCCCGTATGGGAAAAATATGACCAGGACGACGTAAATCGGTAGGTTTTGTGGCTGGGTTGAGAGTAACCTGGATAGTGCGGGCGCGGTCTTCTGCTGAAATGCCTGTAGTGACACCTAATTCTGGCCCGGCATCAATACTGACAGTAAAGGCAGTTTGGTTAGTATCTGTAATATTGCTTACCATCAAGGGTAAGTCTAGCTCGTCTAGGCGATCGCCTGTCATTGCCAAACAAATTAGTCCTCTTGCTTCCACCGCCATAAAATTAATCATGTCGGGTGTGGCAAATTGGGCAGCACAAATTAAGTCGCCTTCATTTTCTCTATTTTCATCATCTACCACTACAATGACGCGACCAGCTTTTAGGTCTGCTAAAGCGGCATCAATCGAATCAAATTTAAAAGCTTGGGTAGGATTAGTCTGTGACACAGAAAGATTTCCAGCTATAAACGTAAATTTTTTTAACAATTTCTTCTTTTAGATTGTAGCTCCTTTATAAGGCAGAGAAGTAGACTAGCAATGATTTGATAATGGGGCAAAAATTTTTGCCATCAAAAGTGGCGATAAAGTGGAGCGACAGTAAAGGATGAAGGGGATGAGGAATAATAATCGTTTGTTTGCTCGCCCATCTTCTCAGAACAAAGTAGAGGGGTTTAAGACCTTTTGTGCGCTGTGCGTCTGGTCGCTGATATTGTTGATAGCTGAGAACGAATTAACCATTCATGGGATAAGGATTTCAGATCATGGGCAAATTTAGACGCGTACCCGTTGGGATTGTTGGCGCGTCGGGCTATGGTGGAGTGCAGTTAGTACGACTACTGATGGATCATCCAGAAGTTGAACTGGTTTATTTAGGAGGTGAAACCAGTATCGGAAAATCCTTCGGGGATCTCTACCCGCATCTGGCTCATGCAACTAACCTACTAATAGAAGCGGTAGACCCAGAAATAATTGCTCACCGCTGTGAAGTAGTTTTCCTGTCTTTACCAAATGGTCTGGCTTGCCAAATCGCGCCCAAACTGTTGGAAAAAGGATGTAAAGTACTAGATTTGAGTGCAGACTATCGGTTTAGTGATTTGACAACTTATACAAATTGGTATGGTAAAGAGAGAAGCGATCGCACAATTGCAGCTACAGCAGTTTATGGATTACCAGAACTTTACCGCGATCGCATTGCCGAAGCTCAACTCATTGGCTGTCCTGGTTCCTATCCCACTGCAAGTCTCCTTGCGCTTTCGCCACTCTTAAAGCAAGGTTTAATCGTACCAGAAACAGCTATTATCGATGCCAAGTCAGGCACATCTAGCAGTGGACGACAGCCTCAAACCAACTTATTACTAGCTGAAGCAGACAACTCGATAGCAGCTTTCAACGTCGGTCGTCACCGTCATACCCCAGAAATTGAGCAAATTTGCAGTGACTTAGCTGGTCACGAACTCATGATCCAATTTACACCGCATCTTATCCCAATGGTACGCGGGATTTTGGCAACGGTATATGCCAAAATGAGCGATCCTGGTCTAGTGCGAGATGACTTAATCACAATTTTTTCAGCCTTTTACCGCAACTCTCCTTGGGTGAAAATCTGCGGTAGCGGCATTTACCCGCAAACCAAGTGGGCTAATGGCAGTAATCTTTGTTATATCGGTGTAGAAGTTGACCCGCGCACAAGTCGCGTAATTGTCATGTCAGCAATTGACAATCTAATCAAAGGACAGGCGGGCCAAGCTATTCAGTGTCTAAACCTGATGATGGGCTGGGATGAAACTTTGGGGTTGCCCAAGTTGGGGTTTTATCCTTGATTAGGGGAAAGGGGATAGGGGATAGGGTACAGGGTACAGGAAATACCTGTAACCTGTAGTAACCTATTCCCTACTTCGGCCCTAACCCCACAGCACCAGCATAAACGGCGCGATCGCCTAGTTCATCTTCAATTCGCAGCAAGCGATTATATTTTGCTACGCGTTCGCTGCGACACAGAGAACCTGTTTTGATTTGACCGGCACGGGTTGCTACAGCTAAATCAGCGATCGTTGTGTCTTCTGTTTCACCAGAACGATGGCTAATTACTGAACGGATACTATTGCGAGTTGCCAAATCAATCGTTTCCAAGGTTTCGGTAAGTGAACCGATTTGATTGAGTTTAATCAAAATGGCATTAGCGGCTTTTTCCTGGATGCCTCTTTGCAAGCGAGTAACGTTAGTCACAAATAAATCATCCCCTACCAATTGCACCTGCGAACCTAACTTCTGGGTAAGCAATTGCCAACTTTGCCAATCTTCTTCGTGCAAGCCATCCTCAATTGACACAATTGGATATTGGTCAACTAGTTGTCCTAAATAATCAATAAATTCAGCCGGGGCGTGAGGTTTACCATCGTAAACATACTGACCATTCTTGTAAAATTCGCTAGCCGCCACATCCAACGCCAAAGCGACTTGTTCCCCTGGTTTGTAACCAGCTTTCTTAATGGCAGCAACCAGCAATTCCAAAGCCACCTGATTAGATTCTAGATTAGGGGCAAAGCCGCCTTCATCGCCCACGCCAGTAAGCAAACCCTTTTCATCTAATACTTGACTGAGGGTAGCAAACACCTCAGCACCCCAGCGCAATGCTTCCCGGAAGGAAGTTGCACCAATTGGGACAATCATAAACTCTTGAAAGTCCACGTTATTTGAGGCGTGTGCGCCACCGTTAATTACATTCATCAACGGCACTGGGAGCAAATTCGCTAAAGGCCCACCCAAATAGCGATATAGAGGAATATCTAGAGATTCAGCACCAGCTTTTGCTGCTGCTAAGGAAACCCCCAAAATCGCATTCGCGCCCAAATTAGATTTGTTAGGAGAACCATCTATGGCGATCATCGTGCGGTCTAGGAGTTCTTGGTTGAGGGCATCTAAACCTAGTAATTTTGGTGCTAGTGCTTCTTTGACGTTTTGTACTGCCTTGAGTACGCCTTTGCCCCCATAACGGCTTTTATCACCATCACGCAGTTCGTGGGCTTCAAAAGTGCCAGTAGAAGCACCACTGGGAACTTGCGCCAGTCCGACAACACCGTTAGCTAAATGCACTTCGGCTTCAATTGTCGGTCTACCGCGAGAATCAAGAATTTCACGGGCTGCGATCGCCTCAATGGCAGTATCTAGAAATTTACTCATCTGTAATTTATCCTTTATTCGAGTGTGTTACGCATCCAGTCCAGTTGCCTAACCCAATCGCTAGCATAGGCGTTTAAGAGACTTTATTGGCTGAGATTAAAGAAGATTTCCATTGTATGGATAGGGAGCAACACCAAAAATGGTTAAGGGAATGTTTATTTAATTCTTTCCCTGATGGCATTTCTACCTGAAGACTTTCAGCTAGGTAAAATGTTGGCAGAGAATAAGACTAAATCAATTACACAGAAAAGGTCAATATGCGATTACTACATACAATGCTGCGAGTGGGCAACCTGGAAGAATCTTTAAAGTTCTACTGCGAACTTCTGGGAATGAAATTACTACGCCGAAAAGATTATCCAGGGGGAGAATTTACCTTAGCTTTTGTGGGCTATGGTGACGAAAGCGACAATGCGGTAATTGAATTAACCTACAACTGGGGGGTGGAAAAGTACGAATTGGGTAATGCTTACGGTCACATTGCCCTTGGAGTTGATGATATTTACGCTACCTGTGAGGAAATCCGCAATCAAGGCGGTAAAGTTGTGCGCGAACCAGGGCCAATGAAACATGGTTCGACAGTAATTGCTTTTGTAGAAGATCCAGATGGGTATAAAATTGAACTGATTCAACTGGGATCTCAAGGTTCAGCAGTTAAACAGGAATCACAAGAGCAACTTGTGAGTCAGTAATTCTTATAATTAAGAATATGTAGCGCTTCTCAGTTGAAGGCAATAAAGCTGTAGGAAAATACCCACTGATGTCTTGAAAAGTTGAAGCAGATGCGGGTAGATTGATTTTCCCGCAGACAGGTGTCTCGTGCGTCTGCCTAACAGAGTGCGAGACTTTTCCCTTTTTGCATACCCTTTTTAGGCGGGTTAGGGGATCTCCTCTGCGTAAATCCTATCAGTATTAGCAACACTAAGACTGTAGGCGTAGCCTGTCATAGACATCACTAAAATAGCACCATCTGGAAAAGTCCGCTCAGAACAGTGTTTTAGTTTTAAATTAGAAAATAGGTAATCGATTAAATTATCACAAAATTACCAATCCTAAATTGCCACTGGAGATACACGCGGATATACGCTAAGAATGTTTGGATAATTAGGGACTGGGGACTAGAGACTAGAAATTAGTAACTAGGTAAAAGTCTTTCCAATCGCCAATCCCCAGTACCCAAGCCTCAATCCCCAATCCCTAAACTAAAAATCAAAATTCCAAAATTATAAAGATGCAACCTACAGATCCGAATAAATTTACTGACAAAGCCTGGGAAGCGATTGTTAAATCTCAGGATATAGTCCGTGCTTATCAACAACAACAACTAGATGTTGAACATTTAATTATTGCCCTGTTAGAAGAACCCACTAGTCTAGCAATACGTATCCTAGCTCGATCTGAGGTCGATCCAATCCGCTTGCAGCAGCAGCTAGAAGCCTTTACCCAACGCCAGCCCAAAGTTGGTAAAAGCGATCAGCTTTACCTTAGCCGTAATTTAGATATTTTACTAGACCGAGCCGAGGAAGCTAGAGCTAGGATGAAAGATTCCTACATTTCCGTGGAACACATACTTTTGGCCTTTGCTGAAGACGATCGCATTGGACGAAAGATACTCAAAGGCTTTAGCGCGGATGCACCTAAACTCGAAGCTACTATCAAAACCGTTCGCGGTAGCCAAAAGGTGACAGATCAAACCCCAGAATCCCGCTATGAAGCCTTACAAAAATTTGGTAGAGATTTGACAGAACAGGCAAAAGCGGGAAAACTCGACCCGGTGATTGGGCGGGATGACGAAATTCGGCGGGTAATTCAAGTATTGTCTCGTCGTAGCAAGAATAACCCCGTACTCATTGGTGAACCTGGGGTAGGTAAAACTGCGATCGCAGAAGCATTAGCACAACGGATGGTAAACGGTGATGTTCCTGAATCTCTAAAAAACCGCAAGTTGATCTCGTTAGATATCGGCAGTTTAATTGCTGGAGCAAAATTACGAGGTGAATTTGAAGAACGCCTAAAAGCGGTTCTCAAGGAAGTTACTGAATCTAACGGTGACATTGTTCTGTTTATTGACGAACTACACACTGTAGTCGGTGCAGGTTCCAACCAACAAGGGGCAATGGATGCGGGAAATCTGCTCAAACCAATGCTGGCGCGGGGAGAACTGCGTTGTATTGGCGCTACTACCCTCGACGAATTCCGCAAACACATTGAGAAAGATGCCGCCCTAGAACGCCGCTTTCAGCAAGTGTTTGTCGATCAGCCAAGTGTGGAAAATACTATTTCCATTCTCCGGGGGTTGAAAGAACGCTATGAAGTGCATCACAACGTCAAAATTTCTGATTCTGCTTTGGTAGCAGCAGCGACTTTATCAGCACGTTACATTAGCGATCGCTTTTTACCAGATAAAGCTATTGACTTAGTAGATGAAGCAGCAGCACAGTTGAAAATGGAGATTACCTCCAAACCAGCGGAATTGGAAACCATTGATCGCCGCCTCATGCAGTTAGAAATGGAAAAGCTGTCATTAGCTGGCGAAGAAAAGGGTACTCCCCAAACGAAAGAACGTTTAGAGCGGATTGAACAAGAAATCGCCAATTTAACGGTAAAGCAGCAAATATTTAATGAGCAATGGCAAGGTGAAAAGCAGATATTGGAGGCTATAAGCGCCTTAAAGAAAGAAGAAGATGCGCTGCGAGTGCAAATTGAACAGGCAGAACGTGCTTATGACCTAAATAAAGCTGCACAACTAAAGTACGGCAAATTGGAGGGAGTGCAGCACGATCGCGAAGCCAAAGAAGCGAGCCTTTTAGAAATTCAAAATCAAGGTTCCACGTTGCTGCGAGAACAAGTTACCGAAGCTGATATTGCCGAAATCGTCGCCAAATGGACAGGAATTCCCGTTAATCGCTTGTTGGAATCGGAACGACAAAAATTACTGCAATTAGAAAGTCATTTGCATCAACGAGTCATTGGGCAAGAAGAGGCTGTAGAAGCAGTAGCCGCGGCAATTCGCCGCGCCCGTGCGGGGATGAAAGATCCCTCTCGTCCTATTGGTTCATTTTTGTTCATGGGCCCTACAGGTGTGGGTAAAACCGAACTCGCCCGTGCTTTAGCTCAGTTTCTCTTTGATTCTGATGATGCCATCATTCGACTTGATATGTCGGAATATATGGAAAAGAATTCTGTCATGCGAATAGTTGGTTCTCCTCCAGGCTATGTAGACTCTGAAAGGGGAGGGCAGCTGACTGAAGCTGTTCGTCGTAAGCCTTACTCCGTAGTGTTGTTAGATGAAGTTGAGAAAGCTCACCCAGATGTATTTAACATATTTCTGCAAATGTTGGATGATGGTCGCATTACTGATGGATTAGGGCGTACAGCAGATTTTCGCAACACTGTGATTGTCATGACCAGTAACATTGGTAGCGAACATATCCTAGATGTATCTGGTGATGATTCCGAGTATGAAACGATGCGAAAACGGGTAATGGAAAACTTGCGATCGCATTTCCGCCCCGAATTTCTCAACCGCGTCGATGATATTATTCTCTTCCACACACTAAATCGCACAGAAATGCGGCAGATCATCCGTATTCAACTCAAACGGGTAGAAAATCTCCTGCGCGAGCAAAAAATCTTCTTTGAGATATCCCAATCTGCTTGCGATCATCTTGTCGAATCAGGCTATGACCCAGTTTACGGTGCGCGTCCACTCAAACGGGCAATTCAGCGAGAAGTAGAAAACCCCCTCGCTACCAAATTATTGGAAAATACTTTTATCTCTGGAGACACAATTATCATCGACAAAAATGAAACCGGTCTGTCTTTTAACAAAAAAATGCTGGTGAAGGTGTCATTACCACAGATTGCTACATAGCACCTAGCGTCTCCCCCTTCACTCAACGGGACGTACCCAAAGGGCTGTAGGGAGAAGACCAAACTGGCTTGGATACAGAAACAAAGTCTAAGTAATAATTGAGGGTTTGAAACCCACGGATGTGGGTAAACCCCATATAGTTGCGGTTTCTAACCCACCCTTTTAAGATTAATGTGACTGCGTGTTGCATCTATGATGCCTAGTAGCTTCTGCCACAAGGTACTAATTTCTCGTACCTTGTGGCAGAAGCTTGCTTGCCTTTAAAAGTGGTATCGGGATTTACGCCAAGCCGTACTAATGAGTAATTAGTAATTATTAATCAAAGCAATGTCAACAACAAAATTCCCGACTTCTTAATTAAAGAAGTCGAAAATCTAAGCAGCACATCTGATTATTTTGCACCTAACTGATATCTTTCCTTTAACAGATGGGTATTATAAGCATACTCTGTTGATAACATCTTCATAAATTTGTCTTCAAATAAAACACATTTACGCAAATATACTGTGAAGTAATACTCTTATGATTTATCAGATTGGAGCTAAATAATTCTGAAAAAATCAGTGTTTACCGGATAAAATGAACAATTCATAAATGATATAACTTTAATAAATTATCTTTTTTATAGCTACTTTGTTTGGAGGTTAGCAAAGCCAAATAAAGTAGTTAGATAAATATCGTCTCATCCAATGTCTGTAGAAATACTTGATAGGTATGAGTGAAACTTTGAAAAAATAGAAAATCCGCTATAATCTACTCGATCAGGAAGCAGATATGTCTCGAAAACGCCAGCTATTCAAGGTAATTCAAAAAAACTTCAGACAAATTAACAAGCAGCTTTTATCTGCAATCAATAAGCAAATTATTTGGCTTTTGCGAACTATCTCTGGGACTCAAAGAAGACGCGGTTCGGTTAATTCTGGCTTTGTATTGCCAACAGTGGCGATGGTACTTTTGGTAGTCGTACTGTTAACAACTGCAATTTTGTTTCGGTCTTTTGAGCGTTCTAAAAATGCTAGTAATGTCCGCGTGAATGAAGCAACAATGCAAGCTGCTACCCCTGCATTAGACAGGGCTAAAGCCAAAATAAGTGCACTGTTTGCCGACGCGACTTTACCACGTTCTGTACCATCAAATCTAACCCTATACAATACCTTAGTTAATAAACTTTCTGTCTATACATTTGGTGATGAAACTCCTATAACCCTGGCTTATAACCTTAATAAAAGTACTTTAGCTCCGAAGATTGAAGCAGCTAGTAGTATGGCTTTAGAAAATCAAGAAAACATACAAACAGCCTGGAAATTTCCTGCCGATACAGATAATAACGGTAAATTTGATAGCTTTATTCTCTATGGAATCTACTTCCGCACTCCTCCCCAAACTGGTACACTCCGAAATAGAAGCCCATTAGATGCTAGAACCCCTCCTATGCTACCAGCTAAGGCAGGTGGAGCTTGTGACGTAGCTGGTGATACTAGTGCCAGCTTAGTAGGTAGTTCGGGTTGGTATAAACTACCAACAGGCGAATTGAAAAAAAGCTTTTTCGTTTATGCAGTAACAGTTCCCATTAGTGATATTGCTCAAGCTACTTCTCTTGATACAACCAAATATGAGAAGTATCGAGGTAATAAAGGCTTTTCTGCATTAGAAATGCAACAAGATCGTAGTCAAATTTCTATTACTAATAATGCTGTTGTCTACGAAGATGACTTAGATATTACACCAGGACCTAGATTCCGTCTCAATGGGCGCATCTTTACCAACAGTAACTTATTTACTGCTAAAAGCGATAAAGATATAACCCTATTTCAGGTCAGTAGTAGGTATTCTTGTTATTACGAACGAGAAAATGGCAAAATAGTTATTGGCGGCAATATTGCAACTAGTAGTCCAATCAGTACAAGTAATACAGGTGGAACATATGTAGATTTATTTGTAGAAAATGGTGCGCCTACTACAAATAAAACTTTAGTATCTACTAATAAAACCACTTCAAATAACTCGAATGACATTGCCTATAACACTCAGGCTTATGCTCAACGTATAGACTTATTAGTGAAGGCACAACTTAACAATGCTGCTACTACTGACCCTCAAGAAATCAGAACTAATATAACTAACCGGACTCTAAACGATCCAAGTTTAGATGCGACTAAAGTACGCAAGGAAGAATTAGAAAACTGGTTCCGTAAACGTACTAGGCGTGTACCATTTCTAGAAGTTCCTTATGGTACTTCTGCTATCATAAAAACTGGCACTACTGAGTACGACTATATCACAGATGCAGCAACCTTTATGAAAGGTTCTGTTAATACGCTACGTCCAATGGATGCCTGGATTTATCCAACAGATGCTAATACAACACTAACACTAAATACAGCGCAACTACCTACTAGAGATCCAGACGTTGTAGATAATACTCCTGTAATAGAAACAGAGTTAGGCGATCGCATCGTAGTAGGCAACAACCTGCCTGAACTTATATGGGATAGCACAAAAGGAGACTTTGTAGGAGAGAATGATTCCCAAACCATCACTGGTGTGAAGTGGACAGGTAGCACTACCAAAGATCGAACTCGTAGCACTCGCGTCAGACAGTTATCAGATTTAGGGGTAACAGGACGTGATGGTTTTTGGGAAATTTCAGCCGCTTCACCCCGATCTAATCCCCTTGATGTGGTCGGTGGATTGAGGGTAATTACTGGTACTGGAATATACAAGCTTATAGGTTCTGGACTACCTACTCGTCCAACAACAGTGCCTAACGATCCAGGTACATCAGGAGTCAACGAAAATGCTGGCACAGTAATCTGGCCTGATACTATGCCTATGCTTGTACCCGATCCGACCGATCCTCTTGATGCGAGTAAACAAAGACGTGGTGATTTGGTAATGCGTGCCACGGTAGTGTATCACTACAATTTTAATTCCTACAATCCTCAGGCGAGTACACCAGACGATTATCAAACACCAATGGCCTGTGTAAGTAGCTACTACAACCCTACCAATCAGACAACAGCAACTACAAACACCTATAATCCCCTTGATTTGACAACAGTAGCAGCATCCAACAATGGGATTGTTTATGCTGCTCCCGCTACTGCATCTGATGGTATAACTAGAGGACAAGCAGTAGATACCAATGGTTTTTTAACACCTGGGGCTAACGCTGATGATGTGACTAACACTGGTATAACTTTGCTAAATCGCTTGAAATATCAAGCCAACTTGGTATTTCCCAATGGCCGCCTTGTTAATCCTCTACTACGGCAAGCACTGGCCAAAGCGACAACTAGCAAACTCACTCTCTCTGAGCAATCAGCAATTGACTCTACCATCTGTGCAATCCAAATTGCTGATGGCACTTTGACTAGGAGTACTACCTACGTTCCTGATGGCGCAATCAAAGAAATTGCATTTCTTGATGCCCGACAAATTAAGGCTATAGATAAAGGTGATGCATTAACTGGAAAATACAATCTAGAAGTTGAACAGCGTCAGCCACTAGAAATTCGTGCTACCACCATAGATTTAAGTCTGCTTCGCACACAAGCAATCGGCGTTGCAGCGGATAAGGAATATCTATTGCCTAATAGCGGCATTATCTATGCCTCTCGTGATGATGCTCAGAAAGATCGCAGTGACTCAACAAGTGATAATATCAGCGCCAGTGACTACAAGCTCGACCCAGAACGCCGACCCAATGCCATCATGTTGATTAATGGCAGTGACTTGAGTCGTCTGACTGATTACAGACCGGAAGAAAAAGGCTTGATTTTAGCAACCGAGCTACCAGCGTATGTTAAGGGCAATTTTAATCTGCATACGAAACAAGAATTTAAAGGTGCGGATCTTTTACCTGCTCCCAGTGCTAGTACTTACGATACTAAATTTTACACTCGTGCTGCGGCAAATCGCGATCCTGACTTTGCTTGTCGGCCTAATGACTCTAGACTACCTAATTGCACAACAGGCGAAACCTGGCGACCAGCATCAGTAATTGCCGATGCTGTCACCTTGCTGTCTGGTAACTTTCGTGAAGGTTTCCGCAACGAGGGTGATTACGACTTGCGAAATAATCACCAAGTGAGTGATGCTGACACCGTATTGAATCGATTGAAGGCAGGTTTTTGGAATAACAACTTTGTTACTTCATCTAATTTCTTCACTTCATCTAATGATGATACGTACTATAAGGGTGGTCCAAACGATACTACAAACGACTTTAATAATACTACTCGTCTTGTTCCAAATCCGAACAACAGTTCTTACCTGAACAACTTCGTCACGCCCATTCAACGACGAGGGAGTTTCCCAGAGTATGTAATGGAAATGTGCTTCAAAATACCAGTTTCGGAATGTAGAGAAACTGATTGGTATATTGGTTACGACGGCGATAGATCAATACAATCTCATAATCTTCCAGCAAATGCACAGCGTGACAAACTCTTAGCTGGTACTACTGCCCAATCAGCAAACGTTGATTTTAGAAGATTTGCCCGCCGGGTTGCGTTCAAACGAAATAGTTCTGGTAGGTTGCTTACTAGCACTAATGTTGTCATAACTAGTACAAATCTTAGCCAGAGTAACATTACTCCCGTTGCATTAGGCATAACAACAGTAGGAGGAGTTAAAGTAGTAGCTCAATTTAGTGATGGCAGCCTACCCGAACCAGCAAATAATGCCCTCTGGTTTGCAACCACCAAAGATATTAATACTACTAAGGCACCAGGATTCAGCGGCAGCGATATAATTTACAAAAATAATATTCGTCTATTTTACAGGTATCCCCAAGTACCAGCTGCTTCGCTTTCTTCGCTTAGGGATTTTCCTGGAAGCACGACAACATTCACAAGAGATGGATCTTTTCAACCACTATTAGAGCCTGTATTGCAATTACAGGTAACAACCACAGATGTTGACGATACTGAAAAGACTTACACCGACATAGCATCATCATCTAGTTTTGTTAAAAATACTAGATGGTTGTCTCTGGCAAGTGACACAACTTTTAATCTAGTAATTGCTTCTGGTGACACTCCTGCTCGTGTGAATTCAATTAGCGGGGGTTCAACTCCAACTACCTACGAAATTAACGGGGGTTTGCATAACTTTGTGCGCTTCTTAGAAAACTGGAATGGGATTAATGCCAATATCAACGGTTCATTCATCCAATTTAAACGCAGTATCTATGCTAGCGCACCATTCCAAGTTCTCGTCAGACCAGGACCAACAACTGTTGCTACAACCTCTTCTACCCCTAGTTCTCTTTCTTCTACTGCCAATATTGACAGTATATTTTTCAGAACTCTCTTTTCTACAAGACCTGGTTACACATCAGATAGTACTTTCACTAATAATGGTGCTGGGGAAGCGCCTTATTATATGCCTCCTAACCGTAACTGGGGTTTTGATGTGGCGTTACTAGCGCAAAACCCCGACTTATTTGCCCAGCGCTTTGTAACTCCAGCAGCAGATCCTCCGAATGAATACTTCAGAGAAGTAGGCCGCGATGACCTTTGGGTGAAAACTCTCTTGTGTGCTGTCCAAGATGAAAATGCGAATGCAGGGAATGGGTTTGAGGATGCGCCCAGCGCCTACTTTGGCACCATCGTCTCTACCCCTGTTACTACCCCTCCGGCCCCTGACCGCAAGTTCAAATTTGCGCTACCTGCAACTGAACGTCCTACTAGCTGCGAACTCCAACCATCCTAAAGTGTCTGAATGAGAGTTTTTACAGCACTTTTTGGGTGAGTAGACCACGTTAACAGACCTAATCCTCTAGTCTCCTTCGCTGATAGGAAGGGGTAAAATTCAAAGCCTCTTCTCTTTGTAGGGGAGAGGTTTAAAGGAGGTTACGAGTGTATTACACCCGATCGCAAATTGCTGTAAAACATAGCTTTATTGAGGAATTGAGTATGAACCCACGCCAACTACAAGAATTATCTGCCCAGTCTAACGAGTCTGGTTTTACGATCATTGAGTCGCTTGTGGCGATCCTCGTAGTTACCATTTTGTTGGTAGCGATCGCACCTGTCCTAGTAATGTCAACAGCAACTCGTGTGCAAGCTAAACGGGTAGAATTGGCAACAGGAGCGGCTAAAGCCTTTATTGATGCTATTAAGTCTAAAACAATCTCAGATCCGACAATCACCGTTACACTGGCTGCTAGCACAACTAGAAATGTATCCAGTTCAAGCAGTGACTATTTATTGAGTAGTACGTTAGCTCCTACTGCTAGCACTGGTTTGTATTGCTTTAACAAAAATGGCAGCCTTGCTAATCCCGACTGTACTAGCGATCTATTTTACATTCAGGCTATTCGCGTTGCTGTCACAAATAGTGACGCTGATAAGGGTCAAGGCTATCGTTTGGGAATTCGGGTATATCGTTCAGATGCTCAATTTGGTACCTTAACTGCGGGTAGCAGTGGAAAAACAGCAGCAACATTCACAGGGGGACTAGGCGATCGCAAAGCACCACTAGTAGAAATGACAACTGAAATTGTCAGGGGTCAAAGCTCGTATAGCGCTTTGTGCGATCGCCTTGGTGGTTGTCAACCATAATTAACCCGTTAAACTAAATAATTTCATGACTCAGTATCAGTCACTAAGGAGAACCTGTAGCAAAATGAATATATTGAGGTGGCTGTTAAGTAATCAGCTAAAACCCTCTCACAAGCAAAACAAAAATAGTGGCTTTACCCTGATTGAATTATTGGTGGCTATGCTTATTGCATTTTTAGTAATTACGCCGTTACTAAGTTTTATGATCAGTATTTTAAACACTGATGGTCAGGAACAAGCCAAAGCAACCTCTGAGCAAGAAATTAAAGCAGCGCTTGACTATATTACTCGCGATCTCCAACAAGCGATATATATTTATGATGCTACTGGAATTGCTTGTCTAAGCGGTACTGTTGATGCTAGCACCGATAACACTTGTCCAAATGCAGGTACAACTGGGAATCAACTACCTAACGGAACAGATAAAGTTCCTGTGCTTGTTTTTTGGAAACGAGAATTAATTAATCAAGCAATTACAATTACAGGCACTCAAAAAGATGATACTTTTGTTTACTCATTAGTTGCCTACTATTTAATTAAAGACAC
Source organism: Nostoc sp. (assembly GCF_036917235.1). Lineage (GTDB taxonomy): Bacteria > Cyanobacteriota > Cyanobacteriia > Cyanobacteriales > Nostocaceae > Nostoc. Next base: position 40,731 of record NZ_JBALDU010000090.1, read on the forward strand.
TAATACTACTTGGTCTAACGCTGCACGCATCGCTAGATGGGAAATTAAAGATGGCGTTCCAAATACTGCTGCGACAGCAGGTGCTTGCTCTGGATTTGCTGCAACCGACAAATATCTCCCATGTCCAGATAAAGGTTTTAAACCATTTGACTTGTCACAAAAAGGCATAACATTACAAGCAAAAATGAATAGTTGGGCAGGAGGGGGGAGTTTCGATCAAGTTCCTGTGGTGTTGGTTGATTTTATAGATCAAACAACAACAGCACAGGAAACTCCAACAGCTACAGCAACAGTGACTTGTTCTACTGGCTTTAGTCAAGTTCCAGCAGTCGCAAACCTTGCTAGAAGAGGCTTTTATGCTTGTGTAGATTCAGTTAGCGCAGATAATAGGAGTGCTGCGGAAGTTTATTTAAGGGGTAATGCACAAGCTCGTTTAATACAAGATGAAACTAAAGCACGTTACGCGCAAATCAAATCTAGTTATTTTCCGAGTGGAAACATTAAAGTTCAAGGAAGCAGCTTCATTTTTACCAAATAGCTTCTATCTTTGATAAATATTAATAAAAGCAGGATAGTATGCCGAATATTCTTAGTTTAAAACTATTAGATTCTTTGCAGTTGCACAGCCAAAAAACAAAGCTAAAACAGCAATATTTAGCAAATAGACCCTCTACTAATGGCTACAATCAACAAGATGCTGGATTTAGTCTTATAGAGTTAATAGTAGTAGTGCTGTTAGTAGGAATTTTAGCAGCGATCGCAGCTCCTGGTTGGGCTGCCTTTGTAAATCGGCAACGGATAAATAAGGTTAACGACGCCGTTTTCGCCGCACTGCAACAAGCACAACGTGAAGCTAAAAACAAAAAACTTAGCTACAGTGTCAGTTTTCAGAGAAATAGCACAACCCAAAATGTAGAGGTTGCTATTTATCGTAGCGATGCAGCAACTGCCACATGGACATGGAAACCTTTAGGGGGCGATGTGGGAGCTAATTCTGATAAATTTTTGCTGGGCGGAAATATTAGTGGAGAAAACATTGCTAATACTACTATTAATTCTCCTGTATCATACCCTTTAAGTACATCAGCAAAAATTACCTTTGACTATATGGGAGTTCTAACTCTGCCAAATAACTTTGGAACAGTAGCAGCAGGTACAGAGCCACCTGGGTTAAAAATAGTGGTAGCTGTACCAAGCTCTGCAAATCCTGCATCGGCTAGTAGCGTAAAGCGATGTGTCATTGTAAAAACTCTCTTAGGCTCAATGCTGACAGCAAAAGATAATAATTGCAGTTAAGTAATTTAAATACCACTATTTATTTAAAAATAGGTAATATTGCTGAACATAAAACTGCACATTGATAGCAAAATTGAAACATCATGTGTAGTTTTAATATTTGATAGAGTTATTTAAGAGCCATTGATAAATTAGCCATTGCCTGAACATAATAAAAAGCGTCATCATTAAAATATACTTTTCGGAATAATGACTGAGAACCTTGACTTGACTGTAGCTATCCCAACTTATAACGGTGAAAGTCGTTTGCCTGAACTACTAGAACGACTACAAAATCAAGTTCATACCGAAAATTTATCTTGGGAAATTATAGTTGTAGACAACAACAGCACTGATAATACAGCTAAAGTTGTTCAAACCTATCAAAAAGATTGGCGATGTCCTTACCCTTTAAAGTATTGCTTTGAAGCAAAACAAGGTGCAGCTTATGCGCGAAAAAGGGCAGTTGCAGAAGCTAAAGGTAGACTCATAGGTTTTCTAGATGATGACAACTACCCAGTATCAAATTGGGTAGTCGCAGCTTATACTTTTGGTGAAAAATATCCCAAAACGGGAGCTTATGGCAGCCAGATTCACCCAGATTGGGAAGTAGAACCACCGGAAAACTTTAAGCGAATTGCTCCATTCTTAGCAATTACAGAACGCGGTAATCTACCGCTATTATATGAAGCGTCTAAAAAATTACTACCCCCTTCCGCCGGACTTGTTGTCCGTAAACAAGCATGGTTAGAAAGTGTACCCGATAAGTCTATTTTAACTGGTAGAGTTAAAGGCAATATGCTTACCAGTGAAGATTTAGAAATGTTGTCTTACATCCAAAAATCAGGATGGGAAATCTGGTACAATCCAGAAATGGAAATATCACACAAAATACCAAAATTGCGTTTGCAAAAAGATTATTTGATTCCATTTTTCAGAGGGATTGGACTTAGCCGTTATGTAACGAGAATGGTAAATATCAAACAAATATATAGACCATTTGCTCTTTTATCTTATATGATAAATGACTTGCGTAAAATCACCTTACACTTACTCAAATATCGAACTAATCTAAAAGATGATTTGGTAGCTACTTGTGAAATGGAACTTTTTTTAAGTAGTTTCATTAGTCCTTTTTATCTTTGGAAAAATGGATACTTTAAAAAATAAATTATTAAAACATTAGGTATTATGAGTGAATTAAAAGCTGAAGATTTAGATATTAGCGTAGCCATTCCTGCATACAATGGAGCAACCCGTTTACCTAAAATTTTGGATAAACTATTAACCCAGACAGGAGTAGAAAAACTTAGCTGGGAAATTATTATTGTAGATAATAATAGTTCTGATAATACATTTGAAATTATCCAAAACTACCAAAAAATATATAATGGAAACTGTCATTTAAGATATTTTTTAGAACCCGAACAGGGAGCAGCTTTTGCGAGATTGCGAGCAGTACGTGAAGCCAAGGGGCAGCTAATTGCATTTTTAGATGATGATAATTTACCTGCTCCTGATTGGTTATCAGAAGCATATACTTTTGGATTAAAACATCCTCAAGCAGGTGCTTGGAGTGGACAGATTCATGGTGATTTTGAAGTAAACCCGCCAGAAAATTTTGAAAGAATTCAAGCTTTTTTAGCTATTAGAGAACATGGTTCAAATCCATATTTGTTTGACGCAGATAATTTAAGACTTCCTCCTGGTGCGGCGCTTGTTGTTCGGAAACAGGTATGGCGTGAAAATGTACCACAGCGGCCTAATTTAAGTGGGAAGCTGCCTGGTATTTTGGTACAGGGTGATGACTATGAACCATTGCTTTACATACATTATGCAGGCTGGCAAATTTGGTATAACCCTACCATGCACACTTATCATCAGATACCACATTGGCGACTTGAAAGAGATTATCTCTTAACTCTGGCACGCGGTTGTGGCTTGTGTATTTTCCAATTAAGCTTGATAAATACTCAAACTTGGCAAAAACCAATAGTGTTTATGAAAACTATTTTAGGAAATTTACGCCGAGTATTAAAGCACCGTATTCACTATAGAGGGCAATTAAACAGTAATTTAATTGCACTTTTTGAAATGGAATTTTACTTGGCTAGTATGATGAGTCCTTTTTACTACTTAAAATCTAATTTGCGCAAAGGATTAAAAAATAAGTTAGCCCTATAAAATGATTAACTCTAGTAAACATTTGCCGAAAACTTCTGTAATCATCCCCGCTTATAATAGTGAGAATACTATTACTAAAACAATTCAATCTGTTCTAAATCAAACTTTTAATGACCTAGAATTAATTGTAATTAATGATGGTTCAGAAGACTCAACTTTAGATGTTGTTACACAAATTCAAGATCCCCGAATAAAAATATTTTCCTATACCAATGCTGGCGGAAACGTTAGTCGTAACCGAGGTTTACAGCTTGCAGTTGGAGAATTTGTTAGTTTCTTAGATGCGGACGATCTTTGGACATCTGATAAGCTTCAGTCTCAGTTACAGGCTTTGCAAGAAAACACTACTGCGACAGTTGCTTACAGTTGGACTGATTATATCGATGAAAATGGTGAAATAGTACTCTCTGGTACACACGTTACAGCCAATGGAGACGTTTATCAAAAGTTATTGTTGACAAACTTTTTAGAGAATGGCTCCAATCCTTTGATTCGTAGAGAAGCTTTAATCAAATTAGGTGGATTTGATGAATCTCTAAGTGCTGCTCAAGATTGGGATATGTGGTTGCGATTAGCTTGCCAGTTTGATTTTGTATGCGTACCATCTGTACAAATATTGTACAGAATAAGTGCTAATTCCGTTTCTTCTAATCTTATAAGGCAAGAACAAGCTTGCTTGCAAGTGCTTGAGAGAGCATATAAGAAAAGACCTTTAGCACTTAAGAGTACTTGGAATCTAAGTTTGACAAATTTATATAAATACCTGACATGCAAAGCCCTACAAAAGCCGTTTAATCGACAAAAAGCTTTAACTGCCGCTAAATTCTTATGGAATTATATTCTGAATAATTCTTCAAGACTTCAGCGGATAAATTTTACTTTAAAATTATTATTAAAAATTTTCATAATCATTTTAATACCTACGTTGTTCGAAAATATTACTAACCAGCGCGAAGTAAAAAGCTAAACAAATTGAAAATTATTTAACAGCGAGGTAGTTGAAAAAATCTCAGAATAAAAATGGATAGCCTAGTGCATCTACCGTCTTTAGTTTATGCAAAAAATTTCTTGAAGAATAATCATTCTAACAGTGGTTTTACCTTACCAGAGATGTTAGTAGTTATTGTATTAATTAGTATATTAGCTACGATCGGAATATCCAATTGGCTGGCTTTTGTGGACACTCGCCGTCTCAAGACTGCCCAAAATGAGGTTTATTATGCTATGCGCCAAGCACAAAGCCAAGCCACTAAAGATAAATTGACTAGACAAACCAGTTTTCGCATACAAAATGGTGTCGTGCAATGGGCAGTTCATCAAGCAGAGGCAGGACAATTCATTCCTGATAGTGTTAAAACCAATGGCAATCTATGGCATAATCTTGAGCCAAACATTCGCATTGATGAAGAGGAAAACAATAAAGGAAAAAAGGAGACAACTTTACAAAAACATACTTCACAGCAAATGTGGCGAGTTTTATTTAACTATCACGGTTGTCCTATCTCTGAAATTGGAAATCAGTGTACAGTAGGCGGATTAGGACAGATAACCTTTTACAGCTTGAATGGTGGTAAAGCTAGACGTTGTGTCTATGTTTCTACAATTTTGGGGGCTATGCGAACGGGAAAAGATCGCACTAGAGCTAATGAAAACGATAAGTATTGCTATTAAGATATTTTTAATTGTCAAACAAGGTATTTTGTGCTTAACTTACCAGCAAACCCAAAACAACACCTGATTATTTTCACTCGCTATCCAGAACCAGGTAGGACAAAAACCCGATTGATACCTGTTTTGGGAGATGTTGGTGCTGCCAATCTTCAACGGGAAATGACTGAGCATACAATATTTCAGGTTCAAGAATTGCAAAAAGCCATTGACATATCTGTAGAAGTGCGGTTTGCGGGTGGCGATTCGCAACTTATGCAAGACTGGCTGGGGTTGGATTTGGTTTACCAGTCTCAAGGTGAAGGGGATCTAGGTTTGCGGATGGGGCGATCGCTTTTCGATGCCTTTCAATCTGGTGCAGAAAAAGTAATTATCATTGGTACAGATTGTCCTGGACTGGATGCCCAGATTTTAGCAACAGCTTTTGAGAAGTTATACGCTTTTGACCTCGTACTTGGGCCTGCGATCGATGGTGGATATTACTTAATTGGTTTGCGCCAACTCATCCCGGAGCTATTCGTTAACATCGAGTGGGGAACTGCTCAAGTATTCCAGAAAACCGTGGATATTGCCCAGAAACTTAATTTATCATACGTGGACTTGTTGCCCTTAGCTGATGTTGACCGACCGGAGGATCTGCCGATTTGGGAACAAGCCCTTGCAGGGAAAATAGAGCGATCGCTTTTGTGAGTTGAATCAAAGGCGGGGTTAATTTAGATAATGCAAGCTAATTGAAAAGTTTGTAGGCATCACTTTTGTATAAAGATGTGAGCCGATTATCTTGGGGATGAGAATTAAGAGACAGAAGCAATAAAATCCTGTGAAATATCAGCACTGCTGAAATAGCTCCTTGAAACTTTTTGAGGCTGCTTCAGGTTTGGCAATAATTTCGACAATTTTATTGCGTGCATCTGCTTCAAACAGCGCCTCAACAGCAACTTGGGCGACTTTCTGCCTGGGGATACTACCATCAAATAGCGTATCTGCACTCTGCATCACGATGCGGTCGGAGTTGTCTTCATTCTTCAACCCACCAGGCCGCACAATCGTATAAGTAAGACCACTTTTCTGAATATACTCTTCAGCTTGTTTTTTCCACAACAAAATTAGCCAAAACAAGTTCAGCGGATGGAAAAGTCGGGAAGTACACAAAGAAGAAACTAAGATCAAATGCTCAATTCCCTTTGCCTTAGCTGCATCTACTAAATTTTTAGTCCCTTCAAAATCCACTTTATAGGGGCCAGTGGGGTCAAAGCTAGGTTTTGCCCCAGTCGCAACCAAAAGAACTGTGGTATCTCCCAAGGCAGCAGTTAAACTTTCTGGTTGTAATACATCACCTACCACTAATTCGGCTTCAGGAGACAGAATAGCTCTAGCTTTCTCTATATCCCGCACCAGGGCTATGACGGGAATATTCCGCGCGATCAATTCTTGCACAATCCGGCGACCTGTTTCACCTGTTGCCCCTGCTACAAATGCTTTCATGATAAATGCTATCCTGGGAAACTATTGTGTGCTTGTTCAGTTCTTTATTTTAGTAATTCTATGGAGTCGATCGCAGATTAATGAGGTTTCGGTCAAAATGGGATCTGAATGCGAAATGACCCAGGTATGTGGGGAATCATTAATATAGACTAACGCCAAAATATACAGTAATGCATTTATGCTTTCAAGAAAAGGCGAATATAAATCCTGGGAAATAACAGAAGCAGTTTTACCTGTAGCGTCCAGCCAAGAAGCCGAGGACACATTAACAGAACCAAATGTAGCGACGCTCACAAAATTTTACGGTCGTTATCAAGATTGTATGGAAATGGGTGCCCCAGTAGAGAAGGTTGCTGAGTATCTCAATTCTCACGCCTCATGGTTTTCGCGCTGTGCTGAACCCATGAAGGTACAATCACTTGGGGAAAATGGCTATGCTTTAACAATTGGTCGTTTTGGTTCTTTTGGTTATGAAGTAGAACCGAAAATAGGTTTGGAATTGTTGCCCCCAGACGAGGGTATTTACCGCATCCGTACAATCCCCATTCCTGACTACCAGCCGCCTGGTTATGACGTAGATTATCGGGCATCTCTACAGTTAATCGGAAACGATGCTTGCAGTAGTATTGGCGAAGTTACAAAAGTTGAATGGGAATTGGATTTAATAGTTTATCTTCACTTTCCCCGATTTATTCAGCGATTACCCAAGTCTATAATTCAATCTACTGGCGATCGCTTACTTAATCAAATTGTCCGCCAAGTCTCCCGCCGCTTAACTCGCAAAGTTCAGGAAGATTTTCATAAATCTTTGGGAATACCCTTTCCTGCTAATTCTAAGCAAAAGCGTTGATAGGGATTTCTAAAAAATCAATAATTCCAAATTATTTGTACCTTTGTAGGGTAGCACAGCTGTGCTACCCTGCTTTGCTAACTATGCTTGAGTGAGAATTTTTTGGACAATTTGCACGCCAGTAACAGCCTGCCAAGCAAAAAGTCCCAAAAGCGTGAAATTTATTAAAATATGAGTTGCACGTGCCCAATTTGCCCCTTTTTGCATATAAGGGGACAAGGCAGCAGAAAATGCAATCAAACCTGTCATACTTAGTCCTGCTAGTAGGTGAGGCCCGACAAATAACTTTTGGTTATTAATGTAAGTGACAGCCATCCCGCCGATCGCACCTGCCACCATCAAAGCTAGTAGTATAGACCCGATTTGGTAGTGTCTGACGTTATATCTACCTTTAATCAATTCTTTTTTTTCTTCCCCCTGAGCATTTCTGGTACGCTGCAATTGCAGTCCTAAATAGGCAGCATAAATTGAGAGTACTAATAGCGCCCACATGAGCACTGGATGGAAGAAGTTCAGCCAATATTTCACCGACGTAGAAAGTTCTAGACTCATCGTGTTCTCGCTTAATGATTAAATCTTCATAAAAATTAGCATAACTCTATTTTCTGTGCTTAAAGTTGCACAAATTAAAAGAGACTCCCCCATCTCCCCAGACTATTTTGCTTCGCCCTCTTGCCAAAGTGGATAAACAATCTCAGACTAAATTTTGAGGGTAGACGAACAAAACCCCCTGTGTGGGATCTCATTCATGACTGAAAACAACGATACTTTGCTGCTCAAAACTGCTAAAAGTGGTGATATCAAGGGGCTGTGTGCGCTACTATCTGCTGGTGCGAGGGTAGACGCGTGCGATCGCCAAGGTACTACGGCGTTAATGTTTGCTGCCAATTTAGGCTACACCGAAATTGTGCGATCGCTTCTGGATGCTGGGGCAAATATCAACTTGCCGAGAAAACTCTATGGTTTGACGGCTTTGATGTTGGCGGCTAGTGCCAAACAGCTTGACATTGTGCAACTTTTACTATCTAGAGGTGCGGATGTCAATGCCACTAATGAAGATGGCAGTACAGCTTTAATGGCAGCAGTACTCAAAGGTAACATTGATGTAGTGCGAGTTTTATTAGCTGCTGGTGCCCAAGTTAAGATCGCTGATAAAGATGATGATACGGCGTTGAAACTTGCCGTTAAGCAGGGAAAAATAGAGGTTTTACAAGCAATTCTCCAAACTGGTGTTGATGTCAATATCCCAGATGAGGAGGGTGAGACACTTTTAATGCTAGCAGCAGATTTGGGACATCTGGAAGTTGTGGAAGCACTGTTGGCCGCGGGGGCTGATGTGAATGTGAAAAATGCCGATGGTGGAACTGCATTATCGGCAGCAGCAGCAGGTAGACATAGTGCGATCGCAGCAACTTTACTAGATGGAGGTGCCCAGATTAATCTTCAAGATCGAGATGGTGAAACTGCCCTACATCTTGCCGTTGTGGAAGGCTACATTGATGTCGTACAAATATTACTTAACAGGGGTGCAGATGTCCAAATTAGCAACCACCTGGGCGATACACCACTACTTGTAGCAGCATTGCAGGGACATAGCCAAATTGTCGAGGCACTGCTACGTTCTGGCGGAGATATAAATGGGAAAAATCTTGGTGAAGTTCCTTTGACGTTGGCTGCATCACAAGGACACATCCAAACGGTGCAAGTGTTGTTAGACTATGGTGCTGATGTCAACATTCCAGGGGATGATGGTAAAACTGCTTTGATTAAGGCAACCGAACGCAAACACAAAGAGATCGTACATTTGCTGCTGGCAAAGGGGGCAGATGTGAATTTTCAAGACTCAGCGAGAGCCACATCATTGATGTGGGCTGCCTCAGCAGGTTATGACGAAATTTTGCAGTTATTACTTCAAGCTGGGGCAGATGTGAATTTGAAAAATCGGGGCGGTTATACTGCTTTAATGATTGCAGAATTTAATGGTTATAAGAATGTGGTACGGAGTCTGCAAAAAGCTGGGGCGCAAGAATAGCAATCTAAATTCTTCATCTTAAATATTTTCAGAAATATTTTGACAAATCATTAAATGAAGATTTTCAGCTTAAATATTAAGGAAGTTTAAAAAAGCAAATCTAGGACGAAGAAACAAAGAAAGCAAAACTCCGTCGTAGCTGTTGTGAACTTGCTACGGCGGAGAAAGAAAAATTAAAACGCCAAAAGCGAGCAGACCAAATGCTTGCGTCACAAGGATAGAAAGAAAGCAAAAATGAAGAAGTAAATTTACCTTTTACTTTTTACCTTGTACATTTTACCTTTTACCTGCTCTCCCCCTTGGCGTTTCCTACTGTGCTAGATGTGCAAAATATATAGTTTTTAATTGAACAGAAAAGTATTCTAACGATCATTTTTTATGTATTATCCTAAAGGCTAAATACAAACAAGTTTTCAAAAAAGGTTGATGTACAATCGTTTGAGAGATCGCGACGGTAATTCAAAGAAAAATAAATAAAAAATTAAATTTAGTGGAATCACTGTGGTGAATCCTCTGCCACCATAAACTCAAGCATTGACTCATGACTTAACCGAGCATAAATGCCCAACGATCATAAAATTTGCAGAACAACTAGTGTCATATCATCAGTGTTTTGTTTATCAGCACCGATAAATTGCTGAACTTGGTCAAAGAGGTAATCCACTATCTCCTCTGGCCCATTGCAGTATTTACAAGCCGTATTGAAGCCAGTAACAAAATTGTCTTCATCGAAGCGATCGCCACCAGCAGCAGCGGCATCGGTCAAGCCATCTGTATAGTAGATAATTGTATCCCCAGGCTCTAACTGTGCCTGGGCATCTTCATATTGGCTGTTAGCATCCAAACCTATTAACATTCCCAAAGTATCTAAACGGCTGACAGTTTTTGTTGCTGCGTGCCACCATAAGGGAGGATTGTGTGCCGCATTGCTATAAGACAGAATTCGGCTGTAAGGGTTATATTCTGAGTAAAATAGCGTTACAAAGCGGTGGGAATTTTCCAAATCCGCATACATAACTCTATTTAAGTTTTGTAGAATTCCGGCTGGGGAATTACCATGTAGCACTTCTCCCCGTAGCATTCCCCGCATCATCGTCATAATCAGCCCAGCGGGGACACCTTTGCCCATGACATCTCCAATAACCAAACCCCAGCGACTAGTTTCGCTGCCACCTTTGAGCTTGGGCTGAATCTTATTATGATTGGTAGCAATAAAGTCGTAATAGTCTCCACCGACGCGATTGGCAGGTTTACAGCGTGCCGCTAGGACTGCACCAGGGATTGTAGGGCATTGACGTGGTAGAAGTCGCCTTTGGATTTCTGCGCCAATTTCTAATTCTTGGTCTAAGCGTTCTTTTTTTCTTAGTTCTACAGCTAGTTCATCGTTTTCGATCGCTACGGCTGTTTGGTCTGCCACTAACCTAACTAACTTTTGCCTAGTTTCTGTCCAACTATATTCTGGATCGCGGCTCAAGACATAGAGCCATCCCCGTTCTGTATGCTTTACCAGAATCGCCGTACCAAAGATTTGCACATCTGGCCCCAAATAGCGATGCATCTGGTCATCCAAAATCCCCGTGGCATTCGCTAGGGGGGCAGTATTGGGCAAAAGCGTGATTTGACTACTGGCTATTTCTAGCGCTTTGCGGATATTCTTGCGCTGGCCACTATCTTGCCAATGTAACTGTTCTAACCTGACTTGACCATTAGGTTTGTAGAGAAACAGGGCGCTACCGTCTGCATCTGTCACTCTTGTTGCCATCAGCGGAATCAGTTCCAAAAACTGATTCAAATTATTGAAACTTCTCAGAGCAAATCCTAAAGAACTTAGCAAATCTTGAATTTTGTTCTGTTCCCGGTGCAACCTTGCCACGAGTTCCTTGAGTGCCACGACTGGTGTGACATCCGTCGCGGCACTACTATTATTATCAGTGGGTTGAGAGGGCAGTTGAGACACAGGCACAGGTATTATTGCACTTTAATATTGGCAGATTTTAGATGACTTATAAATCTTTTTGCTTTGGCATTGCTAAACCATATTTAGACAAGACTTGCCATTTTAGCAAGAGTATAAAGACGTAACAGGCAAATTTTATAAGTATTTTATTTGCTTATTGTATTTATGATGGAATATTAGTAATTTCAAATCATGTATTTTTAGTCCAAATTCTACCCGTAAAAATTACTAGTTTTGCTGATACATCAGAAAGCTTTTCATAACTTAATTACCAAAGCATATCTCTAAAGTCATAGAAATACTTTATTCAAAGAATAATTTATAACGCTTTCAGAGGGAGTGTTTGTTTGGGCAGAAGCAACTAGAAGACTAGAAGTCTTTTGAGTGAAAGCCTCTATAAGGACTCAAATCGAGCTTTATTTGCTCAAAAACAGACTTACACTCCTTTACAAACCTGAGAATATGTAAATAAGTTTTCAAATACTTAATTTGTATACCATAATTACTGCGATAATCGCCAAAATTGAGCTTTTCCATTTTTAATTTCTCGTTTTGTGAATTTTGAGTTGCTGAATACGCAAAATTTAAACCCATCAAAAGTTGATAAAAGTGAAGTAACTCTATCTTCTTAGTCAGAGGTAACAGAGTTAAACCATTCGCCTGTAATTTATTTTAGGGGTGAGTCATTTGGTAAGTGTAAGATATGAATAAAAGAGATGACACTAAAAATAGAAGAAATATCTTCTAAGAACTTTAAGTCAAAAGTCAAAAAAGTGTTTTCATTTAACCATCAGAATTCCAACCTCTCGATAGACGTTGCACGAGTAAGTCGCCATAACCAACACCAAACACCTATGGAGAAAAAAACCTCCCACAGCGTTGAAATCACCCGCGCTGGTTCCCCAACGCACTGCTCACCATTGGGACTGCTGTCTATCCCACAATAGAGTTGTATTTGTGGGCGTGAGCGTCTCGATTCCCTTTTCAATTGCTGCAAGATGAAAGTCTAGGGGATTATGTCGCAACTAAATACCGTGCTGCTACATTTAAAAAGCCCATTTAAGACTTCAAAAAGGGCATTAGCTAGAAATTTTAGCAAAAGTCACCTATTTATTGTGACAAATTCATAATTTTAGGACTTGATCTGTTTCTAGTTAGTTCAAGTGATAATACCAGATAGGTCATCCTTAAATTTATCAGTTTTAGGACTTACGCAAAAATAGCTAAAAAGCTTAATTTATCGAACCTCTTTTTCTGTCAGAGGCTGACGCCAACGCGCAGTGTCTCCCAGAGAAGAATCATACAGTATTGCGTAAGTCCTAAGTTTGGTAAGAAAAATTTTATAACTCGAAATTTTTCAACTAACCACTCAAGAGAGCTTCGACAAACTCATAGCTCGAAAAAGGACGTAGGTCTTCAATTCCTTCGCCAGCACCAATAAAGCGAATGGGTAAACCTAGCTGCTGCACAACGGCAAGGGCAACGCCGCCTTTGGCAGTGCCATCTAGCTTGGTTAAGACAACACCACTAAGTTGGGCAGCTTGGGAAAAAACTTCGGCTTGCCGCAGTCCATTTTGACCTAAAGTTGCATCTAGAACCAAAAGAGATTCTACTTTAGCATCTGGGGCTTTTTTGTCGATAATTCGCCGGATTTTACCGAGTTCGTCCATTAAATTTTTCTTGTTTTGCAATCGCCCAGCTGTATCTACCAGAAGTAATTCGGTTTGACGCGCTTGGGCGGCTGCGATCGCATCAAATACAACTGCTGCCGGATCTGTATTCTTTCCAGGATTGGCAATAACATCCACGCCACTTCTACTACCCCAAACCTTCACCTGTTCCACAGCGGCGGCGCGGAAGGTATCTGCTGCGCCAATCAAGCATTTATAGCCAGATTTTTGTCCCAGGTGGGCAATTTTACCGATGGTGGTGGTTTTACCGGCACCATTTACCCCGGTAATTAACCAAATATTCAAGGTTTCTTTTTCTGGCGTAAAGGTAGTTTTGTGGGATGTTTTGCTCGGTGCATCCAGCATATCCCGGAGGATTTTTTTCAGGAAAGCGATCGCTTCTTCAGGTGCGGTGACTTCTTCTCGAAGTTTTGTCTGTAAAGCATTGATAATAAAGTCTGTCGCCTCTACACCCACATCAGCTTGTAAAAGCAATGCTTCAATTTCCGTGACAGCAGCTTGGTTTAGCGGCCCTTGACCAACGATCGCCTTCAGTTGGTTGAGAATACTACGGCGAGTTTTGTCTAACCCTTGCCGGAGCTTTTTCAGCCAGGTAATTTCTTCAATAGAAACGTCTTCTGCACTTCTACCTTGAGCTGCTAAGACTTTCGCTGACCAGACAAACCCATCATCAAATACCAATCCGGGAATTTCTTCTGCTATTTCTGAGGTTGTAGCTACTGGCTGTGCTACCTCCGGTTCTGGAACTTCTATGGCGGTGGCTATTAGTTGTTCTAGCTTGGCTTGCCGTTCTGCCGCCGCTCGTTCTAAAAAGGATAAGTTAGCTGGTGCTGTTGGCTGTGTTACCTCTGGCGTAGCTAGTGGTTCGGTGGGTGTTGGTTCAACTTCACTTGCTGTGAGTTCTGGGTTTTTGACATCTGGCTGTTCAGCAATTTCTGCCACTGGGGAATCTTCTGTAATTTCTTCCTCAATAGCAGCTTGGATAACTTCTGGCTGTGTAGTTTCTACATTTGTACTAACAGGTTCCTCAATTGCTTCTGGTTCAGTGATTTCCGCAATTACTGTTTCTGCGGTTTCAGGTTGTATTGATGGTGCTAAGGTATCTGCTGCCGGTGGGGTTTCTACTACCTCGACTTGCTGTTTTTGCTGAATATTTTTGTAGGCAGCTTTAGCAAATGCCAATAAGTCTGCCGTTGTGTCTGGTGCCGTTTCAGCAGTTGGTGTTGAGGTTTCGGCTGGCTCTGGTTGGGGTTCTTGTGCAGGAGGAGTTTCTTCCTGTTTCTTATCAGAAGGAGTGTTAGAGGAATCGTTATGTTGACGACGGAACCAATTAAAAACCATTGCAGCAGTATTGTTTATATGAGTTATGAGTTATGAATTATGAGTTTAATTTAACTTTGCACTTTTTCTAGGGGTGAAAACTTCCGGGTTATCCTCACCTTTTAAAACCAGTTTAAGGAGAATCGGTATAACAGACGGTTCTTTGCGTTCGCGTAGCGTCTCTCCTTCTCCCAAAAGGAGAGGCTAGCATCAAAAGAGAAGTTCTGCTTGGAGGAACCCACAGAATCGACTACAGACTTTTCTCCACGGCAGTATAGAAATTATGAATTCCGCAGCGGTACTACGCAGTTTTTTTCTGCTCAGTGACTCGGCGCAAAACACCGTTAATAAACCGATGACCATCGTCTCCACTGTAGCGTTTGGCTAGCTCCACAGCTTCGTTGATGGCGATACTGTCGGGAACTCCTAAGAACTTCATTTCTGCAACCGCGATTTGCAAGATATCGCGGTCAATTTGGGCGAGGCGAGTTACTTGCCAATCTACTAAGGCGGTAGAAATGAGTTCATCTATAATGTGTCGATTTTCGTTGACGGTAATCACAAGCTCTTTAGCGTAATTCCGAACTCCCTTGTCCTGATTGGCTAACTGAATCAATACTGGGAAATCAACTGCTGTACCCAACTGATTTATTGCTGTCTGGGTACAGGCGATCGCTTCTTGAAGCATTGTTCTGGCAGTATTGAGGTCGGAGGCCCGAGTTTGGCTACTTAAGAGGCGATCGTTACTGCGTTGCAGTTCACCTGCGGCATTATCGAGGGTATCTTGTACTTCTGAGGTCAGAGTACGTACTGCTCCTAGCACCAACTTTGATACTAGTTGATCGTCTTCTAATTTATCTAATTTCTTTGGGTTCACTGGCAATTGGCTAAGGCTTAAAAGCGCCAATTCACGAGCAATTTGCTGGGGTTTACGAGGTTGCATAAAACTGAGGGGTGATTGTGCAAGAACTGATTAACTAAGCAAGAAAAACTTACAAGCCTATCAATTTTGGCACAGTTAAACAACAACATTACGCATTTGCTTGTGACTATGCCAGATTGATTTTAAGTTTCTTCAACAGGAATAACCTGCTGCTTGATTTCGTCGTGTTTCACTTCCAATGTAGACTCTTTGGAGAAAACCAAAGGCGTATTGGGGGCGACAATGCCACCAGATACAACTATTTTAAAGGCGTCTTCAATGGACATGGAGAGGTTCACTACCTCCTCTTCAGGAACAACTGCGTACCATCCGGTAGTCGGATTTGGGGTGGTAGGGATAAAAACACTTAGCACGGGGCGAGACATCTGGGCTTGGATATCACTGCTAATTGCACCAGTCACAAAAGCGATCGCCCAAATTCCTCGGCGGGGATACTCTACCAAAATTACCCGACGAAACTTGCCATTAGAATCTTTTAGTATTGTTTCTAAAAGCTGTTTAAGAGTTTTGTATACCTGTCCTGCTAAAGGAATTGCCTGTAATAATTGCTCACCAAAATCTAACAACCATCGCCCAGCTATATTCCGAGCCATCAATCCCATCAACAATATACTTAGTAGGGGTACAGCCAACCCTACTAATAAATTAAGTATATTTACTAAAATTGGGTTTAACCCATCAAAGGGATTCAATTGTTTGGGAATTTGGGTGAGGAAGTTGATTACCCAAGTAGCAATGGTAATTGTCAGCCAGATAGTGGTTGCTAGGGGAATTACTACTAATAAACCAGCAATCAGGTCGTTTTTTAAGTCCTGTTTTAGGCGATCGATTACCAAGCCCCGATTCTCCTGTTTTAAGCTAGAGGAACTTTTGTTATTCGTATCCATACCAGCAGATTCGTCAAATTCCGAAGGCTTTAACTTTGGCAGTTTTTGCCGCAAGCAACTGTCTAAAACGCTAGCAAGTTGCTTGCTGTCACAAAAACACGTACTTGCTGCTGGAAATTAGCTATTTTCCTATAAGCATACACATAGACATTCACCAATCCGATCGCAACTAGTTATTCTTAGAGGATGTTACTTTTCTTTATAAGACTTGTAAATGATTGTTGCAAGTTCTTAGATATTATTAATCTACCGCGCTTAATCAAAAGCTGCTGATGATTGTGCAAATACTACTGGATAAACTAATAAATTATTTTATCTGTTCAGTCACTCACTTTTGAGCAGGAGCGGCTTTTATGAAAATGTTCTATTAAAAATATTAATTTATTAAGGATTTCCAAGAAATAAATTATCCATCTTGTGGGGTAAGTATTCTGCTAGCCCTGAATACAGATGGAGACACCCATCCCACTAGAAAATTTGGGATGTTTTTTATTTGGAAGTCCCTTTTATCTAGTCTTGATTCATAAAAAACAAGATCCCTGACAACTTTTACGAAGTCAAGGATCTGTGTAGCACATCTGTGCGCCCTATGATTTTGCGATCGCTGATTTTACTGGAAATCCTTCTAATCTCCAGCCCTCTTCATGCCGCATCAACCTGTGTAGTTTCAGAATCCGCGCACTGCAACTGTTGCGTACTCTCTTGTACCAAAATTGCTGTTGCATCTAAATTAGGTTTTGGTAAATACTTCATTTCCCAGACTTTGAGCAAAATCAGGTATTCGTAGAATGCCTGCAATGTACACCAAGCGACTCCGGCGCGTCCATCTAAACATCCGCCTAAGATAAAATACATATATATAAACCGTAGCAACGGTCTGGCGGGCAAACGTAAAGACAAATCTTTCAAGGCACGCCGTCTTTCGACTTCTGATTTGCCAAAGAATAAATCTTGCCAGTTAACTTTTCCCTGTTCTAACTGATACAATGTTTCTTGAGCTTCATCCGTAGAATAACGGTTGTGCTTGTCAATCCAGCGGCTCAAACCTTTGCTAGAAGTGTAGTGTGGGTATGTTTCTTTTAAAAAGCTAGTTGCACCCTCACAAACTTCTCGTTCAGTATGACCGTAGTCTGTAAACCACACTTTACCGTGGCGGAAGAGTCGCATTTGGTAACGCGGATACTGTGTGCTGTAGCGAATCCAACGATTCATGAACATGACGCGTTCAGCCACGTAGTAACCGATGTAGTCTGGATTCTGACTTGTCTTTTCGCATTCCGCAAACAGTTCTGGTGTCATACGCTCGTCAGCTTCGAGAATATAAACCCATTGATGCTTCGGGGGGATAGACTCTAACATCCAAGTGCGTTGGCGTCCGTGGCTTTCAAAAGCGTGTTGGACAACGCGAATGGGATAGCGACTAGCGATTTCCACAGTGCGATCGCTACTGCATGAATCCACAACAATGATGTCATCTGATAACATTGCCGATTCGATACAAGCAGCAATATCTAGTTCTTCGTTATATGTCAGTATGTAAATTGAGAACATTACTCAAGTTTTATAGCGATTTTAGTCAGTGATAATTGCCTTGTTATTGTTATTAGCTATTAGGCGCATGGCAGTATCAGCCGTCAATAATATTTGGGATACTTCTTACTGCCATGCCAATAGTAGATTAGCGTGCGGCAGTTCTAGGTTTACCACCTTGTACAGCACCCCTACCTCTCAAGCCTGTCCAGCCGATGATAATGTAACCAATGGACAATAGCAAACTGCTAATACCAATCCGCAGTCCAGACTTCCAAGCAGTATCTTTAGCCTGTTGCAGTGCGTCGTCTCGGCGCTGGCGAACTTGGCTCAGTTGTTGAGTTTGCAGCGTTTCAATATCTGTTTGTTGTTCGATAGCTTTGTCAAGTAGTTGGGGATTTGTTTTAGCCTTCTTCAGTAACTCTTTGATATTTGCGGGAATTTGAGGGCTTTCAATTGCTTGCTTATATTTTTGGTCATCTTTGAGAATTTCACTAAACTGAGCTTTGGTTTGGTTTCGCAACTGGTCTAGTTGGGCTTTTCCTTGATCGGTATTTAGTTGTGCTTGCAATTGCGATAATCGAGTGTTTAGTTGAGTTTCTGCCTGATCTGCTTCTTGAGTGATTCGGTTGAGTGTTTGAGTCTTGGCTTGATTGACGTTATTTAGGTGCAGGGGAAAAATCAGCAAGAACATTAACCCTAAAATACTTGAGATAATCGCGGCGGGAAATCTTAAATCGATACCTTGGGGGCGATCGCTTGCTGGATCGGCATTCTCAATCCAATAGGCAGCAAACAGAAGCCCTAAACCGACTAGAGGAACAATTCCTCGATCGACAAGCGCTGTTGCCAAATTGATTTGCCATACCCGATCGGTGGGTTGAAAGGGTAACAACAGAATCAAAAAGTCAACGAAAAAGGACAAAATGCAGATTATTCCAACTACCTTAAGTGTGAGAGCAGTACTCACGGAAGTAAAACGGTTAACCATAGTTTTTCAAACTGGTGGAGAATACGAGTGATTTTCATATTTCAAGCTACTTGAATATTGTGCCCATGACTATGACTATTGTGTAAAAACACAAAGCAGACTCAATATTGGTAAAGGCTATCTGCCTCTTGGTTTTTAACTAGGCCACAGTAACATTTGTTATCTACAGTGTCTTCAGGAAATTCCTGGTATTTTAAGATACGAAGTTGATGCAGGGCTAGAGGAACAGACTGATTAATTACCTAATCTCCCTAATTGCAGTTCTCAATCGGTCGTAATACAGACCTTTTTTAGGGGATCACAGATGTCCATTGGTGTCAAATTAAATCGAAACCTTTGCAATAAGGTTGTATCGACTTATCGCCCAATTTGAGGAAGCAATTATTACTGAGAGCAGATGCTACTAGAAGTGATTGAGCTTATACTGGGTCGAGATTTCTGGGAGTATCTCGTTTGCTATACTTACAGTAGTTTTCTTTCGCATAAAGTAGAAAGCTACGGGTTTTGAGGCAGGAGGTAGAAACTCTTTATATCTGATGCGTGAGTCCTGCATTTTTTACCTCAGTTACTTGCAAACTCCTGTATTTATACTCTTTTTTGCTAATTCCTAAAAAAATGGGCAAATCAGAAATAATAACTAACAATCAGGTATGAACATTACTAGAATCAGTTCGTCGATGATTTTTGTTAGCAAAAAGAGTGAATTTGAAGGAGTTAGACTCTGAAAGGTTTTGAATTCAAAGGTGTTGAAAAACTTATTGGCCCAATAGCCGCGCTTCTCGGCTTTGTGTATTTGTTGCAATGGTATATTGGAGACTTGCGATCGCCTTCCGATCCCATCTTTGAAAATAAACAGCCGCCTTTGGTGATGAAACAGGGCGACCCCTATATCCGCGCTTTAATGCGAACCATCTCGGCAAGTGAAGCTAGTGGAAACCGTCCCTATTCGCTGTTATACGGTGGACAGCAAGTCAACGACCTCAGCCGACATCCTGAGATATGCGTCACAATTGTCACAGGTCCCAACACAGGTAATTGTTCTACCGCTGCTGGCAGATATCAAATTATCAACATTACTTGGTATCGTTTAGCCCCTCGTTATCACCCAAAGCCAATGCAGATGATGTTTTGGACTGCTTATAGTTTTGAAGCAGAATATCAAGATGTAGTAGTTTACCGTTGGTTAAATGATTCTAAAGTTTGGGGAACTGATATTTCTCAACAGTTGCGTCAAGGAAAGTTAAATGATGTTTTGCGACGACTCTCTCCCACATGGACAAGTTTGGGATATGGCATAGAAACTAATTCTGTGAGTAACTCTTTGCCCAAGGTTTATCAGAAAATGTTGCAAGAAGAATTAACCGCAGCTAAACAACCAGCAGCCCCGAATTTGCCACCATCCCCAATTCCTTCTAGCAAGGCAGTGAAGAAGTGAGGTTATCTTCATTTTTAATTTGCTGCGGACAAAAAACTTTTGATATTTTCCACAAATGCCAAGGTATTTTCAAAGTGGATATTATGCCCAGCATTGCTAATTATTTTTATCTCAGCAAATTCACATGTTTTAGCCATTTCTGTATTAATAGATATAAATTTTTTATCGTATTCACCGACTAGTAAAAGCATGGGAATTGTATTTAATTGTAGCTTTTCCCATAAAGAAGGTTGACATCCAGTACCCATAAAGCGCAGTGATTTCTCTAATTCCTGTGGATTATTCTGCAACCGACTTTCTACCATGCGATCGTATTCTGGATGATTTTTTACATAACCAAAAATCGGTTGATTATACCAATTTGATAGAAAAGCGGCAAAATCACTTTTTTCAAATATTCTTGTTAATTTTCTACCTATTTGTGTATCACTTTTAATCCTTTCTAATCGTTCTGCTGCTGTTGGTAAACCTGGAGAAGCTGACTCTAGAACAACTTTATGAAAACGTTCTGGAAAATGCAGGGCTAGGTATAAAGCCAATCTTCCACCCATTGAATAACCAACTAAAAAGCATTTGGCAATTTTTAACTGATCTAATAAGTTGATTAAAGCATGAGCAGTATTTGCCATTGTATAGTATTTGTCTTCACCAAAAATTTTGGTTTTGCCATGTCCGAAGAGATCGAGTGTTAAATAGGAAAATTCGTTAAATAGTAATTTTATGGCTTCATCAAATTCATCAATTTTACCCATGAAGCCATGCAAAAAAAGAATTAGTGGTTTATCTAGAGTGCTAGTTAAAGAATAATAAAATTGATAATTTTTTAAAATCATAATCTAGCTAAAAATCAAAGGTAAGCCAAAAAAGTATTCACCGGGGAAAATGATTTTACCTTGGGACAAGCAAAAAGTGTCTGAACTCACGGAAGTGCATGAAGTAGCAGAAAAATTTATTCAGGCGAATTGCTATGTGCCCTCAGTGCCAGGTATCGGATCTCTGAAATGTTGATTAATCCGTAAAAAAGTAGGCTGTAATTAATATTTACAAACTTCTAAAAGCGTTAAATGTTAATTACAAGTCTTGATGCAAGAGAATAAACACACTCCACTCCATTCCAAAAGATACACAAGGGAGGTGTCCTTTCGGAGCTAAAGTATCAAAAGTAACTTTATTGTAATTAATCCAGTTATCGTTACTATCTATTCTCCACCCAACGCGAGCCCCAAACTTTTCCCACACTTCTTGCTGATATTCACCATCAACCTTACCACCAACACTGAGGTAAATTTCTTTTTGAACGCTGAAGCCAAACTGCCCATTGCTATATTTTACCCACAAGCGGTCAATTGTGCGGAGGTCTTTGCAAGGAAAGTTCAACAGTTCTTTGTTTCTAATCCACTCGCCTTCTTTGCGGTCTACAGCCTGAAGCATCACTAAATAAGTTTCATTGTCAGCGTCTTTCCAATTTCCTGCTGCTAGGTAGTCGCGTAGTTTTCTGTAATCTATTCCTACTTCTGAACGCAAATCATCAGATGTATTTTGGTTAACTAATAAATTTGTTTGGTTAACTAATAGACTTAACCATGCTTGCATTGAGCGCGACCGTTCATCTGCTTCTAACTTCATTCCCTCAATAATTGCCAGATTTAATTGCTCACTAATACTTCGGTTGTGTTGCTTTGGTTCAATTAAATCAATTTGATGATATTTGCGATCCCAGGAACTTGTAGGATATTCACCTGTTACTACATAGTAAAGTGTTGCCGCCAAACCGTAAATATCTACTGTTATATCTTTACTACCCGTCATTTGTTCATAAGGAGCAAAGTTTTTATTACCAAAACTTCTAGAGAAGGAAGTCGCTGGGGCAATATCTCCAGCTAAACCAAAGTCTATTAAAATCGGTTGATTACCACCTCGCAACATGATATTACCGGGGTGAATATCACGATGCACTATTGAATTTTGATGTATTGCTGCTACTGCGTCACCAATTTGGCAAATGTATTTTATAGCTTCTATTTCTGATAATGGTGTTGTTACTTCACCTTCAATTAAATCAAACAAATTTTTACCAGCAATGAATTCCATTACTAAGCAGGGTGTATTGCTGTCACCTTCTTCAAAAAAATCAATTACTCGGACAATATTCGGGTGAGGTGCTTGGCAAAGTTGCCCTAATAATTCAGCTTCTTGAATGAATTTCTCTACATAGCGGGGATATTGTCTATCCTTTTTTAGGCGCATATTAGGAGTTTTAATCACAACTGGCAGGTGAATTCGGCTGTGTACGGCTTTATAGGTAATGCCAAAAGCACCTTGTCCTAACTCGTCTTCAATGATGTATTGACCATTGTGTAGTTGATGACCTTTATTCCAGTACATATTCTATATAGTTTAGTATTTTATGTTGTTGAGAAGTCATTAGCTGCATTTTGCGATGTCCAGATCCCCGACTTCTCAAAGAAGTCGGGGATCTAACTTTTTGGTAGTTCTGTTGGCGTTGATTTTTGTGTGGGTGAAGGCGAAGGTTTAATAAAAAACTCTCGAATATCTCCTTGGAAAATTCCTGTGAATATTGCTATTAATGCGAGAATCAAACCTATTACTGTAAGCCATAATTCCAAATTAAATTTTCTTGGTTGTGGCTGATCTGGATTGACAATAGGTGTAGGTTTTAATCCGAGTGAATCTAGCCAAGCTTGAATTGACTGGGGGCGTTTCTTTGGATCTAAATCCATTGCCCGCACAATACCAAGATTGATATTCTCGCTAATTTGAGGATTCCATTCTCTTGGTTCTTTTAATGCAATATTATTTTGCAGTCGTTCTTTGGCGCTAGTGGGTAGTTGTCCTGTCAATAAGTTGTAAAGTGTGGCTGCAAGTGAATAAACGTCCGTATACGCCCCTAGTTCAATTGTCTGTGAATACAGTTCCGGTGGTGTAAAACCTGCTTCGGCTTCTGTTTCTACATTGCTCACACTCAGCTTTTTACTGTCGATTCCCCGTGCTAGCCCAAAGTCAATTAACACGGCTTCTTTTGAACCAGCCCTAATCATAATATTGGCTGGCTTGACATCTCTATGCACCAAATTATTTTGATGCACTACTGTTAACGCCTCGCCGATTTGTTGGATGTATTGCAGGGCGTCTGGTTCTGGCAAAATATTCTTTTGGCGATGGGCGAGATCGATTCCGTCAATGTATTCCATCGCTATGCACCACAAATCGTCCTCTTGAAAGGGATCTTCTAAAAGGCGGACAATATGGGGATGTTTGCATTTAGCTAGTTTGAAGGCTTCTTGAACAAATCTTTCCTGTAACCTTCTGAAGTCTGGCTGGTTCTGTAATTGATCATCTAAGGTTTTGACGACAATGCGATCGCCTTTTTGATCCCTGGCAAGATAGGTAATGCCAAAACGTCCCCCCCCTAATACACTTTCAAGGGTATATTTACCGCTCTGCAATTGCTTTGGAACTGCCCAGACCATTAGCTATGACTGTGAGACACTTGTGTTAATTTTGGCATAAAGAACCCTCTGCCTGAGCCAATACACCAAATCTTACATCTCTATAAAATGTCTTGTCGTGCTAGTTAATTTTTTATTTTTCTAATTTTTAAGGCAAAAATCGATCTAAAGCAGCTTTTAACTGTTTAATTTCAATGTCAATATTACCCTCTTGTGCAGCTCTACCAATACACTCAGTTAAATGTTCATCCAAAACAATTCGCGCGACTCGATCCAATGCGCCTCGCACTGCGGCAATTTGCAGTAGAACATCAGGACAAGGGGTACTTTGCTGCACCATTGCCTTAATACCACGAACATGTCCTTCTATACGCGATAATCGATTGACAATTCGCCGTAAAGACTCTTCGCTATGGACATGAGGATGAGTCAACTCTCCAGTTCCATGAGTACGATCTGTATGCTCGTGGTCTGTATCGTGATAGTGGGAATGTTCGACTTGCTGGGATGTTGGCAAGGATTCCTTACCTAATCGGTTTGATCCATTCATGGGCTATCAAAAGGCTTGTATTACTAAGATCCTAGTCTAGTACTCTACCAACCCAAAATTTCTGGGTGAAGGTAAACCCCATTCACCTAACTTTACTACTGACGATTGGCTTTTTCTTGAGGAATAATCTCCGTTACTACCCTACCGCTAGAACTGCCACCTTTGACAACAATATTTTCTGTTTGCAGATTACCAACTGCTGTTTCACCCGCAAAATTTAATGGTGGGTCAATTTGTCGATAAACAACATTTCCCTGAGCTTCAACTAACTTATTATCTAAATACCAAGTTAGTGTATTGGATCTTAGAGACTGCCGACGCTGACCAATGGCGTTGACGTTACCTTTTAAATAAACGGTTTTTTGCGGTATTTTCATTTCACCTTGATTAGCTGTC
Organism: Nostoc sp.; assembly: GCF_036917235.1. GTDB lineage: Bacteria > Cyanobacteriota > Cyanobacteriia > Cyanobacteriales > Nostocaceae > Nostoc. The sequence goes on from NZ_JBALDU010000090.1 coordinate 65,395, forward strand.
ACTGTGACATTTTCGGCACGATGGAACATTCGTGTGGGAGAGTTTGTGGTGACAGTTTCTGTGTTCATGTTCCAGGTCATAGAGTTACTAGCTATTTGCAGTGGTGGGTCTAGTAATTCTAGTTGAGCATTCTTTTGGACAGTGGCAATTTTTGTTTTTAAGTTGACTTCGGCAGAATTTCCCTTACCGCGATCGCTAATTTTATTATCTTTGTAGCGGTCAATTTCTAGGGGGCGATCGCCAATCAGTTTTTCTTCTTTAATATTCCAGATTAAATGTTCAGTTCTCACTTGCATCTGGGGATCGATAGAATTTGCTACCACTCCTCCAGAAAATTCCATCCGCTGTTCGCGGGTTTTTACTCGCACTTCCTGCGCTACTGCTTGTAGTTTTTTATGAGTACCGTTAATCTTGTTACGAACAATCAACAAATCTTCTTTGGGACGCCATTCTAATTCATTACCTTGCAACACAATCCCATTACTAGGATCTGTGGCAAATATCTTACCTTTAAGAAACAACTGCTTCCCATCTTGTTCTATGTCTGCTACATCTGCCTTGATTTGGTAAACAATTTTGCCATCTTGATATAGTTCACCATAAGGACTTTCAGCCTGACCAATTTGTTTTTCTTTGGTGTATTTTGCGGTTTTAGCCCTGACTTTCCAAATTGGTCTTCCTACTTCATCTGCTTGTTCTAAGGTGACATCAAAGAAAGTCAAATTGCTATCTTTGTTAGAGGAATCCGCAGTATTTTGTTGCGAGGCTGGAGGGGATTTGCCCCCGCACCCAACTAAACCAAATACCAAGAAAAAGGTCAAAGGTAAAATAAGAAAGGAGGGAGTGGAGGAGAAAATTTGAATTTTTCTCTTTCCCCATCTCCCTCTTTTATGAAATTGATACGTCATTATTCTTGGATTTCTAGGTGTCCATCACTAGTTCTTGGATCTTCCAAAAAACCGATCCCAGATAATGGGCGGTATGGATAGCTTTGGCGAGGAGTTTTTTGAATATCTTCTTTGATGGCTTCTAAATCAATGTAGCGATCGCTTACATTAATTAAGCTGTCACTGGTCATGGAACGCAAGCTCACTACTTCTACCCGCACGCCACGATAGCTGACTGAATTTACCGCATAAGCCAAATCCCCATCACCGCTGACTAAAACTGCGGTATCATAAGAATCTACTAACGCCATCATGTCTACTGCTATTTCTACATCCAGGTTAGCTTTTTTAGAGCCATCTGGTAGCTGGACTAAATCCTTAGCAATGACTCGATAGCCATTGCGACGCATCCACAGCAGAAACCCCTGTTGCTTCTCGTTTGTCCGATCTACGCCAGTGTAGAAAAAAGAACGCAGTAATCTAGAACCTCCTGTTAATCGACATAATAGCTTCGTGTAATCTATTTCAATACCTAGTTGCAGTGCAGCGTAAAATAAATTTGAGCCATCAATAAATATGGCAACTCTACCCCGATTCTCCAAAACCTGTTCTGGCGTAAAGATTGAATCATTTTCCAAATTATTCAACATCATTGTGATACCTCAATTTTTATCCCTGTTATTTTTGATACGAATTACCAACTTTTAGATGCTAGTCACAGCGGCTTATGATAATGTTCTGCGGCTAATTTAAATTGAGCCACGATAAATTTTGTGAGAAAATAAAAAATTGAACAAAATCAGAGTTTGATAAGGACTAATCGTTTTTCGGGGGTTCTATTCGCTGAAAAACAGGTTGGTGTTTACCCAACTGTTGTTTGCTCGATAGTAGTCCCCATGTAGCATGGGTGGCAAAAGGAGCATTAACTGAACTTTGTATGCGATCGTTAAAGTTTATTCCAAAGCCCAGTTGCTGATAAATATCGCTACTGATGTTCGGAATAATTGGCGATAGCAGATAAGCTGCTAGTCTAACCGATTCTAGAACTGCGTAGAGAACCTTTTCCACCGACTCCTGCTGTCCCTGTTTATATAATGACCAAGGAGCCTGTTCATCAATAAACTTATTACTGGCTTGCGCCAATGAAAGTATGGCCACGCAGGCTTGACTGAAAGCTAGCTCTTGGTATGCTTGTTTTACTTGTTCCCCTAGACGTAAACCAATTGCTTTCAAAGGATTTTCGTCAGGAATCCCTTCATTGCCGATTGATGGGACATTATTCTCAGCACAGTACTTTTTCACCATGCTCAAAGTGCGATTGAGCAAATTACCTAAATCATTTGCCAAATCTGCATTCAGAACATTAATGAACCTAACTTCATTAAAATCTCCATCCTTACCAAATTCGATTTCCTTAAGGAAGTAATAACGAACGGCATCACTACCATAGCTCTTAACTAATGCCACAGGATCGAGGGTGTTACCCAGACTTTTGCCCATCTTCTGCCCGTCTTTAGTCAAAAAGCCATGCCCAAAGACTCTCTCTGGTAAGGGTAAGCCTGCTGACAACAGCATTGCTGGCCAGTAAACTGCATGGAAGCGTAGAATATCTTTACCAATTAGGTGCAGGTTGATTGGCCACCATGTTTCTAACGCATTTGCTAAAGTCGGTTCTGCATCTGGTTCTAGTAATGCTGTGACATAACCTAGCAGCGCATCAAACCAGACATAGAGAGTGTGCTTGGGATCAACTGGTACGGGAAAACCCCAATCTAAATTCACCCGCGAAATGGAAAAGTCTTGCAACCCTTGATTAACAAAGCTGAGAACTTCGTTGCGCCGACTTTCTGGTTGAATAAAATCCGGTTTAAATTGATAAAATTCTGTCAGCTTAGTTTGATATTTGGATAAGCGGAAAAAATAGTTTTGTTCGTCTCGCCACTCCACTTCTTTGTTAGTATGAATTGCACAACGGTGTCCTTCTAGCAGATCTCGTTCTTCTTTGAATTCTTCGCAAGATACGCAGTACCAGCCTTGTTGTTGTCCTTGGTAAATATCACCAGATTCCCAGACTCGCTCAAAGAATTCTTTGACGATCGCTTGATGACGAGGCGCAGTAGTCCGACTAAAGCGATCGTATTGAATGTCTAATAATTGCCATAAACTGACGAAACTAGGGACAATTTCATCACAAAATTCTTGTGGCGCTTTGCCTAAATTTTCTGCCGATCGCTGAATTTTTTGCCCATGTTCATCTGTACCTGTAATTAGTAATACTTGATAACCCAGTAACCTCTGAAATCGCGCCACTACATCGGCTGCGATCGTCGTATAAGCACTGCCTATATGAGGGACATCGTTTACATAATATAGGGGTGTGGTCAGCGCAAATGTCAATTCTTTTTTATTCACTAGATTCATACAAAATAAAAATTAACTTATTAAAACGTTTTACATCTTACCTTTTATCGGCAAAACTAGGCGATTATACAATATTATTACCATTTTTTCCAATAACATCTTCATACTAGCAAATTTATCAAGTCCATAATTGTTTTGTAATATGCATCAATTAAACTCATTTTTACCTAAAAAATGGAAATTCACTAATCATAATTTTTTCGAATAGTTTATATTAGATGATATTATTGTGATCGAGAATACATAATCAAGAATACAGAAAATCTAGTTGCTTTTGTAGATTAGATATTTCTATCTTAAGACGGTCATGGCATTAGTAAAGAAATGTAAAAATTAAATTAAGACGAATTGCCATATTTACCGGAAAATATATTGATTAGGTATGAGTGGAAATAGCCCCCTAGAGATTTCTCGCGCTTTGGTGGCGGCATTCTCAACGCAAATGTTCCGCTATTACGAAGACCGCATTCCCCAGGATGCGAGCGTCTTGGTAGTCAGCAATCACCGCAGCTTTATGGATGCACTGATTTTAATGGCAGCGTTATCGAGTCCGATTCGCTTTGCTTGCCATCACTATATGGGACAAGTTCCAGTCATGCGAGAGATTGTCACCGGTCAATTGGGGTGTTTTCCCTTGGAAGATACTCAAAACCGCCAGCAAAGCTTTTTTTCGCAGTCACAGGTGCTATTGCAGTCCAAGCAGATGGTGGGAGTATTTCCAGAAGGGACTGCACCAATGGTGAAATTTACTCAGCCAAGCCAGGTGGGTGAGTTTCAGCGGGGATTTGCTCATTTGGCATTGCGAGCAAATGTGCAGGATTTAGCTATTTTGCCGATCGCGATCGCCTCCTTAGAAGAAGTAAACACCAATGGCTTCCCATTAAGACTTTTAAGTGTATTCGACCCTTCAGAACCTTTATTTAATCAAAATGGTTGGCATCCCTTGGTAATTTATCGTCGAGTCGCGGTGTTAATCGGTCGTCCTTATTGGATTACGCCCCAACATCATAAAAAATATCACGGCAAACAAGCCAGAACTGTTGTGGCTGAACTGACGGAACACTGTCACGGCGAAATTAGCAATTTACTGCTTCAAGGTTGCTATTAAAGCTATTCGATTTTGCATTTTGGATTGTCTGCACAACTTTGAGTAGCTTGTTCCGAGACTTTTTTGTTTTTGCTCAAAAGTACCGAAGCTAATAAAAGCAACAATTTGCAGTCCAAAAGTTTTATACCATTGACTAATGACTAATGACCAATGACTAATGACTATCACAGAAGTTGAGCTAAACCCTTGTTTTCTGACTCCTAAACGAGTACAGCCAGAGTATCCACTATTGGTATATTTGCCAGGAATGGATGGAACTGGTCAACTATTGCGATCGCAAACCGCAGGATTAGAAACTGGCTTTGATGTGCGCTCTTTGGCGCTCCCCCGGAAAGACCTTAACACTTGGGATGCCCTAACTAAGAGTGTATTGGACTTGATCGACACCGAATTAGAAAAAAGTTTTCAAAGACCAGTTTACTTGTGTGGTGAGTCCTTTGGTGGTTGCTTGGCAATGAAAGTGGCAATCCAAGCACCCCATTTATTTAAGCGAATTATCCTAATTAATCCAGCTTCGTCCTTTCATCTTCGCCCTTGGTTAAGTTGGGCATCCCAGCTAACTTACTTAGTGCCATCAGGATTGTATGATGTTGGCGCACTAGGCTTGTTGCCATTTTTAGCATCTTTGTCACGCATTTCTCGCAGCGATCGCCACGATCTGCTAAAAACGATGCGTTCTGTCCCAGTCGAAACCGTTCTTTGGCGGTTGTCTTTACTGCGAGAGTTTGATATTGATGAGGAAAAGTTAAGGCGTTTAACTCAACCAGTTTTGTTGATTGCTGGTGCTAGCGATCGCCTTTTGCCTTCTGTAAATGAAGTGAACCGGATAGCGAACATCTTACCAAATAACAAGATTGTGGTGTTGCCCAATTGCGGACACGCTTGCTTGCTAGAGCAAGATACTGATCTCTATGAAATTCTTAAGGATAACGACTTTTTAGAAAGTAAAGCTGATATAGGTAGAGTTAAAAAGTAAAAAGTGTGATAAACATAAATTCATGCAGATCGCAACCATTTTTTATTTTGCTTTTTAACTTTTGCTTAGTTCAGTGAGAAGATAGGGAAAAGGACATCTAATATCTCATCACTTTCAAACAATACTTGCGTCCTCAAAAACCTTAACCATGTATTTTTGGAGACTCTCAAATGGTTGCTCTCAAAGAATTCCTTGGACAAGAATTAGACAAATTGAATGAAGAACAACTCAAACAAGTTAGAGATTTTATTGCCTTCCTCAAATTCCGCAGCAGAAATATTAGCTGGCAAATAGATAAAAATCAAATAGCTGCTCTTTATACTGAATTTGCCCAGGAAGATCGTCAACTAGCTGAAGCAGGATTAGATGAATATGCAGAACTTCTTACACAAGAAGATTTCAAATGAGGGTTCAACGAGGTGAAGTATGCCTAGCCAATTTAGACCCTACCAAGGGTTCTGAACAAGGAGGCACAAGACCAGTTATTATCTTTCAAGATAATATAGTCGCAGAATTCTCTACCACTATCATCACCATTCCTTTAACAACAAATTTGCGTCGTGCGTCTTTGCCAACCTGTTTATTAATTCAAAGTAGTGAAGGTGGATTAGAACGGGATTCAGTTGCTCTTTGCCACCAATTGCGAGTAATTGATAAAACAAGATTGCAAATAAAAGTGGGCGTTCTGACTCCAGAAATACTCACTATTTTAGAAGGCAAAGTGTTGTTGACATTAGGTTATCAGTGGTAAAATCACAACCTCTGTCATCCATCTTATGTCTATAGTTAAAGCTCAGAATAATTCCTATTTACTCTGACGAATTGTACTTATCGAGAGATGTCAAAGCCCCTCAAACTTCGCTACAACCAAAAGATAGAGGCTTTACAAGATGGTGTCAAGCAATGGCAGACAAACCCCAAGAAATAGAGGTGAATAAATTAGTTAATTCACCCAGAGAAACTTCAGAAGCAGGAATTCAGGCTCAATCATCAATAGAAAATGAACCGTCTATAGTAGAGTCTTTGATTAAAACTGTTGCTGAGACTGGCCAAGCAGTTTTAGATACAGCAGTAGGGGTGGGAGAAGCGACGGCAAAAGAAACACACAAGTTAATTGAGCAAACAACTCAAACCAGCGGTCAGTTTGTGAATCGCCTCAGCGAAAATTGGCTGATTAGAAAACTATCTGGAGTCTTAAATCTCAATTGGCTGATTAATGATAGTAACCTTGTTGATTTGGAACAAGCAGAAGCGGCGGTAAACAAGCTTAAGAAACAGTATCCAAATGAATCACCCAACCAGCTTGCTCACCGAATCATGGTGGAAAAAGCAACTCAAGCAGCCACAGTTGGACTAGCCACTAGTTTTTTGCCAGGAATAGCAGTGGCATTGTTGGCAATTGATTTAACAGCCACAACAAAATTGCAGTCAGAAATGCTTTATCAAATTGCATCTGTCTACGGGCTAGATTTAAAAGATCCTGCCCGCAAAGGTGAAATTTTAGCAATTTTTGGGTTGGCTTTGGGTGGAGGGCGTTTGTTGAAAGCTGCGGGGTTAGGCTTGCTGCGAAATGTGCCCTTAGCTGGTGCAGTTATTGGAGCTAGTTCAAATGCGACGATGATCTATTCATTGGGGTATGCTGCTTGTCGATTTTATGAAACCAAGCTGGATGAATCAACTTCCTTGGAATCGCCACAGACATTAGCAACATTAAAAGCCGAAAGTGAAAAGTATCTAGAAAGTGCGATCGCTCAAGAAGCCGTCATGGATCAAATCTTAGTTCACATGATCCTTGCTAGTCATCCAGATAAGACTTTGGAAGAAATTTTGCCAGAATTACAAGCTGTAAAACTCAGTCCTACCTCGTTGGATTCCATTGCCCAAAATATCAAATCACCTAAATCTTTAGATATACTGCTCAATCAGCTAAATCGTGATTTTGCTATGCCCTTGCTCGTTCAGTGTGAAAAAATTGCCCAGCTTGACAATAAGACTACATCACTTGAGCAAGAAATAATCGCAGCGATCGCCAGCAAATTTGATATTGACACAAATGGAATTGGGGCATAGGGCATTAGGCAGAGGAGGTAAAAAAGTGGAGTTATGAGCGCAGTTCGCTAGTATCAGACACAAAAATAGCCATTTTTAATAACTTTAAAGCCTGCCAAATTCCAACGGCTTGGCAGGCTTTTCTAGTGTTTTACTAAACTAATGTTCTATCATTAATTTTTTTCCAAATATAACTACCTCTCTTTTTTTAAACCTTTTCCTTTTATCTAATCTAAGTTTTTGCCTAGTTAATTCCTGAGCTATTAATTCCTGAGCGCGGCTCTCAATTTTTATTTGGTTTTCTATCGGCTGTTCTTTAATTTTTTCTCTTAGGCTTTTGCCCATTCTTCTTACCCTTCTTCTTTTAGTTTTTTAAGATGGCTCTTGTACCGTGCATCAGCCTTTTGAATTAAGTGTTTATAAAAAAGTTTTTGGCTAACGCCGGATTTGTCACCTGCTACTAATAAAATGCCTTGCCTCAATGGGTCAAAAGCAAACGCCACACGCCAAACACCACCAAAAGCTGAGAATCGTAACTCTTTCATGTTTCCGTAGTTCGACCCTTTGAGCGTATCAACATGAGGACGTTTTGCTTGTGGCCCAAACATTTCTAATACCTGAGCCGTAGCAAGCAACTCATTTTTTACTTCTTGAGGTAGAGCATTGAACTCAGACTCGAAATCATCATGAAACTCAACTTGCCATTCCACTAATTTATTATGGTTAAAACTTCATACATTTTCAAGCGTATTATCGATCGACACTCTCAGCGGTAACATTAATTATAGCTACTGGCCCCTGCTCCCTCATCTCCCTCATTTCCCCTATTCCCAACTCCCCTCAGCATTAAACAAGAATTTTGAGCAATACTGGTACAAGAAGGAATATTTACACAAAATCCCAAAATGACAATTCAACCTAGTGATAAGCCTTTACTAGAGTGGGCAGGCGATAGTTTGGCAATTGGATTATTTGAAGATGCAGTAGAGTTAACCGGAGAACTAGCTACTTTAGATCAAAAGTTTTCTGGAGTCTTAAAAGAACTGATTGCCGAAGAAGAATTTAAAGGTAAAGCCAATAGCACTATTTTCACCCGTGTAAATGCTGGTAGCCCAGTGCGGAAATTGATTTTAGTAGGTTTAGGCAAACCAGATGCACTAAAACTAGATACTCTGCGTCGTGCTGCTGCGGCTGTAGCCAGGGTAGGAAAAAAGCAAAAAAGCAAAATTCTCGGATTTAGTTTTCCATTGTGGAATAACGATCCAGCAGCGAGTGCCCAAGCGATCGCAGAAGGTGTGGAATTAGCACTTTACCAAGATATTCGCTTTAAATCCGAACCAGAAGATAAAGGTTCACAAATAGAAAGTGTAGATTTACTGGGTTTTGGTGGACAAGAAGCCGCCATTACCCGCGCTAATCAAATTGTTTCCGGGGTAAATTTAGCACGGCAATTAGTCGCAGCACCAGCCAACGCAGTCACACCAATTACTTTAGCCGAAACTGCTCAAGCGATCGCCAAGGATTATGGTTTACAACTAGAAATTCTGGAACGAGAAGACTGTGAAAAGTTAGGCATGGGTGCATTTTTGGGAGTAGCCCAAGCTTCCGATTTGCCACCGAAATTCATTCACTTAACTTACAAGCCAGAAGGTACACCCAAAAAGAAATTAGCAATTATTGGTAAAGGTGTAACCTTCGATTCCGGCGGACTCAACATTAAAGGTGCTGGTAGCGGCATCGAAACTATGAAGATGGATATGGGGGGTGCAGCTGCTACCTTGGGGGCAGCAAAAGCAATTGCTCAAATTAAGCCAGATGTTGAAGTTCACTTTATTTCGGCGGCGGCTGAAAACATGATTAGCGGTCACGCCATGCACCCTGGAGATATTCTCACAGCATCAAATGGTAAAACAATCGAAGTGAACAACACCGATGCTGAAGGACGTTTGACCTTAGCAGATGCCTTGGTGTATGCCGACAAATTGGGCTTAGATGCGATCGTTGATTTAGCAACCCTGACTGGTGCCAACGTCATTGCATTAGGTGACGATATTGCTGGTTTGTACACTCCCGATGATGCTGTAGCTTCCCAGATTGAAAAAGCTGCCCAAACTTCAGGGGAAAAGATTTGGCGGATGCCAATGGAAGAAAAATATTTTGAAGGGTTAAAGTCTGGTATAGCGGACATGAAAAATACAGGCCCGCGTCCGGGTGGTGCAATTACTGCTGCCCTTTTCCTCAAGGAATTCGTTAAACAAACCCCTTGGGCGCACATAGATATTGCTGGCCCAGTGTGGACAGATAAAGAAAATGGCTACAACAGCGCAGGGGCAACTGGCTACGGCGTTCGGACACTAGTTGATTGGGTGCTAGGAATTGGTGAATAGGGAGTGAAGAAGGGAATAGGTTACAGGTTACAGGGTACAGATTATTCCCTGTCACCTGTCACCTTTCCCCTAATCCCAATGCCCCATACCCAATGCCCAATACCCGAAAATTCGTGCTATCTTGAGCTTGCCAGCAAAAATTGTTGCAATAGTAACAGAATTAATTTGGCGGTCAGAAAATTAAGCTTTTTCGGGCATTGCCATCTGGTAAAATTTGTAAGGTTTCTAGAAGCTGTGAGCAATGGGATCGACTCGCGTACGGATCGCAATTGACGCAATGGGAGGGGATCATGCACCTGGTGAAATCGTTGCTGGCGCATTGCGGGCAAGAGAAGAATTGGGTGTAGATATATTGTTGGTTGGCGATCCCCAACAAATAGAAGCTGCCTTGCCATCAAAAACAAGTTTAGGGCAGGTGGAGATCGTGACTGCTGAAGAAGCGATCGCAATGGATGAGGAGCCTTTAAATGCAGTTAGACGCAAACGCAAGGCTTCTATCAATGTGGCGATGGATTTAGTCAAGCAGGAAAAGGCAGATGCCGTATTTTCTGCCGGTCACTCTGGGGCCGCTATGGCATCAGCTTTGCTCCGCTTAGGCCGATTGCCAGGAATCGATCGCCCAGCCATCGGGACAGTTTTTCCGACAATTATTGCTGGTAAGCCAGTGCTAGTACTTGATGTCGGCGCTAATGTAGATTGCCGCCCCAAGTTTTTAGAGCAGTTTGGCGTTATGGGATCGGCTTACAGTAAGTATGTCTTGGGTACAGATGAACCGAAGGTGGGTTTGCTGAATATCGGTGAAGAAGACTCGAAAGGCAATGATGCAGCAGTCCGCGCCCACCAACTGCTACGCGAAAATTCTCAAATTAATTTTATTGGCAATGCTGAAGGGCGTGATGTGCTTTCCGGTCGCTTTGATGTGATTGTCTGCGATGGCTTTGTAGGCAATGTATTGTTAAAATTTGCCGAAGCCGTTGGAGAAGTGATTCTGCAAATTTTGCGGGAAGAATTACCCCAAGGATTGCACGGTCAAATCGGTTCCGCACTCTTAAAACCCAACTTGAAGCGGATTAAGCAGCGAATGGATCACGCAGAACATGGTGGTGCTTTACTGCTAGGCGTGGCAGGAGTCTGTTTTATCGGTCACGGAAGCTCCCAAGCACCTTCAATTTTTAATGCAATTCGCATGGCAAAAGAAGCTGTTGACAACCAGGTGATACAACGAATTCAGTCCCAATATATCCTAGAGCGCGAGAGCGGTTAGTCATTGGTCATTGGTCATTGGTCATTAGTCATTCGTCATTAGTCATTAGTCATTTGTAAAGGACAAAGGACAACTGACAAAGGACAACTGACAAAGGACAACTGACAAAAGACAAAAGACAAAGGACAAAAAGCTGATAGCTTGGGAGATTAAGAGTGCAAAACTTAGGCGTAGCAATCACCGGAAGCGGCTCGGCAGTACCAGCAACTTCCCTACACAACGAGACATTGAGCGAACTAGTTGAAACATCAGATGAGTGGATCGCTACAAGAACAGGAATTCGTCAGCGTCGATTAGCTCTGCCATCTGAGTCCTTGAGTGGACTCGCTACTGCCGCCAGCAGTCAGGCGATCGCAGCTTCAGGAATTAAAGCAGAAGACCTAGACCTGATTCTGCTAGCGACTTCCACCCCTGATGATTTGTTTGGTAGTGCTTGTCAAGTACAGGCTAAATTGGGAGCTACCAACGCAGTAGCCTTTGACTTGACCGCTGCCTGTTCCGGCTTTGTGTTTGGTTTGGTTACAGCAGCCCAATACATTAGAACTGGTGTCTACAGAAATGTACTGTTGATCGGGGCAGATATCCTCTCTCGCTGGGTAGATTGGGAAGATCGCCGGACTTGTGTATTGTTTGGTGACGGTGCTGGAGCAGTGGTGTTACAAGCTGCCAAAAGCGATCGCTTATTAGGATTTGCACTTAAAAGTGATGGTACTCAAAACCATTACCTCAACCTTGCTTATGCAGGTACTTCCCAAGAACTGGTGACTGATGTAAATATCACCAAAGGCACTTACCAACCGATTACGATGAACGGCAAAGAAGTCTACCGCTTTGCTGTCCAAAAAGTGCCAGAAATAATTGATAAAGCCTTGTTTCAAGCCAACCTCAGCGTTGACCAGATAGATTGGCTGATATTGCATCAAGCCAATCAGCGGATTATCGATGCCGTTGCCCAACGCCTGAATATCCCAGAACATAAAGTTATCAGTAATCTCGCCCAGTATGGCAATACCTCAGCGGCTTCCATCCCCTTAGCTTTAGATGAAGCAGTACGACAAGGTAAAATTAAACCCAATGACATCGTTGCTACATCCGGCTTTGGTGCCGGTCTTACCTGGGGCGCGGCAATCTTTCAATGGGGAAGATAAATATTTTGTCATTAGTCATTAGTCATTTGTCCTTTGTGAATGACCAATGACCAATGACAAATGACCAATGACCACTGACTATTGACAAATGACAAAAACTGCATGGGTGTTTCCCGGACAAGGTTCCCAAACGCTGGGAATGGGAATGGATTTACTAGATATACCGTCCGCTAAAGACAAGCTTGCCAAAGCTGAAGAGATTTTGGGCTGGTCTGTAACTGAAATTTGTCAAACTCAAGAAGAGAAGTTATCACAGACGCTATATACCCAGCCAAGTCTTTATGTGGTTGAAAGCATTCTTGCTGACCTGCTTCGAGAACGAGGACATCAGCCAGATTTAGTTGCTGGTCACAGTTTGGGAGAATATACTGCCCTTTATATAGCGGGTGTCTTTGAGTGGTCGGCTGGTTTATATCTGGTGAAGCGCCGTGCAGAACTCATGGATAGTGCCGTCGGTGGTATGATGGCAGCTTTGATGAACTTTGACCGCGAACAGTTAGAAAAAGTCATTGCTCAAACGCCTGATGTGGTAGTAGCAAATGATAATAGTTCGGCTCAAGTGGTAATTTCAGGTACGACTGAGGCTGTACAAGCGGTGATGACTCAAGTTAAAACAAAGCGTGCTATTCCCTTAAAAGTTTCTGGAGCATTTCATTCACATTTAATAGCACCAGCAGCTGCGGAATTTCAAAACATTCTAGAATCTGTGGAATTTCAGCCAGCTATTGTGCCAGTACTGTCTAATGTAGAACCAATTCCGTCTATTGATGCCGAGATTTTAAAGCAACGCCTGAATAAACAAATGACTGGTTCTGTAAGATGGCGAGAAATTTGTCTGCAATTACCAGTTAACGGTATCGAGCGAGTAATGGAAATTGGCCCTAGTAAAGTGTTAACTGGCTTGATTAAACGTAATAGCCCTGATTTAATATTAGAAAATATCCAGAGTGCTGCTAATTTGTCTGTTTAATTTTTTTTAGCTTCTATCGGTAGGGTGACGACAAATTCTGCGCCCAATCCTTGCGTGGAATTATAATCAAGTTTACCTTGATGTAGTTCAGTCACAATTTGATAGCTGAGAGATAAACCCAATCCAGATCCTTTACGCACATCTTTAGTTGTGAAAAAAGGATAAAATAACCTTGTTAAAGTTGTGTCTGCAACTCCAAGACCATTATCTGCGATCGCAAGGTCTAGGTGTTGCGATACGATAAGAGTTCGCTGAAACTCGGATAAGGATTTTTGAGCAATTTAATCACTACAGGTAATGAGTCAGTTTCTCGATAACCGCGATAAACCAGGGTTCGAGAACCGTTGTAGAGTTTTTCGCTAACCTTGTATCCAGGAATACTGACTGTAGTGAGAAACATACTGTTAAATTCTAAATATTTCTAGATTTAGTGTTCCCCAATGAGTGAAGTAATTCATCTCTATAGCTTTTTTGCGTTTGATTCGGGTGTTGCGATCGCGTATGCTAAATTCAGTTTGATTTGCATTATCTTCTGTGGACAAAAACCGCGAACCGTTGATCAGTCTGGCACTTTACCACGCCTTTAAATGGTCAGTCGTCAGCCCGATGCTTCACGCTTATTTTCGAGGCCAGATTCATGGTGCGGAAAATGTCCCCAAATCAGGGCCGTTATTAGTAGTGAGTAATCACGCTAGTTATTTCGATCCGCCGATTGTCTCTAATTGTGTACGTCGTCCAGTGGCGTATATGGCGAAAGAAGAGTTATTTAATATCCCCGTTTTGGCGCAAGCGATTAAATTGTATGGTGCTTACCCAGTCAGCCGGGGAAATGCCGATCGCAATGCCATCCGCTCCGCCTTAGAATATCTCAATAAAGGTTGGGCTGTCGGTGTTTTCTTGCAAGGTACTCGCACCCCAAATGGTCGAATTACAGACCCCAAAAGAGGCGCACTGCTGCTAGCCGCGAAAGCAAAAGCCCCAATATTACCAGTAAGTGTCTGGGGTACTGAGAAGATTTTACAAAAAGGCTTGTCCCTACCTCACGCAGTTCCCATCACCGTCAGAATTGGTAACTTGATTGATGCTCCTAGTTCCAGTAATAAAGAGGAATTGGAAGCGTTGACACAAAAGTGTGCCACAGTAATTAACGAAATGCATGATTTAGGACGATGAATCTAGAGAAACTACAGATATATGCTTTAGGGAGGTAGAGATCGCTATTAGATTACTCTAATCTTAAACTCTATTCCTCTAGCCATAAAGTAAAGGACTTCCAAAAAATAAATCTCAATCTTACAGGGTGGCTAACTTGATCGCGCTAAACAACTAGCGTTTTTATGGCTTAATTACGAATTACGAATTACGAATTATGAATTATTATGAGCGGCTTTGAAGCCAAGAATTTTTGGGAGCGATTAAATAATCTGGCATTAGTTCGCTTTTTGCTTTTGGTTGCTTCTGGCTGGGCAATTGTACAACTTTTAGCTTATTTTGAATCGGTCATTGTTATTTTTACATTTGCAGCAATTTTAGCTTTTTTGCTCAGTTATCCTGTACAAGGGCTGCGGCGTTTTTTGCCCCACGGTATAGCTGTTGGTGTCGTTTTCTTGCTCAGTATTGTGATTATAGGCGGTCTGATAATTACTGTGAGCTTAACGGTTTTATCTCAAGGACAACAATTAATTAATAGTATCACTGCATTTTTAAATTCTTTAGTACCTTTATTAGAGGGAGTAGAAGGATTTTTGCGTAACCGTAATTTACAGATAGATTTAAGTTTTATTGAAGAACAATTGCGAAATCAAGCTGTATCAAGCCTTGTAACTAGTTTAGCTATTTTACAAGGGTTTATGACAAACTTTGTAACTTTTATATTGATTGCAGTTGTGGCTTTTTTCATGCTATTAGATGGAGATAAACTGTGGAATTTTATTTTAAAAATAGTACCAAAACAGCGCCGTAATAGATTTACAAATATCATCAGAAGGTCTTTTTTAGGATTTTTTAGAGGTCAGTTGCTATTAAGTGGATTTTTAACAATTTCGACGTTCCTAGTTTTTTTAATATTAAAAGTGCCTTTCGCTTTGATACTTTCAATAATAGTTGGAATTGTTGATATAATTCCAGGCATAGGCGCAACATTAGGAGTAAGCACAGTTACTCTATTTGTTTTGTCTCAAGGTGTTTGGTTAGCAGTCAAGGTATTAATAGCTTGTATTGTCCTCCAACAGATACAAGACAACTTGATTGCTCCCAGAATTATGCAAGGCGCGCTGAATCTTAATCCTGTAGTGGTGTTTTTTGCTTTATTAGTAGGGGCTAGAGTAGCAGGATTATTAGGTGTTTTTATATCTATTCCGATCGCAGGAGTAATTGTGTCTTTATTTGAAATTGATGAAATGAAATCTGAAGTTTAGTTATTGGTCATTTGTCAGGAACTCGGAACTAGTGAATAATGTAAAAATAGCCATTTACAAATAAACATTGGGAAGTAATGTCGGATTTAAGAGCGGAATTAACAGAAATTTTGGATGAGGCAGAGTGGGAATGGTTAATTCCTCATGTACAACGAGATGCAGTAATTTTGGTGGCACTTGATCTAGACTTGGTGGATGTTGGAGTAGCGATCGCCAGTGATAACATTCCATCAGTGGAACAGTGGATTGATAAACAATTAATTACCAAACCCACAACAGTACAAGTGGGAGAATGGAATGGCGATCGCACTAAGCGATTTAATACTCTCATCGTTCAGCCTTACGTTCTGGCGCAAGAAATAGTTGCTGCTTAATTGGTTTCTATGTTGTTTTCGATGACAGTTGGCGTTGGGGTATTTGCTTATAAAAGATAGCTTGGCGTGCTATTTGTTACTAGATTATTACCACTGACTAACTGGCTGATTTGATTAAAGCAAAATTTTCTCCTTTAAGATTTATCCATCTAGGAGCTAGAATTGTTACCATAATTTCAGATTAGATGTTGAAACCTTGATCCAATCTGAAACCTTAGAATTATTAGAATGGCATCGCCTGTGCCAGCACCTTGCCACCTTTGCCGCAACTAAGCTGGGGGCGACAGCTGCGCGTCATCTGAAAATACCTGATTCTCAGACCCAAAGCGAACAGTTGTTAGAGCAAACTAAAGAAATCTACCAACTAGAAACTCGCCTGACCACGGGACTCTCATTTGAAGGCATTCAAGATATTGGCGATTCCCTAGAACGAGCAGAACGCAGTGGAGTTCTGGCAGGAGAAGAACTGTTAGCGATCGCCACCACCCTCGCGGGTGCGAGAAATTTGCGCCGTGTCATCGACAATCAAGAAGATTTGCCGATATTGACTGAGTTGGTTGCCGATTTGCGGACTTATCCAGAACTAGAACAGGAAATTCACCGCTGTATTGATGAACGGGCCCAGGTAACTGACCGCGCGAGTCAAAAACTGGGAGAAATTCGTACAGACTTGCGGCGATTACGCAGCCAAATTACCCAAAAGCTGCAAAATATCTTACAGGCAAAATCTGGGGCAGTTCAAGAACAGCTGATTACGCAACGGAGCGATCGCTTTGTTATCCCCGTAAAAGCACCCCAAAAAGATGCCATTCCCGGTATAGTTCACGATACCTCTACCAGTGGTGCAACGCTATACGTAGAGCCGAATTCGGTAGTGCCTCTAGGCAACCAACTAAGGCAAATTATCCGAAGAGAGCAAGCCGAAGAAGAAACGATTCGCCGAGTTTTGACTGAACAAGTAGCCGCAGTTAAACCAGATTTAGAGAGATTGTTAGCGATCGCTACTACTTTGGATCTGGCAACTGCTAGATCCCGGTATAGCTACTGGTTAGGAGCGAATCCCCCGCGATTTATCCAGCGAGAAGATAAGGAAATCATTACCTTGCGGAACTTGCGACATCCTCTGTTAGTGTGGCAGCAACAGCACGAACAAGGGCAACCAGTAGTTCCTGTAGATTTACTGATTAGCCCACAAATTCGGGTAGTGACAATTACTGGGCCTAATACTGGCGGTAAAACTGTAACCTTAAAAACCTTGGGGTTAGCAGCATTAATGGCCAAAGTGGGTTTATTTGTCCCCGCCCGCGAACCAGTGGAAATACCTTGGTTTGATAAAGTGCTGGCAGATATTGGGGATGAACAATCCTTACAGCAAAGTTTATCCACATTTTCTGGACACATCCGCCGGATTAGTCGGATTCTAGAAGCATTGGGGAATGGGGAAGCAGAGGAGCAGGGGAGCAGGGGAGCAGGGGAGCAGGGGAGCAGGGGAGCAGGGGAGCAGGAGACTGGAGTTATTTCTCCATCACTCAGCACTCAGCACTCAGCACTCAGCACTCAACACTCAGCACTCAGCACTCAGCACTCAGCACTCGTTTTACTTGATGAAGTCGGCGCAGGAACCGATCCAGTGGAAGGTAGTGCTTTAGCGATCGCTTTGTTGCAATATCTTGCCAACCATACCCAGCTAACGATCGCCACTACTCACTTCGGCGAACTAAAAGCCCTGAAATACGAAGACGATCGGTTTGAAAATGCCTCTGTAGAATTTGACGAAAGTACTTTGTCGCCTACTTATCGTCTGCTGTGGGGCATCCCCGGACGTTCTAATGCCTTAACCATTGCCCTGCGCTTGGGATTGAAGCCAGAAGTTGTACAACAGGCAAAAACCCAAGTGGGAGAGGCCACAGATGAAGTTAACCAGGTGATTGCTGGGTTAGAAGCGCAACGCCGCCGCCAAGAAACCAAAGCTGCGGAAGCCCAAAGTTTGTTGCAGCAAGCGGAACGTTTATACAAACAAGTATCCGCAAAAGCCGCAAGCTTGGAGGAAAGGGAAAGCAGTTTGCGGGCTTCACAGGAAGTAGCAGTGCAACAAGCGATCGCTCAAGCAAAAGGTGAAATTGCCCAAGTTATCCGCCGCTTGCAGAAAGGTACGCCCACAGCCCAAGAGGCCCAGCAAGCAACTAATGCTTTGAATCAAATTGGCCAGCAATATCAGCCAGCAACGCCAGCAAAACCAAAAGTTGGGTTTATGCCCAAAATTGGCGATCGCCTCCGTGTTCCCAAATTGGGACAGGTAGCAGAAGTTATAACTGCCCCCGACGAAGATGGCGAGTTAAGCGTTCGCTTTGGGCTAATGAAGATGACTGTGAAGTTGCAAGATGTAGAATCTCTAGATGGTCAAAAAGCCGAACCAATCGTCAAACCCAAACCAGCCCCAGCACCAGTAACGCCACCACTGCAAACTGTCCCAGAAATTCGCACCTCGCAAAACACTATCGATTTGCGCGGTAAACGGGTGGCTGATGCCGAATACATTTTAGATAAAGCCATTTCGGAAGCTACAGGGCCAGTCTGGATTATTCACGGCTATGGCACTGGTAAGCTACGACAAGGAGTTCACGCCTTTTTGCAACAGCATCCCAGAGTGAACAACTACGAACCAGCAGAACAAGCAGATGGCGGTAGTGGTGTTACCGTTGCTCATATCAAATAAAGAGCAGGAATGCTATGTTACTTGAACTGAATCAACTAATTGTTAGAGCCGGTCATCAGTTGTTGATTAAAGATGTCTCCTGGTCGGCATACAAACGCATTTTAGCAGAATTGGGAGACAATCGCAGTTCTCGCATAGGTTACAGTCAAGGGGTGCTGGAAATAATGGCTCCATTACCAGAGCATGAAGTAGCTAAAGTTATTATTGGGGACTTGGTAAAAGTTTTATTAGAAGAACTCGATCTCGAATTTTGGAGTTTGGGTTCTACGACTTTTGATCAAGAAAGCATGGATGCTGGGGTAGAACCCGATGATTGTTTCTATATCCAAAATGAAGCTAAAATTAGAGGCAAAGATAGAATCAATTTAGAAACTGACCCGCCTCCAGATTTTGCTATTGAAATTGATATCACCTCCCGGACTCGTTTCAATAATTATCAAGCTTTGAGAGTACCGGAACTGTGGCGATGGAATGGAAGCAAGTTGGAAATAAACGTACTTTTCGATGGTGAATATATAGAATCAAATACCAGTTCGATTTTCCCAGATATCCCAATTTCACAAGTAATTCCTAAATATTTGATGCTAAGTAAAACCAATGGCAGAAATGCCACAATGAAAGCATTTCGTGCGTGGATAATGCAGCAAATTAATAGCCAGATTTAGTTAAAATCGTCTAAAATTAAAAATCGCAATAGTCTTTAGTACCTGTAATCTCTGCCCATCTCGCTGATAGTAACTTGGCATAGTCTAGGGGAAATAACCCATAGGAACCCAAAGAATATCCATCATTTACTTCAACTAACAATGTTTCTCCTTTATCGGTGCAACCAAAATCAATCGCATAACCGTTTGGAGCAGATTTATAAGCCTCTACCGCTTTTTCAATAACTCTATAATCAAAAGTGGTTCTCCAATCTCCCTTATAGATTCTCACGTCAAGAATTTTCCGATACCTGACAAAACACCGCCACTCTGCAAGGAAATTGACAGGTTCAGAACACCAAACTTCAGTATCTTCAAACTCATCGCCACAACTAATTAAATCCTTAGTGCTTCGTACTAATCTACCTGTAAACTTTTTGGAAGCATAAGCAGGTTTAATAAAGATATTCCATTCTTCTGGATGACTGGCAATGTAATTAATTTTTGATTTCCAGATTTTTCTACCTAAGAATTCCTGTAGTTCTGGTGGATAGTTAATTTCAACTGGACAAGTGATGTTTAATTTTTTGAGAGATGAATAGAACGCATCAATATATCCAACCACAACATTCTCTGGTTTTAAATCCGTAAAGGATTCTCCTTTAGTAAAAGAAATAATTTCCCAGCCCATTTTCCTGAAGCTATCGTAAGCAATAAAAAAATTGATACTAGCAAATTCACCTTCAGAGTCTTTTTGGATATAAACTTTCATCAAAGAGATAATTCCTTAAACAAGATAATTTAAAGCGTTTATTAAGCTATCTGACTTTTACCGTTAAGTCTCAAAAGGCTTATTCAGAATCGATTATGGAGAAGATGCAAAATATACAGGGCGTATATTACCAACTAAGTTGGACAAAATCACTAGGTCAACATCTTCAAATGCTAAGGAATGTGAATTAAATAAAGTACAACTCTTAATTTATGTAATCTAATGTTGGGTTACGCTGTCACTTCACCCAACCTACAAAGAATTGTAAGTTAATAAATCCACGTTCCTAACTTTATCAAACTTTTAGTTTGTCCTCAGTTTTATGGAGGTATCAATCGTCCTGTCCTGATGTTATCCAGCCTGTCGTTAATAGGACTTACGCAAGACTAAACGCGCCTAGGGGCAATTCATAAATTACCCCTACCTGAAAATCAGGCTTTTGGCTATTATTTGCGTAAGTCCTGCTGAAATAACAGGCTGCACACAAGGGAAACTGGTGTGGGATGACCTCCAGCAGCAAGAAGCGCCTTTAGCAAACAGGTAAAATATTTGTATAGTAATTATGTATACATAAAAAGCCAGTAATAAACATAAAGAAATTTCAAAATTTAAAACTGCAAATAAATTAAGAGGTATTCTAAATAATTAGCGTTTAGTATTCAAAACAATAGTTTATTTATACTCTTGTACGGAACTAGCAGCGAAAGTCGGGTAAACCTTAACTAGAATTGATAATTTTCTACTTTGTCCAAAATAAATTTTCATCTAGAGTAGGACAGAGATACCTGCTGTTTACCACATAGAAAATGGGAAACCAACCTTGATTCTGAAGAGTCTGGTTTCAAAATGGGTAACAGCAACATCCCCTATCAGCTTGATCACCTATGCTAAAAGTTATGCACTCGGCCGCCAACTCAGCCACTCCAAATTCCCAATGGGAGGATTTAATCAAGCTTCCAGCCCCAAACACAGTTCAATGGGACAATATCAAAACCCAATTAGACTTGGTGCTGTTGGCGCTAGAAACCTTAACTGGGATTGGTTCAGAGGCTATGCTTTCGGCGGCAACCGATCTGAATTTAGAGTCAAGAGTGCCAGACCGCGTAGCTTTATGGCGATTACGCCAATCAAATCCTCTACGCAAAGGTCAAGGAGGGCGGAAAAAGCTAGATGTCGAAGAAGCGCGATCGCTTGTTTTGATCATCTGCTATCTAGCCAAACAGCACCAGGAATTGATTCGCCGTGCTGTCGGTCTGTTAGAACAAATGGCAGAAAATAACCGGGAACCTCACCAGGCTGCTTTACTTGGAGACTATATTGATGCTTTTTGCAACACCTACCAAGAGCGAATGGAAGAGGACGAGCAAATCTCAACGGATTTACTAACCAATCTGGCCCTAAAACTGCTTGTAGATTTACTTTTTTACAGCGCTCCTGGTGGGCATCGCCGTCTCTGGCTAGCACTTATAGACCGTTCAACAAAATTTTAAATTTTAGATTTGAAATTCTTCAACCAAAATTTGCTCATGAAAGTTTGCTAGGTAAGGATTCCTTTTTGATGGTCATTAGCTCTTGGGCAATGCACAATCAGCAATGCTTCCTCCTTACACACCAGTTTGCACAACAGAAGGAACCTGACAAATTGCTAAGTGGAGGAATCCACCGTTCCAACTTTTCTTTGCAAGCAACTGGCTTAATTTTTGCAAAATCCCAATATAGTCTTCTTCGCAGTTCCTGTCATGCCTCTATCAAATTCAGTTATTCGTTGCTACACACCACCAACTTGCACGCTAGAAGTATTCGCACAAAGCTCACCTCTGTCTCGTTGGATGGGGAAAACTGTCCTCAAACATTTGAGCTTTGAGCTACGTTTTGACGATCCCCGACTACCAGAAGAACAAAGAGTTCCAATTCGGGGCGATCGCGATCAACTCGAAGCTTTATGTGATGCTGTTACCAACTATGTACAGCAATTTCTCCAACAGTCTCCAGAAAGCTTTTGGGTCAGTTTCTCCAGTACCCAAGAGTCAAGCACAGCACTGGATGAGCCAGAATTAAAGTCTTCAACAAAAACATTAAATGCCTTTAGTACCCAGATTCCAGGAGCAAATATCTACTTAGAACCAAGTAGCTATTTAACTCACAACCTATTTCTTGGTTCTCTTGCCAACTATTCATCTGGCCCCGTAATTCAACTCAGTCTGCTGCAACTATTCGATTTGGCAAGTGCTTTAGATGAATATTCAACTGATGTCATGGCACTTCCAACTCTCAACAGCACGAGTTCGACTCTGAGGTTTCCTGCTTGGGCGCCTATTGCCGCAGTATTAGTATTAGGTATAGGTTTTTTACCAGTTACTTGGCAATATGCTAACAACATTCGAGAAAAGCAACAGCAGACAGCCAAAAGATCGGATTCAGCAGCGGTAAAAACTGCTCTAGAACCTTCATCGTCACTAAACTTTCCCACACCTGAACCTGGGCTAACCCCGCCATCAAACAATTTGCTAGGTTCTACCCCTCCACTTTCCACATCCACTTTACCCCAAGCACCTCTAACAGCTCCTAGTTCTAGTTTCTCTCCAGCACTACCAAATACATTGACAATACCTCAAGGGACAACTGCAACCCTTCCTAGTAATCGAGCGATGCCTCCGGCGAGCTTCTCTACGAGTCGCTCCGCGAACACTAACACACCATCCAGCAAAATCCCAGGTCAGGAAATTGCCATATTACCAAATCTGGGACAGAATCCAACCGGGTCAAATTCCCAACCCGGTGCTATTCCTCAACTGCGGAATTTGCCACCCAGACTATCTTCTAACGCCAATAGCTTACCAACTAATATCTCACCAGTACTGCCTCCATCTCTTGACACCATACCCAATAATAATCGTGTCAATACCCCAACCCAACCCTCTCCACTAACCTCACAACAACTAGACGAAAGAATCAGTTCCTTACAGCAATCTTCTGCTGGAGAGAAACCTACTTCACAACTTCCCTCTTCTAGAACCGCTGCTAATAATCCATTTATCGATCAATTAGGGGACGCAAGTAAAAACCCCACATCCAGAGAAGTAGCTACTGGCACATTATTTGACACAACTCAAGTAGCAGAAGCTAGAGAATATCTAACAAAGCGTTGGCAACCACCTACTGGACTGGGACAAACATTAGAGTACAGTTTGATAGTTGGTGTTGACGGCACAATTGAACGAATTTTTCCCCTTAATAAGGCAGCAAGAGAATTCGTTGATAATGCCGGGATGCCTGAAGTTGGCAAACCTTTTGTTTCCGCCAATAAAAATGGACAAAATGTCAGAATTCGAGTTGTTCTCAGTCCCGATGGCAAGGTACAGACTTTTCCAGATGAATAACTAAACTCATCCTTTTAATGCCACTTGTAAAACTGGTACAAATCTTGTGCCAGTTTCTACTGACTACATTGCTCTTGAGCAAAAGTGTTGAAGTCCAGTTATGAAACTGGTCTTACTATTGATACCAGTAAACCTACCAACAAATATAATTACTGTTAACACCAATTCTCCAAAACTAAACTATAGATACAAGTCTGGAAACCCAGATTAAATTTTACGCTTCTTAATTACGAATTAATAATTGGTATTAATAACTCATATCAAAGGTAAGAAATATGCAAACAATTGGTACCCAAAAAGACAGTGCAGCTTGGGTTATTCAAACTTGGGCAGCTTTTGTGATTTCTATTTCTATGACCAGCTTCGGTATTGTAAATTTACCTGTAAATGGCTGGGTGAAAGGCTTTATGGGTATGGGTATGGCTTTCTCTGTTGGCTCAACTTTTACTTTGGCAAAAACTACTAGAGACTTGCATGAAACAAGAAGATTAACTGCGAGGTTAGACGAGGCAAAAGTAGAAAAATTACTTTCACAACACGATCCTCTAAATTTCAAATGAAGGGAGTTAGCCCTTATAGGGAATTCAAAATTATCCTTGCATCAGAAATTAACTATATAACAAAAAACAAAAGGACTGGATATACCAGTCCTTTATTATATTGATTTAACGTTTTTATCTTAATAACGGGATTTTTTGGTTTTTAATTTTTGCTTTTTACGCCGACGTTCGCTAGCAGCAACTGCTTGTTCTACAGGATAACCCACTATAGGAATTACCTGATATTTGCGCTCGTCTTCTAACTTTCTCAGTTCAGTGTAATCAACCCAATGAATGCAATCAACTGGACAAGTGTCAATTGCTTCTTGGATAATTTCCTCAGCGTCCCCATCTTGCCGAACCACGCGCGATCGCCCGTAATCTGGTTCAATATAAAAGGTGTTACGAGCAACATGAGCGCAATGCTTGCAACCAATACAGGTGATTTCGTCAACATAAACACCATTTTGGCGTAATATACCACCCAATTCCGGTTCTAAACCAGAACGTTCTGGGGCATCCCGCAAAAAACCCCCTAATTCTGGTTCAAAACCGGAACGGTTATCGTCTTCTTCTTCCGGCGACGGCAGAAAATCAGCCATTACGCACTCCAGCGCTGTACTACTAGGCGAATTGAACCATCTTCATTTTTCTGTTGTTCAGAAACTTGAAAACCAACACGAGCTGTTTCTTTCACAACTGTTTGATAAGCATAGTGCTGTGTTACCTGGCGCAAAAATCCATCTACAGACAAATCTTGCTGCCAATATTGCAAGTCAGCCACCAGTTCATATTCTTTGCCATTCCATCTAAAACCGATGTCATAGCCATTTTCCTGCTCAATACTAACTTCCGCAGGATGGGTTTGACCGCGATAGCCACGGACTTCACGTGGGCCGGGTTTCCAGTCTACTCCCAATTCAGTCAAAGCATCTTTCAAAGAATCAAGGTTACGGATTTGAGTCTTAATTTGGCTAAAGTGTGACATGGTGGTTGTGAATTAATAACACTAAACTACTGTGAAAACTTACCAATCGCTGTAAGTGGTGTGTGTATTCGCCACATTAGATTGCTGCACCTTCGCGGCGAAATATTCTGAGGTTGGCTCATGATTAAGTACTTGCCCCAGCTGTGCCTCTATTGCTGCTGTAACTTCAGCGCAAGAATTACCCACAATGCCAGTGACTTTCTCTTGTACCCGACCGTCTGGATAGATTATGAACTCTAATGTCTCCATTCTTTTGGTCAACCAGGATAAGTACGCTTAAATTGTACTGCCTTAGCAGAAGGCTACAAATATAGCCCTAGGAACATTTTTAGATACAAACTCGCCATTTGTTAACTAATGTTCCATATTTCAACATATATATCTCAGAATCTTTACGAAACTTATTAGTATTATAAGCATACACATCAGTATTTAGTTAGTTTCTCTTAACCTCATTGATTAGTCAAGGTAGCTAGTGGAGCTAGCTAAGTAAGCTGCAAAAGTCCTAAGAATAAGCATTAGAGGTAGTATAGCCAGCAAGATAATTAACAAAAATATAAAATTTATTGAAAAACTTTATTCTTAGCATTCGATCTACCTTATTATTTTCCAGATAGGTTGGATGCATTGCAGTATCAGTCTAAAGCAAGATAGTGTGGTATACGTATGTGTTGTATTAGGTATTTTATATAGTTACTTTAGCTGGCATCTGGTGTAGAGGGATTTTTAGACTGCGATCGCCATTTTCTGCCATTGGTTAGATTTACCAACCTCGACTCTAGACTAAATATGTACAAATTTGCCCCAGCTTGGGAAAAGGAGCAAATAGTCTTTGGTGCTGCACGACCTGAATACACTGACAAGAATGTTCAGGATTGGATAGAATTCATGAAGCGCCAAGATATCAAGCGTGTTTGCTGTCTTCTTGATGAACAACAGCTAGCTTCTTACTCTAATCTTCTGGACACCTACAAACAGGAATTTGGGAATCAGCTAATTTGTTGGGTAACGATTGTAGATTTCCATTTATCTAATTTAGAAACCCTCACACAGAAAATACTTCCTTTCTTAATAGAAGCTGACAAACAAAATGAGAAAGTTGTTGTACACTGTTCTGGTGGAATTGGACGTACTGGACATGTGTTAGCAGCATGGCTAGTTAGTGTCCAAGGATTATCAAATCTGCAATAAATGCTGTCAAAAGAACAGGTAGAAATCCTTATGAAGCTGCGATCGCTGCTGTGTTTAGAGGTAGAAATCCCTTGACAGTTGTAAAAGAGCTTAACGCGCTTCTGAATGATTGCCGTCTCGCAGTGAATAAAACATTTTGATGCTATTATCCACTGTAATCAGTCTATTGATGAGGTAAATTATATGGCAATGGTTCTAGATAAAGTAGTTCCTTTTGGGAGATCAATGGATGAATATATAAAAATATTCAATTTAACAAATGCAGATTTAAATAAAAGAATTATTGGGATTGGTGATGGCCCGGCAAGCTTTAATGCAGAACTGACACGTCAGGGTAAAAGTGTAGTTTCTGTTGATCCACTATACCAATTTTCCAGTGATGAAATATTGCAAAGATTTAATGAAGTGGTAGATAACATCATCAATCAAGTCAAGGCTACATCAAATGATTGGGTATGGAGCTATCATAAATCCCCGGATGATTTGCGGCACAATCGAGTCAAAGTTATTCAAGAATTTCTGTCTGATTATGAAACTGGCAAAAAAAGCAACAGATACGCAGTCGGTGAATTGCCAAAATTAGCTTATGATAATCAGGAGTTTGATATAACTCTTTGTTCGCATTTATTATTTTTATATTCAGATCATCTCGATTACGATTTTCACTTAAATTCAGTAGGTGAGATGCTGCGTATTGCTAAAGAAGTCAGAATATTTCCCCTGATAACTTTAATGTGGAAACATTCACAACATTTAGATGAAATAGTAAAATATTACACTTCTAAAGGTTACAAGATAGATATTGAAAAGGTTGAATACGAATTACAGCCTGGTGGAAACCAGATGTTGAAGATAACTAGAGATTTTATATAATTCGTATTCATAACGCTCAGTTTTTCAATAATTTTTAATGCGATCGCGCTTTCAGCTATACGTGTAATATGCTTAGGCGTAACCTAAACTAGACATGACTGTTTACATTACAGCAGGCGATCTCTAACCTGCTTTAACACTACAATAATTACACAATTAATTCTAGATTGATATTTTTTTCAATCCAGGCGATACCTTTGGGGAGAATTACACAGAAACGATTCTCATAATGGATAAGTGCTTCATCATCTAATGCTTTCAAAATTTGCGTTCTATATCTACTTATATTTGTATATCTAATCCATTTCGTCAAATCTGAATCACTAATTTTATCTGGCTGTTTGTAGTAGAGAATAATTAAAGTTTTGTCTTCAGAATTTAGTTTTGTATTTTGAATTCGTATAAAACCATCAATTTCTGTTATTAAAGGTATTTTTGTTTCGTTAATGCTTGCAACAATTTTTCTTGCTTCATCAATACTATTAGTATGATAATTACGTATAAGTTCAATTAAAATCCAGTCTGCTGAATGTGCTACAAGTAGAGAATCAGAGTAATTTGGATCTACTTCCCCGCCCACATGAGCAACATTCCTTTTATTTCTAATATCAAGAAGAACTCTTGTTAATTGAGGAATAAAAAACCGGATACCCTCTGGTAAATTTGTGTTGGAAGTAACACGATTGATTATTTTCTGAGTATCTAATTGTTTTCCAAATGGTGTAAAACTACCCGTATCTAGAAATTCAATTAAACGTAGAATACATTCACTGAAACGAGCAGCATTTAATTCAGTCGGACGAAACTTTTTTAGAAAAAAGTTTTGTTTAATATTTTGATACTCATTAAGCAATACAATCAGAATATCTTTTGGCAGCTTAGAAGATAAAGCTGTTTCAATATTGGATCTTTGAATACTCACAATTTCTATAATTACTGAACAGGATCTTCGTTAAGCCATTCTTCGACAAGACTTTCAGCTTCAGATGTAAGATAATATAAATTTTCATGAGTACGACCAAAGTATTTGCTGTAGTCTTTGGTATTAGTCAAGGCTTTCGTAAAATTATCTTTTTTCACTGAAACAGTTTGATATCTTTTGGTGAGGTACTCGTATGCTAATCCTGGTTTCACAGCATCTTGAGTTTTTAATTCTTTGATAATGTCGTATAAGGCAAGAAGGGCATACTTAACGCCAGTATCTAATTTTCGTACATCGAAGCTGTCAAACCTTGATGGTAATTGAAGCCACTCTTCGATTTTTTGAGTTTCTTCTTTTGTTATTCGAGAACTTCGACTAGAATTCTTCCTAGTTGACTTTGAATACTCAAAACCAATAACATCTTGGTTTTGCATTTCTACAAGAATTTTATTGACTTCTATACGTCCACTAGGATTAATTTTAAAAGTTCCATCAGATTTAATAAAGAAACGGCTTGCAATATCATTCAGATGTGTTGAATAATTTTGATCATATACTCCATTTGTTTTAGCAGCTTGATTCAAGTGTTCCTTATTAGGAACTGGTTCTTCGTGAAGTAAGTTATAAGCCCAAACATAAAGTAAACTAAATCTTTGTTGTTGAGCTTTTTTGTTCTTGCCCTTGTAATCAGGGTTAATTGAAATAAGAATACCCTGTCCATCTTTTTCAAAATAATTTGAAGGGGCATGAGTTTCAATATTACTTTGAACCGTAGTATTAATAATTTCTTCCTGCAAAGGCTTATCATAGCTGGACTGTCCTTCTTCTAGTGGTTTCTGAAAAGGAGGTAAGACAGGCTGTTGTTCGCGAGTTACAACGCGCTGAGAATTTGTCACTTGAGTTAAAGGTACATAACCCCCCATAACAGATGCAACTTTATCAATTGAAGTATCAGTAAAAGATAAACTGACCTTCCTTGAATAATGGCTATCCGATTGTTCTTCTTCCAGAGAAAAATTATTCATAGAAGCAGAACTAGGTTGAGGTATATTCATGAGAGTTCCACAACTGAGGCACTTGCTTTTACCCTTAAGTAGATAAGCACCACATTCTAGATTTAGGCACTTTACTTGCTGCTCACAACTAACACAGAAGTTATACGCCTCATTAATTGGAACATTACAATATGAGCAGTTCTGCACGGCTTTCTCTTCTTAATTTTTCTTTATGTATTTAATAGTGAACACGTAGCTTCTATGTAATTAGTCATGGTTGAGCGTAATTATTACACTGACAATCCCAATCAACACGAATATCCCAAGATAACCTTAAAAGTACTACTAGAACAAGTGCGTAACCACTTTTTGAGAAAAAAGGCATCTATCAGCCTCAGAACCCAGAAAAATACGGCGTAATTAACCTTTCTAGCTATCAAGAAAGACACTAAATACTAAAAGCTGTCAACTCAACTCCACAAATTGGCTATGAATTCAGAGCAAGCGAACAAAACAATCCGCATTGGAGTATGGTTTCTACGGATTAGCAAAAGCTGCTGCCAAGGTACTTACTGGCAAACGGAAAATGATTTTAGCCGTAGCAGTAGATCAAAAAGGCTACGCTTACCCTGGTGATGGTTTAAATACTGTGTTTCCTTTTACTCTGATTCAAATTTCCGCCAGAAGTCTATTGACTTCTGTTAAATCTATTGAGAAGCTAATAGTTAGGTTTACTAATTAATAGAAGTGCATCAAACTTGTGACAATACTGACGGGCAAAATAAATCGATCGCAACCTCAAGAAGAACCAAAACCGTTGATTTTGGAAACTCAGGGACTCACACGCCGTTTTGGTAAGTTAACCGCAGTTAACAACCTGAGCATATCTGTGGAACAGGGCGAAGTGTTTGGACTGCTTGGCCCCAATGGTGCAGGGAAAAGTACAGTTATTAAAATGTTGACAACCTTGCTACCTATCAGTGCAGGGAAAGCAACCTTAGCTGGCTATGACGTGACTCGTGAATCTAATCCTGTAAGACGGGCTATCGGCTATGTACCCCAGGCGCTCTCTGCTGATGGTAGTCTCACGGGTTACGAAAATCTTTTAATCTTCGCCAAGCTGTATGGAATACCTGCCAAAGGACGCGATCGCCGCATCTATGAAATTCTAGAATACATGGGTTTACAAGATGCGGCGAAACGTTTGGTACGAAACTACTCTGGGGGGATGATCCGCAAGCTGGAAATTGGCATATCAGTTCTACATCAACCCCAAATTCTGTTTCTTGATGAGCCGACTGTTGGACTAGATCCCATAGCTCGAACTCAAGTATGGCAACTTGTACTACAACTCTGTGCTGATTACGGCACAACTATATTTTTAACAACCCACTTTTTAGAAGAAGCGGATAGCTTATGTAACCGAGTGGCGATTATGCAGCAAGGTGAAGTCGTTACTACAGGTACACCGAGCGATTTAAAAGCTTCTTTAAATAACCCAAATGCAACTTTGGATGATGTCTTTATTCACTATACAGGCGACCAGTTAACATCAGGAGTCAACTACCGTGACACAGCAAGAACCAGACGTACTGCTCAACGGTTGGGTTAAAGCACCACCCACTGTCCGAGTAAATTTGATCTCTGCAATTAAAGAGCTAGTTACGAAAACCCTGGCGATCGCAGAATTAGAAATACGTAAACTCCGCCACGATCCCACTGATTTAATAGTTCGAGCTGTGCAACCAGCTTTATGGCTCCTAATATTTGGGCAAGTTTTCTCTCGGACTCGCGCCATTCCAACAGGAAACTTACCTTATTTGGACTTCATTTCTGCTGGCATCTTGGCTCAGAGTATTTTGTTTGTGGCAATTTTTAGTGGTGGGATGACGCTAATCTGGGAGCGAGATTTAGGGATTGTACATAAATTTTTAGCTAGTCCTACACCTCGCGTGGCGATGGTGTTGGGCAAAGGTTTAGCATGTGGGGTACGGTGTTTATCTCAGGTAATATTCATTTACGGATTGTCATTTTTATTAGGTGTCAAACTAAATCTTCATCCCCTAGCTATTCTCCAAGTGCTACTGCTGGTGATGCTGGGGGCAGGTTCCTTTTGTATTTTCTCATTAATTATTGGCTGTTTGGTGAAAAGCCGAGAAAGGATGACGGGTATCGGACAATTGTTAACCATGCCGTTATTTTTTGCTAGCAATGCCATATATCCCATCTCGTTGATGCCCAGTTGGTTAAAGTTCATTTCCCATTTAAATCCGTTGACTTATCTGGTTGACGGCTTACGTAGCACCATGCTGTTGAATGGCACTAGCATCTATGGTTTTGGTCTGGATTGTACAATTCTCTTATTCACATTAATCATTTTAGCCATCCTTGGTGGAAAACTTTATCCACGGGTGGCCATGTAACTAGGAGAACAACAAGCCCATGACCTTGGATAAACCTAATCAAGGTGCAACTTCCGAAGAATGTGCCGCTAGAGTAATGGAAACAGTTCCATTAGTGATGCGGTTTATCCGAGCGGATATGCGTGCCCATAGTGCCGCTTTTTTATCTATACCTCAGTTGCGATCGCTAGCATTTATCAACCGTAATCCTGGTGCTTCATTATCTGACTTAGCAGAGCATTTAGGTGTCACCTCTGCCACGGCATCAGCAACCATAGAACGCTTGGTACAACGGGACTTCGTGAAACGGATTGCTCATCCTCAAGAGCGGCGGCGGGTGCTGCTCAATTTAACTGAAGATGGAAAACATCATCTCAAGCAATCCCAAGATCAAACTCGCGCTCATATTACTGACTTGCTCAAAGGTCTTTCAGAAGACCAAATTTCCAACATTGAAGAAGGCTTAACTCTACTAAAAAATGTCTTCGAGAAAACAGAACTCAAAGCCCCATAACTTTGAGGTTGCACAACATGATCCCTTTGCAGCCTTTAAGTTTCGAGACTATCGGCTATTTACCATTGGACGGCTGGTGCTGTTCGTGGGGTCGCAAATGCAAACTGTAGCGATTGGCTGGGAACTCTATGAGCGGACTAACTCAGCGATCGCTTTAGGTGGTGTGGGACTGGTCCAAGTCTTGCCGATGATTGCTCTCACCTTGATTGTCGGACATATAGCCGATCGCCGCGATCGCAAACTCATCATGTTATTGTCGGTGATGTTGCTTGCTCTCTGCTCGCTGGCTTTGGCAGTGCTTTCCTATACTCAAGGTGCAATTTTTCTAATTTACGCTTGCTTGTTATTAACAGGTGTCGCCAGGGCATTCCTCAAACCAGCCAGTGATGCTCTAATGTGGCAGTTGATACCTATCAGTGCGTTTACCAATGCAGCAACTTGGAATAGTAGTAGTTTTCAGTTAGCCGCAGTCATTGGCCCAGCCTTTGGAGGATTCGGAATTGCGCTACTGGGAAATGCTACAGGCGTATATGTGCTAGCTGCGATCGCCGCGTTGCTGTGTTTTATTTTAACGCTGGCGATCAAAGAGCAAAAAGTCATTCGCGCAACTGAGCCAATCTCACTCAAAGCGCTATCAGCCGGTGCTAAATTTGTTTGGCAGAATCAGTTAATTTTAGCAGCGATTACATTGGATATGTTTGCTGTATTGTTGGGTGGTGCGATCGCGCTTCTCCCCATTTTTGCCAAAGATATTTTACACGTGGGGCCAGTGGAGTTGGGATATCTCCAAGCAGCTCACTCCATCGGTGCTTTGACTATGGCTATCACCCTAGCCTATTTACCACCGTTACGCAAAGCAGGCCCAGCCTTATTGTGGTCAGTAGTTGGCTTTGGGATTGTCACAATTATCTTTGGACTTTCTCGTTCGTTTTGGCTGTCTATGTTAATGCTGACCCTTGGTGGCGCACTAGATAGTATTAGCGTTGTGATTCGCCATACATTAGTTCAAATCAGAACACCGGATCATTTACGTGGTCGAGTTGCTGCTATCAATAGCGTGTTTATTAGTGCCTCAAATGAATTAGGAGGCTTTGAGTCAGGCTTAACTGCGGCTTTATTTGGCCCAGTGATTTCTGTTGTGGGTGGTGGAATCGGCACAATTGTAGTAGTGATTGCTACAGCCATGATTTGGCCGGGAATTCGAAAGTTAGGGGCTTTGCAGGAGTATAAATAAATGAAAATGTGAGTATCAGATGATGAAGTGATAGCCACTACTGAGTCTTCCATAAATAACAAAAATCCTACCCTATGCAAAAGCTACAAGATAGTAATTCTTATTTCTTGCTGGGGTAGGATTTTTGTTTAGCAAAATTAGCACATCGCGTAATTAAAAGGTAGACAAATCTGGAGTTTTAGGATGATGTCTAACTTCAATTCGCCCTTAAATTTATGTAATTGGCACTAAGCTTCAAAAGTTGCATCCAGGCGATCGCACAGATATTAAGCTGTCGATTGGGATATAGAAGATTCTGGCTGACGACAGAATAGGCTGAAAAGAACTCCTAGTAAGGCTTTGTAGAGTTCTTTGATTGGTTTATATAATTTCCAGTCTGCAATTGTCAATTCCACGAAAAATTTATGTTTCTAGGATTTTAGAGATTTTTTAACTCGCAATTATATACAAATGTTCTCAAGTAAGTTATTATTCTCATGATGATTTGATAGTAATTATAATTAATAAGGTTATCCATGCTTTTTCCCTTCTTGATCATGTTCCGAGAGGGCGTTGAAGCTGCGCTCGTCGTAGGTATCATTGCCAGTTATCTCAAGCAAACCGGGCGTACCTATTTGATGAAGTCAGTGTGGGTTGGCATTGCGCTAGCAACCTTTTTTTGTCTAGTTGCTGCAATTATTTTGCAAATAACCAGTCAGGACTTTCCGCAACAAGAACAGGAATTATTTGCAGCTGTAATTTCTATCGTTGCAGTTGGGGTTCTCACCTGGATGGTTTTCTGGATGCGCCGTGCTGCTCGTTCTCTTAAAGGGGAGTTACAGTCTCAAATTGAAACTGCCATTCAGTCGGGGGATAAATGGGGACTAGCACTGGTGGGGATGGCATTCTTTGCCGTCCTGCGGGAAGGTTTGGAAACAGTAGTGTTTCTCCTAGCAACATTCCAGCAAAATTTGGGAATTCAAGCTCCCGTGGGAGCATTGTTTGGATATGCAGCCGCAGTAGCCGTCGGTATAGGCATTTATCAAGGTGGTATCCGCATCAATCTAAGGCGATTTTTTAAATGGACAGGAGCCTTCATTATCCTGGTTGCTGCTGGACTGTTAGCAAGTGGGGTGAGAGCTTTCCATGAAGCCGGAGTGTGGAATTTACTGCAAACAGTAGTATTCGATGCTAGCGGGGTACTTCCCAATAATGGGTTTCTAGGTTCACTGTTGGTGGGATTTTTTGGATATAACGATGCTCCGACCATTAGCGAGGCGATCGCCTATTTTGGCTATCTAATTCCTACCATGTTGTTGTTCTTCTTGGGAGAGAACGCCAGACAGAAGAATACAGCTAGACATTCCTAGCAACTTCAATAATTTTTAGGACAATACAACCATGAAAAATTTTTTAAAGCACTCAACAATTATCTGTCTGATTGCCTTGACAGTCGCTGCCTGTGAATCCAACAAATCAAGCGATACTTCTGGGAGTAATTCTCCAGAAGCTAAAGTAGCCAGTGATACTTCTAGCAGCAATTCTGCGGAAACTGCTTTGACTGTGACAGATAAAGGTTGCGAACCCAATCAGCTGACACTGACATCTGGGCAAAACAGTTTTGTAATTACCAATAAAAGCAGCCAACCTTTAGAGTGGGAAATTTTGTCTGGGGTGAAAGTCATAGAAGAACGGGAAAATATTGCTCCTGGCTTCGTTCAAAAACTTAAAACCAATCTAGAAGCAGGTGAGTATGATATGGCTTGCGGTTTACGCAGCAATCCCAAGGGGAAACTCACAGTGAAGACAGGAGTTGGAGATTCTCAAGCCAAAGGGACTGTAGATCAGGGTAAATTAGTAGGTGCGATCGCAGAGTATAAAGTGTATGTCACCAAAGAAACTGACCAACTGGTGGCAGACAACAAGACCTTCACAGATGCCGTAATTGCTGGCGACCTTGCCAAGTCTCAAAAACTCTATGCCTCTACCCATGTTCACTGGGAACGCGCAGAACCAATAGCCGAATTGTTCTCTGACCTCGATAAAACGATGGATTCCCGCGCTGATGACTTTGCCAAAAAAGAGGCTGACCCACAATTCACTGGATACCATCGCATCGAGAAAGCTTTATTCCAAGATAAAACCACAAAAGGCATGAAACCTTTTGCCGAAAAGCTACAGAAAGATGGACTAGAGCTACAAAAGCGTATTGCCTCCTTGACCATTGAACCGAAAAATATGGTTGGCGGTGCCGCTGGCTTGATTGAAGAAGTGGCTGCTACCAAAATTTCTGGGGAAGAAGACCGTTATAGCCATACTGACCTCTGGGACTTCAGCGCTAATGTAGAGGGTTCTCAAAAGATTGTGGAGTTATTGCGCCCCGTCATCCAAAAAGCCAACCCAGAACTACTGGCACGTGTGGATACAAATTTCACCAAAGTTAACCAAGGACTTGCTAAGTATAAAACCCCTGATGGTGGTTTTGCTACCTACGACAAGGTGAGTGAAACAGACAAGAAAGATATGAAAACAGCGATCGCTGCCCTTTCTGAAGATTTGTCTCAGCTGCGTGGCACTCTAGGCGTGAACTAATTTTTGAATAATTCCTAGAGGAGTAAACTATGTCTAGTTCGGAGCAACCAAGTTTACGCATTACTCCCCGCATCAACCGTCGTGACTTGCTCATCGGGATGGCAGCAGCCGGTGGAGTAGCTGCTTTGACCAGTTTGGGTTATCGCACTCTTTTAGAACCTACCGAAGACCCATCTGAAGAGACTGTGCCATTTTTTGGGATTCACCAAGCAGGTATTATTACCCCTGCCCCGGCTTCTGCCCTAATGGTGGCATTTGACACAACTGCGAAAACCAAAGCAGATTTGGTGCGGTTATTTAAAACCTTGAGCGATCGCATTCAGTTTCTCATGGCAGGGGGAACACCCAAGCAACGCGACCCCAAATTTCCACCCAGTGATTCGGGAATTCTTGGGTCTATAGTAGTTCCCGATAACCTCACCATCACCCTAGCAGTGGGCGAATCACTGTTCGATAACCGTTTTGGACTTGGCAACTTAAAACCCAAGCGGTTAAACACCATGCCAGGTTTTCCCAATGACCAACTTGACCCAAATTTGTGTCATGGGGATATACTGCTGCAATTTTGTGCCAACACTGAGGAAGCGAACATTCACGCTTTGCGGGATATTATCAAGAATCTGCCTGACTTGATAACTTTGCGTTGGCAAATAGATGGGTTTCTACCACCCAATACTCATAAAAAGCTTGGCAAAACCACGGTGCGGAACCTACTTGGTTTCAAAGACGGGACGGCAAATCTAGATGCTAGCAATGAAAAGTTGATGAACCGGATTGTCTGGGTACAGCCAAATAACGGCGAACCAGCTTGGACAGTAGGAGGAAGCTATCAAGTGGTGCGAACGATCCGCAACTTAGTCGAACGTTGGGATCGTACACCACTACAGGAGCAAGAGACAATTATTGGGCGCAATAAAGATTCTGGCGCACCTTTGGGGATGAACCACGAGAAAGATATTCCCAATTATGCTCAAGATCCCAAAGGTCAACAAATCCCCCTAGATGCTCATATCCGCCTTGCTAATCCCCGCAAATCAGAATTGGGTTTGATTCTGCGGCGTGGTTTCAATTATTCACGCGGGTTTGATAAAGCTGGACAGTTAGATATGGGTTTGTTGTTTGTCTGTTTTCAGGCTGACCTAGAAAAGGGCTTTGTAACGGTGCAAAATCGCTTGATTGGGGAACCTTTGGAGGAGTATATTCGCCCCATTGGTGGTGGATATTTCTTTGCTTTACCTGGTGTTAAAGCTGTTGGAGGTTATCTTGGTCAGTCATTACTAGAAGCTTAATTTTTAATTTTTTGACGGTGGTTAGCCGCTTGCGATCGCTGGTGCTTGAGATTAACTCAAAACAATCTTAGTTATGATGGTAGATATCAACCTTGTTTCTAATCCACAATATTGAATACTAGATCGTTTTCATCGGTGAGCATTATGAGCAATAACCTTGCGGTAGACGCTGTAAAGTCTTTTAACTTAGGAGACTTCGATGAATAAGGAGTCGCCTTTTGTAGAAACTGACGGATTGCTCTTGTATAAACAAGAGTGCAAGACTCCAGAATTCTTAAACTCATCTTTTTGCATACATCTATTTGGTGAACTAGTTGTCGTAGATCACTATGTACTGTTGTTTCCTGATTCAGAAACTCTCACAGATTACGCTAAAACTCTGGTCAACTATGATGCCAAAATCACGGAAGGGCCAGGAAAATGGCCCGATGATTTTTGCCCAGAGCAAAGCTTATTACCCGAAGATGCTAGTATGTACTTTCTCTCAGCCTTAATGCCATCAGGTATGATTTTGGTACTACTTGCGCCTAACACGCCAGATGAACAGATCGCTAGCTTATTCCAGGAGCAAGGTTTTAATACTGTCCACCACGTCGCCATTATTGTTGATGATATCTATGCAGCAGCAGAGGTGTGGCATAACAAAGGCTTTATTGCTCTGTCTATGACTCCTCAAGAGGATGGTTCCTTATGCCAATGGTTTTTTCGCAACTGGGCAGGTCAAATTATAGAGCTAATCTGCCGCCAATGGATGGGTAAAGAGACTTTTTCCTGCGAGAATATCGCTGGTTTACGCCTTTCAGAATTGGCAGCCTAAATTTATAATTCGTAATTCGTAATACTCGCCTCCGGCGAGAAGCAAGCTAGGTAATTCATAATTATTTGGTCAAGTATGCTTCGCGCGACGGTGGTTAGCAGCTTGTAATAATAGAGACTCTGCAAAAGCGATCGCATCAGTTGCAGATTTACCACCAGCTAACTGCGCTAATTCTTCCCGACGGGTGTTTAAATTATCCAAGGTAGTAACTCTAACAACAGTACGTTGTTCAGCATTTCCATTGTTGGCTTTTTTACCTTTGCCTTGATTAATAGTTTGCTTATCTACACGAAAATGCCGATCGGCCATTGCCGCAACTAAAGGTTGATGGGTAACACATAATACTTGGTTGCGTTGACTTAGCTGGTATAATTTTTCCGCGATCGCTTGGGCTACCCTTCCCGAAACCCCGACATCAATTTCATCAAATACCATTGTCCCAGCCGCATCAACCTGAGAAAAACAAGCTTTCAGCGCCAGTAAAAAGCGGCTCATTTCCCCACCAGAAGCAACTTCTGTTAAAGGTTGCAGTGGTTCTCCAGGGTTGGAACTAAATGTAAACGTAATTTTATCTGCTCCCATAGCAGTTGGGAAAGCTGGTAATATTTCAACCAAAAATTTCACTTTTTCCATCGCTAGGGGCTTGAGTTCAGCTATCAAACGTGATTCTAAATTAGCAGCCGCCTTTCCCCGTAGTTGAGTTAACTGATTACTTGTTTGGGTGAGTTTTTCAAAACAAGCCTTTTCTTGCTGTTCTAACTTTTCGATAGATTGTTCGCTGTCATTAAGTTGGGCTAATTCCCCTTGGATACGTTCGTAATAAGCGATCGCTTCTGTAAGTGTCGGCCCATATTTGCGGCAAATTTGCTTTAACTCCTGAATTCGTTCTTCCACCTCCTCCAATCGGTGCGGATCGGCTTCCAATCCATCCCCATAAGCATTAATCTGCCTTCCCACTTCCATTACCGCAGCTTGCGCGTCCCGCACTAATTCTAATAGGGGTTGTAGTTGGGTATCGTATTCTACCATGTCATTTAATGTCGCCTCACTGTCTCCCAATAAATCTCCGGCGGCGGGAGTTTCATGATCGTTTTGATACAAAGCCTGATAAACCTTGTAACTCATTTGTTGCAAATCGACGACATGATTTAGGCGTTCCCGTTCTTGTCCCAACTGTTCCAATTCATTAGGTTCACTGAGATTAGTTGCTCCCAATTCTTGCACTTGATAAGTGAGCAAGTCGAGTTGTTGTAAGCGTTCCCGTTCTGATGTCCGGCGTTTTTCTAGTGCTAAATGCGCTTGTTGGTAACTACTAAAGCTCGTGGCGACTTTATGACGCTGCTGCATTAGAGAGTCACCACCATACAAATCTAACCAATCGCGGACTTGAGCCGATTGTCCCACTTGTACAGTTTGACCTTGGGCGGTAATTTCCACCAAGCGATCGCGCATTCCTCCCATGATCTGCCGATTTACCAACACACCATTCACCCGCGATCGACTGCGGATATTACTAGCAGTGGCTGTAATTTCTCGGCTAATGACTACAGAATTTTCATCAAGCAAATCTATTTCTTGTTCAGTCAACCAAGCGGCGAGGGGGGCGTTTGAGGTAAAAGTAGCTTCAACCATCGCCCGACTTGTCCCCGTGCGAATGACTCGACTAGAGACTTTACCGCCCAAAGCGGCATCAATGGCATCCAAGATAATCGATTTTCCAGCGCCGGTTTCACCTGTTAACACATTTAGTCCCGCGCCAAATTCTAATTCCAATTGGTCAATTAGAGCAAAGTTTTCGATTCGCAGGCAAAGCAACATCAAGCCAAATTCTCCATGAGGGCAGATGCCGGATACTTCTAACTTACAAGATAATAAGTATGATCTTTCAGCAACTAGCAATACCTATTACTATTGAACTAGTATGCCCGTTTAAGTGTAGCAGACCTAATAGTACTAGGGAGTAAGGAGAGCAGAGGGAGATGAGGAAAAAATACCCAATGCCCCATTCCCAATTCCCAATTTCTAAACATATTGTTACAATACTTAATGTGATCGTTCTGACTGGTGGCCTTCTTCATGATTGTTAAGACACTTCCCCCTAGTTCCCGACCGATTCAGGAGGACAGTCGCAACGGCACAAATCGCCGAAGTGACGAACTGGATGTTATTGATGTAGTGCCAGAAGATGGTACATCAAGTTTAGTTGTACGCTCACCAAGACTCTTAGCAGCCCAAAATGTGAGAACAACAGCCCAACCTGAGACGCTTTACGATCCCGTAGGCATAGCGGCGCATTACCAAAATAAAAAAGTGCAAGTTTTACGGCGGATTTTTGCCGTATTGGGCCCAACTCTATCCTTTGCTTTTGGATTGTGGTCGGATAGTAAACGGGGAATTGTCGCCAAAAATGACCGTCGCCGAGCCACTCAGCTACGAGTATTGCTGACCCAATTAGGGCCTGCTTACATCAAAATTGGCCAAGCTTTATCCACCAGACCGGATCTAGTTCCTCCCGTATATTTAGAAGAATTAACTAAACTACAAGACCAATTACCGCCTTTCCCCAACGAAATTGCTTACCAGTTTATCAAAGAAGAATTAGGCGCACCTCCAGAAGAGGTTTACGCAGAACTGTCGGACCAGCCAATTGCTGCGGCTTCATTGGGGCAAGTATATAAAGGTAAGCTAAAAACTGGTGAAGAAGTCGCTGTTAAAGTTCAACGCCCCGACTTAAGAGAGGGAATCACCATTGACTTGTATATCTTGCGTAACCTCGCCGCTTGGGTGCAGAAAAAGGTTAAACGGGTAAGAAGTGACTTAGTTGGGATTCTCGATGAATTAGGCGATCGCATCTTTGAAGAGATGGACTACATCCATGAGGGTGAAAATGCCGAAAGATTTTTTGAATTATACGGTCATATAAAAGACATATACGTTCCGAAAATTTACTGGGAATACACTAATCGCCGCGTCTTGACGATGGAGTGGATTAACGGTACTAAATTAACCCAGACAGAAGAAATTAGCGCTCAAGGTATAGATGCTCGTTATCTAATTGAAGTGGGTGTGCAGTGTTCCCTGCGCCAGCTGCTAGAACATGGATTTTTCCATGCAGATCCCCACCCTGGTAATTTGTTAGCTACAACCGATGGTAAATTAGCTTATCTCGACTTTGGGATGATGAGCGAGATTAAGCCACCACAGCGTTATGGTTTGATTGAAGCGATCGTTCACGTCGTCAACCGCGACTTTGAAGGATTAGCAAAAGATTACGTTAAATTAGATTTCTTATCACCAGAAACCGATTTAACACCAATTATCCCAGCTTTTGCGAGAGTCTTTGCTGATGCCGAAGGAGCTAGTGTTGCCGATCTTAATATTAAAAGCATTACCGATGAGCTATCGGCTTTGATGTATGAGTATCCTTTCCGCGTACCGCCCTACTACGCTTTAATTATTCGCTCTCTGGTGACGCTGGAAGGTATTGCAATATATATAGATCCCAACTTTAAAGTCCTCAGCGAAGCTTATCCCTACGTTTCCAAACGCCTGTTAACAGATCCAGCACCGCAATTAAGAGCATCATTGCAAGATTTGTTATTTAAAGATGGCAGATTTCGCTGGAATCGCTTAGAAAACTTGTTAAAAAATGCGCGTAATAGTCAAGACTACGACTTTAATTTAGTGCTAAATCAGGGGATAGAATTTCTGTCATCTGAACGTGGTGCTTTTATTCGTGACAAACTAGTAGATGAATCTGTTAACGGACTTGATGCTTTAGGTAAAAATGTTTTGCATAACTTTACCTCCTTGTTGCGAGAACGCGTAGGATTGACAGCAGTGAATAAAACTCCAGCGGCCACGGTTGAACAACAACAAACCTTAGAGCATATCAAACGTATATTAGGTATTCTCCGAGAAACAAGAGGCTTTGACCCAGTGCAAATTACATCCCAAATTGCCCAGTTATTGGTAAATTCAGATGTACAACGTTTAGGTCAACAAATAGCCAACCGCTTTACTCAGAAAGCTGTAGCCAGGTTAATTCGGCAATTATTGGCATCTTAGTAAAAATTATGAGTTAAATAAAGTTTTTAACTCATAAATCATTCATTCTAGCAACTATATAACCCAACTCTTCTAGCTTTTCTAAGAGGATGTTTGAAAAGTTTTTTTGGTAATATCTAAGCCTCGAAAACCTAACCCCCCAGCCCCCTTCCCTACAAGGGAATGGGGGTTTCAAAGCCTCTCACCGAAACGGAGAGAGGTTTGGAGAGGGGTTTTGAGTATACTTTATAACTTTTCAAACAACCTCTAAGACCTTAGTTGCACTTTGAGCAACGCTTTCCTGGTTAGTTTTGCATTCGACTTCAGGACAGAGTGGTATTTTATAAGGATCATCAATACCAGTGAAGTACTTAATTTCCCCTGATCTTGCTTTTTTATATAAATTTAATACGAAGCATGGCGATGTATAGGACAGACTACACCTACGCATTTTCTCTACCCTAACAACACAATTTGCCGCTATATTAACAAAACTTGCTGATCGAGTTTTCAAATTATTAAAGTTTTAACTAATTTTTACATTCAGTATATATACAGTTTATTTTTTAACATAATAGTCTTTATTATAACAGTAGATTACTAAACAAGATTTACTGCTAAGACATTATAAAAAACTAAGTTCAAAATATCTGCAAAGTTAGATCCAGTAGAGTTTTATGGCGGCGCGACCTATTTTCTGGGGGCGATTCCTTTAAGTGCTGTTTCCGGTACAGACTTGTTTATTGACAATGATGCCACACTTAGTGGTCTGTGTGATTAACCCTCTTTTGTCAGAGTGGGAGAACCCAATCGCCCAATCGCTTACAGGGCTTTAATTTCCACTTTTTGTCTATAAATTTTAGTTTCTGTTAGAAAATAAAGCCTCAAACCTAGATTAAATCAAAGTCTCAGAATTTAGCTTCGATTATTGTTTTCCAAGAGTGACAAAACAGGGTTAATTTTGAGAGTTTCGTCGTGAGCGATTTATCAGTCAATTTCAAGGGTTTTAGCCCTGACTACAAACTTTCACAACTCATCAAAACCAATGACATCAATCACTAGTACACTTTGGCATAAATTTGTTCACCTTTAACAAGTTGCTCAGAGCAACTTGTCTACTTAATTGAGGAGATAGCTGGATTTACGCCATGCAGTACTAGTGTTTTGTGCCAGTAATTTTCGGGGTTCGTAGTTAGTAATTTACTGCTCAATTTGAAGGGCTAGAGCCACTGAGTATATTTTGTATTTAACTAAGTCTAAAGTTCCTCAACAAAATTTGAAATTTAATTCAACTGATTTATGCTGTCCACTTTTCCCACTACTGCCCTAGAAGAGAATAACTTAATTCAATGTGATGCCGATCGGGGATTTATCTCCTGGCTAAGTCAAGCCGGAGGCTCAGTTGCCATCACCACCTACCAAGCCGGAAAACTAGCACTAGTAGGCTGGAATGGGGAACAGATAACCATGCTGTTACGCCAATTTTCCAAACCAATGGGATTGGCAGTGAATGGTTCACGATTGGCACTGGCTACCCATCATAAAGTCTGTTTATTAGCCAATGCCCCCGCCTTAGCTTATGAGTTTTTAGAAGACCAGCCCGGACGCTACGATGCCCTCTACTTGCCACGGATGACATATTTTACAGGCGACCTGAACATTCACGACCTGGAATTTGGCAGAGAAGGGCTGTGGATTGTCAACACCCGCTTTTCGTGTCTTTCTAGCTTGAGTCCAGACTTTAGCTTTGTACCGCGCTGGCATCCCAAATTTATTTCTGAAGTTGTTCCAGAAGACCGCTGCCACCTGAATGGGTTAGCGATGGTGGATGGCAAACCCAAGTATGTGACTGCCCTCGGTGCGACAGATACCGTCGGGGGATGGCGACCAGGTAAAGCCAACGGTGGAGTCGTAGTGGAAGTAGAGAGCAATGAAATTATTGTAGATGGATTATCAATGCCCCATTCCCCAATTTGGCATGACGGGTTTTTGTGGTTACTCAACTCTGGTGCAGGGGAAATATGGCGCATTCATCCAGAATCAGGAGACAAACAAGTAGTTTGTGTACTCCCTGGATTTCTGCGGGGGTTGTGCTGCGTCGGGTATTACGCCCTAGTCGGATTATGCCAGATTCGGGAACGGCATATTTTCGGAGGGTTGCCTATTACTCAACGGTTTGAGCAATTGCTGTGTGGCGTGGCAGTCGTGGATTTACGAAATGGGCAACAGGTGGGAATGCTGAAGTTCACCGCAGGCTGTCAAGAACTTTATGATGTACAGTTTCTTGCTGGTGTACAGCGTCCGATGGTTTTAAATCAGGAACGAAAAGAAATCCGTCAAGCATTTACTGCCCCAGAATTTAACTATTGGCTGCGACCGAGTGCAGTGATTCCTAATGACTAAGAAATCTGTTTAATCAGGCCGTAATTGTTGAAATCAAATTTTTAGTTTTTTCAGAGGTTTTTTCATGAATGAATTC
Source organism: Nostoc sp. (assembly GCF_036917235.1). GTDB lineage: Bacteria > Cyanobacteriota > Cyanobacteriia > Cyanobacteriales > Nostocaceae > Nostoc. Next base: position 109,769 of record NZ_JBALDU010000090.1, read on the forward strand.
AAAGTCAATACCACCACCATTGGCAATCAATCTAACTCCACAGTAGCAATAGATACAGATGGGGACTTTGTTATTTCCTGGCAAAGTGATGGTCAAGACGGAACTAAGATATATGCCCAACGCTATAACACTGACGGGACATCTCAAGGGGATGAATTTCAAGTTAATACTGGCACTACTGGCAATCAATATAATCCCGTAATAGCGATAGATACAGATGGGGACTTTGTTATTTCCTGGCAAAGTGATAGTCAAGATGGGACTGATATATATGCCCGACGCTACAACAATCTTGGGGTGGCTCAAGGGGGCGAATTTAAGGTTAATACCTACACCACCAGCGACCAAGCTAATCCCATAGCAGTAGCGATGGATTCAAGTGGGGACTTTGTTATCTCTTGGATTAGTTTAGAGGAAGGGTTTAGCTATGAGATATATGCTCAACGCTACAACAATCTTGGGGTGGCTCAAGGGAATGAATTTAAGGTTAATACCTATACCACTAGCGATCAATATAACTCTACAGTCGCAATGGATGCAGATGGAGACTTTGTCATTTCCTGGCAAAGCTTTGGTCAGGACGGGTCTAGTAATGGGATATATGCCCAACGCTACAACAATCTTGGGGTAGCTCAAGGGGGCGAATTTAAGGTTAACAACTACACCATCAGCAACCAAGCTAACCCCACAGTCGCGATGGATACATATGGGAACTTTGTCATTTCCTGGCAAAGCGATGGTCAGGATGGTTCTATTAATGGGATATATGCCCAACGCTACAACAATCTTGGGGTGGCTCAAGGGGGGGAATTTAAGGTTAATACCTACACCACCAGCGACCAAGCTAATCCCACAGTCGCGATGGATGCAGATGGGAGCTTTGTCATTTCCTGGCAAAGCTTTGGTCAGGACGGGTCTATTAATGGGATATATGCCCAACGCTACAACAATATTGGGGTGGCTCAAGGGGGGGAATTTAAGGTTAATACCTACACCACCAGCGACCAAGCTAATCCCACAGTCGCGATGAATGCAGGGGGTGACTTTGTCGTTTCTTGGCAAAGCGATGGTCAGGACGGGTCTGGTAATGGGATATATGCCCAACTAAACACTAACAATGGGATTCCCCCGATAATCTCTGCTTCTGCCTCTGCACTGGCATACACCGAGAACGCCACTACAGTCATCGACTCAGGCATCACCGTCAGTGATGAAGACTCCCCCAACCTAGCTAGTGCCACCGTCAGCATTACCAGTGGTTTCGCCTCTGCTCAAGATACCCTCACCTTCACCAATCAAAATGGGATTACGGGCAGCTACGACAGCAGTACAGGTGTCTTAACCTTAACTGGTAGTTCTACTGTTGCTAACTATCAAACCGCACTACGTTCCATTACCTATACCAACAACAGTGATAACCCCAGTCTTACACCTCGTACTATCAGCTTTATAGTTAATGATGGGGCTGTTAATAGTACTGCCATTACTCGCGATATTAATATTACGGCGGTGAATGATGCACCTGTTGCTACTGCCACCAACTCTGCCCTGGTATACACCGAGAACGCCACTACAGTCATTGACTCAGGTATCACCGTTAGCGACTTAGACTCCCTCAACCTAGCTAGTGCCACTGTCAGTATTACCAATGGTTTCGCCTCTGCTCAAGATACCCTCGCCTTTACCAATCAAAATGGGATTACGGGCAACTACAACAGCAGCACAGGTCTTTTAACCTTAACTGGTAGTGCCACCATTGCTAATTATCAAACTGCACTACGTTCTGTTACTTATACCAACAGTAGTGATAACCCCACTACTACACCTCGTACCGTCAGCTTTGTGGTCAATGATGGGACTGATAATAGTACTGTTGTTACCCGCAATATTAATATTACGGCAGTGAACAATGCGCCCATTGCTACTGCTACCAACTCTGCTCTGGCATACACCGAGAACGCTACTACAGCCATCGATTCAGGCATCACCGTCAGCGATGTAGACTCTGCTAACCTAGCTAGTGCTACTGTCAGAATTAGCAGTGGCTTTATTTCTGCTCAAGATACCCTCGCCTTCACCAATCAAAATGGGATTACGGGCAGCTACAACAGCACCACAGGTGTCTTAACCTTAACTGGCAGTTCTACTGTTGCTAACTATCAAACCGCACTACGTTCTATTACTTATACCAACAACAGTGATAACCCCAGTCTTACACCTCGTACCATCAGCTTTATAGTTAATGATGGGACTGCTAATAGTACTGCCATTACTCGCGATATTAATATTACGGCGGTGAATGATGCGCCTGTTGCTGTTAACGATAGCATCACCACAAAAAGAAACATACCCGTTATTATTAGTGCTACTACTCTGTTAAGTAATGATAAAGATGTCGATGTTAGTGATGTTTTGAGTATTACTGGCTTCACCCAACCTAGCCAAGGAACCTTAGTTAACAACAACGACGGTACTTACACTTATGCCCCTGTCCAAAACTATTATGGCTTCGATGGCTTCACTTACACTATAAGTGATGGGCACGGAGGCAATAGTACTGCTACCGTCAACTTGACTATTAATCAGTACAATGTGATTAATGGTACTTTAGGTGCAGACAACCTAAATGGTACAGTCAATATTGATATCATCTCAGGATTGCAGGGTAATGACACGCTCCAAGGACTAGGTGATAATGACACTCTTGATGGCGCTGATGGAAATGATTCCTTAGATGGTGGTGCAGGAGTTGACAGTCTCATCGGTGGTAAAGGCAATGATATTTATATCGTAGACAACCTGAACGATATTATTATTGAAGGCTTAAATGCAGGCACAGATTTAGTTAAGTCTTCGGTGAGTTGGGTGTTGGGAAATAATCTGGAGAACTTGACCCTGACTGGAAGTGGGGCAATCAATGGTACTGGTAATAGCTTTAATAACATCTTGATTGGCAATACTGGCGCTAACATTTTGAGTGGAGAAAATGGCAATGATAACCTCTTTGGTGATTCCGACAATGACACCTTGTTGGGTGGTGCAGGCAATGATACCTTAGATGGCAGTTTAGGATCTGATAGTCTTGATGGTGGAATCGGTAATGACACTTATATCGTAGATAACGTGAACGATATTATTATCGAAGGCTTAAATGCAGGTACAGATTTAGTTAAGTCTTCGGTGAGTTGGGTGTTGGGAAATAACCTGGAGAACTTGACCCTGACTGGAAGTGGGGCAATTAATGGTACTGGTAACAGTCTTAAGAACATCCTGATTGGAAATACTGGCGCTAACATCTTGAGTGGAGAAGATAGCAATGATAGCCTAATTGGTGGTACAGGCAATGACACCTTGTTGGGCGGTGCAGGTGATGACACCTTGGATGGAGGTTTAGGGGCTGATAGTCTCAATGGTGGAGTTGGCAATGACATTTATACTGTAGACAACGTAAACGACTTGATTACTGAAGGCTCAGATGTAGGCACAGATTTAGTCAAATCTTCGGTGAATTGGGTGTTGGGAAATAATCTGGAGAACTTGACCCTAACTGGAAGTGGGGCAATCAATGGTACTGGTAACAGCCTTAATAACATCCTGGTGGGAAATAGTGGTGCTAACACGTTGAATGGAGTTGATGGCAACGATAGCCTGTTTGGTAGCTCAGGTAATGACACCTTGTTAGGCGGTGTAGGCGATGACTCCTTGAATGGAGGTGCAGGGACTGACAGTCTTGATGGTGGAGTCGGTAATGATATTTACACTGTAGACAACGTAAACGACTTGATTACTGAAGGCTCAGATGCAGGCACAGATTTAGTCAATTCTTCGGTGAATTGGGTGTTGGGAAATAACCTAGAGAATTTGACTCTGACTGGAACCGGGGCAATCAATGGTACTGGTAATAGTCTTAATAACATCCTGATGGGAAATAATGGTGCTAACACATTAACAGGAGGAGATGGCAATGATAGCCTTTTTGGTAACTCAGGCAATGACACCTTGTTCGGTAGTGCAGGTGACGATCTAATGGCTGGTGGAGTTGGTCGAGATGTATTGACTGGTGGAACTGGGAAAGATAGCTTCAACCTAACTGGTACCCGTACTGGAGGGTATGATACGATCGCTGATTTTACTCTTGGAGAGGATACTATCTTGATTTCCAAGGCTGAATTCGGACTGGTTCAATCTCAAAATACTACGCTCGATTCGGGACTGTTTCGACTTGGTACCACTGCGATAACAGCAAGCGATCGCTTTATGTACGATCAAACTACGGGTAATCTTTTCTTTGACGCGGATGGGACTGGTAAGGCTGCACAAGTTCTTCAAATTGCCCAGTTCTCCAATCAGGTAGCGCTTAGTAGTGTAAATATTACTATCATTGCCTAACGCAAGCTAACTATAGCTTGCATTGAGAAATTACCCAGTCAGAGACAGAGCAACTCTTGCTGGGTAATCTTTTATAAATACACATTTGAGTGCAATATAACTGCAAACTTTTAACTTTCCTCTTGGGAATAACCATTTTTCTCGCGTTTGAGGCTTTCTTGTAAGGCTTGAATTTGTTCGCGTCTGGCTTCCAACTCTAAGGAACGCCTTGCTAAGTCTTGGTTTTGCAACGTCAGGGATTGTCGCCAATTTTGTGCTCGCTCGGCCTCATGCTGCAAAAATTCCGGGGTAATGCCGATGGTGAGGTAGCTTTGTATGAGATGGAGTATCCAGTTGGTGGCATCTTCTATTTTTTCAATATCGCCTGTAGGGGAAAGTTCCACTAAGACAAGCAAGTTTTCACTCATGGTCTTTCCCTTTCCCAGCAAAATGAAAGCCTCTTCGGGAATTATCGCCCACAAGTTATCAGCTTCTTGACGCGCCAATAAGCGTAACTGGTGCTGGTCTAAAAAATCGTTTTTACGCACCTGGGCTAGATATAGCATGAGGGTCGCTTCGCTCCAATTCAAAATTCAAAATTCAAAAAAAATTTAATAAAAAAATAAATGCCAGAATTCATATTTTGTTAATTGGTAATGGGTAATTGGGAATTATTTACACTCCCATTACCCATTACGGTTATCCTAAGCCACGCAGGCGATCGCTACGACAACCCCTTGAGGCGATCGCGCAAAATTTCTGCTTGCTTTTGTGCTTCTGCTAAAGCTTCCCGTGCTCCCTGTACCACGTCAGCCCTAGCTCTATCTACAAAACTAGGATTGTTTAATCTGGTACTCAGAGATTGAACTTCAGCTTCAGCTTTACTCAAGCTTTTTTCTAGCTTGGCACGTACAGCTTCAATATCTACCACACCGCTGAGAGGAATTAGCACCTGTATTGTACCAATTACACCTGCGATCGCATTTTCTGGTTCTTGCGGTTGTTCTAATTCTCTCTGCGGGAAAAACTGGCTCCATAACCTACGTCTTGCTTGAGCAGTTAGTAAATTTTGGCTAGCAAACCACGCTGTGTAACTAAAACCAACTAGTTCAAAGAAAGTTCCGATGATGGGAGTGTCATCAATGGCATTTCCCGCAGCTAAACCCACTCTACCAAAGATAATGGCCACGATAATTAAGCCAATTGTCTTCAAACCCCTTTGAGGTTTTTTAGCAGCAACAGTTTGGTTTTCTTGTTTGTCAGTAATGGTTAAAGTCTCAACCTTCGCCAAATCTTTAATATAATCTTGACCAGCAGTGAGGATTTCCCGCTCTTTCTCACTTTCAGTTTGCAAATTCGCTGTCACTTTTACCCCTGGCTTAATATCCGCTTCAGCACGCAAATTCCGAATTGTGCGGATAGTAGCAATCAGCAATTCAAACTGTTCTTCTAAAGCTGGATTAATTAGGTTCGCGTCTATCTGGGGATAGATTTGTAACGGTAAAGTTTGCGGGGAATCTGCTGGTTGTTGAGTAAAAGTTTGCCAAATTTCTTCGGTAATATGAGGCATGAAGGGATGAAGCAGTTTCAAAATTCCCTCCAGAACGTAGCCAAGAGTTTGCTGTGCTACCCTCCGTGATTCTGGGTTTGCACCTGTTTGCAGCCTAGATTTCACCAGTTCAATATATTGATCGCAGAAATCACCCCAGATGAATTCGTAGAGTCCTTTTGCTGCTTCCCCTAAACCGTAATTATCGATGTAATTCGTGGTTTGTTTGATAACTTGATGATACCGCGAAATAATCCAGCGATCGCTCAATTCGGTAGCGACTGGGTTCCCCAATTGTTGCGGCGTTTGTCCATCCAAATTCATCATTACAAACCGGGCAGCATTCCACAACTTATTTGCAAAGTTACGGGATGCCTCTACAGATGCCGATTCATCCTTTTTGCGATCGTATTCTAAGCGGATATCTTGCCCAGCGCCAGCCACTTCTCTAATTAGGGTGTAGCGCAGGGCATCAGTACCATATTTGTCAATTAATAACAACGGGTCAATACCATTACCTTTGGTCTTTGACATCTTCTGGCCTTTTTCATCCAGCACCAGTCCGTGGATGTAAACCGTTTGGAAAGGCATTTGCCCCGTAAAATGCCCAGCCATCATTGTCATTCTGGCTACCCAGAAAAAGATAATGTCAAAGCCTGTTACCAAAGTGGTAGTCGGGTAGTAAGTTGCTAAATCCTGAGTTTCTTCCGGCCAGCCCAAGGTTGAAAATGGCCAGAGTCCAGAAGAAAACCAGGTATCAAGCACATCTGGATCTTGTTCTAACTTGACATTTTCACCAAATTGTGATTTGGCTTTTTCCCAAGCTTCAGTTTCCGATTTTGCCACTACAAAGGGCGTGTTATCGGTAATTTGCCCACCCGTTTCACTGATAGCGTACCAAGCCGGAATTTGGTGTCCCCACCATAATTGGCGAGAGATACACCAATCTTTGAGTTTTACTAGCCAATCACGATAGACTTTTGTCCAGCGTTGGGGGACAAACTCTGGAGAGGTTTGCTGGTCGAGGAATTCGAGAGTGTTGTCAGCTAGGGGGCGAATTTTGACGAACCACTGAGTTGAGAGGAGAGGTTCAATAGGTACTTTACCGCGATCGCTGTAGGGAACGGTATGTTTATAATCTTCTATCTTCACCAAAAAGCCATCTGCTTCTAGGCGAGAAACCACATTTTTTCTAGCAACAAAGCGGTCTTGTCCTTGAAATTCTCCAGCATTGGCGTTGAGAGTGCCGTCTTTATTCATAATGTTGATCAACGGCAGATTGTGACGCTTACCCATGTCAAAATCGTTCGGGTCATGGGCGGGAGTCACCTTTACGCAACCTGTGCCGAAAGTGGGGTCAACAAATTCATCGCCAATAATGGGAATTTCTCGTTGTAGAATGGGCAGAGTTAAAGTTTTGCCAATGAGATGTTTGTAGCGATCGTCATTGGGATTAACTGCTACTGCTGTATCACCCAGCATTGTTTCTGGTCGAGTTGTCGCGACCTCTACAAAACCGGAACCATCGGTAAGTGGATAGCGGAAATGCCAGAGATTTCCATTCACCTCTTGGTTTTCCACCTCTACATCAGACACAGCCGATTGAGAAGCGGAACACCAGTTAACTAAATATTCACCACGATAAATTAAGCCTTCCTCATAGAGGCGAGTAAACGCCTCGACAACTGCTTTAGATAAACCCTCATCCAGGGTAAACCTTTCCCGCGACCAGTCCACCGAGACACCTAAGCGTCGCAGCTGATTCAGAATCGTTCCTTCAGACTCCGCCTTCCATTGCCAAGCGCGTTCTAGGAATTTTTCGCGCCCCAATTCGTAACGAGTCTTACCCTCTTTTTTGAGTTGATTTTCCAGCATACTATGGACAGCGATGCTGGCGTGGTCAGTTCCGGGTAGCCACAGGGTATTGCGCCCCTGCATCCGGTGGTAGCGCACGAGGGTATCAATCAACGCACTTTCAAAAGCGTGACCTATATGTAAGTTACCGGTGACATTTGGCGGTGGAATGACGATGCAGTAGGGTTCGCCGCCTTTGTTGGGGTCAGCTTTGTAAACTTGGTTGTCTTCCCAGAATTTTTGCCACTTGGCTTCAGTGGAAAAAGGGTCGTAAAGACTGGGGAGATTGGGAATAGTTGCGGTCATGCTGGGAAAACTAACTATGGAAGGACTCTAATAAATTTTGCCACAGGGTTGGAGGCTGGTTTGTTTAGCAATTCTCGAAATCGTGGGTTTACCCCTTAAAACATCTGGAAATGCGAAATCTATTCTTGACCCTTGTAGCTATCTTGGTAAATTCCGTAGCTGACATCTGTAATATTCGCTCAGAAAGACTCATGAAATTGAAACCAGGTTTATTTCAACTCATCGTGTTCGTTATGACTGTATCGTTACTTGCTTCTTGTGCGACAACCCCAGAAGCAAAACAGTCAGATTGCATTTCCAAAACGTCGTCGAACCCTAAACAACAACCCAATAACTGTTCACCCTCATCTAATAGTAGCGGCACAAGCGGTTACTCCGGTGGCAGTAACAATAGTCGCGGCGCAAGTGGTTACTCTAGTGGCAGTAACAATAGTAGGGGCACAAGTGGTTACTCTGGGAGCAGTAGCATTAGAAGAAACAGTTTTGGTGATTCATCAGAGGTCGGTACTTCTAGCAGTTCTTCCAAGGGTCGTAGTGGTTTTGGTAGTTTTGGTCGCGGTGGTCATGCGGGTGGATAAAAGAGTTATGAATATTTTCAACAGTCCTCAACGAAAGCGTCTATTTCAGTCCATGAAAATGGGTTGGTACAACTTTGCTCCTATTGAAGAAGGAACAGGTATACCTCTAACTGACCAAGAAACACCTTACGCTCTTTATTATTGCCATCAAGTTTTACCGCAGACGATACAAGAAATCCGGCAAGCATCGGAATTAGTCGGTAGTGTTTTAACCCAAGCGTGGGGAATTATCCGCACTCTTGATGAGGATACACTACTTTACTATGGATTTCCTGAAGATACCATCAAGTTAGTTAAATATGACTTCCTCGCACCATTTTGTATGCGTCTTGACTGGTGCTGGAATCCAGAAACGGGGATAAAAAAAGTAGTAGAAACTAATCCCCAAACTCCTAGTTTTTGGTTTGAGTGTACGGACGGAAATAACAAAGTTGCCCGACATTTTGGATTGCAACAACCAGATTTAGATGCTCAAAAAATCTTAAAAAGAACACTCAATCAGCATATAAATAAAGCCGCATTAAATTTGGGTAAACCAATTACAGACTGTCGTGTGGCATTTACAGCTTTGAATAATGCCGAAGACTTAGGGACTATGCGATGGTTGAGCAAGAATTTGGAGTCCAAAAGTGCCATTTTACCCTTAGAATATCTTGGCATCAAAGATGGTGAGTATCTATTTGACCAGAGAACAAAAAAACCAATAGATATCCTCTTTCTGTGGTATCCAGTGGAATGGTTAATCCATGATACTGATGAAAAAGGTGAAAGATTATGGCCGGCTCTAGAACAACTAATTTTTGAGAATAAAATTGTGATTGTGAACTTTGGTTCTGCCTTTGCACTGCAACCAAAGAGTGTATTTGCCCTAATTACAGATTTGGGATATGACTTTTTTGCTGAGAAAGATGCAGGGACAGTCTGGGAATATTTTCCTAAAACATCACTGAGTGCAACAGGAATAGGTAATTCATATTTTGCTAAACCTATTTTAGGAAGAGAAGGTGAAGGAGGATTTGCAGTTAATTCAGGAAATATCTCTGCGCGTAGTAGTAATAATGACCCTTGGTATACACAACAAAATTATGTGTATCAAGAGTTATTAGAGTTTCCTAAACTAGAAATTGATGGTAAGTCAATGACTCAGGTTTGGGGAGCATGGCTATACAACAATGGTAATGACAAGTTTATATCTGGAGGTGTAGGAATGCGTCTTTCTGAAGGGGAAATTACAGATAACTTATCCTATTGGTGTCCTATTGGATGCTAATTTTAATAGCATCGATAATTAGAGGCAAACATGAAACCTCAAACCACCACCCCTTCGCCCTGGACATACCTACCCACCCTATATTTCACCTCCGGCATACCTTACGTCATCATCAACACAGTTTCCGTAATCTTTTACAAAAAACTCGGAATCGATAACGCCCAAATTGCCCTTTGGACAAGCTTTCTCTATCTACCTTGGGTCATCAAAATGTTTTGGGGCCCAATTGTCGATATTTACTCTACCAAACGCAAATGGATACTTTATACCCAATTTGCCATGTTCTGCTGCTTGGCTTTGATAGCCTTCTCCTTACAACTGCCAAATTTCTTTTTCATCTCCCTCGCATCATTAACAATAGGAGCATTTATTTCTGCAACTTATGACATTGCTACAGACGGCTTCTACCTGCTGGCTTTATCTCCAGAACAACAAGCGTTTTTTGTCGGCATTCGCTCACTATTTTATCGAATGGCTGTCATTTTTGGTTCTGGAATATTAGTAGTCTTAGCAGGTCAGCTTGAAGTATCTCTCAATAATATTCCTTTAAGCTGGACTATAGCTATTGGCTTCTCAGCTTTAATTTTAGCAATTTTGTTTATTTACCATCGCCTAATTTTACCCTTACCCGAATCAGACAACCAACGACAAATACAAGCTAGGGAAAATATACCTTTTTGGGCAATTATTAGCTCATATTTTGCTCAGGATAAAATTATCAATATTTTAGCATTTATCTTACTCTACAGATTTGGGGAAGCAATGCTTGTAAAAATAGCCTCTTTGTTTTTATTGGATAAACCAGAAGTAGGTGGTTTAGGGCTATCAACATCAGATGTGGGATTAGTCTACGGAACATTTGGGGTAATCTCCCTAATCTGTGGAGGAATTTTAGGAGGTTTATTCATTTCAAAATATGGATTAAAAAAGTGTTTGTTTCCTATGGCTTTAGCTTTGAATTTACCTGATATATTTTATGTGTATATGGCTTACAATAAACCTTCCCTAACATTAGTGTATCCCTTGGTTTCACTAGAGCAATTTGGGTATGGTTTTGGATTTACAGCTTTTAGTGTTTATTTAATGTATATCTGCCAAGGCGAATATAAAACTTCTCATTTTGCTATTTCCACTGGCATTATGGCTTTAGGGATGATGCTACCAGGTTTAATTAGTGGTTATCTGCAAAAAGCTTTTGGCTATCCATTATTTTTTATCTTGGTTTGTTTATTAACTATTCCTGGGATGATTGCTCTGTTTTTTATACCTTTAAAAGAAGAAGGGAAGCCTCAAAATAATTAACATTATTACAGTTTATGAGTTATGTTTTAGGAATAGATGGTGGCGGTAGCAAGACTGTTTGTATCTTGATGGATGATTCGCGTCAATTGCTAGGTCGTGGTGAAGACGGCCCATCTAATTATCAAAGTATAGGTATCGAAGCAACTTTACAATCTATTCAATCAGCAATTTATAATGCGATTGAAGCAGCAATAATTACAAATAGCGTGAATATTAACGCGATATGTCTGGGTTTAGCAGGTGTAGGTCGTGCAGCAGATATCGAAATCGTAAAAGGTTTAGTTAAAGAGTTACAGAATAACAAATCTCTGCCTATTACTTGGGAATTACAGCCAGCGAATATTGTAATTTGTAACGATGCTTTAATTGCTTTAGTTGGTGGAATTGGTCAGCCTGTAGGAATTGTAGTTGCAGCCGGTACTGGCTCGATAGTTTTTGGACTAAATCATCAGGGACATACTAAGCGAGTCGGCGGTTGGGGGTATATTTTAGGAGATGAAGGTAGTGCCTATAAAATTGCGATCGCAGGCATGAACGCAGCATTAAAATCTTATGATGGACGAGAGATATCAACGAGTTTGATGGAGGGTTTCAAACAACATCTTGATTTGGAAAATATAGAAGATTTAATAGAAGTAGTATATCGCCGAGAATGGGGAGTTAAACAGATAGCAGCTTTAGCACCAGTTGTAGATTTGGCAGCAGCGTCAGGTGATATAGTAGCGAATATGATAATTGATGATGCTGTAAAAGAGTTAGTAAAAGCTACATCTACAGTAATTGATGCAATTTTTACTGCCGACTCAGTTTTAGAAGTAGTCACAACGGGAAGTGTATGGCGTGGTAGATGCAATATCCATGAAAGATTTGCAGCATCTCTTCTTAAGAAGTATCCTAATGTAAAGGTGATATTTCCGAGGCATGAACCTGCTTATGGTGCTGGTTTGTTAGCATTACAGACAACTCAAAATTGACGCGAAGAAATCAATAATAGGAGTTTTCAGTCTGTGAATATGCGCCCCAAAAAAGTTACTATTTCAGACCAAGCTGCGGTGCAAGCACTAGAATCATAACGATAACCGTCGTCGCGCATGAATGTATGTTCTGCTTCATACAAGAAAACTTGGTGAGGTATGTTAGCATTGTCCATTGCTTTTATTATGGTTTGGCGATCGCTATCTGGTATATGAGGGTCAAGAGTACCAAACACCATTAGCATCTCGCCTTGAATTTCATTTACCCTCTGGATTGTATCGGCTACCTCTTTACCCAGTTTACCACTGGGAATACCAGTAGGGTAACAGCAGACACAAGCCCGAATTTCGTTTTGAAATGCGGCGCGGAAGGCTAAATGTCCACCAATACAAAAGCCGAGAGTGCCTATTTGATTTGGAGAAACCGCACTCTCTGTTTTCAGAAATTCAATCACAGCAAGGCAATCGGCATCATATTCAGCAACCGAGGTTCGACGCGCATCGTCATTACCGCGCATCCTTCCCAGATCGTCTGGCTCAATTACTAAACCAACTGGCTCAATTCGGTGAAAAATTTCTGGTGCTGCTACTACATAGCCGTATCCTGCTAAGTAATTAGCTAGACGAATCATTGCATCACCTAACTGATAAATATCACTGTAGAAGACAATACCAGGGTGTTTTCCTACTGCTTTGGGAGCCGCAACATAAACACGCATTAAGCTGCCATCTACTCTTAACTCAACGTTGCGCTTAGTGATTTGCACTTTTTGTCCCCGTGTTACGCTTGCTGTCATTAGCTTCTACACTATAACGCCGCAGCATCCGGTTACTTTCAATCCACAATTTGGCGTTCTTTTTCCAGTGAAAGTTTGTTGCGATTGCATTTCTCAAGTAGTGAAGTGCTTGAATTTGGTGTAGTATGCCACAATAATAATTTTAGTTATTGTTATCAGGCCAAATGACAGAAGTTTTTGTAAATCCAGAATGCCCATTTTCATTAAAAAGCTTTGACCTTCTTGCACAATTAAAGAAACATTCAAGTCAAGATTTTTATTCAAAGCATGAAGAAGATTTTCAAACTTGTCTTGAACTACCTATTAAACAGCTATTACACTATCTTACTGCTCAATTATCAGGTGAAATCATAAAAAAACTTAATATGGAATTTAATTTATTTAATTTAGAGGTTAATTTTTCTCAACCTTATTTTGAATATAATTTCTTCCCTAAAGAATTGAAGTCACAAATTAAATTTAATAATGCTCATTTCTTTATACGAGTCACACAAAATGGTTTCTGGTTTGGTTTGCATGTTTCTGAGAGAAGTCCTGACAGGCAAACATTTATTAAAAATGTTCAAACTAATACAACTCTTAAAGAAATTCTTATTCAGAATACTGTAGTTTCTGAGAAATGCGATCTCTTTTCTAAGTCTAGCCAAGAAATTAGTCCAATTAATCGTTTAGCTGACTGGTTAAAAATTGTAGCTCGTCTAAAAAGCGCGACTAAGTGTATTCAAGTTACTAACTATATTACATATTATCAAGTATCAACTTTTGACTATCAACAGCTAGCTAATGAAATAAAACAGCTATTTGAAGGAATTTTCCCTTTATTTTTGGCTGCAACGTGTGATGAACCAATTACAGCTATTGAAGAATATTTACATCAAACTAATATAAAAAATGGTAAATATTACTGCCGACAAGGAGTGAATAAATATCAAGAAGGAAACTACCAAGATGCTATTAAACAATTTGATATAGCTTTAGAGCAAGCTCCAAATATAGCCGATGCTTATCGATACCGAGGAAAAGTAAAAGCTGAATCAGGATATACTGACGATGCTATATATGACTATAATTATTTACTACTGATTCAACCTAAAAATTACGAAATTTATGATGAGCGAGGTTATATTTACTATAATCTTGAAAATTACGAGAAAGCACTTGATGATTATAACCAATCTTTACATATTAATCCTAACTTTGCCTTGGCATATTACCATCGAGGACTTACATACTTAGAACTCGAAAATCAGCAAAAAGCTTTTGAGGATTTATGCAGAGCTACAGAATTATTTGACAAGGAAAAAGACGTGGATAATTACGAAGAAGCACAGCGTATCCTCAAAACTATTTATCCAAACTATTCTGAACCTTTGTTTACAGAGATTAGTCAGAATATCCGCTCTAAAGGTCTGCGTATTTCTGAAAGTATCTTGCGACGCTACCACTTAGCCCTGAAGACGAGAAAATTTGTAATTCTTTCAGGAACTAGCGGAACTGGCAAGACTTGGCTTACTAAAGCTTACGCTGAGGTAGTAGCGGCTGAATACCTTTTAGTTCCTGTGGCTCCTAATTGGACTACTAACGAGGATTTGCTCGGCTACTTCAATCCAATGGATAAAGAATACCATTACACTACGTTTAGTCATTTTTTAGAAAAAGCAGCCCAAGAGTATGAGCAAGCTCAAACAGAAAAACGCACCCCTAGACCTTACCATTTAATCTTGGATGAGATGAACTTAGCACGGGTAGAGTATTACTTTGCCAAGTTTCTCTCAGCGATGGAAGTTAGGATGCGTGAAGGACTAGCCCAAATTGAACTTGCATCGGAGAAACAAGTTTTGTTACCACCTAACCTTTACTTTATTGGCACAGTCAATGTAGACGAAACTACTCACAATTTTGCTGACAAAGTTTATGATAGAGCGCAAATGATAGAACTTGAGGTTTGTCATAATGATTTATTTGAGCATTTGGGTGAAGTTGACTATCGTGAAATTTTAATGGAAGTTTGGGATAATCTGCACCTAGTAACCCCATTTGCTTTTCGTGTTTTAGATGAAATCAATAACTATGTGAATGAAGCTAAAGTTTTAGGTATATCTTGGGAAGAAGCTTTAGATGAACAACTGTTACAGAAGATTTTGCCCAAATTAAAAGGTGCTGATGATAGGGTAGGAGAAGCCCTTAAGACATTTGTTGATATTGCTGCTGAAAATAAACTTAATCTAAGTCACGCTAAAGCTAGCAAAATGCTAAAAACATTTGAACAACATGGATTTACTTCCTACTTCTAAACTGAGTTTTCTTAGCCGCGAAGGCGAGATTATAGATGCTCCAAGTGAGTGGCAACCTGCTTGGTTGGAAGTTCATGTACCTCAAGAAAAATTACAACAAACACGGCTTTGGCTTCAAGATAAAAAACTCCCGCTTTTGGTAATGGATTTGAGTGGAAAGTTTCGAGTACTAGCTGAGTGGCCTCGCTCAAACCCTGGTTACTACCAACTGCGACTTGAGTATCAAAATGAGATTGAGGAACAGACAATTGCGGTTTGGCCTCAGAAAATTAGTCGTGAAGCCTTTGCTCAGATGCTAGAGGATCTCGATTCTCGTCTGCCAACCTCAGTAGCGATAGGCTTACAGCGTACCGGGGGTTTAGCTGGTCTGAAATTACCACAACTAGGTGAAACTACTTTAGCTCAGGAACTACTTCGCTTACGTCGGGCTATTAATGGCACAGGCAAAAGATTAGGGCTGAGTGAGATTTTGAGCCAACTTGCTCGCAATCCTCATCAAATCCTCAAAACTAATGAAATTTGGGTTCGGCAAGATCAAGTCCGCAGACCTCCTCTTGGTGGGCTGGTTCAAGCTTTTTTTCGAGGGCATAACTTGGATGTGAGTGGAAGACCGATTCGCGTACCGGATGTCCGAGTTGAGCATACTGTTGATGTTTATGAGAACCAGTTGGTTAGGTTATTTTTTGAGCTTGTCAATCAGAGACTTAGACGAGTTCGGCAAGCTTTTGAAGCTGACCCTAAAGGTAAGCCTTTGGAAGAGATTAAGTCTCTATTTTTCCAATTAAGAAAGGCTCGTCAACAAGCAGTTTTTCTGGATGAGGTGAGCCAGCCTAAATATTTGCCCAATCAAATTACGATGGTTTTGTTAAACCGTCCACTTTACCACGCTGCTTTGGAAGGCTATCTAGAATTTATCAGAAGTCCTACTGTGCATTTGGATGATTCAGACCTTGATGCACCTTTGGAGAATCTCTACAAACTTTACCAAATTTGGGGAACTTTGTGGATAATTGCAACGCTATTGGAAGTAGCTATACACAAAGGATATCAAGTTGAAACCCAGTGTTTAGTTGCTAGGGATAAAACGGGAGTCTACGTCAGAATTTTACCCAATGGACAACCAGCATTAGTTTTAATTCACCCACAACACAAGACAAAAATTAAGTTAATTCCTGAACGAAGCTATGGCAAAGATGGAGAACTGCAAAGCGCCAGCGTTACATTGCGCCCTGATGTAGCAGTAGAGATCAAACTAGCTAATGGCTCTCAACAAGTCTATTTATTTGATCCCAAGTACAAACTTGAGAGTGAGCCACTGGAAAACACCAGCAACGAAGGAAAACCTAAAACTGCTGATATTCAGAAGATGCACACTTACCATGACGCTATCCAAAACAGAGAAGGTAGGCAAGTAGTTAATTATGCTGCGATTATTTACCCTGGCTCCTATGTATCTCATTCCAACGCTGAAATTGAGGCTCTTCCAGCTTATCCTGGGGCTGAAAGTAGCCTACAGGAGCATCTGCGTCGCGTGCTAAATAAAGCCCTTGAAGTTTCCTGACAATGAACCATCTAGGCTTCTGATATCGGACTTGAAGAACTCGGCAAATTGCATTCATGGCATAAATCAGATCATCTACAAAATACCCGAAGTTTTTCTACCATGATTGCGATCGCTTAATATCCCCAGTGAAAGTTTGTCATGTTTGCCTTAATGCACCCATTACTTATGAGTGTAGACTAGTTATAAATCATACCAATAATTAGTAAAGGGGATAGATGACATTCGCTTGCTGCGAAGCACCCATCCCCGAATAGCTGCCCAGATGATGAACCTGGAATCTATAGTCCGGTATCTAATCATCCAAGTATCGTCCGAGATATATCGATTGTCACTGGGATAGATACTGATTTAAAAGATATCTACTAAAAGATGCACTGTTTATTAACCCCTTTTTCTCTCTCCCATCGCCAACAGCGCTGTCCCGTAAGCTGCTTCTGTATAAACTGACGCTACTACAGGAATCTGCAAATTACGCGCTCTAATTGCAGTCCAAGTATCATTCGCCGCGCCACCGCCAGCAGTATAAACACGGTTCAGTTTGTTTGCTCCCATTTGCTGTAATAATTCATACCCTCGCGCTTCTATGCGGGCAATGCTTTCTAACAAACCATGCAGAAATTCCACTGGATTATCTGGGCGTGGTTCCAAACGTGGGGCTAGATTGGGATCGTTAATGGGAAAGCGATCGCCTACCCTCAACAACGGATAATAATCTAACTCGCTGGCAATTGAAGCATCAATCTCCCGACTAAGGCTTTCTAACTCAGCATTTGTGAAAAATTGCTTGAGTACAGCACCTCCAGTATTCGAAGCACCCCCAGTCAGCCACAAATCCCCCAATCGATGGCTGTAAATCCCATATCTAGCATCTTCTACACGGGTACGACTTAACAACTTTAGTACTAACGTTGAACCAAGGGAAGTCACGGCTTCACCAGGTAATTTTGCGCCACTGGCAATAAAAGCGGCAATACTATCAGTTGTACCTGCACACACCAGACAATCACGGCGGAAAGCGAACTTATCCGCAATTTCAGGACGTAATTCGGCAATGGGAGTACCAGGAGTTAAAACCTTAGGTAGCTGAATCGGTATTTGCAACAATTCTAGCCATTCTGGGTATTTCAAGTCTTCCACGTCATAACCCAGCTTTAAAGCATTATGATAATCGCTAATCCCCAACTGTCCATGTAGGAGAAACGCCAGCCAATCTGCTTGATGCAGAAAATATCTAGCTTCACTAAATGAGGGTAATTGTCTCATCCACAAAAGTTTAGCTAGGCTGGAGGTGGCACTTAATACGGTATGATTAGGGGGCGCAATACTCCTCAAATCCTGTAGGACAGATGATCCCCGCGCATCGTTGTACATCAAGGGTGCATCTGTTGGATTGCCAGCAGCATCGACCAGCAAGACTGTGGAAGAAGTACCATTAATTGCGATCGCTTTAATTTTTCGGCGCAACTCTTCAGGTATTTGTTCCACCAGCATAAACAAAGCCTCCTGCCAAATTTTCGGCGTAACGGTAGCTGGTGAGTCCTGGAAGGGATATCGCACCTCAGCCTGAATAAAAGAGCCTTTCTCGTCAATCACCACGCCGCGTGCGCCAGATGTGCCGAAGTCAACACCCAAATATAAATTCATAATTTTTATAAATTTTTTTAATAGAGAATAAATAAGAACTACTGACTAATAACTGCTTTTGTTGCATCTTGTAACAAGATATTCCCCAATTCTGGCAAAACAAGGAAAAGTAGTAAACGAACTGTTCAAAATCTATTCAGGTTAGGAGGTTTTCAGCCATGCCTATCTTAGATACTCTGTACATCGCTCAGATATCTTCCATCTCAGATACTCAAGTCTACATCGCTCTAGTTGTAGCCTTGATTCCAGGAGTTCTAGCTTGGCGATTAGCCACAGAACTTTACAAATAACGCTCCGATGTGACACAGTTAAAAAGCTAATAATCCTGGCAGTACGGGGTGCAATTTCCAGATTTTATGGCTTTATGCCATAAAATCTGGAAACCTTGCACTTACGTAAGCCAGGTTATTTTTTAACTAATGCGACACTTGTAGCTATTTCAAAAAAATGAAGTAATATGACAGCTAAATCAAGCATTCAGGAGTGCTGATATCTGAGTACTGAGTGCTAAGTGCTGAGTGCTGAGTTGGAAATCTCACTCAGCACTCATAACTCATAACTCAGCACTCTTGATAGTACTTCCTTCACTAAGCGAGGTTATTTTTTAGCATCATGAACGCGATTCAACCATCTAGACCACCGTCACAACCTATACAAAAACGCCGTGTCACTCCTCGACCAAAGCGGCATCTTCGTCAACGTTCTTACCAGGTGATGGCACTGGAAAGCACAGCCAAAATAGCGGTCAATCTTGTGATTACAGCCGTTGCAGCATCTGCTTTAACACAACTCTTGCCTTATCATTGGTTACAGCAAGAAAAATTGCGAGAAATGAGTACTGAAGTTAAGCTGATGGAAGGACATGTCAATGGTTTGCAGGCAGAATTTAGCCGTAACTTTGATCCGCAAGAAGCTAAAATTATTAGACAACGACAAGGATACCGATTCGATCCCAGCCAGCGTCAGATCGTGTTGATGAATCAAGATCGCCGAGAAGATGAGCAAACAGACTCGTCACCCTAAGACAAATGGCGAATTTGGGATTATTTAGGTTTATTGTGATTCAGGCTACGTATAAACCGGGTGTTAATTTATATTATTGCTAATAAATAATGGTTAATAGCTAATTTTTGAATAGCTATGTAGTTATCATCTATTAGTCATTAGCGATACAGCGTCACTAAACTCTAGTTCAAAATTAATCAATTATTTTGAATTTTGAATCTCCCAGAAGAACTAATCTACCAATTAGGACGCTGATTGAGATAGTAACTCATCTAGCCAATTTTCGAGTTGTAAACGCAAGCGACAACCAGTAATATCCTTATCGTTCTCGAGAGAGGGCAGTTGAGTAAGGGCGCGACGATAATCAGCGATCGCACAATTCCAGTCGCCCCAAAGATGGTAAGTCCTGCCGCGTTCAGCCCAGATATGACCTTCTAGTTGACCGAAAAGCAGTGCTAGCTCAAAATTCTCAATTGCCACCTCGTATTGTCCCAAATCACGCCAGGTAATACCTCGGTTAATCCATGCCCGGACATGGTGAGGTTTCAAATCAATTGCTCGATCGTAGTCGGCAAGTGCTACTGCTAATTTTCCACAAGCCGCGTAATAATTTGCTCGGTTATTATAAGCACTAGCCAAATATGGATTAAGTTTAAGGGCGGTGTTGTAGTCGTAAAGCGCTTTTTGCCTTTGGCCACTTTGGAAATAAATTAGCCCCCGGTTATTGTAATCAACGGCATTGTGGGGGTGGCGGCAAATTAGTTGGGTTAAAAGTGCGATCGCTTCAGTATAATCTCCTTGTTGAGCCAACCTCAAAGCACAAGAGCGCAAGTCGCTATCCCCGAAAGTACATTTGCTGCGATCGCTTTTCCTCCGTTCTTGAAGTTTTTTTGTAGTATTTAGAACATACTTATATTGGTTACTTTGCTGGTCATCGTCAGCTAAAAATGAGTGAATATTCATCTTTCCCTGCTTGAAATCCCTGCTTTGTTAAATAAAAGTCTAGTTTTTTAACGCTGGTGATTTTACCACTATGTCTATTCTCAAGGTACTTATGGTTGCTTTAAAGCCATCTTAAGACTGAGATTTAAACTACTCACACCAGTAGAAATCTACCCCTTAAATAAACAATTGCTCCTCAAACCTAATCATAGATACTTGATCCCGAAGATGAATTCCCGAAATAGCAGACGTTAATCTCAAAGACTAGTCAAGTAGTGAGAGCAGCAAATTGGTAGAATGCCAACAAGCCATTCGTTAAAGAGGGAATGTGGAAGCAGGAAAAGCAAGGGGAGAGTAATTAATATCCAATGCCCCATGTCCCATTCCCTAAATTCAATTTTTAAATTTTGAGAAATTTCCCGATGACAACCGCAACTTCTTATCCCAATGCCCCTGATTTAGCAACCGATGATTACATTGTGATCGGCTTGGCAACCTGCTTCGTCAAAGAAGATGGAGAAGTTTATCAAATCGAAGTTATAGAACCAATACCTTCTGCGGCTTTGGAAGCTCTTTTAAAGGGCATTCCTACCTCCTATAAGCTGGCTCATGCCACAACTTTGGGATCTGTGCTGGATGGAGATTCACAACTGCTGCCAGATGGCTTCCCAGAGTCGGCTCAGTTTGGAGAGGAATTTGTGCCACGGGCATTTGCAGCAGCTCGTACCTACAAGCGTCGTGAATCTGCAAAATCTTTAATTCCCTTAGGTACAAACTACACTGATTTTAAGTATTCCATTGAGCGTAAGCGGGTATTAAACGCCGCTAGAGTAGTCACCAAAGAAGACAACGTTAAACAGCATTCTCATACTCACAAAGTTCTTTAAGTAATTATGCTAAAACTTTACGGTGGCGCTCGTAGTCGAGCATCAATTGTTCACTGGTATTTAGAGGAATTAGGAATTCCCTACGAATTCGTAAAGCTTGATATGCAGGTGGGTGAACACCTCCAGCCTGCATATTTAGCAATTAACCCATTTGGTAAAGTTCCAGCCATTGTTGATGAGGATTTTCAGCTTTTGGAATCTGGGGCAATTTTGCTGTATCTTACCGATAAGTATAGTAAAACTCCACTTTCACTCCAAGAACGTGCTGTATTTTCCCAATGGGTATTGTTTGCCAATGCTACCCTTAGTCCAGGGATTTTTGTAGAAGCAAATCGGGAGCGGGAAATGCCCCGCTTGTTAACTCCGTTAAATGAAATTTTCAGTAAGCAACCTTTTTTACTTGGCAATGATTTCACTGTTGCTGATGTAGCAGTGGGGTCTATTTTGAATTACATTCCCATGATACTGAAGCTAGACCTGAGCCCCTATCCAGCGATGTTGAACTATATGAAGCAGTTATCTGAGCGTCCGGCATTTCAAAGAAGTATTGGCGGATGAGCTTAAAATAATTCGTAATTCGTAATTGAATGATTAACTACGAATTACGAATTTTTTAACGATAATTTGTAAATTGCAAAGCAACTGGGTAATCTTCTTGTTTTAGTCGCTGCATCACAACTTGTAAGTCATCTTTAGATTT
The DNA here is from genome assembly GCF_036917235.1 of Nostoc sp. Classification (GTDB taxonomy): domain Bacteria; phylum Cyanobacteriota; class Cyanobacteriia; order Cyanobacteriales; family Nostocaceae; genus Nostoc. The sequence continues at coordinate 131,803 of NZ_JBALDU010000090.1, forward strand.
AGCAGAAACCCGCACAGCATCCCCTTGAATTGAAGCTTGTACCTTTTTGAATTCGTCGCGAATCAATTTGGAAATTTGTTTGGCGATTTCCTGACTGATGCCTTTTTTGAGTTTGATTTCTTGACGCACGCGATTACCACTGGCTGATTCAACCTTGCCAAAATCAAAGATTTTTTGGGAGAGGTTACGCTTTGCGGCTTTTTCTCGCAAAATAGTGTGTACAGAATCTAAGGTAAACTCGCTGTCAGTACTAACGTTAATGCTTTCTTCGACTAACTCGACAGTAGTTTCAGTGTCTTTGAGGTCGTAACGACCTTTGATGTCTCGTATAACTTGATCAACAGCGTTAACCAACTCTTGTCGGTCAAAGTCGCTCACAATGTCAAAGGAAAAAGTAGAAGCCATAAAACATTTTAGATTTTAGATTTTGGACTTCGACTTCGCTCAGTCGAACGATTTTGGATTGGGAAAACTGTTCCCCAGTCCCCAGTTTCCATGCCCCAATTAACTAATAGCTTGGATGATGCTCAAGAAAAAGAGAGTGGCACAGCTAAAGATGCCAATGGCAAACATGAGCGATCGCAAAAGGGGTATATTCAAAATATAAAAAATCGAGTATAGCAAACGGGCTACGACAAAGCCGATCGCAGCTACTTGGGCTGTAAAAGAATTTACACCAGTTACATAAGCCATCAGTGCGGCTGCGGCAAATATCATAAAGGCTTCAAAGGTGTTCTGATGTGCCCAAGTAGCCCTTTGGGCATAAGGTGGCAATTTATCAAACAGGGCGCGAGGAGTAGAAAGCATTTCCGGGCCAATACGCACACGGGCATAAGCTACTGGCAAAAATGGCACATAAATGAGACAGGCAGCAGCAGCTATCGAGTACAAAAAAATTATCATTACTTATTAGTCATTGGTTATTAGTCATCAGTCATCAGTCATTAGTCATAAGTCAAATACAAATGACAAAAGACAAATGACAAATGACTAATCAAAGTAGAAAAGCGTCACCACTTTTCTTTGTTCTTCTGCATCCTGACAAGTTTGTAGCAGGGTGCGACTGTCATGAAACGCAAAACAGATTAGTTGTTGGCAACGGGAAACAATTTCCTTGTTGCACAAGTAACTAGCTTCCGCCAGAGACAGAGTATCATTACTGGGATTTTCGACTAGATGCATTACCTGTTCTAGTTGCTGGCGCGATTCTAAAGGCTGGCGTTCCAGGCTTTGGGGTAGAATCACCGTCAACAAATTTGCATCAGCCCGGGTTGCTCCCTTTATAGCCGCGGAATTTGTCCCTGTAGCACCAGAAGTAATGATTCGATTACCCGATAAAACTAGGGCATAAGTCATCATTTCAATAAGATTCTGATGCGTTATCGGGACGTGACGAGAACCTAGCAAGGCAATTCTTTTAGAACCTGTTTGCTGGATTGTCGCCAATTCTTGGGCTAATGTATCGAGGTTAATAAGGTCTGTTGATTGGCTCAAAGATGGAGATAATCAGACTAAACGACCCAGATATTTTACCAAACAGCGTGTAGATGCGAAGAAAACTTAAGTTAGACATTGCGACTAATTTTCGATTCTTTGGTTCAGTAACTCCATTACTTGGTTACACAAGGCTAGCCAATGTGTTTCGTAACTAATGCCATTTAGGAGAGTTAAATACTGAAATTTGCCTGATTCTGGCAGTTCTTGCGGATTATGAAAGTAACGCTGTTCTAAGTTATGGTACGTAGACAATTTTTTTTATGGGCTTTTTGGTGATTTTCTAGCTTTGCCAAGATAATTTCCTTAGGAACAATATTGCCAGCAAAAATTTTAACGAGTAAATCATCAATTGGCGTGGGTTCACAAGGTTGAGCATTGGTGCTGATGGCAGTGTTGGTATTTGGCACGAAACTTATTTAATCGAACCGGGAAGATATGAGGCGATTTACGGGAATACGCCTGTCTCTGGATTAGCTGCTGCAACTAAGCACGTCCCAGCTATGGGGCGGAGGGAGACAGCACGCCGGCGCCTGGGAGGTGACGGCGAGCCAGCTGTACCCTCACCAGCAATACAGCCTCCTAACTGATAATTAGACCTCTTGCATAAATCAAAAATAAGAAAGAACCCCACCCCGCCAAAGCTACGCTTTGTCTCCCCGCTCTTCGAGAGGGGAGGGGTTGGGGGTGGGGTGTTAGGGACTTTTGGTCTACTGAGCATTGATGCTCTTAATAGTTTGAGTTGATGAATCTAAGACAATGCCGCTGCGGGAGTTAAACCTAATTTGGATAACAAACGCTCAATGTCAAAATGCTCAGACATCAACTGACGAATATACTGAACCTTAATCGGCTCGTGGACACGAACTTGACCAAAAGTGCGGTCAACAATTCCGACAGTAGTTAGGGTATCTAAATCAACAGACAAAATGGGTATTTCTAGTTCTTCAGCGCGACTGAGAATGAACGGTGGGGGTGGTAGTTGCCCAGTGAGTATTAAACATTGGGTAGAAGTTTCCAAAGCCGCTTGCTGAATTTCCACCCGATCGCCTCCTGTCACCACTGCCATATTCCGGCGTTTGCGGAAATATTTCACAGCTGAATTGACATTCATCGCTCCAATTGCCAGACTTTCTACCAACAAATCCATGCGATCGTTGCGACAGAGAACATCAGCCTTTAACTGCTTGACTAGTTCGCCAACACTCACACTGCGGAGCAAATCGCTGTTTGGCAGCGTTGCTAGCACCGGAATTCCCTGCTGTTCCAAAAATGGTAGCACGAGAGTTTCAACTGCTTCTAGTTGAGTGACAGGGATATCATTGATTACAACTCCAATCAAGCGATCGCCCACACGCCTTTTAGCAGCCAATAGCGCCTCAACCGAAAGCAACGATTTATAGCGGGCTACTAACAGCACAGCAGCATCCAATACTTCAGCCATTTGCAGCAAAGACAAATCAAACAAATTGCCTTCAGACAAATCACCAGGCCCTTCCAGTAACACCAAATCTCCTTGAGATTTATGTAAGTATTGCTGTATTAAGGACTGCTGATAATCGGTTTTGTCTTCTCCTCGCAAGCGCTTTTGCACATTTGGTTCATCCAAAGCCAGCATTGTAGGTGCAACGCGGTTTTCCGGCAAATTGAGGCTAAGAGCGATGAACTGGACATCTTCCTCAATTACGGTTCCACTGGACGAATTGAAAGACGTACCGAGTGGTTTACCGTAAGTAATATCCAGACCTTTTTGCTGTAGCTGATGAGACAAACCCAGAACAGTTGCAGATTTACCGCTGTAATTCTCGGTCGATCCAATCAGCAAATATTTAGGGGATTTTGGCACACATGCACTCCTAATTTCAAAAGTCAGAAGAACCCAGCTAGGTGTTTCCTAATTCTAGTTCCTTCTGGCAAAAGCCTCTCGCTCTCACAAATTAAGCTTTCCCAGAATTACCTTCTGATTGAACAAGCAAGGGAGCTACTTATGGGTAGGCTTTTCAGATTAGACTAATTTTTTGGGTTTTAGAACCAATAAAGATTGTCTGAAACCTTAAAACTAGGTTCAATGCCTTCTAGGTTTCTAGCTGTTCCAGTTCCCGACTACGGGAGTTGGCGATGTTCTATGCTACTAAAGTGGTGACTTATCCCAAACACTCTGCTTCTAAAATTACGTTAAATCGATCGCCTGGTAGTAGTATTTTATTTGCTAAAATTTAGCTCGTAAATACGTATAAGATACAAGAGTGGTAATGAAACTACCCATAATTAAGGTAAAAACCTTTCTTCGCTAAGTAAGATTTAGGTTTAAAAAAAGAGGTATTGATATGAACACAAACTTAGAAGAATTTTCATATCTCTGGGAGGACTCTGATTGGGCACTCTTAAAATTCAATGCTTCACCTTCAGAAAAAGAACCAAGATATGCAATTGTAAACACGAGAACTAAACATGGTTTGCTAGTTAGTGATGATACTCTCTATCAGGATCTCAAAGAAACTATGCGTAAAAAAGGAGTTCGTATTGTTTCAGGTTTATGATACGTAGATGAAAATCAATTATTCGTGGATTAAAACTTGTGCTATTTTAGCTGGTCGTAAATGCCGCCAAATGGGACTATAAAAATATGTTGGTCGTCTCAAGGAATTACAGCGATGCCTTCGGCCGGCTACGCCTACGCAGCACAGATATAGTGTCTTTTAGATCGGTTGGTATGAGCAGTTATGGGTAGGTGCAATGGAGTTTTGGGCTGATTTAGCTCATAATTTGATGCGTCTCAAGCCCAGTAAACTACCCTATTTTCAGAAGGGTATACGTGCTATGACTGTTATCCAGTATGCTTTGTACTCACTTTATCACCCCTTCGAGTGAGTACTGTTAACCGTTGATCCATTGAGCAAGCGTAACCATATTTGTGCCGATTTTTCCAAGTACTGCGATCGCAGGCAAAATCATTTAATACTTTACTCAAAAGCCCAATACCTGCATTGATTTTTCAAGTACTTCTTTGGGGCGAAATGGTTTAGTTAGATATAAGTCTGCACCAACCTCAATTCCTTTTTGTTTATCAAATTCCTGTCCCTTAGCTGTCAAGATTATAATGTAGATTTCAGTCATTTGCAGGTCGTGTTTTACAATATGGCATACTTGCAGTCCATTCATTTTTGGCATCATTACGTCAAGAAAAACTAGGTTTGGTTTTTCAGTTTTGATGGTTTCGAGAGCTTCTTCTCCATTTCTAGCAGTTAGAAGTTCAACACCCTCATCTTCTAATGCTTCTAAGGCTTGTTCCATCAAAATCAAGATATTGGGTTCATCGTCAACAATTAGAATTTTCTGGGTCATAGGGATTGGGGATTGGGGATTAGGAATTAGGGACTGGGGATTGGGGATTAGGAGAATTCCTTCCCAGTCCCCAGCACCAGCGGTTACTGTTCTGACAACATAATAAAAAATACATTTTCCAACTCCTTCTCAAACCGTAGGGTTTTCACCAAATCGGCTTCTTGAGAGAAGATAGAATCGATGATGATCATGTCCGGTTTGGCTGACAGGGCTTTATAAATGCATTCTTGTGGATTGGAGGCTTCAATCACACTGTATCCCTGAGTTTGCAGTACATCTGATAGGGTTTTTAAGGCTGATGCATTTTTATCTACAACCAATACCTTTTTACTAGAAGTGCCTTGATAAAGCAATGAGCCAATTTCGTTGAGGAGTTTTTCTGTATCAATGGGCTTGGTAAGATAGCGATCGATGCCAATGTGGTAGCCCCGTTCTTTGTTTTCAATAATCGATAGAATGATAATTGGAATGTCTGCGGTCTGAGGATCGTTTTTGAGAACTGCTGCCACATCAAAGCCGTTAATTTGGGGCATCATCACGTCCAAGAGAATCAGATCGGGACGGGCTGTTTTAATTTGATGAATTGCATCCATGCCATCTTTAGCTTCTCGAACATTGTAGCCTTCGTTTTCCAGTTGTTGACGGAGCAGTTCCCGAATGTTAGCGTCATCATCTACAACCAAAATGGTTTTACGGTTTTGGTTCAGCACAGCATTTTTGGTGATGACGTGTTCTTTGAGTTGTTTGACAAGCGTATCCAAATTAAGATTAGCAGTGGTTTTTTGATCGCTGGCGTAGGTGGGAATAATGAACGAGAATATACTGCCTTTACCTGGTTCACTTTCAACCCAGATTCTACCGGCGTGATGATCGACGATTTGTTTACAGATGGGCAGCCCTAACCCAGTGCCTTTGGGTTTGTCGGTGAGGGTGTCGCCAACTTGGCGGAATTTCTCGAATACTTTTGGCTGGTCTTCAGGTGCAATCCCAATACCCGTATCGATGACGCTGATGCAAACACCGTCATTTCCTTGTTTGACGCGGCAGGTGACACAACCAGATTCGGTAAACTTAACTGCATTGGAAATCAGGTTGATTAAAACTTGCAGTAACCGGTTGCGATCGCCTACTATCTGAGGCAGTCCAGGTTCAATCTCGCTGACCAACTGCAAGCCATTGCTTTCAAACAACCCGGCGGTAGAATTGGTTGCCCAATCGAGTAATTCGCTGGGATCGATCGGCTGCATCTGCCATTCCACCTTACCTGCTTCCATCTTGGCGATGTCCAGGACATCGTTAATCAAAGACGTGAGCCGTTCTGCTTCCGACACAATAATGTTGAGATTGTCAGCCACCCGCTTAATCGTTTTCTGAAGCTTACGATCTTCGGTAGAAATCATTGGGAACACATCTGTTTCCAGCTTTTCTTGAATGATGGACGCAAAACCAAGAACAGAAGTCAGTGGCGTCCGCAGTTCATGGGAAACTGTTGAGATGAAATCGGTCTTCATCTGGTCGATTTCCTTTTCTGCCGTCACATCTCGAATCAGCAGTGCAGAACCGAAGCAGGCAGAGGGTTCTGAATCTGCCGTCTTTTTGAAAATGGCGGTTGCTACTGCTTGACCAATGCGTTCCTTCGTCAGTGCAACTTCGGCAGAAAAAACTTCTTTGGGATGAGACTGAGTTCGTGTAACCAGGTCTGCTAAACCAGATATCGGCAATTCTCGGTAGTGACCGTTGAGGGCGGTAGCTGTCAATTCATACATAGCTAAAAAGGCAGGATTGAAGTGGGTAATTTGTCCTGCGGTGTCTGCCACTAACAAACCATCTGCTAAGTTATCTAAAATGGCATTTAATCCCTGCGCTTCAGCTAAGGTATTTTGCAGGGCAGCTGTCCGCTCTACAACTCTGGCTTCCAGTTCTTGATTCAGTTGCCGCAGAGCGATTTCTGCTTGTTTGCGGGCAGTGATATCGGTATTAATTTCTAGCACCGCACAGGGCTGACCAGAGATGTCACGTTGCAGAGTCCATCGACTCTGGACGGTAATCAGTTTGCCATCATGGGTGACATGTTGCACTTCTCCTTCCCAATTACCTTGCTTTAATAACTCTGCGATGATTTCTTCTTTTGGTTTGGGAAAGGTTTTTTTGAGAAAAGACTGAATACATTTGTCTTTTACTTCCTCACGCGTCCAACCGTAGAGCCTTTCTGCACCCTGATTCCAGTGAGAGATTCTGTCGCTCATGTCGCGGACGATGATGGCATCACTGGAATGATTTAACATATCCAACAAACGTTGATTTTCCGCTTCTGCCAGCTTGCGATCGTGAATATCGGTGCAGGCTCCAATCCATTCCCGAATGCTGCCGTCTTCTTCTAGGACAGGGGTACCACAGACCCAAAAGTAGCGGTATGTGCCATCTTTGCCACGTAGCCGATATTCAGTTTGGTAGATACCTCGGTTTGCCACAGCAGCATTCCAAACTTCTGTGGATCTGGCACGGTCATCGGGGTGAATTGGATCGAGCCAGCCCCAACCCTCAACTTCAGCTTCGCTCTGCCCCGTATAGGCCATCCAGGTGAGCATTTCACTGCTTATTCCCAGTCCTTCCGGGGTAGCTCCCCAGACGATTTGAGAAGTGGCAGTTACTAAAGAGCGATATCGTTCTTTAAGACGCTGATTTTCGGCTTCTGCCAGCTTGCGATCGTGAATATCGGTGCAGGTGCCAATCCATTCTCGAACACTGCCATCTGCTTCTAGGATGGGCGTACCACAAACAAAAAAGTGGCGGTAGCTGCCGTCTTTGCCACGTAACCGATATTCGGTTTGAAAGAGAGTCCTATTCGCCACAGCATTACTCCAGGCAAGGGCTGTGTGGGTACGGTCATCGGAGTAAATCGGATTGAGCCAGCCCAAACCCTCGATTTCATCTGCACTCTGACCTGTGTACGCTAACCAGGTAGACATTTCATTACTCACCGCCTCTCCTTCAGGGGTAGTCACCCAGACAATTTGCGAGCTGGCGGTGACCAAAGAGCGAAACCGTTCTTCGTTCTGTTGCAGAGTTTGTTCTCCTAGTTTGCGATCGTGAATATCGGTACAGGTGGCAATCCACTCGCGGATGCTGCCATCTGTTTCTAAAACAGGAACTGCATTGCCAAAAAAGTAGCGATAATTGCCGTCTTTGGCACGAATCCGATATTCAAGTTGATAAAGACTCCGGTTCGCCACAGCAGCACTCCAAACTTCAGCACTCAGGGCACGGTCATCGGGATGCATAACTTCCAACCAGCCCCAGCCCATCATTTCGGCTGCACTCTGACCTGTATATGCCTCCCAACCGACTATTTCAGAGTTCACCATTCCTTCTGGCGATGCCGTCCAGACCATTTGGGAACTAGCAGTTACTAAAGAACTATATCGTTCTTTAAGACGCTGATTTTCGGCTTCTGCCAGCTTGCGATCGTGAATATCAGTGCAGGTGCCAATCCACTCCCGAACACTGCCGTCTTCTTCGATAACGGGGGTACCACAGACCCAGAAGTACCGATAGTTGCCATCCTTGCCACGAATTCGGTATTCAATTTGGTAGAAGCTGCGGTTTGCCACGGCTGCACCCCAGACTTGGGCTGTGCGATCGCGATCGTCAGGATGAACGGCATTAATCCAGCCCCCATTTTCCGTTTCCGCTAAACTTTGACCTGTATAAGCTACCCAGCTTACCATGTCAAAGCAAATTCCTTCTGGTGTGCTTACCCAAACAATTTGTGCAGTAGCTGTCACCAGAGAGCGGTATCGGGCTTCACTCTGTTTCAGGTTTTGTTCACTATATTGGCGTTCTTGCTGGGCGCGTCGAAGGTCGCTGATGTCCTCCACGCTAGACCAGATCAGCCGCTCCCCATCCTTCTCAATCATCAGTCCAGATAACCTGACCGGAACCAAGTGCCCATCTTTGTGGATGTACTCCTTCTCATAAGGCCCATAGCGACCAGTTCGTTCCAAGTCTTTTAGGCTAGATTGCTCCGTAGCAGCATATTTTTCTGGGGTAATTTGCCAGTAGGTAAGATCCAAGGTTTCTGGAACAGTACGCCCCAAAATGGCAGCAAAGGCGGGGTTGATGTTAATTAGTGTCCCATCTGTTCGGCATAGTGCTAGCCCAACAGGACATAGTTCAAATAGCTGACTGTTGTATTCATCGAGTTGGTTAAACATGGTTGAGGTTTCTTTAGTGGCGTATTTGGGTAGGATTAGAACAACAGAACCAAGACAACAAAGTGGCGTAAAGCTTTAACGAAATTGGGTTACGTTGGAACATCTGATAAATTTGATCGGGTGATGCACCTTCCACATCTGGACTCTGCTGTGAGAGTCGCTGAATTAGTTGAGTGTGGCGGATCAGCAAATCCGTCGGTTTGAGCATTGGAGTTGTTGATGGAATAAACCCGTCGGCATCGGGAGTGGGAGATGATTCGGTTGCGGGAGTTGGTGAGGCAGAGATGCAATTCTGTTCTTCAGTAGCATCCACCAATGCACAATTTAACGGAATCTGAATCCAAAATTCTGTGCCTTCACCTGGTTGAGAACGACATTTGAGCATTCCCCCATGTTTGTCTACAACAATTTGGTAGCTGATTGCCATGCCTAACCCGGTTCCCTTACCAATATCTTTCGTGGTGAAGAAGGGATCGTAAATGCGGCGAATTACTTCCTCCTTCATGCCAGGACCGTTGTCGGCAATGCGAATTACAACGGACTGTTGGTCAATAGCTCTGGTACGAATAGTTATTTGAGGACTATTTCTGACTCCTGAATTTTCTATACCTTCTTCCAAAGCATCAATGGCATTTGCCAGGATGTTCATAAACACCTGATTCAACTGTCCGGGATAACATTCAATCAGGGGAAGTTTTGCATAGTCTTTAACAATTTCAATTGCCGGACGATGAACATCTGCTTTCACGCGATGGTGAAGAATCATTAACGTTCCATCGATACCATCGTGGATGTTCACGGCTTTCATTTCAGCTTCGTCATGGCGGGAGAAGTTTTTCAGCGATTGGACAATTTCGACGATGCGACCTGTGCCCAGTTTCATCGAATCTAGCAATTTGGGGAAATCCTGCATAATAAATTCCAGGTCTATATTGTCTAACTCTGATTCCAGTTCTGGAGGAGCAACAGGTAGGAATTTCTGATATTTTTCCAGCAAGTGCAACAAGTCTTGCGCATATTCGGCAACATACTTTAAATTGCCGTAAATAAAATTAACCGGGTTGTTGATTTCGTGGGCAACTCCGGCAATGAGTTGCCCAAGACTGGACATTTTTTCGCTTTGGATTAACTGAGTTTGAGCTAATTGCAACTCATGGAGAGCTTGCTGAAGTTTCTGTGTCTGGGCTTTCGCTTGGACGGCTGCTTGAGTGCTTTGCTCGTAAAGCACAGCTTTATCAATGGCGATCGCTGTTTGAGAGGCAAAGATACTCACAAGTTTCAGGTGTTCAGCCTTGTATGAGTCAGTTTTGGATGTGCCAATTGCGATCGCTCCCAGTACCCGCTCCTTTGCTCGCAACGGTACACAAATCATTGCACTAACATTTTTTTGCCCCTCTAACCGAGGATCGGCTTGCACATCATTGACAAGTTCTGCTCGGTTGGATTGCACAATGTTGCCGATAATTCCCTTACCCGGTTCCGGCTGATTATGGTCAAAAAACACTCCAAATTCGGCAATGATTTCAAATGCAGTTGCATCTGGACTCAAAAGCAAAATCATCCCCGCAGATGATTCAATTAATTGACTCAATTCTTGCAGCACGAGTTGGGCAATCTGTCGCGTATCTAAACTTGTTGTGAGTTGAGTTGAGATATCGTCAAATAGATCAATTTCTTGATATCGCTCCAGCAATTCTTTGGCGAGTACTTTCTTCTCAGCTTCCTGCTTTGCCAGAAATGAGAGCAAATTTGCAACTAGAGTTGCCTGTTCTCCGCCAACAACCCAACCGAGGATTTCTCCTGAAACCTCGATTGGATAACGGTTTTCTACAGTTTGCTCTCCAATGCTAATCAGTTTCGTGCCGTCTACTAGTTCAACATCAATGGCAACGTTGAACTGGTAGATTAAGCTATGAAGGAGAGATGGCAACTCTTTTTTGTTGAGCATCTTTCTGAGGCTAACTGCGGACATGAAACACCTCATCTAGAGCAGGTTGCGAATTTCTGGCAATTAGTGTACGTGTGTTCGTGTAGCGTCTCGCAGAGAAACCTACAGCGTATTCCAACTTTCTGCCTCCTACCTCCTGCCTCCTGCCTTTTTCACCGTAGCTATGCGTACCCCTTCCCTGCGGGACGCTCCGCGAACGGATAAGCAAGCTACGCCCAGCATTTCCAGAAAAGAGAGGAATTGTCATAAAAATCTAGGAATATAATAATTTACTAATTAAGACTAGTTTTCCCAAAAACATTGGCGATATAACAGCGAAGTTGAGCGGTAGTAAATACCTTTAAACTCCTTACTAGAGGCATCCTTCCGTCTGTGTAACTTGTTTACTTTTTGATGAGTTCTATAAAAATATAAGTAAAAATTTTACATATTAAACAATCTATAGGTTTAAATTATAGTTAGTTGATGTCTCTTATTACTACTATTCGTAAATTAGGAATCAGCTTTTTTGAGTATGTGGGTGAGCGCATTTATGAGATTGGAGCAATCCCTTCTAGTGTATAAAAAGAAGCTGCGATCGCAGCTTCTTTTGGTAATTTTAAAAAGTATTTAGTAAGCGCTAGTTTTAGTTAGATCCGAGAATCGCGAAAACGAAGTCTGAGTAATCGCAGCCAGCGCAACCACATTTGTGCAGGTTGTTCAAAGAAGGTGAAAATATCACCAAAACCTAAATTAGTTTTGTGATGATGTAACCAGTGTCTCTCAGGAGTGGTAATAAATAGAATTTGACATAAGATATTTACAGCCTTTGGAGTTTCCCAACCTAGTACACTTATGTGTCTCCACCATACATGAAACTGACCAAGCAGTAATCCAGAGATAACGCCAATAGGAGAGAAAGACCACAAGACTACTGCTACAAGTACATAAGGTAAAGCTCCCAAGATACCATCTAAAAGAACCTGGGGATTAAAAGTCAAAATAGCATAGTGGCGGAAGTCCTTCTTCCAGGAGTGGTGCGTTTTTAAATGAAGGCTACCAAAAACGTGCTCGGGTACGTGATAAAAGAATGTAGATAGAAAATCGCCAAAAAACAGTAATAACCAAGCAACAGCGATAGCCTCAAGCATTTGTACTCCTCAAGAATAGTTAAGAAAACTCCACAGAAAATATGCAAGTCTCACGCTGTGTGCATAAACACCTAGTTTTCCGCCACTAAAGCAGCATCTGTGCGTCTTATGTGTCTAGACTCCAGCTAATTTGGCTCAGAGTATATGTAATTGGTTTAGTTGCAGTTTCTATGGATCTCCAATCCTTAATGTAGTAATTAGCAACTCGTAAGAACCTCCAATTTGACTTTTAACTCTGGGTTAATGGTATCAATACATCTAAAACCCGATTGAGATACAGTATTTTGCTATAGTTACTACACAATCTTCTTACTAAGGCATACAGCGTAAGCAAAGGTTGAGTTAAACTTAGTACAAATTTAGGTTAAGGCTTTCTACAATATTGTTAATTCTAAATTTATTGCAATTAATCTTCGATTATGACTCGATTTAGAATGATATAAATAGATATTCTGCCAATACTAATTGAGTTTTTGAGGTGAACCAAGTAGATTTATAGTTTAATTGAAACGCTGTATAATTTGGTTCGTCTAGAATTAACTAGATGCCATATATATTTTCTGTAAATCGAGTAATAATATCGCTTTCAATCTGCACTTTAAATAAATGAATTAACATTAAAAAGACAGGGATAATTTTAGAATTTATCTTTATTTGCTAAGTGCGTTTGGATTCCCTTACTCTAGATCATTAGCTCACTCTTGTTGTAGACACTCGCAACTTTATGTGTCACCCTTGTGCTGTAGTTGCTGTTGCGCATAGCTTGCTATGCGCAGGGAACGGGTAGGCATTAGACTACAGCCTAAGCTAAAAGGGATAAAAATTAAATGATAGAGTAGCAAATATTGATTTTTCCTTTATCATTTATAGAAAAGTTAGTAAATCAGTAAAGCACACCTGTAATATTTATTTACAACGTGTCCTATTGAAAGGGTATCTCAGTATATCCAAAATTTAGGTTACTTTCCATTTGGAAGGTAAAATCAGGATTTGAAGTTATGATTACACGATTTATCTATTTCAGTATGAACAAAAAATGGGCGGTCAAGCGAATCACTATAAACTTGGCATCAAATGAAGCCAAAAACCTTGAAAAATATTGTGAACAGACAGGCAGACCAGCAACGGATGTAATTAGAGAACTTATTCGAGCCTTGCCACTGACGAAATAAAAGTAGATTTGCGAACTATTTCACCTTGGTTCATTTTCAAGATATAAGTATTAAAATTTGGTTTAATTGGGGAGCATCTCACTTTTGGAAAAAGCCTAGCGAATGGAATTCGCGGTTACATGGACAAAACCCGCCTACGCGGGTTTCCAATTTCTTAAGTCCGCGCAGGCGGACTTCTCTGACAGACGCTACGCGTAGCTTGCTTCTCCGTTCGCGTAGCGTCCCGTAGGGAAGGAGTACGTTTGTGTAGCCGCGATTTCTGAGCGCCAAGTATATTTGCAAAACTGAGATGCTCCCGTTTAATTGGAGGTCTTAAATTCAGAGGCAGTAATTTTTTGTGATTATTGAGAGGAACGTAAAAATTTAGTTTATGGCGTGCTGCGTTCATTCATGGTGGGCGCGCCGAAAATAAGATGACACGATCGCTATTATTGAGTTGCACAATGAGGAGTGAGAGAATATTTTTTTGGTTCGGTGACTATCCTTATTCTGTCGTAATCTTCGTTAGAAAATAATCTCTAACCCATATTGCTTAAAATTTTTGCAACAAACAACAGTAGTGAGGTAGCAAATATACAGTCGTGAGGATTTAATCTATGATTACTGCTCTTGCAATTACTCACCTCAGAGTAAAATTAGAAACCTTTGTCCAAATCTGCAACACCTTCTACTTCAGCTAGAACTCTTCTGGACTGGCGCTTTTCAGACTTGGCGTCAACGTTCAGCAGCAGGTCAAGGCAAAGCTTGAATGAGTTCTCGAATCACGTCTATTGCTAGTTTGCCTGTCTGTTCGCAATACTTTTCAAGGTTTTGGGCTTCATCTGACGTCAAGTTGATAGTGATTCGCTTAAGCGCTCTTTTTTGACTGGAGGTTGTCAAACGGGGAAATTTAAGTGCAGCAGTTTTATTCATTGATTGATAAGCTAGATATATACAAAACTTTCTTTATCAAGATTGCCAATTCTGAGCTATCTTTACCAGTGAAAATCGATATTTTGAGATTGAACTTAAGCTTTACGCCCCAAAAATATTACGGATAATACGAAGTATTAAATAACTAGTACCATACGTAATAAATCTGTCATCACCAAATGCAAGAAGCTTTCGGCTGAAGAGATGGTGTCAGCAATACCCTACAGTCCAGATAGTCTGTTGAGCAAACGGTGTTGAATTATCGAGATAAGTGGATGCCAAAGGTGCTTTTTATCAGTGAATATTTTGGTAATATACCTGTTTTAAATTCTCTGCAACATGAGATTATCCGTTTGTTATGGCTATTACCCCATATCTATAGCAACTTAGTACCGCAAGGCGGAATTAAAAATTAAAAATTAAAAATGAATACAGTATAAGGGTTTCGTTGATTTGGAATGGTGAGGCAGTCCAGTCTTCTCCCAAAGGGAGAGGCTAGCGCCAAGGGGTTCCCCCATGAGGAACTGCCGTTAGCGAGCCTACCCCTACGGGGAAGCAAGCTACGCTTTTAGCGTCTGTCTTTGCTACGCAACGCTACCGCGAACGACACGCTGCGCGAACGTAGAGAGCGTCACGCGTTAGCGCCGGCGGCAAGCGAGTCATCGAGCGTCAGGGTTGGTTTATTTCCGCCGTGTTGTACTAGTAGATAATTCCTTTTAATAAAAAGTTATTAAACGAACAGTGAGTTAATACATGACTTTACAGAATTGGAGACGTAAGCGTGGCGTTGCACTTACTACCAAGGGATTACAAAAAATTAAAGAAGCAAAGCATCAGTCAGAAGCAAAAGAAAATTTTGGAAATCGGTATACTCTTGAAGAAATGAGTGTACGTTCTGGTTTATATTCCGCTACCATCTCGAAAGTATTGAATCGGGAAGGAGGAGTTGACAAACAGACTATTGAGAAGCTTTTTTCAGTTTTTAACTTAAAAATAGATAAAAGTGACTATTCAAGCTCAAATACTCGTCTAGATTGGGGAGAGGCTATCTTTAACTCCGCTTTTTATGGGCGTGTAGAAGAACTTATTACATTAGAGCAATGGATTCTCAATGAGCACTGCCAATTGGTTGCAATATTGGGAATAGGAGGTATTGGCAAAACAGGACTGTCTGTAAAGTTTGCTCAAAACATTCAGGACAACTTTGAGTATGTGATCTGGCGATCGCTACGAGAGGCACCGCCTGTTAAAATTATTCTAGGTAACTTAATCCAATTTCTATCTGACGAACAAGAAACAGAAAGTAACTTACCAGAAAGTTTTAGCGATCGCGTATCGCGACTACTCTATTATTTACAAAATTATCGCTGTTTAGTGATCCTTGATAATGCAGAATCAATTCTCCGCAGTGGTAGCCGCGCCGGACTTTACCCTGAAGGATATGAGGAATATGGTGAGCTTTTAAGACGGGTAGGAGAAGCAACTCACCAAAGCTGCTTAGTGCTTACTAGTCGTGAAAAACCCAGAGAAATAGCATTTTTGGAAGGACAAGCACTACCTGTTCGCTCATTGCCACTGAGTGGATTGAAGGTGGCGGAAGGGCAAGAAATTTTAAAACTCAAGGGACTATCGGCAGCAGAAGATGAATGGAAAGTAATGATTGAACGTTACGCAGGCAATCCATTAGCTTTAAAGATAGTTGCCACAACCATTCAAGATGTTTTTGATGGTAATGTGACTGGATTTTTGCAACAAGACACGGCTGTTTTTGGAGACATTCGCGATATTTTAGAGCAGCAGTTTGAGCGCTTGTCAGATTTAGAAAAGGAAATAATGTATTGGCTAGCGATTAATCGTGAGCCAATGGCGCTTCCAGAATTGCGAGACGATATTATATCACAAGTACCGCAAGCAAAATTAATGGAGGCTGTGGAATCTCTGCTAAGGCGATCGCTAATCGAGAAGGCTTCTCTACCAGAGGCTGCGCGTAGCTTGCTTCCCGGTAGGGGTACGCTAATGCCAACGCCTACGCTGATTGAAAAAAGTGAAGCATTATTCACACTTCAGCCTGTGGTCATGGAGTATATGACTAGTAGATTGATAGAACAGGTCTGTGAAGAGATTGTCACTCAGAATATTGAGTCCTTTAGGCGCCATACTTTGATAAAGGCGACTGGTAAAGACTATGTTAAAGATATTCAGATTCGCCTTATCCTTAAACCAGTTATAGATGGGTTATTTAACCACTTAAGAAGTAAAAAAAATATTGAAAGTAAGTTAACTCAAATTCTTGCAAGACTGCGAGAAGAATCTCCGCTAGAACCAGGGTATACGGCTGGCAATATTTTCAATCTGCTTTGTCATCTAGAGACGGATCTAAGTGGCTATGATTTTTCTTATCTGACTGTTTGGCAAGCAGACCTACGTAACGTAAATTTACACAATGTAAATTTTGCTCACGCCAATCTAAGTAAATGTGTTTTTGCTGAAACACTAGGGGGAATTCACTCAGTGACATTCAGCCCAAATGGAAAACTTTTAGCGACAGGAGATACTAATAATGAGATTCGCCTGTACCAAGTTGCGGATGGAAAACAACTGCTTATTTTCAAGGGGCACAAGGGTTGGATCTGGCCAGTTACTTTTAGTCCTGATGGTCGTGTTCTCGCCAGTGGCAGTGATGACCAAACAGTCAAGCTATGGGATATTAGCAGTGGGCAATGTCTAGCAACCTTAGAGGGTCATAGCGGTGGAATATGGTCTGTTTCCTTCAGTTCGGATGGTAATATACTGGCAAGTGGCAGTGAAGACACAACGGTGAGGTTGTGGGATGTTAGCAGCGGTCAATGCATTAAGATTCTACAGGTATCCAGTCGGGTATGGGCAGTCGCATTTAGTCCTGATAGTAAAATACTTGCGAGTGGAAATGACGATCACACGGTGAGACTGTGGGATATCAGCATCGGTCAATGTATTAAAATCTTGCTAGGACACACCCATAGGGTGCAGTCTGTTGCCTTTAGCTTGGATGGTTCGCTAGCTAGTGGTTGTCATGACCAAACATTAAGGGTGTGGAATATCAGCAGTGGTCAATGTCTTCAAATTCTACAAGGTCATACTGACTTAATAAATTCAGTTGCCTTTAGTTTAGATGGTCGTAAGTTAGCAAGTGGGAGTGATGACCAAACAGTTAAGGTGTGGGATGTGAGTACAGGTGGATGCATCAAGACTTTGAAAGGACATGGTAGCAAGGTGTGGTCAGTTGCCTTTAATCCTAATGGTACAACGCTAGCGAGTGGTAGTGATGACCAAACGGTTAAGCTGTGGGATGTGAGTACAGGTGGATGCCTCAAGACCTTCCAAGGTTACTGTAATGGGATATGGTCAGTTACCTTCAATCCTCAAGGCACCATACTTGCTAGTGGCAGTAGTGACCAAACGGTGAGGTTATGGGATGTTAGCACTGGTCAATGCCTCAAAACATTGCGGGGGCATAGTAATCGGGTTACATCAGTTTCTGTTAACCCAGACGGTAGCATCCTTGCTAGTGGTAGTGAGGATCTAACGGTGAAACTATGGGATATTAACACCAGTAAATGTCTCAAAACTTTGCACGGACATAGCAATAGAATATTATCAGTGGCCTTTAGTCCCAATGGCACGATGCTGGCCAGTGGTAGTGAAGACCAAACAATAAGACTGTGGGATGTTAGCACTGGACAATGTTTGCGGATTCTGGAAGGACAAACTCATCGGGTATGGTCAGTCGCTTTCAGCCCAGACGGTCATACATTAGTCTGCGGTTGTCACGATCAAACAGTAAGGCTGTGGGATGTTAGCACTGGGCAATGTTTGCGGATTCTGCAAGGTCATACTGACTGGATCTGGTCAGTTGCCTTTAGTCCTGATGGTACAACATTGGTAAGTAGCAGTGGTGACCAAACAGTAAAACTATGGAATGTTAGCACCGGATTGTGTCTTAAAACTTTGCATGGACATACTAATTGCGTATATTCCGCTGTTTTTAGTATGGATGGTTGCACATTAGCAAGTGGTAGTGGAGACCAAACTGTGAAGCTGTGGGATGTCAGCACAAGCAACTGCGAGAAAACTTTATCAGCACACACTAAGTTAACCTGGTCAGTTGCTTTTAATCCTAAAGGTAATACTTTAGCGAGTAGCAGTGAAGATGGGACGATTAAGCTTTGGAATATTTTGACAGGTGAATGCCTGAAAATTCTTTTTAGCTCTAGACCTTATGAAGCCATGAACGTTACTGCTATTACAGGTGTAACTTTGGCGACTATTGCCACTATAAAAGCTTTAGGAGCGGTTGAGCATCAAGATTAGCAGTACTTTGGTACTACAGTGATTGCTAATTTGTTCTTCATTCAATATATTGAGATGCTCTCAAGTTCTACACTTGTCGTTGATAAAAGAGATGTTTCTGAAGCAAGTGAAATTGTGAACTTGTTACCCTCAACTTCATCTACCCTGCCTTACTGTGCAGTATATCCTCCATCAATTATCATATTATGTCCCGTGATGAAGGAAGTCGCATCTGAGCACAACCAAACCACCGTTTTTGCAATTTCCTCAGGCTTGCCAATACGTCCTATTGGATGCGCTGTTGGAAGTTGAGCAATTAAATCTACGGGAAGACTAGCTAGCATATCAGTTTCTATAGCACCCGGACTCACGACATTGACTCGAATACCAGATTTAGCATATTCTATTGCTGCTGTTCTAGTTAAGGTAATGACTGCGCTTTTCGTGGCAGAGTAGATTGCATAACCAGGTACACCAACGACAGCACCGACGGAAGCCACATTTACGATCGCCCCGCTGTTCTGTTTGAGCATTGCCCTGATTTCGTACTTCATGCAGAGCCACGTTCCTTTAAAATTTACGTTAACCAGACGATCCCAGTCTTCTTCGGATATATCATCGATGATTAAGCCAGAATTGCCCCCAATCCCAGCATTATTGCAACCGCAGTCTAGACGACCATAAGTTTTTACAGTTTTATTGACCAGTGCCTCCACTTCCGCAGCATTTGAAACGTCGGTCTTGACAAAAATAGCCTCACCTCCTGTCTCTTTTATCAAGCGCACAGTCTCCTCACTTTCAGCGAGCCGACGGCTAGCAACCACGACTTTTGCTCCAGCGCTGGCAAATGCGATCGCTGTTGCCCGACCAATACCTGATGAGGCCCCTGTAACGAGTGCGACTTTCCCATGTAATAGACCTGTCATAGGTGTGTTCCTTCCCTTTTGATTGCTTTGTTTTGCACCAACTGATAGCTATTTGCGTTTCCGTAGCGATACTGCACCTACACCAAAAGTTAAGACTCCTAACACAGCAGAAGTTTCAGGGACAGGCACTGGCTCAAGCGCTGAAAACGCTAATTTTCCGATTAGCTTATGAGTGGCAGTCGTTGGATGGACTTCATCCCAGAATAAAAACTTGTCTGGAATACAGATAACTTGCTGTGTGGTAACTTCAATAGGCACCACTGGTGAATCTCCGATGCACGAGTCAGTTCCATTCGTGAGACTGAATTCCTCCGGCTTTGCAACGATCCGATTAAAAAGAGAATTAACATCAAGAGGAATAATGTTGACATTAGGGTTTAGTTCCTGACTCAAAAGGTTGAGGTTTGTGGTCAAGCTGGAATTATGTTTATTGGTAAAAGTGCTAAGTAAGCTAGAAACTTGACTATTATCGCCTGTAACTGGAAACTTTCCTAAATCTGGCAGATTCAATACCATAATATCTCTAGCTCCAACAGCAGCAAGCGATTTTACAGCCGTTGATAAATTTGTAACTGCCTGCGTAGGGTTGGGAGTGCCTTGGAAAAAGTAATCTAAATAATCATTAACACCCGCCCACAAGATGTAGAGGGAGTTTGGATCGGCAGACGGATTTGCTGTCGTAAAGCTGTTGATTTGTTGTTGTAATCCTGGTAGAGTGCTGATTCCTATATTCTTGAATCCTGTAGTTGCACCACCGAAGGCAAAGTTTGTGTTCGGATTGAAAGTTATCCCTAGATCGGAGGCGAGATATTCCACCCAAACCGAACCATTGGAAAAACGTTTATTAAAGTAAAGTGGATTTGGGGGAACGATTCCGTTAGTTGCATTAAATACATTACCCGTATCGGAAAAGCTATCTCCAAAAACATAAATCTCGTCATAATCCTTTGCCGAGACTTTGAGCGGAAATATCAAAGATAACAGGTAAAAGCCCGCCGCCAGAATTTCTTTTTGCACAATTAACTACTGAGTATGATTTAAATATTGATAGATAACTTTAACAAGGAGCAAAGCTACGATCTAAGGAACTTTTCAGTGCTGATTCAGGTTCGCCCTGATGTGGAAAAAGACCTAGCGCTACGTTACCCCAACGCATCACACTTGCAGAGGCGACTCCTGCTGCACCAAAGCCATAAACGAGAACCAAATCATTTTCACGAATTTTACCCATCTGTGCAGCGTGATAAAGATTGGCCACGGTAAGTACTGGCCCAATATTAGCGTACAGAGGATAGAGGTTAAGGGTGCGCTCTGAGTCAATACCAAGTACACGTACACAGAAGCTTGAAAACCAAGCTGTGGCTGTATTAAAAAGAAAAAAGTCAATCCGATCGAGAGTTAAATCGGCTGCCAAAATAGCACCTTCGCAACAGGTACGTAAAAGCTGCGCCGATTCTTCACTGAGCGCATTTTTTGCGTCCTTGTTCATCTGCATACGAATTCGTGGATTGCCTTGCTTGTTTTCTGTAATATTTAAGGTTAATAAGTCACAGAAACAACTCGTATTAACAGTTTTTGTACTGAGTATTCCTTGGTTAGGTTTGACTGAACCGATAACAAAGGCTCCAGCACCATCGCCAAGAAACCAGGAAACGGTATCGTCCTCATCGACAAAGCGAGAGTAAGTGCACGAAATTACTACCAGTACATTGCGGTACTCACCTGCTTGTACTAAAGCAGAGGCAGTTTGCAATGCTACTGGGGTAACACCACAAGCTCCATCAACATTCCATGCAGCACCTTGCAGTCCCAGTTTTCGGGCAAGGAAGGCGGCATTACCAAATCCGATTTGTTCGGGCCAAATCGAGGCTACGAGCATAAGATCGACTTCTTCAGGATTAAGCTTCGCTGCTTTGAGAGCATCACGAGCTGCACGCTCTTCTAGCATCAGCGATGATTCACCTGGAGCAAGTACCCGCTGTTCGACAGTACCACGAAAAGGATCTGACAGATATGGCAACATCTCCAAGTCAAACTCGTTGCTGGGGGTAGAGCCAGCAAGCGAAAACAGCTTTCCCAAGCTTTTTTCCTCGACTTGAGCAACTATATCTGGGTATTTCTCTCTGTAATAATCTTTTGTACGTCTGACGCTGGGAAAGTTAACTGCGATCGCGCGAATACCTACTGGGTGATGCACCATGACAAATCTCCTCTTAGTAATTCGTAGCACTTTGTGCAATCAGATTGTGAATATGACTCTTAATTGGTGCAAGCCGGGTTGGGTCAATTACTACGTCAACAACGTACGGACAGGTCGAGGCCATCGCTTTCTCTAAAGCTGCTTGGATTTCAGGTTCCGTTTCAACGCGGATGCCCTCAGCTCCCATTCCACAAGCTATCTTGACAAAGTCCGCCTGCGGAATCTCTACATCTACATCTTTGAACCCTAACAAAGCCATTCCCTGGTCGCACATACTATAGCGCCCATCGTTTAGTACAATCCAAACAGCAGCAACTTGGTATCTTACGGCCGTGCTTATCTCATTGTTCATTAGCATGGCACCATCTCCAACTATGGCGACAGTCTTACCATTGCGTGCCAGTGAAGCACCCACAACACCTGTGACGAAATGACCCATAGATGCAAACCTGGTACTGGCTCGAAAACGACCTGGTTTGGCAAATCGCAGTAAGTTAATTGCCCAAGCTAGCGAGTTTCCTCCTTCAGCCATGACAACCGCATCGCTCCCTTCAACTATTTGCCGTTGAATTGCATCCATGAGTACTTCGGGTCGCACTAGTCCCTCTGCACGTGGATTAAGTATTACAGGCTTAGAACAAGGCAGCAACATTTCTGTTAACTGATTTGGGTGTTGTGGAAAGTACTTTAGCAGTGCCTTTACAAACATTCCCACATCGGACTGGATGGCAAACGTTTCGGCAGATGGATATGCAGTTCCTGGAACCTCTGGGTCGATATCGATATGCACGAACCCTCGTTTTGGAATCATCGCACAATTCCAGAACGAAGTCCACTCACTGAGGCGCGTTCCTAGCACCAACACTCGTAAAGGTCGTTGTTCTTGCATATACGTTAAAACTGACGTATGTCCAGCAAAACCTGTAACACCAACAAATTGAGGATGGTTTTCAGGAAAAATGCCCTTGCCTCTAGGTGAACACATCACTGCCGCTCCCGTCGCTTCTGCAAGCTGACGAATTTCTGCTGCTGCACCCCGCGCACCAAAGCCCACCCAAATGGCAAATGGTCCTTCTGAAAGCAACCGCGTACATTCTGCAATAGTTTCCTCATTTACGGCTGCGGGAGCAAAAGAGAAAGCCACTCGTGGCAATGATGTCTTAACTGAACTAGTTTGGATATTAGTGGAGATATTTAAGTGTGCTACAAAACCATCTGGTCGGGCTATACCAAGTGCCAACCGTCGATGAACCTTTGAAAGTTCATCGCTGCATTCGAGAGTTGTCGCATAATGAAACAGTGGTTCTGATGTGAACAGTCCCCCACTAGGCATGGTGTAAGTGCTGGTTTCTTGGAATGCCCACCTTCCACGCTGCGATGCCGATGTTGAAGGTGACAGAAAAATAACTTTAGCACCCTCCCAACGTGCAGCAAACAAGCCAGTTAATGCATTCGTAATCCCTGGGCCTATTGTAGTAAACACTACGACGGGGCGATCGCTAGCAAAGTGCGCCTCAATGGCTGCAAAAGCGGCTCCAGCTTCATGGCGAAAGTGCAACACCTGGATAGAACTTTGATGTAATGCAGCCCACACTGGGGCGATCGCACCTCCTGATACACCAAAGGCATACTGTACTCCCATATCTTCCAGGATTTTTACCACTGCCTCCGCTATCGAAAAAGTTTCGGATGGCTTGCTATGAAATGGCTGTTTACTTGAGTTTAATTCTTTAGTGGTATTTGCTTGTGTATCCTGAAATTTAACATCCATACAAACTATACTTAGGAATAATTTCCTTTCTGGAATAACTATTATCCCACACCTCAACTTAGTAATATTGTAATATCAATGTAATATGAATTTGTTTGGATAACGCTAATACAACTTCGGTGAGCAATGCTCTTTAACGCAGGTATAACTGTAAAACGATCTTGGCGGTTCACTTTGTCAATCTTTGAGTAACCTATAAGTTCCGCGTTGCCCTGATATATAAAAATGTTCAGAGACTTCAAGAACAGTAGATGTGGCGATGCCTGCGGCGGGCTGCGCCAACGCGGACGACTTCATCCGTCTTTTGGTTTGTGAAAACTGAATGCTATTAATCAAGCTCTGGAGTATAAAAAAGTGATTGAATTAAAACAGTATAAGGCTTTAACTTTCGATTGTTATGGAACCCTAATTGATTGGGAAAATGGCATCTTAGGAGTGCTAAAGCCACTTCTGCTGACACACAACACTAATTTGGATAACGATCAAATTCTTGATATTTTTGCTAAATTTGAAGCAGAACTCGAAATTGGAGAATATATCAAATATCGAGAAGTTTTGAAAAAAGTAGTTCAGAAATTTGGTGGACGATTTGGTTTTGAGCCAACTGCTGACGAACTAAATTCACTTGCCAATTCGATTCAGCATTGGCTGCCTTTCCCCGATACAGTTGAGGCACTTAGAACTTTAAAGCAAAAGTTTAAGCTGGTAATTATCTCAAATGTAGATGACGATCTCTTTGCTTTCTCGGCAAAGCACTTGGAGGTGGAATTTGACGAGATAATCACAGCAGAACAGGCAAAAAGCTACAAACCCTCCTTCAACAACTTCAGACTGGCTATTGAGAGAATTGATTTGCCGTTAGAGCAGATATTACACGTTGCGGCTAGTGTATATCATGATATCGTGACAGCTAAGTCTCTGGGATTATCAACAGTCTGGGTAAATCGTCGAGCAGAGCAAGGGGTTAGTGCAAATTTACCAGCAGTCACTCAACCTGATTTAGAGGTGCCTGATTTGAAGACTCTCGCTGGTTTAAGTTCACAGTAATTTGCTGATTTGAATTTAACCACGAGAGGAACAAAAAGGAGATCGTATTTAGATAGAGAGATGCCAAAGAAAGAATTTGTTGTTAAAAAACTAAACAGGGATTGCAACATAGATTGATTCTGTCTTACTCTAGAAAAAATACTAGGTCAGTTTAATTTTCTTAAACTTTGGAAACCACAGCATATAACTGGTTTTCCAGGATCAGCGCCCTGCCGATAACCTTGTTCAATAAAACACTTTGATAGCCTAAAACGATGAAAGCATCTGCTAATTTTGACTTTGAAGACGAGAAATTCAATGCACCGCCTTCTCAAGTCCTTCCCTGGTGTCAGATGATTAATCCTCGGTATGGCACAGATGGTATACAATCTCACGGTTTGGCGATTAAGCTGGATAATGCTAATGCTGTCGGCTTTGTGCCAGATGATAATTGGCAGCAAGTTGAGCATGAATTTAGCTCTGGAGTAGAAACAGTCTTTATTAGCGCTACTCCACGCTTGGTTATAGTGCGTCGGGGGCCATTGTCTGTTAAAGACCGGGAAAGTGGTCTAAAACTGGGTACGCTCAAAGATAATTATGATGCTTTTTTAGCCGACAAACTTAAATTTAAAACCTTTACTCGCTATCTAATTTTTATAGTGGGTGAGAATAAAAAGTTTTTACATGAATCACCACTACAACTAACTCTCAATGGTGCAGCCGGAGCCAGTTTTAGCAAAACCTACTGCGAAAATCAACAAGGCAGAGTAGTAAGTGGATTCGTTGCTGAACTAGAAAAAGCTTACGCTATCTACCGCAAGCAACCTTTGACATCAAAAGGGCCTTTGTTCCACGCTCACGGGATTTTTTGTCCCATCATTGAGTGTGAAGAAAGAGGTATTGAACCAAATACAGTTTTAGTAGCTTCAACTGTGGACTATAAACATCCCACTGTAGGGACTTTAACGCAATATTTAATTGCTTCCGATGCTCTTGAGTCTGCAATGATTTGTAAGACTTTTGAAGAACACAAAGATTTTGGCAAGGAACCTGTAAAATCAGAAACGCCTAAATTGGCAATGGCAGGAGTTTCCAACTCTTACGTTTATGCTGATGAAGATGATTTTGCTTATCCGCCGTACTAAGGAGAGTGAGGAGTGATGAGTTTTGAATTAATAACTCCTAACTCCTAACTCCTAACTTCTAACCTCTAACTTTATTCTTTGAGCAGCAAATAATATAATGAACCATTACCGCCTGTGATACCAGCGCGATCGCCCGCTAGTTTACCAGACCCCATAAAATAATCTACCCGGCCCGGTCCTTTGATGGCGCTTCCTGTATCTTGATCAAGCACAAAGCGGCTGACAGTACGCCTCTCTAATTTGCCACCATTGACAGGATAGGGAAATGAATTGTAAATCAGTGCTAACGCTCCCGGAGGCATGAGAGACTTATCTGTAGCAATGGAACGTTCTGCTGTTACTGGCACATGAATACTACCAGTAGCACCTCTACCGCTTGTTTCTTGGAAGAAAATAAATCGTTGCCAGCGGGGCAGATAATTGTTCAACTCCTGGGGCTTTTGTCGGAAATAACTAATCATACGTGGCATTGTCAATCCATTTAGTGGAAGTTTGCCATCTTTTGCCAGTTCTTTACCGATACTAGTCCAGGGGTAATCAGTTCCACCTGCATAGCCAACTGACGTTGTTTTGCCATTAGTTAACTTAATTTGGGCAGAACCTTGGATATGTACCATGTATGCGTCAAAGCGATCGCGAAACCAAAGCAGTTCTAAACCATGTAATTTACTCTTATTCCCTTTTAAACCATCCTTCCCTTCCAAATCAATTCGTTTTGGATGAGGTTTAGGCCATTGGCTGAAATTAGGTGGTAGCCGATAAAGAGGATACTTATATATTGCAGTTCTGACACGGCTAGCGGTGTAAACAGGTTCGTAGTAAGCAGTGAACTTAACAGTACCCTTGCCATCGTTACCCACAGATTGGTAGAAGACAAACTCACGACTGACAGCGGCTTGTAGTTGCGCTGCTGACTGAGAACCGACAACCAGTTGGCGGAAACGTAGCAAACTCCGGCGGACGCGATCGAGGGTAATTTCCCGAACTGGATAATTTTGATATGCTGCGATCGCGTCACCCTTTGTTAGATAAACCAGACTGTTATCAATAGAAGCTAATAACGCTTTGCGATCGCCTCCGGTGGGCGAAGCGCCAACACCTGTTTTACCTCTTTGACTCCAAATTTGCTCATCCCAACCCAAGCAAGTCGGCCGGACTGTACAATCGCTTCCGATAGTGATTGGTTTTAGCGGCGGCGCGATCGCAGGAGCGATCGGTATTGGTATAGGTGGAAGATCGGGAGTAGTCGGTAGTGGCAACGGCAGTAAGTTAGGAACCTGAGCAACAGCCGACCAGAGAGGGTTTACGAGGGCAATTCCTAGACTCAAGGAAAGCAAAGCAAGGGTTTTTCTCATCATTTAGTTGAATCTTTCAACACTGGAACTAAAAATCGGTTCTACCCGGATTGCCACAATCCGAGAAGGGCGTACTACCATATATTCCCCTTGAATATTTTTGATCGGCACGCTAATAAAGTCATTAGAAGCAGATTTTGGCACAAGTTCGCCGCTATACCATTTCTGAAACTCTTGAATAGTAGGAAAACGTACTTCTTCTCGGTGGCCGCTTTCCAGTAGGATGTATACGGCATATTCGTTTGCAGTTCTAGCCATAAAGTTGAATCATTTAAAAAACATTCAACCCATTGTTAACCACGTAACCCCCGAATGAAAAGGGTAAGCATACGGGAGGTTGGGAGCAAGGGAGAAGGAGTAGGGGGAGCAGGGGAGCAAGGGAGCAGGTGAGTAGAGGAGAATTTGCAGTAAGTTTTTTCCCTCTGCCCCTCTGCATCTCTGCCTCCCCTGCTCAATACTCAATGCCCAATGCCCAATGAATAACTCTTCACTCTAGACGCCTAATCCTTTAAGCAGTTCCTTAAAAAGTGTAAGTTTACATTAGCTTTTGCATAACTCTCTAATCAACCTCTGAAAAGTCATTGGCATTGTTGAAAAACAGTTATTCAGGAGGCGAAAATTATGAAACTTTACTATCGTGGTCTGAGCTACGAATATAACCAAAACAAAGTTGGCAGCAAAAAAACAGAACAGCCGTTTCAACCAGTTCCTCAAGTTGGGCCAGCTTATAATTTGATGTACCGTGGTGTTAACTATTGTGTCGATCCAAATTCTAAATCGGCAGAAGTTCCTCTACCACTAGTAGCCTATAAACTGAGCTTTCGGGGAATCACCTATTTTGTAAATAAAAATCAATTAGGAGAAGTTAGCGTAGTCTCTCAACCAACAACTACCTCAAAAGCTGAGGCACTGGCGATTTCTGAGGAATTATTAAAGCTTCAACAATAATATGCCTGCAAGCCGCTCTGGAGTTTAGTTAGTCATAAACTTGTAATATAATCCTCAAAAAACCTTGCTTGAAATTTTGGCACTACCTACTTTCTGTCTGAACAAACCTTACCAAAGCTGGTAGTTGTGTCAAGATTAATTTGAGGAATTAAGGCTTGTGACACAATGTTAGGACAATTATTAGACGGACGTTACCAAGTCCTCCAGATATTAGGTGGAGGTGGATTCGGTCAAACCTACATAGCCCAAGATACCCATCGGCCAGGTTTCCCAAAATGCGTTGTCAAACACCTGAAGCCCGTCACTCGTAGCCCTGAATTTCTCAAAACTGCCAGACGGCTATTTACTAGTGAGGCAGAAACTCTAGAACAACTGGGCTACCATGACCAGATTCCTCGGCTTTTAGCCTATTTTGAAGACAACCAAGAGTTCTTCTTGGTGCAAGAGTTCATTGAAGGACATACCCTAAAAGCGGAACTATTCCCCAATCAACGTTGGACAGAAGATCGAGTCATTCAACTACTCCAACAAGTCCTGGGTATTCTACAATTTATTCACAGCCACAACGTTATTCATCGAGATATCAAACCGGACAATATAATTAGGCGGCAACAAGACGGTAAGTTAGTGCTGATTGACTTTGGCGCTGTTAAACAAGTCCAAACTCAACTGCTCACAATTGCAGGGCACACGGGGGCTACTATTATTATTGGTACTCCCGGATATATGTCTACAGAGCAGGGACAAGGTAAGCCCCGCCCCAATAGTGATATTTATTCTTTAGGCATTATTGGTATACAATCGCTGACAGGGTTACATCCGATAAACTTTGAGGAAGACCCAAATACAGGAGAAATTTCTTGGCAGCATCAAGCTAACGTCAGTTCTGAGTTGGCATCTGTGCTATCTAAGATGGTGCTACATCACTTTAAACAGCGCTATCAGTCTGCGGCTGAAGTTTTACAGGTGCTTAAGAATCTCGATACTAGAGGAGAAGCGCAATCACTTCAGCTACCATCTTTGACACCCAAAGAGCAAGAATATTATCGTAAAGATTACCAGGTAGAAGTGCAATCACTTCAACTACCAGATTTTACACAACCGCCTCAAGCTTCGCTTATTCAACAAAACTCAATTGGGTATCCGACTGCTTCTATTCTGTCTGGGAAAAGTTACAACCGCTTAGAAACAATTCTTTTAGAATTTGTCGGTCCCATCGCCTCAAGATTACTACGACAAGTTGCGGCATCAGCGTCCAATTTGGAAGAATTAATTAGTCAATTAGCCCTTCATCTTCGAGAAAATCAACAAATTGATTTTAAGAAGAAAACAACATTTCTACTAGAGAAACCTACTCTATTACAAGAACTTACTGTAAAATCCAACCAATCTGATATTAACTCAAATAATTTAGCAAACCAAGAATCTCAAGTAATCAGTGAAAAATTTCTGGAAGAGTGCGAACGTGAGTTGGCTGATTTTATTGGCCCAATAGCTAAGTTTCTAGTTCAAAAAGCTAGGAAATCTTCTGGACAAATCTCTCGTGCAGAATTTGTGAAAATTTTAGCATCACAAATCCCCGAACCTCAAAAAGCTTTGCAATTTGAGCAACGCTTACTATCTTGAATTTGTAAAAATTGCCTTTTTGTCCTTGTTAATTAAGAATTACGAATTATTAGCCTTGATTATTCAGCATCTCCAGAGCTATTTTCAAGCTAGCTTTCATCCGATTAAATGCTTCTGCTAACCCGCCAATTTCATCATGAGAGCTTTCTTCAAAATCAGCGCTCATGTCACCAATACTAACTTTTTGAGCTATTCTCTCTATTCTTCTGATGCGCTGAATCACATATTTTGTAATTAAGAAGTTAATTAAGAAAACTACGATCGCAAAGATCGCAATTAAAAGTCCCATTATCAATATCCAAGTCTGCTTGGCATTGGCAAAAATATCTTGAGAAGGGACAGAGATTATTTGAGCAGAAACAATCTGATTGAGTTGCCAGCCAAAACCATTTTCTGAGCCATAATTTAGCAACTGGCTTTTAGGAGCCTGATCTGGTGTAGAATGGCATCGCAAACATTTGGCTTGTGTAATCTTTAGTGGTTGTGCAATGTAAAATACTTCGCCTTCTGACAATTTACGAAAGCCTGTAATTTCTAGAGTATTAGGTTCGTTGCGAAAACGCTCGACAAGTTGAGTTTCAAAATTATCAGCTTTATCAGCTAAATTGGTTGGATTAAGTGTTGCATCCTTATGAAAAAAGTTTTTAAATTCAGGCTTTTTACGAAAATTTTCAAAAACCTCTTTAGAGGAAAAAGTTGGTACTACTTCAGGCATGAATGTTGGGTTAGTATCTAATCTAGGTTCTAATAGGGGAGCAATACGATTTTGTGTATAATCTCTAACTGCATTCACCATTTGGATGAGAATCTCCGCTTGAGAACTTACTTCATTTTGCGCTCTCCCTTGAAGTACACTGGATAAGGCAACACCACTTCCCAAAATACTGATGATGAAAACTAATATTAAAAGCAAGTTAAATTTAGCACCTATTTTTAAGTTTTTTAACGTAATGTTGTTTAACATAACCTAAGCAACCAAGGTGGTCTGTGAGTTTGTCTAATATTTATTTATACCTGTTAGAAAGCATCTCAACAATATTTAAATAAATATTAATTTTTTACTGCAATATAACCTCTTTAGGCAGCAGTTAAATTTATCTAAATTAGTCCTGAAAGCCAAATTATTTCCTTAACCATAATTAGTGATGTTTGTGCGATTTCCCCGTCGTTTATTTCTGTTTTATCTACTAGGTTTTACATTTGCTGCCTGCAAACCACAAGATGGAGATGGGGTTGAGGGCACGTTAACTATTGGTGTCATCAACTATGGTGGAGGCGAACAGATAATTAATCAATATGCTAAATTTAATAGTTACTTAGGTGAAAAAACAAATTCATATATTCAGCTAGAGCCTGTTTTTAATGAAAATAGAGCGGTTGAGCGCCTTAATGCTCGTGCTTGGTCATTGGTATTTGCTCCACCGGGTTTAGCGGCTATTGCGATCGCACGTCACCAATATATTCCCCTATTTCCTTTAATAGGTATTAGTAATTTACGTTCAATCTTCGTTGTTCGTAAAGATAATCCGATCGCTGACTTGAAACAATTGCAAGGCAAAACAGTGGCTTTAGGACAGTTAGGTTCAGCAACAGGATATTATTTTCCTCTTTACAATCTTTATGGTACAACGCTGGCTGAGATACTGTTTGCACCCACACCCAAAACAGCACTGGAATTGGTCGCTCAAGGAAAAGCGATCGCCTGTGCCGTATCGGAGGCAGAATTAAGTCTCTACAGTTCACAGTTGGCGCCAACCGAATTCCGTATACTATTTAAAGACCCTCATTATGTACCATTGGGCGTAGTCTTGATTGGGCCGAATGTAGAACGTAACCGTCAAGAGTTTATCCGCAAAGTGATGAGTGAATCGTCTTCAGATTTAGCTCAAGAAGTGGGGTATGTACCCAATGGACAAGTACCAGATTACAAATACATGATTTCTGTCGTCGATCGGGTAAGCTCAATTAGTTCCAAGCTGCAAAATAAACCTGTTCGTTTATTCTAAGTTAAAGCAATAATAATACTTTCAGCCTTTGCTTTCTCTAAAAAAAGCCCTCCTGTTAAAGAGAGCATTGTTATTGCTAAATTTTGTAAAGTATAAACTGACAAGAAAAAACAGCCAGCAAGTTTGATTGGGAAATCAGGTCAAAAAAACAATTTGAATCGTGCTAGCTGGTTTTTAATCGTCTCTGTCAGAATTTTATTCAGTTCTGTAGTGTCTTGAAATTGTAAAATTTGCTGTGTCGGTAAGTCGAAGGGAAATTCACCTTCAAAATCTGGGCGTTGCATTTGCGCTAGTAGAATCTGTTCAGACCGTTTACTTTGGATGGCATAGCCAATCTCAATACAGACATTGGGACTGGGAATTAATTGGGAGGCTTGTTTACCTTCAATACTAGCAATGGGCGTGGTGTCAGCTATAAATAATAAACTCTTACGGATTTTCCGCATGATTGTGCGGTTAATTCGGAAAGTAGCACCGCTAGGACGAGAGGATTCTATTAATGTTAGGGGAAGACGCGATCGCAAGTTTAAATTGTCCAAACTTTTTCGCAGTTCTTCTTTGAGAATATTCGTCGCTGCGGTGTACTCAGTTTGATACGATAAAAAAATAGTTGGTTCTAACTGAGCTAACACCGCCTGCTTGGTGAAATAAATTTCATGACTAATTAAGTCAATGTTAGAGACGCAATAGCCGCCACTACCTTCAATATAAAATTCAATATTTTCCCCTTCTAAATAGCGCCCAAACCAAGTTGATTTCTTAACTTCGTCACTGTCTTCCAAAAAGTCTGCTCGCAATGCTGATTTCAGCAGGCTTTTTTTGCTTAAGCGAATGTCCGGCAGACGTTTTTCCAGTTCTGGAATCGGCTCATAATCCTGTAGATACCACGCTCTGAGCGCAATTATTGACATAAGGCGCTATTTTAACTGTTTCTCGCTATTCAACTTCGTATAATCTTACACCCAGAGGAGTCCCTATTTTCAGACTTCTTTTTAAATACAACAAGACCCAAGCCTCTACTCGCTGAACTATCTCCTCTTTTTGTTGATTATAGCCAGGGATGCACTAACTTCCATTACTTTTGTAAACAAGTAATGAAAATCAGTTACAGTGCCCCCTAATCTTCCACATTTCAGGAAACAGTAGTTTTCGTGTTGGGTGTTGCTGTATTTTGACGAGACAGATGTAAGTTAAACAGCGTCTTATACCTCTTACTAACATTTCAAATGCAGCTGTTATATCTGCCACGGGAAGCTTTTTTTTAGCTTCAACTATTAAATTATCACTTGTAGCTGGGAGGAATTTATTTTGCAACTAAACTTTACTTTTAAATGATTTTTAATCAAATTCATATTGCACACCTTGGATCGGTGATAGATATTTTTTAGCCTATATATTAAGAAAATTATCATCTATCTTTTGGATGAATTTAAAAATTGCTCAGTCCATTTTTAAGTTTTGAAACTAACAATTGAGCATTAGTAAATAACCAATAGTGATTCTTTGCCTACGTCGTCATCCCCCAATCCCGCTAGTTAACTATTTTGGCTGGAGGCTTGACGGGAATTTCAATCCAGAACTCTGTACCTTTGCTAGGTTCTGAAATGCACTCCATTATTCCCCCATGTTTTTCGACAATAATCTGATAACTGATTGCTAGTCCCAATCCTGTACCTTTGCCCACAGGCTTAGTAGTGTAAAACGGGTCAAAAATTCGCTTTTTCACGTCTTCATTCATTCCGGGACCGTTGTCAGTAATCCGAATTAGTAGACGAGAGTTGTCCGCTGAGACTTTAGTGGAAATCTGGATAGTTGGAATTGGGTATGAATTATTCTCCTTGTCACCCCGAACCCGCCACTTTCCACGCCCTACTTCCAGAGCATCTATGGCATTGGTGAAAATATTCATGAATACCTGATTCATTTGACCGGCATAACATTCCACCCGTGGGATGTTGCCATAATCTTTAATTATCTCAATGCGTGGAAATTCAGCATTTCCTTTCAGCCGATGTTGCAAAATTAATAAAGTGCTGTCAATGCCTTCATGCAGGTCAACGCGCTTGTTTTCAGACTCATCCAAGCGAGAAAAATTGCGTAACGACAGCACTATTGAGCGGATGCGATCGGTTCCTACTTGCATTGAGGTCATGATTTTTGGAAGGTCTTCTACCAAAAATTCAAAATCGATCGCTTCGATCGCAGCTTTAATTTCGCTATGGGGATGGGGATAGTGTAGCTGGTAGAGACGTAAAATTTCTAGTAGTTGTTCGGTGTAGTCACTCGCGTGGCACAAGTTACCGTAAATAAAGTTAACGGGGTTGTTGATTTCATGGGCGACACCCGCGACCAACTGTCCTAAGCCGGACATTTTTTCGGTCTGAATCAATCTTGTCTGTGTTTCTTGGAGTTCATGTAGGGTCTGCTCTAACTGAGCAGCTTGATTTCTGGCTTCAGTTT
This sequence comes from Nostoc sp., assembly GCF_036917235.1. Classification (GTDB taxonomy): domain Bacteria; phylum Cyanobacteriota; class Cyanobacteriia; order Cyanobacteriales; family Nostocaceae; genus Nostoc. The sequence goes on from NZ_JBALDU010000090.1 coordinate 165,810, forward strand.
CAGCCTCAGAGGTTTGTTGGTATAGTTGTGCTTGTTGAATCGCGATCGCAGCCTGATCTGCCAGCTGCTGCAATAAATTAATTTCTGTATCCTGCCAATTTCTAGGAGCCTCACACTCATGGGCAATTAGTAGGCCCCATAGTTCCACACCCATATTAATCGGAACTATTAAGTTTGCTTGCACTTGCAGACTCTGCAAAAACTCTCGATGACAATCACTTAAAGAAGCCGTTGAAAGGTTGTTAATTGCCCGTACCCTACCCTGACAGTATAGACGGGTATACTCATCAGGAAAGCATTCTGGTGGTGGATTCACTCCTAAAACTGACTGCCAATTGCCATTAATTTCTTCCACAATCACTGATTTAGTCTTCAGGTAGAAAATCAGCACTCGGTCGGAATTTAGCAGGGGACGGACTTCCCGAACTATGGATTGCAGAGTTGCCTGCAAGTCTAATGTGCGGCGAATATGCTCTGTGACTTGCTTGATTACTTTGGTAAACATTAATGATTTTTGCAGTTCAGCTGTTTGCTCTTGCACCTGCTGTTCTAGGTTGGCATTCAGGGATTGTACCTGTTTATACATTTGCTGCTGCTGAATTGCCATTGAGAAATGATCGTATAACGCTTGTGCCAAAAAGATGTCTTCCAACTTCCACTCAGCTGATTGCCCCTTTTTCTGCTCTCGCCAAACCTCAAAGGAAAGCTGGGGTAAAAGTTGTCGCCGATTTTGTTCGCATCGTCCCGCCCACAAGATTTCTGTTTCAAATTCAGAGCGAAAAATACTTAATACACCGATAAATTTTTCGCGGTAATGTAGGGGAATCAGCATGAGTCCGCGAATTTGAGTAGAACGGAATGCTAAAGCCAAAACTCGCAAACGTGGTTCTTTATAGAGGTCAGTAGTTGCCCAAATATTACCTTGTTGAAACTCAGCCATCCAGTTTTGCCAGACGGGATGCTGTTCGATAATACTGTTATCTAACTCGTAGGAGAGTCCTGGTTGGTCGCCCCAGGTGTACAATTCTTGAGTCTCTGCAATGTAAAGTCTGCCACCGACTCCACAGAAAGCAGTAATAACTTCTTCTAATGCTCCTTGTAATTGGATTGTCGGCAGTTTATGCAATAGTGTAGTGACTTGATTAATAGTAGCTTCTCGCTTTTGCTTGGCGTGGGCTTCAGTGAGTAAATTACTTTGAGCGATCGCGATCGCTACTTGGTCAGCAACTTGCTGCAACACTTTTAGTTCTCGCTTCAAAATCTTTTGCGGTTCACTGTGGTGAGCTACCAACAATCCCCACAATTTGGGTTTTGCTGATTCTTCTTGGGGGTCGCAATCTAAAATTGGTACTACCAGCGAAGACTGTACGCCCATTGCTTTTAGGTATTGAATATGGCACTGGTCTACCTGCCGATAGTAGATATTAGTTTCTAAACGTTTGCCAGTTTCTTTTGATTGTAGAGGCGATAGCCCGATCTTCCCATTTGCCACATCAACAATCGAACGTTGCCCGACTAACAAAAACATCTCTCTGGCAGCTTTTGGAATATCATCAACTGGGAAGCGCTGCCCCAATAAGGATGGCAGACGTTGCTCATGAATAGATTCAGCAATGACTTCACCACTACCATCAGTATCAAAACGATACACCTTTACCCGATCTGCGCCCAAAAATAAACGCACTTGGCTAACGGTAGTTGTTAATATCTCTTGAAGGTCGAGCGATCGCCTGATCTGTTTTGTCATCCGGTGCAGTAAATTTCCTTGGTCAAAGCTTTGCTGCAACTCGTTTGGTTTATCCCTAAGTGTCATTGCTTATATACACCATGACTGAAGTATAATTTTTTATATATTATTTATTTTTCGCTGATGAGAATTTTCAACTTACAATGCTTTGATTTGCATTCCATTTGAAGAAATTCTTGCTACAAATGCGTTGCTAGGGGCATACATACAAATATTTTTGGAAATGGATTAGAGAATGTTTGCAAAGTATCAGATATTTTGGTTGATCCCTGTAGCCCTTGTAAAGTTGATTTAGGAAGATATCAAACCGTTGTATCATTAAAGACTTTTAAAGTATCATATCAAGCCTAAAGCTAAGAATTTTTTAATTATTGATACTTATTAATTTTATATTCTCAATCATTAAACTATTCCAGTAATTTTACTTAATTTAGAACTGGAATAATTTATTGAAATTAAAAATATTTTTTTAACGTTTTTGCCCATTCATTCAATTAATTAAAATTTCTTCAAAGCAATAACTAAATTAGTAGTAATTTTTTAAAATATTTTTTGTTGGGGAATTTTATTATTCCCCGTCTAATTACTGACTTTATATTGAATGTAACTATTTTGATTAAATTATTCGTAAATTACTGTTAAAGAGAGTAAATTACGAATTTCTTCACGCACACTCATGAGAGTTTTACCGAGATGGTTTTGACCGCTTTTATTAGCACCACAGCCCCAAAAAGAATCGGTTGGGGAATTTTCAACCAAAATTTCATTACCTGTCTTTAAGAGAACTTCTCGAATATCAGTATGAGTGAGAAACTTTTTGAGTACAGCTTCTCGCATAATTTGAGTTTTGACCAAATCCCAGTCTCGACGCAGTTGGCGAGTGCTACATCTTCCCAAGATGGCAGCTTCTTCTGGGGTGGTGGCAGCATGGATGAGAGGTATAATTGCCGCATCTGTGCTGCCTACAAACTTTTGCGCTTGATAATAATGCTCAACCGTTGGCCAGTAAGCACCCTCGATGTGGATTTCGTGGAGAGAAAAGTTAGAAAAACAGCCATAAGGCTGCCAAACCTTATAAAAGTAAATGGTCATTTGAAAATTGCTCTTTTATATATATCAATTTCACTCTAGCTGAGTAGGTAAAGCCTTAACAAACTCTCTAGACGTAAACTGAAACATCAACTGTAAGACTTTAAATATTTGGTGAAATTAAATATGCGTTATCCAGAACCCTTGTAGAGACGTAGCACTACTACGTCTCTACATTTTTTCTACCAAATGTCTCTTCAGTAGAGTAAGTGGCAGGGGTAAGCTTTTTTAGAATGGGATGAGATGGGTTACTTTGATGTTCGTCGATTAACTAGGGTAGCGCTAGCTTGGTCAACAGGCATTAGGACAACTTCATTAATATTGACATGGGGCGATCGCGTCACACAGAAAAATATTACATCAGCCACATCATCTGCTGTTAGGGGTGTAACTCCTTGGTAGACTTTGTTGGCACGTTCAGTATTTCCGTGAAAGCGTACCTCGCTAAATTCCGTTTCTACCATACCAGGATCGACAGAAGTTACACGGACTTGCGTACCCAACAAGTCTTGTTTTAAACCTTCAGAAATGGCTTTCACAGCAGCTTTGGTAGCACAGTAGACATTGCCACCGGGATAGGTTTGATGTCCGGCGATGGAACCTAAATTTACCACATGACCGCGATCGCGACTTACCATTCCCGGAACGACATAGCGGGAGACGTAAAGTAAACCCTTAACGTTAGTATCAATCATGTCTTCCCAGTCTTGAAAGCTGCCTTCGTGTAACTTGTCTAAACCACGACTCAAGCCAGCATTATTAATGAGAATGTCGATATCAGACCAAGCAGAGGGTAGAGTCGCAATGGCAGATTCAACAGCATTGCGATCGCGCACATCTAGTTGTAGTAAATGAATTTCAGTACTAAAATCTTTACTCAGAGTATCTGCTAGCTGCTGCAAACGTTCTAACCGTCGTGCTGCTAAAATCAGTTTTGCACCTGCACCAGCGAAGATTTTTGCACAAGCAGTACCAATACCACTACTTGCACCAGTAATCAAAATAATTTGATTTTTTAGGGAAATCATTAGGATAGTTAGGAGTGAGGAGTTAACAGTTATGAATTATGAATTAGCACAAGTTTCATCGTTCATAATTTATCATCAGTCGGTCTATAACTCCTAACTCCTAACTCCTAACTCCTAACTACTTCTTCACCACTTGCAAGCGCTGAGTTACCATCGTCATTCCATTACCTCGCAGGATGACAGCAGAAACCCATTGGCTACCTGGGGTCGATGGTGCTTGTCCTACTTTAAACAGTCCACCAGATGTCAGTAATTCCAAATCCACGGGTGTAGGGTTAAGAAATTTATCTGCTTGGATAGATTCTTCTAGCGCCGTTCCTAGTATAAAATCATCACCAAGTGGCTCTTGGACGATCGCATCAAAATTATACTTCTGACCGACTTGCACTTGCTGTGGTAATTTAATATCAATTTGGGGCGGGTTGCTGCCAGAGGTAAGTAAGGTGCGTTCGGACAAAATGTCTTGGCGGACTATTTTTCCACCTTCAATGCGCTGACGCGATTTAATCGTGGCATTGAGTGCTAATTTATTACCGTTACCAGAGGGTAAGCCAGTTATCTTTGTTTCTGTTTCAGCAATAATCCCATTGGCTTCAGGTTTTGAAGATAGCAGTTTCGTGCTGTATTGCAATTTCGGATATCGTTGCCAAAGTGAAGTCAAAGACTTTTCCAGAGTTTGGAGGTTTAATCCATCGCCATGAGTGAAATTGGGACTGTAGAATTGCAGCACCCCTCTGACATCGCCTCGGCTAGCAGCGCTATCAACTTGTGTCAATAGGTTTGTTAGAGCAGTTGGTGCATTTTGGGCTGTTGTGGCTTGGGATAATTGCTGTGGCGTCGTCGCCTGAGTACGTTGCCAACCACTTGTTAAACCAATGGTCAGTAGGAACGAAACTAGCCAAATATTTGCTGGAAATTTGAGTTGTCGTCTCACTAAGGCGGTAATAATGTTAGTCATTGGTAAGAATTTACTGATTTGATTAGAGAAAGTAAGCAAATTGTTTTATCTTAGTTAAGCTAGACGCTAAACGGTAGAGGTTTGATGGCAAACGCACCGATACGATTATTAATAGCTGCCAGTGGGACTGGTGGACATTTGTTTCCAGCGATCGCCCTGGCCCAAAAACTTCCAGATTATCAAATAGAATGGCTGGGAGTACCCGATCGCCTAGAAACTCAACTTGTCCCCAAACAGTATCCCTTGAATACTATTGCAGTTGAAGGGTTTCAGCAAGGGTTTGGACTTTCCTCGATTCGCATTTTTGGTAAACTCGCCCTTTCGATTCTAGAAGTCAGACGAATTCTCAAACAGGGAAATTTTCAAGGGGTGTTTACCACAGGGGGTTACATTGCCGGGCCAGCCGTGATTGCGGCACGTTCTCTCGGTTTACCCGTGGTTTTCCACGAATCTAACGCCTTACCAGGTAAAGTAACTCGCTTTTTTGGCCCTTGGTGTAGTGCGGTAGCCTTGGGATTTGAAGTAGCTGCTAAGTATTTACCTCGTGCCAAAAATGTCTATGTTGGCACTCCTGTAAGAGAGCAATTTCTTGATGGGGCAATTAATGCACCACTGGATTTAGCTATTCCTGATGGTGTGCCTTTAATTGTTGTTTTTGGTGGTAGCCAGGGTGCTGTTGCAGTAAATAAGTTGGTGCGCGAATCTGCAAAAGCTTGGTTTGATGCTGGTATTTATGTAGTACATTTAACTGGCGATCGCGATCCCGAAGCAGACAGTCTCAAACATCCACAGTACATAGCCTTACCTTTTTACAACAATATGGCAGCATTGTTGCAACGAGCAACTCTTGCTATTAGTCGTTCTGGCGCAGGTAGCTTAACAGAATTGGCAGTGTGTGGAACGCCAGCGATTTTGATTCCTTACCCCTTTGCCGCAGAAGACCATCAATCTTACAATGCAGACGTATTTACTTCATCGGGTGCAGCGTTAACGTTGAAGCAATCTGAGTTGACGACTGAAGTATTGCAAAATCATGTGTTGAATTTATTGCAGTCACCGCAAGAGTTAGCAAATATGAAGGAAAAAGCTTATGCGATCGCAGTTCCTGATAGTGCCGAAAAGTTGGCGCAGTTAGTGCGTGAGGTGATAGAAACATCAAGTTGATGATTTAGTATTAGAAATTTATTTTCCCAGTTATGAATATGTTATTTAGCAAAAAACTTCGCTTCACAGTAGGTTCTGCTGCCTTATTACTTGTCAGTTTAGCAAGTAGCTATCTATATACCCACTCAAAAACTAAACAGCTAGCTCAAGAAAATCAGTCATTTACTCAACAAGAAAATTCTGCTCTACTTCAATCACAGATTTCTCTGACCTCAAATCAAGCTGACGCTCAACTTAATTCAAGGTTTCAAAATGCTTTTTCATCTCGACAGAATTTGTTAGCAACATCTGCACCCTATCCAGTTGTTGATGAGTTCAAAAAATATAAATTTAACATTAATGGCAGCCAAATTGCTACTCCAGGAAAACTCCCAAATAGTAAGGTTAAATTCAATCAAGGAGATTTATTAGCTGTTCTCGTTAATACTAGAAAATATTTTCAAGATTATGCTTCCCAAGACCCAGATATTATGCGTACAGGAGTGCTTGCTACTCAAGGAGTTGCTGTAGCAGATGTCCTCAAAACTTTGGATTTCATGATTGCTGTTTTGAAGGAGGATATTGCTAATAACCGGGCTACTCGTTTACAAGACTCTAATTTTATTAATACCAATTTCCGAGTTATTAAATGGTCTGCCTATAACCCTAAAAGTAAACAGAAAAAACAATTACGAATTACCAAATATGCTGTATTTACTCACCCTGGTTCCCGCAAGAAAACCTCTACTTTTAATATACCGATTTATAGCTTAAAAGATAACTCTAATAACGATAAGTTCTACACTCGATACACAAAGCAAGATGTTTTGTCTGGTATTTATGAACCAGGTGGTAGAGAATTTGGAAAAGTTACAACTCTTGCTTATCTAACCAGAAATGGCTTAGAAGAAGCAATTATGGAAGGAACAATCCTGATTAATTTTACCGATGGTGATAAGGCCTTTTTTAATGTAGATAGAAACAATGGAATAGCTTATATCCGCGGATTAAAGGCAACAGCACAAAAGCGTTATTGGTATTTTAGAGAAGTTGATGATATTAAAGGCTATGGATACAAAATAGATGCAAAAATTTCTATCAAACCCGGAGTTACTTTTGCTGGAGATGTTTTAAATATTGGTTTAGGTAAGGTGGTTGTGATTGAGCATACTCAAGGTGGTCGCAAACATCTGCAAATGGGAGTCATCGCCGATACAGGCGGAGCATTTTTACCCAATCTTTATCAGCTCGATTTTTTGGCTGGTATTTTTAAGAATAAAACAGAATTTGGGCAGAATATCAGCCAATTACCGGACTATGCTACAGCATATTTTTTAGTCAAGAAGTAATGCATTGATCTGATGTCAAAAATCTATGCACGGGTTAACAATTCTAAGTTGTGACCATCGGAGTCGTAGAAATAGAAGCCACGACCTTCATTCCAGTGGTTAATTTGTCCTTTCTTCTGATGCATGGGGTCGCTACTGTATTCAATACCCGCTTCTTTAACGCGTGCAAAAATTGCATCAAATTCTTCATCACTGACATGGAACGCATAATGATGTGGCTCGAACGCTTCAGCGTCAGCGAAGTCGAGCGTTAATGCATCATTTATATGCACAGCAGCAAAGTGACCAACCGGAAGCTCAACCTTTAAACCAAAAATTTTTGCAAAGAACCTCGCCGATGCTTCTTTGTCATGTGCGGGCACTATGGTGTGATTTAAAGTAATTGTCATGTCACACCTTCCCTCCTAATTTTGGTAGTAATCCATATCAACTCTCGATTTCAGAGTTGATAAAAACAATGTTCCTTTCTATTTTATCTTTTGGGCGCTAACGCCAGAGTAAATATATATAAATCCTGTGTTCAATGTATTTGGAACAATCGCAAACACTAAACATCAAGCTTAAATAAGTAAACCTAATAACTTACATCAGCTTTACTGAAGTAATAAAAGTTGATTAAAAAATGTAAAGCAGTGTAAAGTAGTTTCACAGGCAAAGACAAGACCGCCTGATTCATAAATAACCGCAATCATAAAACAATGACAACAACCTTACAACGTCGCGAAAGCGCCAACGTATGGGATCGATTCTGCGAATGGATCACCAGCACCAATAACCGGATTTACATCGGTTGGTTCGGCGTAGTAATGATTCCAACCTTACTAGCCGCTACCGCTTGCTTCGTAATCGCCTTCATCGCCGCTCCTCCAGTAGACATCGATGGTATCCGCGAACCAGTTGCAGGTTCCTTAATCTACGGAAACAACATCATCTCCGGTGCAGTTGTTCCTTCCTCCAACGCTATCGGTTTGCACTTCTACCCAATTTGGGAAGCAGCTTCTCTTGATGAGTGGTTGTACAACGGCGGTCCTTACCAGTTGGTAGTTTTCCACTTCCTGATTGGCATATTCTGCTACATGGGTCGTGAATGGGAACTATCCTACCGCTTAGGAATGCGTCCTTGGATTGCGATCGCATATTCTGCTCCAGTAGCAGCAGCAAGTGCAGTATTCTTGGTATACCCCATCGGACAAGGTTCCTTCTCAGATGGTATGCCTTTGGGTATTTCTGGAACATTCAACTTCATGATCGTGTTCCAAGCAGAACACAACATCTTGATGCACCCCTTCCACCAACTTGGTGTAGCTGGTGTATTCGGCGGAAGCTTGTTCAGTGCAATGCACGGTTCTTTGGTAACTTCCTCCTTGGTTCGTGAAACAACCGAAACCGAATCCCTTAACTACGGTTACAAATTCGGTCAAGAAGAAGAAACCTACAACATCGTTGCAGCCCACGGCTACTTCGGTCGTCTAATCTTCCAATACGCTTCCTTTAACAACAGCCGTTCACTGCACTTCTTCTTAGCAGCATGGCCCGTAATCGGAATCTGGTTCACCGCCTTGGGTGTAAGCACAATGGCGTTCAACTTGAATGGTTTCAACTTCAACCAATCAATCATTGACTCTGAAGGTCGTGTGATTGCGACTTGGGCGGATGTAATCAACCGCGCTAACCTGGGTATGGAAGTAATGCACGAGCGTAATGCTCACAACTTCCCTCTTGATTTGGCTGCTGGCGATTCTGCTCCTGTAGCTCTTACCGCTCCTGCTATCAACGGTTAATCATAAACTGAGATACGCTCTTCACGCTTATCTGTAGACAAAAGACGCTCTCCCGAAAGGGGGGGCGTTTTTCCATTGGATTAATTAATCCGTTAAGCGTCACACTTGACACTTTTTTGAAGTGGAGAAATGACCCTTATAGTTGAGAAGTTAGGAAATAATTATCAAAAAGTAAATTTTACGGGTAATAATTGCTAGCAGCGCAGATAATTGCCTCAAAGCTCAAGTATCAAGGAGAAGCCAAGAATGATTTTACACCGTGGGCGTAGGGTAGTAGCCGCTTTGTTATTGTCAGTGGTACTACTGACAACAGCTTGTAGTCCAAAAACACCTGGACGTTTTGACCAAGCACAAAAAGAAAGCACTCAACAAAAAAGCGGTCAATCGGTAGCTAAAACCGCAACTCAGGGTAGCGAATTTAATAAACTTTTTCCAAAAGCTGGTGATGGTTACCAACGCGTCTATACCCAAGAGAAAAAAGGCTTTGCGGAAGCGAAGTTGAAAAAAGGCGGTAAAGATATAGCGGTGCTGTCTATTTCTGATACCACTAGCACACCCAGTGCAGCAGCAAAGTTCTCGAAAAGCACTAAAAAAATTGGTGGTTATCCCGCAATAGAAGTTGGTAAAACGCAAACTGCAATTTTGGTAGGCAAGTACCAAGTAAAAGCACTTTCTCGCGATCCGTCATTTACAGCTAGCGATCGCGAAGATTGGCTAGAGAAGTTTAATCTTAATGGTTTGGCTAACCTGAAATGATTTGCACTACTAACATTCAGATAATAAAACCTAAATAAGGAGATTTTTGTGAGTAAATCGATTGTTGAGTTGGTTGATCAATTGCCAACTGGCGGCTTAACTGTTTCTATGTTGAAGTCCCTAGATTTTGTTGCTCCTGGAGAGTGGCAAAATACCGTTGGCTTTGTCAACACTATCAAGAAAGTCACTGGCGAAGACGACGAAGATTTAATTCAGCAAATTGGCGAACGAGCGATTTATCTATTCAACGACAAATCCCAAGGATACCAAACAGCCTTGTGGTTATATCAAACTGTTGATAATACAGATAAAGCGCTTGGCGCAGCAGCTTTAGCTAACAAAGTCGGCGAAAAAATTCCTCTGTTGGGTTTTTTAAACTCTGTCACTCCCAAACCTGACAAAGCCCAAACCATTGATTTGACATTAAAATTAGTGGCTGAGTTGGTAGCCTTCTGTCAAATTAACGGCATTCCGGGAGACAGTATTGGGGATTTTGTCGCCTCTTTAGGTGAGTATAGTGGTGAGTCGCTGATCCGCATGGTGGCGTTAGTTTGCGTTGATGGTTTGATACCTTTGGGCCCAGATTTTATCAGCAAAGCGATATCTGGGCTGAATCAAACAAATCCACAGGAGTTAGAACAAAACTCGACTTTCCAAAACATCAAAGATGTGATTCCAGGGAACAATGCTGGCAGTAAACTTAACTTTATCGGCGAAAGCTTTGACTCTGTGAAAGGTTGGATGAGTGGGTTAGTTAGCGCCAATAATTTAACGCCGCAAAAGGTTGTCCACAACTTGCAAAGTTTTACCGATATTGCTGATGACAAGTTGGACTACCTTGCAGCATTCCTGGATGTAGCAACAAATTATTATGAGCACACTGGCACGCAAACTTTAGCACATCGCTTGATTGAACGCGCGGTAGCTGAGATTTAGGTTGATGGTTGATTGAAGAAGGTTACAGGTTACAGGGGACAAACTATTCCCTATTACCTGTAACCTGTAACCTCTTAACCCAAGGCCTATTGGGGTAAATGCAAATCTGCTGCGATCGCATACAAGTAAGGTTGAAAAATTGCCAAGTTTTCTAGTTTATCAAACTTACCTGTTTGCGTACCTGTGTCAAATGCAGTAGTAATTACGTAAATTTTAGTGCCATCAAAGGCAACATGACCGATATGTTGCTCTTGTACTCCACCTTGTTGATTGAGTTCAGCGAACCCATAGCGGATTCCCTGAAGTTTACCAACGGGTACTGGTTGCGGTGGGTAGGATGAGAAAGTAATCTGTTTTCCATATTTACCCTGACGATCTTTGGCAAACGCAGCGTAGTGGTCTGCAACCCAAGTCTTAAGTACTGGTAATAACTGGGTTTGGTACTTGGAACTTTGGTAGTCTACTAGGGAAGCAGTTGGAATACCAGCTGCTAAGAGTTTCTTTCGGAAATCCTCATTGTTTGCTAGTGGGTAAATGTTAATCTCCACCGTACCCAAACGTTTTCCTTTGGAGGAGACACACAACAGGGGTGCATTTCCTTCACAGGGAGCAACTTGCCAGTTAGTTGGAGCAGCAGCACTTCCCAGAATTTTCTGCCAAATATTTCCCTGATTAGAGTTGGGAAGTTTGGCAACGGTAGGAGTTTTTACTACTTTGGGTGGAGAAAATTGGGGTAGAAGAAATTTCGCTCCCACCGGTATTGACACCAGCAAAATAGAGCCTAGTAATAAATGATAAAGTCGTAACATTTTTATTTCAAAATCCAGAGCCAGAGATTGCAGACTAACGATATCTACAATACTTTATGGATACAGAGGGAGAATACATTTATATTGCTGCGAGTTCCGTAAAGAGAACTCAACAAACTATAGCGCTTCTTTGTGAAATCAGGTACAAGCGATGGGCGTATAGCTATCTGTACGCCCCTACGAACTGCTCTAAGTAGCTATGTATAAATAAATTAAAGTTTGCAGTAAGGACTTTAGTCCTGATAAACGTTGCTATGAGCGATGAATCGCTCACTACAAACTAGGATTTTATTGTATGTTTAATTATGCCTACTTAGTTCACGCAATTGAAAATATATACAGTTATTAGCGCTGAGAAAACAGTACAGCGCTAATACAAACAGTGCTGTTTATTGATTGATGTATGCCTTAATTACTTGTGGCTTGCCGGAGGTATAGGCAACAATGAAGAGATGCTGGCTAGATGTCAAATGGAAGGGCAAATTTGCTTGGACTTTTAATTGAAGCGAGAACGTTGTTGACGACGTTGTTTGTGCCTAGCAATTGCTTTACGCTTCTCTTTTTCTATCGGTGTCTCAAAGTGACGCTTTTTTCTCATATCCTGGAAAATTCCTGCTTTAGAAACTTCCCGTTTAAATCTTCTTAAGGCTGATTCAATACCTTCATTCTCCCCTAAAACTACTTGTGTCATTCTCATTCCTCCTTAATGTTGATGAATAGTTCAAGACTAGATACCAAATAAAATATTCCAGCAGAATGCAGCCTTTGGCTTTAAGCTAATCGGCATTTAAGCTGCATAATATAAATGCAGAGTCGATTGAAAATAATTATGCCACCACCAGCCAAAAACTTTTTAACTTCGGAACAAGTTACTCAGCTACAGCAGGCTCTTAAGGAGAGTGAGCTACCGCACGTAAGAGAAAGAATTTTAATTATTCTGCTCCAAAATGATGGCAGAACACAACAAGAAATTTCTAAATTTTTAGGTTGTTCTCCCAGAACTGTTGCATACTGGTGTATGCATGGAGATCCAGATAACCTAAAAAGTTTACATAATAAACGAGAGTATGAGCATAACCGAAAAGCCACGCCTGAATATATTGAACTGTTATTAAAAACAGTTGATATAGAACCATCAGATTTGGGTTATGAATTTGGTCGATGGACAGCAGAGAGATTAGCAACATATTTAACAGAACAAACAGGAATTGATTTAAGTAGTTCTCAAGTTAGGAGGATATTAAAGCGAAAAAAGTATAGTTACATTTGGGCTAAGTATGACTTAGAATCTAAACAAGATCCTCTACTTAGAGCAGAATTCCAAGAGAAACGTGCCCAATATTTAACAATAGCAAGAGAGCAGGCAGAGCGTATGCAGGTGTGGTTTTGGGATGAGAGCGGCTTTAGTTTACGTGTAATTCGCCGTAAGAATTGGGGTAAGCGAGGAAAACGCAAAAATCTTACAGGCCAACGTCGGCGTGGTCGGGTTAATGTGATGGGAGGAATCCGAGAAGGAGACCGCAAACGGGTATGTTTTTTTATTAAAAAAGGTGAGGGCGGTATCTTTTTTGAGCAGTTGCAGCAACTAAATCAATTAATTAAAGAAGAGTGGATAAGCTCTGGATTCAGCACCGATGATTTTCAGGAGCTTGGTCCCAAGATTATTTTAATTCTAGATAATGCTAGTTTTCATAAACGTAAGGATATTCTCACTAAAATTGCCCAAGAGCTACCTAATTTTATCCTAGAATTTTTACCTGCATATAGTCCTGATTACAACATCATCGAATTAGTCTGGTATTCATGTAAGGAATACATTGCTCATCGTCTATTTCAATCAGTAGATGAGTTAAAGTCTTTACTCAATAAGCTATTAAACCAGGGTGAGCTAGTCATTAAGTGGCATCGAAATATAAAAAACAAAGGCAACAGTGCCTATGTTGCAATTTAAATGCCGATTAGCTTATCTGCTGGAGACTCTAAATGTGAAATTTTCAGGAATCGAGTTAGTAGCGATTATTGTTGCGGCGGGCATTACCGCCACCCCAGCTACCACGAGGAGAACTGCTTCTTTCCTCACGAGGTTTAGCTTTGTTCACTTTCAAATCACGTCCCATCCACTCAGCACCATCAAGTGCATCAATGGCAGCTTGTTCTTGTGTGTCTGATTCCATTTCCACAAAAGCGAACCCACGAGGCCGGCCTGTTTCCCGATCTGTGGGTAGTTGAATACGATTTACTGTTCCGTATTCTGCAAAAGCCTGCTTTAGGTCCTCTTCTGTAACCTGATAGGACAGGTTTCCGACGTAAATTGACATAGAAATCTCCGAATTCAGGGAGTGTAGAGAGTTAAATTCGGAGAGACGGTTTTTAGAAATCAAAACGAGTTACTCAACCGAAAATAATCTTTATGTCCACGAGTGTAGCACAGCATTCAGCCTTGGAATATTGTCTGATAGTGAATTATTATTCACAAATCAAACCTTTAAGGACGGTTTGCAGACTTTCTAAAGACTGGCTTTTTTTGCTTGTACTATATAAAGTTACACTTTTAATCGGAAATCGTAATTAACTTGCGATCGCCCAGATATTTAGTGTTTTGAAAATTAAGCTGTGGACTAAGGGGTAAAGATTATTATTGCTAGTGCAATTAATCATACCGCGATCGACAGTCTTAAAAGCAAATTAATCTAAATTAAAAAATATTTATCCTTAATTACATTACTTATGGTCAAACTGCGCTAAGATAGCTTCTGCTTTGTTACATAGTACTTCGTGATATTCACCATTACTAGCTAGCAAACCTCCCCATTGATTGATATCACCAGTGTTATACTGCAACGGAGTGCCGTCGAAGTGAGTAAATTTACCACCAGCTTCTGTTAAAATCAATTCTGGAGCGGCTATATCCCAGTCTTTGGGCGCAGACTTCCCGGAAAGGGAAATGTAGATATCTGCCTGTTGCTCGACAATGGTGGCGATTTTGCAGCCTACACTACCCACAGATTTCTGATTTTGACAGGGTAAGTTTTGTAGCAGATGATCTAACCGTTGGTTGCGGTGAGAGCGACTAACGACTAAGGTTAAATCCTCAATTCGTTTACCTGACGACACTTGTAAAGGAACAGAACCATCACGGGTTTCTACAAACGTACCCCCGCCTTTGGTAGCGTAATATAACTTTTGAGCCTCTGGTACTGCCACCACTGCCAACACTGGGCGTGTTTCCTTGACTAAAGCAATGTGAACTGCATAGTCTCCAGTTTTTTCGATAAAGTCTCGTGTGCCATCCAAAGGGTCAATTATCCATACCCAAGGGGCAGAAGCCTGTCTAGCACTACTTGGCGCTTGATATGTTTCTTCACTGATGTAAGCAAAATCTTCGTTACCCAAAGTTGCTTGTAGCCTCTGTAAAATGTATTGGCTGACAGCTATATCGGCAACAGTGACAGGCTCATTCTGCTTATATTGAATTTCTAAGTCAGGGTCTTTTGCTGTGCCGTGGTAATACGATCGCAGTATATCTGCTGCGCCCCAACCTACCTCACGAGCGATCGCTAATATTTCTTGTAAATCTTTCATTAAGTTAGCCTTCTATAATTTTATTTACCTGACAACTCAGCCCTTTAAATTCATCCAGCGCCGAGTACCAAAAAATTTACAGGAATCAGCAGCAATATTAGCTGCCAGTGCCAGTGCATCAGTAAAGCTTTCCCTTAAAATGTAATTACAGAAAGCACCGTGAAAAATATCTCCAGCCCCTAACGTATCAACTGCTTGAATCTGCGGCACATCTACGATACCAGTTTTAGTGACACTCAAGTATTCAATTGGTTTTTGCCCGTGGGTAATGGCGATGTGAGGAATGTCAAATCCACTGAGATAGCTAAAAACGTCTTCTCCAGTCTGGCAGTTGGGGGGATAAAAATTAGCTGAACAGATGGCATAATCCACAAACGGTAGAATTTGCTCAAATCCAGGCTTCCAACTACCACCATCGATCGCTACTGGAATATTATTGGCTTTAGCCATTTGGGCGATGGAATCACCAACCGCCATCTGATGTCCATCAATCAGTACTATATCGACATTCTGCAAAATATCTGGCGGGATAAATGCGCTGCTAGCTTGAGTTTTGACAGCATTGATCGAAACCACAGCGCGTTCACCTGTGGCTTGAGTGACAATAATCGAAGATACAGGCGGTACTAAATCAGTGGTAGGCTCAAGGTCTGCGATCGCAACTTTGTAATTTGCCAAGTCACCTCGAATTAGCTGCGTCATTGGGTGAGAACCTATTACACTTAAGACTGTAGCCTGATTTCCTAAATAATTGAAAGTTACAGCCGCGTTTGTTGCCGGGCCCCCTGCCGCTACAGTATAGTCAGTAGCGACAATCTTCTGATTATTCTTAGGGGCAGAGTCAGCAAGGTAAATCAAATCTAAAGTTACTAAACCTACAAATAATCCACGATTCATCTGCTCTTTCATTCAAAATTCAATTCTGAATTCTGGCTCCTGACTCCTGAATTCTTTCTTGGTACATGGATATGGCTCTTGGCGACTGACAACATCAATCACTGTCTTCAACCAATCAATATAAGTCTCTTCTCTTCGGATTACCAACTCCAGCACCAGCCTTTGCATCACCTGCTGGCGGTTGGCAGATTCATCGCCGAGTGATGGCAAATCGATGGTTTCACATTCAGCCAGCTTCTTGCTTCGAGCCGCCAATTGTTGCTCCAGTACGTAAATGATGGTTTCATTCGACAACTGATCTGCAAAATGCAACTGCACGAGTAAAGGTTCTCTTATAGTCGGTAAGGGCTGATGAATCCCTAGCCATCGGCTAAATTCGGCTTTCCCTAGCTCCGTCACACTGTAGACTTTGCGGTTGGGGCGATCGTGTTGAATCTCAATGTTACAGGTAATCCAGCCTTGCTCAACTAGCTTATCGAGAGTTCTGTAAATTTGTGCCTGATCTGCTGGCCATAAATGGGCGATGCATTGATCGAAGCAGCTCGTTTTGAGGTCGTAGCCCGTCATTTCTTGCTGCTGAAGAAGACCTAAAATTACATTTGCTAGCGACATGAAGATGGTTTTCCCATAATTGATATTTTCTCGCTCGGTTCTACACTGTGTACTTCTTATAATTTTATGCTAATATATGATTAATCAAATATAAGATATGACGGTTATAAAAAGATATGCCTATTATAATGCTTCTTAGCAAGGAAACCAAATAGATAAAAAACTCCATTCACCAGAGCATGGGGAAGAAGGGAATAGGTTAAAGGTTACAGGGTACAGATCCCTATCACCTGTCCCCCCAATCCTAATGAAATTATTTAAGCCATTGAAGACTATTGTAACGAGAGGATAAGTAACATTGACTTCTAACACACTTACACAAAGAATACGTCAACATCAATATCTGCGTGATTTACGAAACAAATTACTCGATCTTCACAAGATGTTGCTGGAGACAGAACGCATTGCCTACGAACAGATTAGTGGACGAGTATCAAGTGGAGAACTTCTTCAGCTAGTCATCGCTCACGAACAATTTGCTTGGCTACATCGCATTTCTGAGATGGTTGTGCAAGTTGATGAAATGCTCCAAGCAGATGAACCGATATTGCTGGACGATTTCCAAAAATTGATTGCTGATGTCCGCACGCTGATTGTACCGTTAGAGACGGGTAATACCTTCGAGAGAAAGTATTACAACGCTCTCCAGCGCGAACCTGGTGCTGTGTTGGCACACGCGGAGATATCCAGATTTCTCACGTCTAAGGTTTGATTGCTAATCTAAACAGTGCTGAGTACAAAAGTAAGAATCGTACTCAGCACTTGGGCACTCATCAACCAACTGCCACCAAAGGCTAATGACTAACGATCCATTTGCACCAGTTATCGGACAACAGCAAGCTATAGAATTACTTACTCAGGCTGTCAGGCAAAACCGGGTTCCTCCAGCCTACTTATTTGTGGGGCCAGATGGTGTAGGCAGGAGTTTAGCAGCTAGGTGTTTTGTGGAATTGCTATTTTCTGGTGGGATGGGAATTACTGCGTCTTTACAAAACCGTTTGCGTCAAGGCAACCATCCAGCTTTGTTGTGGGTGCAACCAACGTACCAATATCAGGGACAACGATTAACAGCAGCAGAAGCAGCCGAGAAAGGACTAAAGCGTAAAGCACCACCTGTAATTAGACTAGAGCAAATTCGGGAAATTACCGAGTTTTTAGGTCGTCCGCCTTTAGAAGCGCCGAGAAATGTGGTAGTGCTGGAAGAAGCCCAAACAATGGCAGAAGCCGCAGCAAATGCTTTACTTAAAACCTTGGAAGAACCGGGACAGGCGACATTAATTTTAATTGCACCTACACCTGAATCTGTGTTGCCGACTTTGGTATCACGCTGTCAACGCATTCCTTTTTATGGCTTAGATGCACAGTCTTTGGCTGTTGTACTCACACAAACAGGGCATCAGGAAATTTTGTCAAATCAGGCAGTATTGAGCATAGCAGCTGGTAGTGCGGGAAGTGCGATCGCATCTTATGAACAATTACAAGCTATTCCCGATGAGTTACTCGAAGATTTGAAAAAAGCGCCTAAATCTTACCGTAACGCCTTAGAGTTAGCCAAAAAAATTGATAAGGATTTAGATACAGAAGCACAATTGTGGTTAGTTGATTATCTTCAGCAATTTTACTGGCAGCAGTGGCATGAACCTAGTATGATTAACCAGCTAGAACAATCTCGAAAACACTTGCTTTCTTACGCTCAACCGCGACTAGTTTGGGAATGTCTGCTTTTATCTGTGTATCAAAAATCAAATTCTATTTCTCCTAGTCATCGCTGAGTGCGATTGTATTTCTATAGTTCTTTCAAAATATTAGACTTCTTGGATGAATCCCTTGCCCTCACCCTAAATCCCTCTCCCAAGCTTGGGAGAGGGACTTTAAAGTTCGCTCCCCTTCTCCCAATTTTTGGGAGAAGGGGTTGGGGGATGAGGGCAAATTTTGCATTTGTGCAAGATGTCTAATGTCTTGTTCATCCTCTATCGTCAAGTTCATAGCGAGTGAAGGTATTGTAATAAAAGCGATTCCTGGATAAAACAAAAAGTTTATATGACCTCAGTTTCTCCTCACAAAAAAGCCAGAGCCTTAAAACCTACCAGCCGCCGCCCTGCGAAGGAACTCTGTAGCGAGTGTGGGCTATGCGATACATACTATATTCACTATGTCAAGGAAGCCTGCGCTTTTATTAATCAGCAAATAGGCGAACTTGAAGAAGAAACACACACGCGATCGCGCCATCTCGAAAACCCTGATGAACTCTACTTTGGCGTTCATCAAGACATGATAGCTGCGAAGAAACAACAACCCATTGAAGGCGCACAATGGACGGGTATTGTGAGCAGCATTGCCATTGAAATGCTGAATCGCGGCTTAGTTGAAGGTGTCGTCTGCGTGCAAAACACTAAAGAAGACCGCTTTCAACCCATGCCAGTCATCGCCCGGACTCCAGAAGAAATACTAGCAGCACGGGTTAATAAACCAACACTTTCTCCGAACCTTTCCATATTAGAACAGGTGGAAAAATCGGGAATGAAGCGGCTGTTGGTAATTGGTGTTGGTTGCCAAATCCAGGCATTACGAGCCGTAGAAAAACAACTTGGTTTAGAAAAGCTGTATGTTTTGGGTACGCCCTGCGTAGACAACGTTAACCGCGCCGGATTGCAAAAATTCTTAGAAACCACGAGCCGATCGCCTGACACAGTTGTGCATTACGAATTTATGCAAGACTTTCAGGTTCACTTCAAACATGAAGATGGATCATCAGAAACAGTGCCTTTCTTTGGCTTGAAGACTAACAAACTCAAAGATGTCTTTGCCCCATCCTGTATGAGTTGCTTTGATTACGTCAACTCCCTAGCCGACTTAGTTGTTGGTTACATGGGCGCACCCTTCGGTTGGCAATGGATTGTAGTTAGAAATGACACTGGTAAGGAAATGCTGGATTTAGTGAAAGACCAGTTAGATACCCAACCAGTAACGTCTAAAGGCAACCGGAAAGAAGCCGTACAACAAAGTATTCCCGCTTACGATAAAGGCGTTACTCTGCCGATGTGGGCAGCAAAACTGATGGGTGTGGTAATCGAAAAAATCGGCCCCAAGGGTCTAGAATATGCGCGATTTTCCATTGATTCTCACTTTACTCGGAATTATTTGTACGTAAAGCGCAATCATCCAGAGAAATTGGAAGCGCACGTTCCAGAGTTTGCCAAGCGTATTGTTGGACAATATAAATTACCAGAATAGAAGTGGGGCATTGGGCATTGGGCAGAGGGGCAGAGAAGAAAGACTTACTACTATTAATTCTCCCCTGCTCCCCTGCTCCCCTTCTCCCCTCACTGCTGACTCAACTCGATAACATTCCCATCTGGGTCTTGAGTGAACAGCGCAGCGCGACCAGAGGCGCTAGCTTGAATGGGATAATTCTGATTGAGGAATTCTTGTTTGGCGGCGTCTAAGTTAGCTACTGTGAAGGCGACATGGGGATTACGTCCCCATTTTTCGTTTGGGTTTTCCGTGGGGACAGTGGTTGCAACTATCAGGTGAATTTGATAGTCACCGACTTGATACCATGCACCAGGGTAGTTTAGGGAGCGATCTATTTTGGATAATCCCAATACTTTGCCATAAAAATGTTCCGAGCGTTCTAAGTCAGTCACAAGAATCGCTGTATGGAGACTTTGGGTAATCTGCATTGTCGGTAAGATGCGATCGCGTTTATTTAGATTTTGACGTAGTTTGAACTCTTTCGGTGAGTGAGGGAGACAGGATGAAAAGAATTAATAACCAACGCCAAATGACAAAGGTCATTACAAACTCAAAGGCAGTTGAACTCTAAACGTTGTCCAGCCCTGAGAACTGGTAACTTCAACTGTGCCTTGGAGATATTCTACTAACTTCTTAACCAATGTTAAACCTAATCCTGTGCCGCTCTGTTGCCAGCGTTCCCGTTTCGGGTTGCCGTAGGCATCGCTTTCAGGAATCCGGTAAAACGGCTCAAAAATTCGAGATTGTTCTTTTTTTGGAATTATCACCCCAGAATTGCTAATTGTGATTTGAAAATAAGGAACTTGAAAATTATGTAATACACCAGATTTAGCATTCTCATCTATCAGATTTTTTGTGATATAAATTAGCTGAACTTTTAACACAATCTGTCCATCAGGCGGAGTGTATTTACAAGCATTGTTGAGTAACTCTGAGACAATTTCAGTCAGGCTAGCCAAGTCTGAAACTAAAGGTGGTAAATTTGGAGAAACACTAATTTCAAAAGATTGTTCTCTAGCTTGAGCGCGTTCTTGAAAATACTCGGCAACGTGAGGCAGCCAGTTTTGGAGTTGAATTGAAGTTAATTCTAACGGATAGATATCTGCATCAATCATTCGTAGATGCAGTAAATTGTCTACCAAATCCAGTTCTTGTTCGCACTGTTCGCGCACAATACGTAAATAGCGGGCTACAGATTCAGATGGAGAAAGTGTGTTTGAATTTAAGATACCCTGCCGATCGAGAATATTTTCTAGCACAGATATTGCCATTTTGATGTTTGACAAGGGCGTTCGCATTTCATGAGAAGTGGTTGCCAGAAAATCCTCTTTTAACTGGTTCAGGCGTTGCAGTTCTGCCACACGAATTTGTAGTTGTTGGGCGCGTTCAGTTGCGAGATTACGTTCTTCGGTTAACCGTCGTTGCGTGTCATCCCGGAAAACAAAAACGGCTCCCGTAATTACACCATTATTATTTCTCAGGGGAGTAGCGCTATCAGCTATTGGTATAGTTGTCCCGTTTCTAGCAACTAGTAGAATACCACTTCCTAAATATATAGTAGTTTCTTGTTGGAGGGCTGCAATAATTGGATTTTCTATCGGTAGCTGAGTTTGTTCATCAATGATTTTGATAACTTCAGTTAACGTCTTGCCTTTAGCTTCATTCCATTGCCACCCTGTTAGAGCTTCAGCTACCTGATTGATGTATTTAATATTTAATTCAGTATCGACTACAATTACCCCATCGCCCATTCCTCGAAGTACAGAACTCAAAAATTGCTCGCGATCGTAGCGATTTAATGCTGTTTGAATG
This sequence comes from Nostoc sp., assembly GCF_036917235.1. Lineage (GTDB taxonomy): Bacteria > Cyanobacteriota > Cyanobacteriia > Cyanobacteriales > Nostocaceae > Nostoc. The sequence goes on from NZ_JBALDU010000090.1 coordinate 187,564, forward strand.
GCAACATAAAGTTCTTGCTCCTTAATGGGTTTGAGAATGTATCCAAAGGGGGATGTCAGCGTTGCTCGCTCAACAGTACTTTTATCAGAGTGCCCGGTGACGTAGATAATCGGAATTTGCAAATGATGCCAAATTTGCTCCGCTGCCTGGATACCGTCCATTTCACCCCGTAACCTGATATCCATTAAAATCAAGTTTGGTCGTAATTGAGTTGCTTTTGCAATTGCCTCTTCGGCAGAATCGGCAATATCTAAAACAACATATCTTAAAGACTCTAAAGTTTCTTGTAAGTTGATAGCAAGTATATATTCATCTTCAACAACAAGGACTCGAACTGTCTCTTTTTTCTGTGGGTTTGATGAGATATCAATTATGTTCATGTCCGGCTGTTTGTAAAAGTAATTTTGAACTCTGTTCCCTGTTGAGAGTCAATTTCAAGTTTTCCTCTTAGCTGCTTGACTAAACCCTGGACAAGGGTTAGTCCCAGTGTTTTAGTTTTCTTACTATCAAAGTTTTCAGGTAAGCCAACACCATTATCTCTAATAATGAGCGTCAAAGTAGATTCCGATTGTTGATAAAACTTAACTTCAATTTTGCCTCCCATATTACCAACAAAGGCGTATTTCAAAGCATTAGAAACCAGTTCGTTGATAATTAAGCCACAAGGGATGGCGGTTTCGATGTCAAGGCTAGCATTATCAACTTGAATATTTAGTTGAATCTGGTTGGAACTGACATTATAGGAGTCAAATAAATGAGTTGTTAAATCTGGAATGTATTGAGCAAAATCAATATCAGCGAGGTCTTCAGAACGGTATAGTTTTTCATGAACTAGGGCAATGGAAGCAATGCGGTTTTGACTATCGCGCAAAGTTGCAGCTACCACAGGATCTTGTGTTCTTCTGCATTGCATTTGCAGCAAACTGTTGACAATTCCTAAATTGTTCTTAACACGATGATGAATTTCTTTGAGTAATACCTCTTTTTCTTTCAGAGAGGCTTTGATTTTTTCCTCCGCTTGCTTTTGCTCAGTGATATCTTGATGGATAGCCACAAGGACGCTTCCATACTCAGGATGTTCAAAAACGGAAGCGGTAGCGCTACACCAGAATGGAGTGCCATCTTTTTTAATATTGTGGACTTCATAAATTGCTTCACCGTGTTCCAAAATAGCAGCACAAATCGCCTGACTAACATCTTTAGGTGTACGATCTCGATCGCCGTAGTTGACCATCGACACGTGCTGACCGATTAATTCATCAGGCTCATAGCCAAACATCTGCTCGAATTTAGGATTGGCGTAAACAAACACGCCATCTGTAGCACGAACTAGGCAAATTCCTTCTGCCATGTTGCGGGTGATGACTGCTTGCAACTCTAACATTTGTTCAGCGCGTTTGCGATCGCTGATTTCAACTACTACAATGCCCATACTAATAGGTTGATCGGCTTCAGACTGAATTGGAAAATAGGAAGCTAGCCAAGTCCTGATTACACCTGGAAATTTTGGGGTTTCTCCACTGATTTCCAAATCCAGAATCGCTTCACCCGTTGTCAAAACATGTCGAAAGACTTGCTCTTGCTTTCGTGCTAAGTCAGGGACAATCTCCCACGGTGTCTTGCCAAAATGCGCCGCTGCGGGAATGCCATTAATTTCTGCTAATGCTTCATTAATCAATGAATAACGTAGTTCCCGATCGAGAATGGTTATACCAACAGGTGCATTATTGATGAAGGTATCCAATAGTTTTTGCTTGTGAGCTAGTTCTCGCTCTAGAATCTTGCGTTCTGTGATATCAATCGCCACCCTACCCACTAGCTTTTGTGCAGACAATCCGAGAATCGGGAATTTGTATACCAAGAACTCACCAAGGGAACCGTTTGGTCGGGGAGCAAATTCAATCACCTCAATTACCTGATTTGTCTCTATGACTGTGCGAATGTGATCGAAATGCTGCCGAGCAATTTCATCTGGGTAGAGATCAGAAATATATTGCCCAATCACCTGTTCGGGTAGTAATTTAAATGTCCGCAGGTATGTTTGATTTAAGTAAAGTACACAGCCATCTGTATCAGTGATGCAAGCTAGCACTGGGCTATTGTTCATAAATGCCTTGAATCGGGCTTCACTTTCTTGCAAAGCTGCTTCTGCTTGCTTGCGATCGCTAGTATCAATAATTATTCCTAGCATTCGTACAGGATCGCCTGCTTCGTTGTAAGCAGCACGCCCTTTCCCTGTGAGCCAGTGAACCCTGCCATCGGGAAAAATCACTCGATATTCACCTTGAAAATTAATATGTTGTGCCAGTGCATTTGATACAGCCTGTTCGATTCGGTCAACATCCTCTGGATGCACGCGATCGCGCCATAATTGATAGCTGGCTGCCGATATTTCTGGCTCTAAACCTAACAAACGATAATGGTTGTCGTTCCAGATAACTTCGCCTGTTTGAACATTCCAATCCCAAAGACCGATGTGGTTAAATTCTAACGTTAGTCTCAGTTGTTCTTCACTTTTGGCTAAGGCTGCTTCGGCTTGTTTGTGTTCGCGTAGTGCGGCTTGTTGTTCGCTGATATCCCGATGAGTACCAGTCATTCGCAGAGGATTACCATCTGCATCTCGCATCACAACCTTGCCGTAGTTGGCAATCCATTTACATTCGCCCGACTTAGTGCGGAGTCGATAGTCAAATTTGTACGGTATTGAACTATCCTTGAGGTAATCTGTCAAGATTTTCTCCGCCCAAGGTAAATCCTCTGGATGAACTAATCGCTCCCAAGTACTCAAATTCTGTGGGAGTTCATCAAAGCGGTATCCCAGCATTTCTAAATAGCGAGGGCTGTAATACACCTCTCCAGTCAAAAAATTCCAGTCCCACAAACCATCCCCAGAAGCCTCAAGGGCTAATTGTAGTCGTTCCTCGCTTTCTCGGAGAGCTATTTCTGCCCGTTGCTGCTCTTTTTCACTATACTTCCGTGCAGTAATATCCGTAATTCGTACTAGTTGCATCACAGTACCAGCGATCGTAATTTGTTTGGCTGCGATGTTTCCCCAAAAGGATTTGCCCTGCTTAGTAATATATTCAACTTCTCGACTGCAAAACCCTTGCTGGTGAATTTCTTCCATAAAGGTGGCAATCTCATCGGAAGTGAACGGTTGTTTTTGCAGAGTGTTACCTTTAATGTTAATTAATTCAGCTTTACTAGAGGCTGCAAATAGCTCCACTGCTCGATCGTTACAGTCAGCGATCAGTAATGTTTCGACATCTACCAAAAAAAATGCATCAGCGGATTCGTTATAAACAGCTTCTAGCAGGTCACGACTACGGATGATTTCTAACTCAGTTTGTTTGCGTTCAGTAATATCTATAACCGCTCCCAATAGCTTAACTGGCTGCCCTTGAACGTCATAAGCTATCTCTGCTTTCGACTCAACGTACCGCACCGAACCATCAGGTCGGATAATTCGATACTCAAGATTGAAAGGGGTAATTTGGGCGTAGGCGTAGCCCGTCGTAGACATCATCTTTTCGAGTTGGGCCTTGACCAAGGCGCGATCGTCTGGATGAATTATTTGGAGAAATTCCGCTTGGTCGGGTTCACTTTGAGTGGGATTTAGACCAGAGATGCGAAAGGTTTCCATTGACCAGGAGCGCTTTTTCGTTTCTAAATTCAATTCCCAACTGCCTACATGGGCGATTTGTTGAGTAGTAGCTAGCAGTGCTTCACTTTGTTGGAGTTTTTCTTTAGCCTGTTTGAGTTCGGTAATATCTCGCCCTTCTGGAATCAACAAAACAACTTGACCTGTCTCGTCTAAAAGCGGACGGAGTGAAAAATCGATTGTTGCTACGCGGTTATTTGCACCGAGAACATCAACTTCATAGCGGATAAACTCCCCTTGGGCTGCACGAGCGATCGCTTGTTTTAATTCTGCTTGAATTTGCGGTGAAATTGTCCACCAGTGTACTTCCCAAAAAGAGCGATTAATTACATCTTCTAGCTTCAGTCCGGCAAAATTTAGCGCCGTGTGGTTCGCCTCCAGTAAAATGCCAGCTGGCGTTAGCAGTCCTATGAATTGGAAAGCGTCCAGGAACTGGCGGACTTCTTGAACACTCGTGGCAAGGATATCTTGAAGCCTCAACGATTGGCGAATATTAAGAGCGATCGCTCCTACTAACTGTTGTTGTTTTAGCTGCCGCATTAGCTGCATCTGCTCGATCGCCCCATGAACCGCTCGACGTAAATTGTCAGAGGTCAGTTTTCCCTTGACTAGATAATCTTGCGCCCCACTCTTGATCGCTTGGACTGCGATCGTTTCGTCTCCCTGTCCAGTCAGTATAATTACTGGAATTTGGCTGTTAGAAGTTTGCCTCTGTAGCTGAGTGAGAAATTCCAGCCCGTCTAAATCTGGTAATCGATAGTCCAACAAAATCACATCTGGTATTTTTGCTTGACAAGCTTGTAGGGCCTTACTTCCAGACTCAAATTCGTAAATATCATAAGTGTAGCGATCGTCCCGCTCTAGGAAGCGTCGATACAAAGCTCTATCTTCAGCAGAGTCTTCTACAAAAAATACAGTTATCATGTATGTCGGCCTCCTAAAGACAGCTGCGGGAGTGGGGAGATGGGGGAGCAGAGGGGCAGGGGAGCAGGGGAGCAGAGGAGAAGTAGCAGTAAGTGCTTTCCCCTCCGCACCTCTGCCTCTTGTGCCCAATCCCCAATTCGATAAACCCTAAATCAGCAAATTCGGACTTTTTCTCGATCGCAGACTACTATTTTTAGTCGCATAAACGCATAATAGAATAGTGACTGATCTGTTCGTACCTTTACAATCTCTCAAACAAGGTGACTGGTTCAAGCTGATCTGCGGAGCCAGCTTCCAGCATTTGCCGGCAGTCAGAAGTTTAACGTTAGCCTATACTTTGGCGGGCGCTGACTGCATAGATGTTGCAGCTGATCCAGCAGTAATTGCAGCAGCGCAATCAGGGCTACAAGCAGCCAAATCTCTGGCTAAGGATGCCCAAAAGCGAGGCTTTGACTACAAAGGCAATTTACCCTTTTTGATGGTCAGCCTAAACGATGGAGAAGACCCCCATTTTCGCAAAGCAGAATTTAATCCTCATGAGTGTCCTACAGACTGCCCTAAACCCTGTGAACGGATTTGTCCAGCACAAGCGATCGTGTTTGACAGTATCAAAAAAGACTTTTCAGGAGTAGTATCCGAAAAGTGTTATGGCTGCGGTCGTTGCATACCAGTTTGCCCTTATGGTATAATTTATACAGCTTCATACGTGACAACGCCGGGAGCGATCGCGCCATTGGTAATGTCAACGGGAGTAGATGCCGTAGAAATCCATACACAAGTCGGGCGGTTAGCAGAATTTGAGCGATTATGGCAAGCAATTTCACCGTGGGCCGATAAACTAAAATTACTAGCAATCAGCTGTCCTGATGGCGAAGGGATGATTGACTACTTGAGAGCGCTGTATGACAGGATTGCCCCACTCAAGGGTGCTTTAATTTGGCAAACCGATGGTCGTCCGATGAGTGGTGATATTGGCGATGGCACCACAATAGCTGCGGTGAAATTAGGACAAAAAGTTTTGGCTGCTAAGTTACCAGGATATGTGCAGTTAGCAGGCGGCACAAATAAGTATACCGTTGCTAAGTTAAAGGCAATGGAACTACTCAACGATTTTAGATTGCCGATTTTAGATTTTAGATTAGAAGAAGCCAATCCACAATCTAAAATCCGTCTTGAAAAGTTTGTTACGGAGGGAAACCCTCCTGACAACTTTTCGCAAAATCCAAAATCCAAAATTTCTGGTGTCGCCTACGGTAGCTACGCCCGCGTACTGCTGTCACCAATTCTCGAACAGTTAGAGAATAAGGAGGTAAGTAACACCATTATGAAGGCGACTGTTCGCCTAGAAGAAGATGAAATATTACTTTGGCAAGCTGTAGAACTTGCCCATTCTCTCGTTTCCCAGATCAAGTCACAGCAGGAGCGTTAATTGCTCGTTCGGAAAATTCCCAGAATGGGTACTCCTGCACGCAAATGTCCTCGCTATCTCTAAAAACGTCACCATAGAAAGCATGACGATTACAGACGATCTCCAAAAGTTATTAGACATTTTGCCCCAAGACCTGCAACAAGCACTAGAGAGTCATCCCAAACGAGATAGTTTAGTAGAAGTGGTTTTGGATTTGGGTCGTCGCCCAGAGGCTCGCTTTCCTAATCAAGCTGAGTATTTGAGCGAAGTACCTGTTACTCAAGAACAGATAGATGATTGCATTCAACGAGTCGGAATCTTTGGCGGAGATAATCGGGCAGGAATTGAGCAAACTTTGCATCGGATCAGCGCCATTCGCAACCGCACTGGTAAGATTATTGGCTTGACCTGTCGCGTTGGTCGGGCGGTATTCGGAACCATTGGCATGATCCGCGACTTGGTAGAAACTGGTAAATCGATTCTCATGCTGGGGCGTCCAGGCGTGGGCAAAACTACCGCCTTACGAGAAATAGCCCGTGTTTTAGCGGACGATCTGCATAAGCGAGTGGTGATTATTGACACCTCCAACGAAATCGCTGGGGATGGTGATGTTGCTCACCCCGCCATTGGTCGCGCTCGGCGGATGCAAGTGGCTCATCCAAACGAACAGCATCAGGTGATGATTGAGGCAGTGGAAAACCACATGCCAGAAGTCATTGTTATTGATGAAATTGGCACGGAACTGGAAGCTTTAGCGGCTCGTACCATTGCAGAACGGGGCGTACAGTTAGTAGGTACTGCCCACGGTAATCAGATCGAAAACCTGATTAAAAACCCCACTCTGGCTGATTTAGTTGGGGGTATTCAAGCTGTGACGCTGGGAGACGATGAAGCTAGACGGCGAGGCTCTCAAAAGACCGTTTTGGAGCGGAAAGCCCCACCTACCTTTGAAATTGCTGTGGAAATGTTAGAACGCCAACGCTGGACAGTACACGAAAGTGTTGCTGACACCGTAGATAATCTGCTGCGGGGGCGTCAACCTACTCCACAAACGAGAACCGTTGATGACCAGGGCAAAATTGGTGTTACACGCCAGTTAGCAGTTGTCAATGGTCGAGGTGGACAGCTAGGAACAGTGGAAGATTCTTTCCCGCCGGCACGACCGTCTAATGGCTGGCGTTCATCTGGACAAATGGTTGCACTACCCCAATTGCCTGTAGAGCGGGTAACTGGGCGCAGCGAGTTTGACCGTTTACTGGATGAATCTTTCAATTATTCTGAGAGCATTGATTTTGATGCTGCTACAAGAGTGCCAGGGCCGAATGGTGAAGATTTGCCATTGCACGTTTACCCTTATGGGGTTAGCCGTCACCAACTGGAACAGGTGATTAGCGTGCTAACTTTGCCCGTAGTATTGACAAAAGATATAGATAGTGCTGATGCAATTTTAGCACTGCGATCGCACGTCAAAAACCACGCCAAATTACGCCAGATGGCCAAAGCTCGTCATGTACCCATCCACGTGATTAAGTCCAGCACCATTCCCCAAATTACCCGTGGTTTGCGGCGGTTGCTGAATATTGACGATCCAGAGATGGCCGACGATAGAGAACTACAATTGTTTTTGCACAATGGTAGCGATGATGAGATGGATGCCTTGGAAGAAGCTAGACTTGCTGTTGAGCAAATTGTGATTCCGAAAGGACAGCCAGTCGAATTATTGCCGCGTTCTCCCCAAGTCCGCAAAATGCAACATGAGTTGGTAGAACATTATCGCCTCAAGTCGCATAGTTTTGGCGAAGAACCAAATAGAAGATTACGCATTTATCCGGCGTAACTTTAAGGGACTTCTAGTTAAAAAAATATCCCAAATTTTCTTGTGGGATGGGTGTCCCCACCCGTCCCAGATTTAGGGCGGGCAAGATGCCCACAAGTTGGGTGTACTGGCACTTGTCTAGTTTTTTGCCCCACCCGTCCCAGATTTAGGGCGGGCAAGATGCCATTGGTGTCAAGTTAAGAAAATTAGAGTTTTGTCAAGTGGGTAAAACTCAATGGTTAAACTGAACACAATGGTGTTGAGA
>NZ_JBALDU010000091.1:0-61834 GCF_036917235.1 Nostoc sp.
TGCAAAACCAGTGCTCGAGAATGCACCACCAATAACTTCTTCAGAGGTATTTTCCAAGTACTTTAGATCAGAAATAATCATTTGAGTTTCTCCTGGAATTTGTAAGTTGTTTGCGTATCTTTGGCGCAAGCAACTTGCTGTGTTGCTTACATAATTACTATAGTTGATTCCTCCCAAAAGTCAATACTTTTTTAGAGAATTTTGATAATAATAGTTAGTTTCGTAATAACCCAATAATCATCATATATAATTAATAAATAATCATAGGATAAATTTTATAGCAAACTTGGTACTGATTAAAATTATCGTTATTCAGCAAGGTTTTCAGCTATTTATTCTATTTATTAAACGCAGAAAAATAGCAGTTTGTGTATGTTTTTACAAACTACTAAATAGGAAAATTTATTAAGTTTTTTTGTAATAATTAATGGCATTCACAACATTTTTGAACCCGATATAAATTTCCTCTAAATCAGGATAACTAGTTAGATTTCATCACCTATTTAGTCTTGGTGAATAACATATCTAAGGATTCCGACTGCAAGCCATCCGAGTCGATGTGAGTAACTATTTTCATAGCGTTGATTTGTTGCTTTAACCAATCAGCACATGATTCTGTAATAATTTTTTGACGCAACTGTTCATCTAATTGAGGTTGAATAACTTCTTCCACCCAAATTAAATGCACCCCCTTGGGAGTCATAATCGGCTTAAGAGCCTCTGGTGGTGCAGCAGCAAATACAGCCGCAACAATCTCTAGACGAAAATCTTTGCGATATCATGCGGTTAGCAGTATGAAATATAAGATATTGCCGTAGAGCGTTGACAGCGACACCAAACAACCCAAAAACAATCATCCCCAAACCAATGGCGTTTAAGGTTGTTACACTGCGTTGCACAAGTACTCTGTCCAGCAACAACTGGGTAAATACTGGCGTTACCAGTCCAAATAATTGGATTACTACCTAAGTGATAAAGATTTCTATGAGTGTCTTCAAAAGACTGTCAAACATCTCTAAATTTTTAACAGCCTTGTCTTGATGAAAATGGTGTGACATAATTGTATAAATTGCATTGAGTCGTAAATTATGGGCAAACCTAATCCATTGCAGTTGTGTGATCAGAGCCTGACAGCAAAAAAATCACAACTGCATATCCGATTAACCCTGCAAGGTTAATCAGATATTTACACAATGTGTAATCAACCCCCGTATTACTCCTCTAGGGTTTTGCGGCTCTAGGGGAATGGTACCGGGATAGCCTCGGTCTTAAAAAAAGCAACCTCTAGCACTAAAAGGAAAAGCCTAGCTTTAGGTAGTCTAGAGGAAGTAGAGGGCTATAAAAACTATAAACTGCATGGTAATCAATAGTTGTTTGAGCTTGCTTGATAGATTACACACTGAACCCTTTTACTACCAGTGTATAATATCTTCAAGCGAAAATCTAGTAAGCACTTAACGTTTGTATTATACCTCCCATACTGTAATATATGTCAAGCTATTACCAACGATACTTGTGAGCATAATACAGCACTTCCGTCTGCTATGAGGTACGCACACAGTCTCAAAAGTTAGGATAGGAAAGGGATATGGGGAAAATTGTGCTTCATAATAGCCGGAAGTGCTGTATTTGTATAGGCTAGCTTACACTGCTCAACCTGAAATTTGAATAGCTTAAGGTTTTTTTAGCAATTTTTTGTTAAAAATCACCTGATAGATAATTTTTAACAAAAAAATATATTTTAAAACCATTTATACATTAATTTTTTACACAACTATGCGGCATAGAATGATATGGATGATAAGTCCGTCTATTATATAAATGCCTACAAGCCTTGATTTTCAAGGTAAATTACGGATTTTAATTAAAATTTCAGCATAATACGTACCAGGGCTAGCGCGTCTCAAACCCTATTGACAGGTGGATTATAGCTCGCGTGTTGAGTTTGGGAGAGCAGAAGCTAACAGAGAAACCATATACTGAATTATTCATAGCCGCTCGCCGTGACTTTTGGCGAATACTGCGGTGGAAAGATGATTCTCGCTCTAAGGCATTGAGGGCAATGCGACGTAACAAAGCAAAATTCTGTGGGCTGTGCAGAGAACGAATTCGAGATTCATCCTCACTGAATGTGACATCCAATGTCCAATGAACAGAGTTTTCAATTCCCCAATGCTTACAAAAACAGTGGACAAAGCGTCAGGCTAGGCTGATGGCTAAGAACAATTATCGTCAGTCTTATTTACCAAAAATGGGAAAGTAAAACTAGAGATTCGTGATTTTGGGTAACGCTTACGCTCAACTAAACTTACAAATATTCTTAACCGAGCAGTATTGATATCTATCTTGGCTGTGAGTAAGTCGATTTAACTGTGGGGTAATAATTAATAATTACGTAAATACACGGAGTGTAGTTTTCGGCAGAATCATCAATTAGGAATCATGTTGACTTGCAGTTAGATGCCCGATTTATTAAAGAAGTTGGGAATCTTAGTGTTCGAGAATGATTGAAGTTTGCTATCGACGAGGCAAGTCTCAAGCATTACTTGGATGAACTCAAAGCTAAACCTAAAGAAATTAGTATTTATCCTAAAGTTTTGGCAAATAATTTCAGACAACGATCTAGCTCTATTTGATTATTTTCAAGAAATAAAAGCCATTAACCTTTCTTTTCAAGAAAACAGTAAATATACTGTTGCAATTATATGAGTTAGTTGAGACTTCCAACTATTGCAACCATCAGCCAAAATTCTATATGTCTTTTTTGTTTCTAAACCATGAATTAGATATCGCAATTTCCTCAAACAGGGCTATTTGTCAGGAAAGTGAGATATTTGTACTGAGGGATTCATAAAAACTTATTTAATAAAATATTTTATATATATATACTTGTCGTTAAGAAGTATTAAGAAATACTTATTAAAGAATATTGCAATAGCTTGATTTAATTGCTAACGTGTGTATGACAGCAATGCTGATGAACGCTCGGATCTAGGAGAAATAAAATCTATGAGCTATACCCATTCAGCCAAGTGTGTTAGGCTTTGACGGGTTCAAAACGAGAAATTTCTGCCTCATATAGACAACTATGAGGGATTGCAGATTAACCAAGAAATGTCTCATTGCTAAAGGCTTAGTTTCAGTTTGATTTCAATTGCGATTGATTATTTGTCTTACTTTGTTCCGACAAGTAAGTAGCTCTTGCTTGTGTGTATCGGCAATAACGAAGAGTTTGGTAAGACTTAAATTTTGGAGAATAAAACTAATGGAGATTCAAGGTAAAGTTGCCCTAATTACAGGGGCTTCGCGTGGGATTGGACGAGCGATCGCCCTCGAATTAGCGCAACAAGGCATCAAGCGGATGATATTGATAGCACGCGATCGCCGCAAGTTAGTGGAGGTAGCCAACGAAATCGAGGCGATGGGTACAGAAGCTGCGATCGTGGCTTTAGATTTAACGCAGACAATAGAAGTAAATATCGCTGTTGCCCAACTGTGGCGCAATTATGGACAGATTCACCTGCTGGTTAATTGTGCGGGAGTCGCATACCAAAATTCATTTCTGCAATCTAAAATGCCTCAAGTTCAAGAAGAAATTTCTGTGAACTTGTTAGGGATGTACAACCTCACTAGTTTGATTGCTCGACGCATGGCCAGCCAAAGACAAGGGACAATTGTCAATGTATCGAGCTTAATGGGGAAAGTTGCAGCACCAACGATGGCGACATACTCAGCAACCAAGTTTGCCATCTTAGGATTTACCCAAGCCTTGCGCCAAGAATTAGCTGAACACAATATTCGCGTCATTGCATTACTGCCTTCCCTGACAGACACAGACATGGTGCGCGACTTAAAATTATTTCGCTGGGCGATCCCCATGACTCCCCAGCAAGTGGCTAAAGCACTCGTCACCGGAATGCAGAATGATTCATCAGAAATTTTAGTTGGATGGCAAAGTCATTTAGCCGTGTTGTGTCAACGCCTCGCCCCTTGGTTGTTAGAGCTAGTTTTACGAATAGCGACACCGCCAGCACCAAGCAGACAACGGCTGATCGAAAAACTTATCCCTTCGCGTAGCGTCTCGTAGAGAAGGGGAGACACCGAGGGCGATCGCTGACTGAACACTCAGCATTCCTGAACAAACTTGCCCGAAATCTTCAGTCTTTGGGGATTTCCAGAAATTAAATTATTCAATTTTGGGAGCGAAGATATCGTTAGATTCTTCCTCCCCTGCTTCCCCTGCGCCCCCTGCTTCCTCTGCTCACCAAAGCGATGGGATTATTTTTTTAGTTGGAAGTCCCTTGGCTTTACCCTTGTGCAACATAACGCTCACAGTGCCAAGAAATGCTAATAAGCTGAAAGTAGAACTAGATTCAGGAACAGACTTGGGATTCTCAATTTTGATAACTTGTCCCTGTCCAGGGCTATCGCCTCGGTTTGTCACGTAAATAGCACCATCAGCACCAATAGTCAAAGCAGTAGGAGACTCTAATCCATTGCCACTAAGAATAGTTGTGCGAGTTCCATCCCTCGCTATTTTAATTACAGAACCATCTAGATTACCTTTCCAGAGTGACTGATTAGCGTACTGCAAAGCATATAAATTACCCTCTGTATCAAAATCTAAGTCAGTAAGTTGGGTCAAGCCGTCGGTATAAACTGTTGGTTTATCATCAGAACCAACTCGATATATTTTTGCTTCACCTTCTGGAAAAGGAAAACCAGTTAATTGGCTAATATAATAAGCGCCATCTGGCCCTTTGGCGACATTTGTGGGTACTGGTTGGATTTCAAATGGCGATGACGATGCACCAGAGGGGAAAACTGGATTAGCTAATGTCTGCCGGGGAATTGTGGCGATCGCTTTCAAATTACTTCCATCAGTACCTACACTGAGTAACTCATTAGCACCAGCATCAACTGCAACAATATTATTTCCATTTAAAAGAAGAGAGAAGGGATTGCTAATTACATCGCCTCCATCGGGATTATTTACAAGTTCATAATTAGCTAAATCAGCGACACTAGTCCAGGAATTTGTCTTGAAATTAGCAGTGATGATTTTTCCTAAGTCAGTGTTACCTAATGTGGCGCGAAATGTGGGATTAGAAGCATACCCAACTGCAATATAAGGCTTGCCACTGGCATCAAATTTTATATCATGAGGCCCAGCAGTATCAGTACCATCTGGTAATGCTAAAGAAGGAAGTCCTGTAAGTACACGCTCTTGTGTACCATTTCTAATTTTTGTCACTGCACCAGTTGTGCCATAACATAAAGATTGACCTGCGGCACTCGGTGAAGGAACACAAGCTCCACTTCCGCCTGTTCCTGCCTCTGTGACGTAGAGGCTGCCATCAGGGCCAAAACTTAGACCCCGTGGACTATTAAGATCGTCGGCAATTACTGAAAATGATGCCGCTTCTGCTGCTTTTATTCCTGAAAAAGCAGCAATACAAACACTCAAAAATGTAATTCCAAATTGTTTTAGTTTCATTAGACCCCTCCTAAAATTAAATTTGCGTAAATGAAAGATAGAGAAGTTTGAGATTTTTTTAATTAGTTAATATTTATACCAATTTTCTAAAAGAAGGCAACAGATTCAAACCTAAAAATTTGTCGTTGGGATAAGGCATGAGGCAGAATAAAAGAGGGTTATAGCCTCGTTTGTCTCTCTTTATAGAGTTTGGCTTATGATACCAACTTACTTAAATTAAATCTAAATTTTTTAATTTCGAGTTGTATCATACCATTTTCAAAAATCTTTGCAACATAATGAATCATCTGTAGTGGTGTAGAGATGTACGCTTATAGCAACAAAATTAAATAGGATTGATGTATATTTTCTAACGGTTTTAAGTAAGTGTGATATTAAAACTGTTGAATTACATAGATATTGCGGGACTACAAGGCGATCGCAGTTTGCATCAATACATAAAGTTGCAGTTCAGAAATTGCTGTGCGATCGCATAATTAGACATACCTTGTTTCGGAGCAATCAGAAATGCTTTCCTTCCCCACAACCCTGGCTCCTTTGCCCGAAATCATTGATGGCTTGCCGAATATTTCTGGTTGGGAAACAGAGGTTCTCTCTGTGGTTAACCAGGATCGACCAGTATTTTTACCAACAACAAATCTCCGCTTAGAAGACATAAATGCTGTGTTTGCGATCGCCTTACACATGCACCAGCCAACTATACCTGCTGGAAATGGCGGTACACTCATCAGTAATCTGCAATATATGTTTGAACATCCTCATGAAGGGGATAACCACAATGCAGATCCTTTTGCCCATTGTTACAGCCGCATGGGTGACTTGATCCCCGAACTTGTAAATCAAGGTTGCAATCCGCGTGTGATGTTGGATTACTCTGGTAATCTGCTGTGGGGACTGCGGCAAATGGGACGCGGTGATGTTCTGGATAATCTTAAACGGATTACTTGCGATCCAACCTACCAACCTTATGTAGAATGGCTGGGTACAATGTGGGGTCATGCAGTTATTCCTTCCACACCCATAGCAGATATCAAATTACATATCGTTGCATGGCAACATCACTTTGCGGCAATTTTTGGCTGGGAAGCATTAGCGCGAGTCAAAGGATTTTCGCCCCCAGAAATGCACCTACCCAATCACCCTGATGCTCTTTTTGAATTTGTGAAAGCGCTGAAAGAATGTGGATATCGCTGGCTACTTGTTCAAGAACATTCTGTAGAAACTCTTACTGGTCAATCTCTCACTTATAAACATTTACCACATCGTTTGGTTGCCCGTAATTCTCAAGGCGAAACAATTAGCATCACAGCTTTAATTAAAACCCAAGGTTCGGATACCAAATTAGTTGCACAAATGCAACCTTATTATGAAGCAAAAACATTATCAAAACAACAACTTGGTAGTGTGTCTGTACCACCAATAGTTAGCCAAATTGGCGATGGTGAAAATGGCGGCGTGATGATGAATGAATTTCCTAGCGCTTTTAAACAAGCTTGGTGGGATATGGTAAATAACGGGGGAGGAAAATCAGGTGTAGTTGGGATATGTGGTACAGAATATTTAGAATTAATCGAAGCTGCTGGATGCAAACCTGAAGATTATCCAACTTGTCAGCCAGTGGGACAACATCAAATTTGGCAGCGAATTTCACCAGATAATATTCAACCGGAAGCTGTAGAGAATGCCATTCAAGAATTAAAGCAAATAAACTCTAATTTTCATCTGGATGGAGCCTCGTGGACAAATCATATCAGTTGGGTAAAAGGATATGAAAATGTGTTGTCTCCCATGTATCAATTAAGTAGTTTATTCCATCAGAAGTTTGATCCATTGCTGCAAACTGACTCAGCAGAAGCTATTACGAAACAGTCTCAATACCGTAACGTTCTTCTACATAACCTTTTGCTGCAAACCAGTTGTTTTCGTTATTGGGGACAAGGTGCTTGGACTGATCACGCACGGGAAATTTACCAACGTGGCGAAAACTTATTGCAGATGAATTGAATTGGAGGCTGGAACGCATATCGATTCTTAAGACTTGATCCTCCTTAAAAATTAGAGAATTAAACCCCCTTAAAAAAGCAGGGCTGTTTCATTCCCTAAAAGGCGCTGATTTACAAGCGTTTCAAGCAAAAAAATCAAGTGACTAAAAAATTTGATTGGGCAAGAAAATGGCGTTCACACTTAAATTTACTGGTTGAGGTGGTAGTTTTTATTTCTCCCACTCAAGCAAATTTCTGACTCATACTCTTGACAAAATCCTTAAGAGATCGAATGAAACAGCCCTGCCTTTACAAGGGGGGATTAAGCAAATCTAATTCCCTCCCCTTAGAAAGGGGAGGGTTAGGGTGGGGTATTTTTGTACCTTTATAAAAGAATAACTTCAACACGCTCTCATGCTGATTTCATAATCAGTATTTGAGCAATTGTTTATTTCAAAAAATTGTTATATGTGAGTTATTTTTCTCAATACATCTTCTTACACGAGAGGTAACAATATTTCAAATTTTGTACCTATACCAATCTGTGAATGGAAATTTAATTTTCCGCCATGTCTCACAGTGATAATTCGATAACTTACTGCTAAACCAGTATTTTTACCATTCTTTGTTTCCAGAGAAAAAGACTCCATAATTTGCTGTTGCAATTCTTCAGACATTCCAGAGCCATTGTCAGCAATGCGAATTAAAACCCAGCGAGAATCTGGTGCATCTGGGTTGCTCGCTTCTTGTGATATAACTTCTGTGGTAATCTCAATTCGCGGTTTTTGAACAGTCTTTGTCTCTTCTAAATGTAACTGCTGTCGCACTGCTTCATTCAGTAAAGTATCCACAACTTCACTTAAAATATTCATCAAAACCTGGTTAAATTGCCCCATAAAGCAATACACTGGGGGTAATTGACCGTAGTATTTGACTATTTCGATTTCTCCTTGAAGGCGGCTATTAATTAATAAAATAATGCTATCTATACAAGCGTGTAAATCTACTGGTTTAGGAAAAAGTTCATCAATATGACAGAAGTTTTGCAAGCTAGTAACGAGTTTTTTTAATCTTTCCGCGCCCGTGCGAATGCTAGCAAGCGATCGCGACAAATCTTGTTCTAAAAAATCAAATTCAATCTCTTCTTTAATCTGATTAATTGCCGGAGAAACTGATGGTAACTCTTGCTCGTAAGCGGCGATTAGTTTGAGTAAATCTTGACTGTAGTTTGAAACATAGATTATGTTACCCCAAATAAAACCCACTGGGTCTAAAACTTCGTGGGCTACGCCGTCTACCAAACGCCCCAAATTTGCCATTTTATCATTTTGAATCATTTGGGCTTGACTGCGTTCATAGCGGATCAGATTGTCGATTCCTCGAATTTGCCAAGAAATAATATTCAATTCTTGGACATCTAACAATCTATAAGCACCAGATTCGGTTTCTACTACAATTGGTTCTGCTAATAATTCTGGCGATCGCTTTAGGCTAAGTTGCATTGTTGTTAAAATCGATGTTGTATCAGTAACAAGCAACATCGATGTCCGCACATAGCTGTAGAGAACAGCTAATGGTTGCTGAACAAATAACTCTTGTCCGAATGGACGAATCAAAAATTCTAGTAGTCGCTGTCGCGAAATCATCCCAATGAAATGTCCCTGTTCTACCAAAATTACTCCTGGTAGCAAGGGGTATTTGTCCAAAAAACTAGCCACTTCCATCCCGGTGTGGCTGATTTCCACCGAGAAATTATACATTGGTAGTTCTTGGAGGGTTGAATCTAAACCAAGATCGCGATCGCTACCCTCAGACAAAAATGGCGGTGAGATTTGGCAACTAAATTCTTCTGGCACTAGACACCCTGATTTTTTCAAAGACAGGTAAAGAATAAGTTAATATTTTACATTCTGCCACCCTCAAAATCCGATTTTAGTTTAGGTATCTAATAAAACTACTGATCTGTCAAGCTGAAAATCTTTCTCAGGCGACTGGAAGTAATTGGCGTGCAATTTAGAATCTGGGTGGAGAATATTGAGAAAGCGATGTCTACGACGGGCTACGCCTACGCAAGTTAAACTAAAAATAACCTTTACGAAGAGTGCAAAGGTAGCGTTATGACCTCTGTAACCAATCCACCCAACGCCCTCGCTCCTTTCCCATTCCCAGATCATACTCAACTTCCTGAGTCCAATGGTACGTTCGTGTTCGCGGAGCGTGTCGGAGGCAAAAATTGGCAAGAGCATCCTCAAAGCATCCTACTAACTGACTCTATTACACCCATTCTTAAGCAATTAAATCCTGAAGCTGAATATTGTATAGGACAGGACTTAGGAATTTATTGGCGTTTAACCGATCCCCTTGAAAAAGGCGCAGAAGCACCAGATTGGTTTTATGTACCGAATGTACCATTTTTGCTCAATGGGCAAACGCGACGTTCTTATGTGATGTGGCGAGAGTTTATTGCCCCGTTGATTGTCTTAGAATTTGTCTCTGGGGACGGTAGTGAAGAACGGGATAAAACTCCTTTGAAGGGTAAATTTTGGATTTATGAGCAGGTGATTCGTCCTGCCTTCTACGGCATTTATGAAGCGAGTAAAGCCAGCCTAGAAGTTTATCATCTAATTGAAGGACAGTATCAAGTTTTACCAGCAAATGAACGAGGACATTATCCTATAGTTGCTTTGGGTGTTGAATTAGGTTTATGGCAGGGAGTTTATCAGAATGTGGAATTACCCTGGCTGCGTTGGTGGGATTTACAAGGTAATTTGTTGTTGAGTGGGGATGAAAGAGCAGAACAGGAATCCCAAAGAGCCGAACGCCTAGCTGCCCAATTGCGATCGCTCGGTATTGAACCAGAAACCTGATATATTATTACGAATTACGAATTAAAAAAGGGCTGGTGTAAAAGAGTCATCTGTGGCTTAATTTGTTTAGACACAAATTTTTACTGCTACCAGGGTAATCACGATGACAAATAGACCTCCTTCCGAACCGGAGTCATCTCAAAAAACTGCCCTTGGCTTTGATGAATTTATAGCCATTCTGGTTGCGTTCACCACTATCGGAGCGATTCTTTTTTGGTCATTGTCCCGCAGAGATTCTAGTTGGAACTTAAACGGGCTGCTGTTGCCTTCCTCCACTCCGTCTCTTAGTGTTCGACCAAATCCAGTATTGCCCTCTCCTACTGCCAAGGTAGAACCTTATGTAGTCCCCGACAACGTTTTGCCCTATTCTTTACCTGAAGCTGTTGTTGAACCCAAGACACCTTCATTCCCAACTAACAGCACAACTCCTTACCGCGCAATGTTACCATCTATTCTGGTAATTCCAACTCCATCCCCACAACCACAAACGCCTGTATCCCCTGCAACAGAACTTGAGTCATCACTCAAATCATCAGCGTTGCCTTTAGTAACTCCGGCAAAACCAAAATCAATCATTCCGCCGCCAATTGCATTTAATGATGTGCCCAATGACTTTTGGAGTCGGCGTTTTATAGACGTTCTTTCTGCCCGTGGGATTCTTAAAGGGTTTCCTGATTATTCTTTTAGACCAAATCAGCCTGTAAATCGCGCCGAATTTGCTGCCATACTAGAAAAAGCCTTCGACCAAGAACCGTCTAAGACTGCGATCGCATTTCAAGATGTACCAACAAAATTCTGGGCAACTTCAGCAATTGACCAAGCCATCAGTGCCGGATTTCTCAAGGGCTACCCGAAAAAAACCTTCAAACCACAACAAAATATTTCGCGAGTGCAAGTTTTAGTTGCCCTTGTCAGTGGGTTGAATTTGAAAGCACCTACTTCCCCAAATCAGATTATCAGTGTCTATAAAGATGCTAAAGACATTCCGCCTTATGCTATCAGTAAAATAGCTGCCGCTACAACAAATGGTCTGGTAGTTAACTACCCAAATCCCCAAGTCCTCGATCCCAACAAAGTAGCTAGTCGGGCAGAAGTGGCGGCAATGATTCATCAAGCTTTAGTCAAACGGGGCAAACTGTCGGCAATTACATCTCCTAATATAGTGCGCAGGAGTAGCCCGCCGCAGGCATCGCCTAAAATATCTCCAGAACTTCCACAGAGTCCAAAAAAACCGACCCCAAAAGCTAAATTGACCACCGGAGGTTCGCCTCAACAATAATTACTAATTCGTAATTAAACCAAGGATCGCAGGCAGCGACTTCTACGGGTACTAGCGTTATGGGTGTAGTCTTGATATTACAAATTGTTAAAAATTTCGTCAGGAATTTTGAGATAAGTCTGAACGCCGACTTCCGGCATTCAGACTTCATGATTTGGAATTAGAGCGTACTTCTCACAGGAGCAAGCTACGTGTAGCGTCTCATAGAGAAGCGATAATTAGATATTAAGCTTCTGGAATTTGTTTACCGACAACTTGTGATTTAAGAGTGGTGATTTCACTAGTTAACTCTTTCCTGGTTGAGGCTTTGAGTAAATAGCGGTAAACAAACCAGGCAGAGTAACCAATACCGATCAGCTCAAAAGTAGGTGCTACCAAAGGGATATCATTCAAAGCATCTAATATTGCCAAGAGTACTTTAACGGCAACAATTGATCCTACAATTAAACCAACTGTCACCAGGGGTTGCTTATATTGATTAAAGAAGCTTCCCAGATAATCTGGTAATGTTGCTAAAAAGGTAGAAACTTGCTCCCCGTATTTTACCCATTCATCTTGAGGCTGTGCCGGAGGCTGGAGTTTGGTGATGGTTCCTGTTTGGCTGTTGATCTCTGCCACTGTAGCCTCTTTAGATGCGGTTTCGGTAAATTCTTGTTCTGGCATTTTCACTCCTATTAATTTGACAGTTGAGTTTTTCTAATCTGGATAATTACAACCAAAAGGTTGTTGATTAGGTAATGTACTTGCGAATCAGTACAATTTGGTGAAAGGCACAAAAAGATTTTAGTGTCCTATAACCATACTTGCCCCATACTATCTACTGCATCAACTACAAGGTAGACAGTCAGTAGGAGGATAGAACTCAGAAGGCAGCAGGATGTATTATAATCAACTTCCTGAGTTCTATTTTTGGAATCAACCGGAATCCTCAGGTTGTGATTATCCCATTCCGTGTCATTTGCTCATAATCGTACTAAATCTAAGTACAAATCATGCAAAAATAACTCCGCTTCTCATTTATATAAGCCTAGAAGCCGATTTTAGCCGATATTAAAGCTATCTTAAGCCGCGTTCGTCAATTAACGCATTCGTATTGATATTAATACGTAATAAAAATTTTTCTGTGTTCATATAGACTAGACTTCTAAGCTGTTTTATGATATAAGTGCCTGGAATTAGGGAGGCAAGGAGATAAACAAAACTCAGCACTCTTTTGCCCAATCCCTAATCCCCAAGAAGTATCAAACCTTTTGTTTTTCTCCTGATTGTATTAATTTTATAAGGAAGCAATAAGGTAGAGTAATGGCGTAGGCGATCGCAAGAACTCATTGCTTGCTATCAACCGCATATTGTGGAAAGTAGTGTAGTAGGGAAAAGACGCTCTCACGAGGGTCTTTAGTGCAGGAAACTATATTGTTGCTCCTAAAAAAAGTAAATTCTATTAAACTTAGTAATTATACTTATAAAATTTGTTGTAAAAATTACTTATATTATCTAAGATGATGCTAATTATCTCGCAAGCAATGATTTGCTCTTGCAATAAAAGAAGATAATGTAGATGTTAATGACTAAATTAAGGTATTTTGACAATCTAGACTAATTTGATTATTTTTGCGGGAAGGCAAGGAGGTTTGAGAAATGCCAACTCAAAAGCCAACCCCTATCTACAGCAGTTCAGAAAGCAAAAAAGTGTCAGCCGAAGAGCCATCGACAGACGAACTCCCAACTATAGAATTTCCTTCACGAGGGAAACTCAAAGCTAGTTCTTGGCGTATCCATCAAAAAATTGGCTATGGGTACTTTGTAGCTATTGGAATTGGCTTTTTTGGCTCACTGACTGGGTTAGTGATTGCTAATTACTACCGGGGAAGGGAAGTTAGACAATTTAATCAAGCTTATGAACAAGGACAACTACTGAGTAATTATAAAGATGCAGTAGTAGGGGCGCAATTACATAGTTCTAACCTAGTTGCTGTATTAGAAAATTCACAACAACTGCAAAACAAAAAAGCTGATTTTCTGAAGAATGTTGAAAAAGCCAAGCAACTAGAGTCAAAAATTGGCGGATTTCTCGATAGTAAACCTAAAAGACTAGCAGCAACAAGTTCGACTTTACAGACGTTATTGCTGGATTACAAAAATAATTTAAATGCCTACGTTGACCAAATCGAGGTCGTCTTAGAGAAAATTGACTCTCAAAAAGTGCAGCCTCAGCAGATTTCCTCTGCCCGATCGCAGTTATTAACAATAATGCGTGGTGAAACAGCCATGCAACTAGATCAGCTTTCTCAAAGCTTGACTAACATCCTGCAAACTGCTGAAGATCAAGAGCAAGAAAGGCAAAGAGCGGTTGAGCAGGCGAGAATAGTTGAGCGATTCATCGTGATTGTGAGTATGCTGGTTTCGGTAGCGATCGCAGCTATTGTAGCTTGGCGTACCAGTCGGGCGATCGCTGAACCAGTGATCACTGTAACCCAAGTAGCTGAACAAGTTGCCAGGAAACATAATTTCGATTTACGAGCGCCCGTCACCACTGAAGATGAAATTGGCCTACTCGCCAAATCTCTAAATCATCTGATTGAGCGAGTATCTCAGCGAACAAAAGAACTACAACAAGCTAAAGAATTAGCCGAAGCTGCTAGCAAAGCAAAAAGCGTATTTTTGGCCAATGTCAGCCACGAATTACGCACACCATTAAATGCTGTCATTGGCTTAAGCCAACTTCTAGAAGACGACGCTACCGATCTTGGTTTATCGGCAGATTTTATCACAGATTTAGAAACAATTAACGCTGCTGGTAAGCATCTACTGCACTTGATTAACGAAATCCTCGACTTGTCAAAAATCGAAGCGGGGAAAATGACCCTGTATCCTGAGACATTTGAGATTGCAACGCTGATTCATAACGTTGTTCTCACAGTCAAACCAGCTATAGAAAAAAATGCCAATGTTTTAGAAGTGGATTTTGATGAGCAACTTGGCACCATGTATGCCGATCAAACTAGGATGCGGCAGGTATTGTTAAACTTACTCAGCAACGCCAGTAAATTCACTACAAACGGCAAGGTGACGCTGACAGTCAACATAGAAAAGGATGAATTTCGACCGGAGGCTCCTTTGGGGAGCATTATTTTCACCGTTACCGACACAGGTATCGGTATGTCTAACCGTCAACAGCAGCAGTTATTTCAACCTTTTACACAAGGAGATACCTCGACTACGAAAAAGTATGGAGGTACGGGATTGGGGTTGGCAATTAGCCGCCACTTTTGCCAGATGATGGGTGGTGAAATTATTGTCAAAAGTCAGCCGGGAATTGGCTCTACTTTTACTATTCGTCTGCCAATGACTGTGCAGGATTGAATTGGGGACTGGGGATTGGCGATTGGGAGGGATGAGGGAAATAATAAGGTAATATATTCTTCCTCTGCTCCCTCATTTGCCGCATTAAGTAATAATAGTCACTCTCCCTGTATCCAAGTCGTAACGACCCCCGACAATTTTCAATTTGCCCGACTCCACCTGCTTAGTTAAAAGCTTTGATCGCTGCAATCGTTCAATTTGATATTGCACATTTGCCACCACAGCGTTTTCAACTGCATCACCCGGCTGATCCTTGACCCTTTTCAGGACTGGCTTAATTGCCTTAACAAAAGTACTAATATCACCAGGTAATGATTCCTTTTGGACAGCTGCGGTTACTGCGCCACAACGCTCATGGCCCATCACCATCAGCAGCGGAGAACCTAATAAGACAACTGCATATTCAATACTACCAATCGCTTCATGTGTGGCAATATTTCCGGCAATCCGCACATCAAAAATATCTCCAATGCCTTGATCGAAAACAATTTCTGCGGGGACTCGTG
The DNA here is from genome assembly GCF_036917235.1 of Nostoc sp. GTDB lineage: Bacteria > Cyanobacteriota > Cyanobacteriia > Cyanobacteriales > Nostocaceae > Nostoc. The sequence continues at coordinate 15,495 of NZ_JBALDU010000091.1, forward strand.
AATCCGCACAACTAAGGATGGTTGCAAATGGATGTTGAGCTTGAGCAACTTCGTGCAGCCGCAGCTCAGATTGATCGGGGTATTTGGGATGATGATCGACAAATCGCTGATTTCCCTCGATCAGCTTTTGTAAGGCGGCATCGGGATTGAGGGATTCAGCAGAAGTTGAGGGAATTTCGGCAGCTTTCGCCTGTTCTACCCGCCAGAGAAAATCGCTGGTAGATAGCATCATCCCAAATGCCCCGGTCATTCCCAACTTCAAAAAGTCACGACGTTCTATGAAATGCTTCATTGAATTTATCACTCTCTTAAATCGACGCAATACATCTGACAGAGCGAATTTCCATCACATCGGAAACATAACAAGTACCTCCGAATTTATTCAGGAGTGGTCTGAGATTTTCGACAACACGCTTGAGTTCTTCTGGCATACAAAATGCGAGGATGTAAACATTATCAAGCATGGTCATGTCTAAATCTTCTGTCGTTCCTCGTAATCCTTTACCAACAACATTTCTAATGACGGCATGGCTATGTACACCGGACTTGTCTAAATTATCTAAAATTTTGGCAAGCTCAAAGGAGTTGGCGATAATTTCTATCCTTTTAACTACGTGCATATTATTACCTCCAGAATAGGTTAATTCCGTAGAGATATAGCGGAATTCCCACAATAATATTGAACGGAAATGTGACTGCTAGAGCGGTAGAAACATATAGGCTGGGATTTGCTTCGGGAACAGTCATCCGCATCGCCGCCGGCACAGCAATGTAAGAAGCGCTGGCACACAATACAGCGAATAACAGCGAATTTCCCGGAGGCATACCGATGAATTTGGCGATCGCTAACCCAATGCCTGCATTGAGTATTGGAATTAGTATGGCAAATAAAATCAGGAAAACTCCGGTTTTTTGCAAGTCTTTAATTCTTCTGGCAGCCACCAGTCCCATATCCAATAAAAAGAAGGTGAGAATGCCATAAAACAACCCTTGAGCAAAGGGTTCTAATACGTGCCAACCACGTTCTCCTGTCAAGACGCCGATTAAGAGGCTACCGACTAGTAGAAAAACTGAACTATTAAGAAATGCTTCTTGCAAAACTTCCGACCAAGCAAACTCTCGCTTCTCATCGGCGGTGAATATACTCACCAAAATCAAACCAACAATGATCGCCGGAGATTCCATCAGGGCAAGAGCTGCTACCATGTAACCATCATACTGAATACCAAGCTCAGTGAGAAAAGCGCCAGCAGTGATGAAAGTAACGGCACTGATAGAACCGTAGGTTGCTGCGATCGCCGCAGCATCGTAAGTAGCCAGTTTCCACTTTAAGATAAAAAAGGTATAAATTGGAACAAAACAAGCCATCAACATTGCTGCCAGGAGTGTTAAGATTACTTCCTGATTCAGTCCGCTTTTGATTAGTTCTACCCCTCCTTTAAAACCAATTGCAAACAGCAAATACAACGAAAGGAGTTTGGGTACTGGTGGGGGAATTTCCAAATCAGACTTGACAAAAACAGCAGTCATGCCTAAAAAGAAAAACAAGATTGGCGGATTCAAAATGTTGGATACAATTAAGCTAAAATCCATATCCACCCCTCTTTATACTGGTAAAACCTGCAATTAAAGAAATTTTTCATCTTTAAAAATTTAACGGTTCAATGATGATGTATCGTGTATTGTTACCTAATGTCAATTGGTTACTCAAGGAGTGCATAGTCCGATTGGTGACTATACTCTCAGTTAGGTATGTACAGCGTTTTACAAGCAAATAAACCACGGGCTAGGGAACATTCTCATGTCCCCATGAAAACCTTTAGGGGCAATTAATAAATTGCCCCTACTGCTGATAACAGAACAAGTTAGAGCTTGCCTACTATTTTTTGATGTTTGATTCCCCGTGGCTGATTTTACGACACAACGCGCCGGAATAACTAGTGGCTAAGTTTTCTACGTAGAAAAGTTAACGTATGTCATGGCAATTCATGAATTGCCACAACACAAACTTTGTCTAAATCCCAGTATTTTTTGATTTATAACAGTTTTGTAAATCCTGCTTGCTCAAAATGCCGGTCAGATGTAAAGGCTTGAGTAATCCCCTCCTGTGTCATCACTGCAAAGCTAATACAGTCAGTTAGTCCCCAATCTTTATCAGGACGCTGGCTGTATAACATCCAACCTTCATCCAGCAATCTTTGGTCGAAAGGGATGATTTGCACACTTTTTAAAACTCTCAAACTGTTGATGAAAGCAACTGTCTGAATACGGCTAACTGGTGTACACAGAGCATCTGCAACCTCCAATAGTACAAACTCTGTTGTCACCAAAGGCGTTTCTAAGCGCAGAAGTCTATCCATTACCTCATTTGCCTGGTGATGAAGATTATCCCTAACATTAAGAAGAGCAATCCAGGCAGCTGTATCTACAAAAACTTTCGTCAAGGTTATGATTCTCGCTTTGGCATTCCATAGAGATAATGGTCATGCTGCTGTGCCAAATCGCTAATATCTGTATCAACTGCACAGTTTTTAATCAACTGCCTCAGCTTACCCCAATCTGAGTCTTCTGGCGTTGCTGGCTGAGGTGTGCGGTTTTCTTCAACAAACACAATTATAACTGACTGTCCCTCATGCCCTTCAATTGGTTCGTTAGGATGAACTACACCGTTTTGGAATGTGCCTTTGACTGACAGCATAGCTTTTTCTTACTTCTACATAAATCATGATACAGTACCATTCTGGTTAAGAATATTCCCACACAATCTTTATTGACCAAGTTTCGTTAGGATATTGTAACCTGGGCAATAGCGACTCTCTATTGATGTGACGCCAGGCGATCGCTTTTTCACATCTATGACAACAACCATCGACTTTCTCAGTCACCTTAACCCTAGCCAACGTCAAGCTGTCGAACACTACTGCGGCCCGTTGTTAGTTGTTGCTGGCGCAGGTTCCGGTAAAACACGAGCGCTGACTTATCGCATTGCGAATCTAATTCTGAAACACCGCGTTGATCCAGAAAATATCCTGGCGGTTACTTTTACCAATAAAGCCGCACGGGAAATGAAAGAACGGATTCAACGGCTGTTTGCGGAACAACTGGCAATGAAACAACACGGTCAGCGGTTGGATTTGTTGACAGAATACCAACAAACGCTACTGCGATCGCAAGTTTACAAAAACACGATCAAAGATTTGTGGTGTGGCACTTTCCACAGTCTATTTTCTCGTATTCTCCGTTTTGATATTGAAAAATACGTAGACGAAAAAGGACGCAAGTGGAATCGTAATTTCTCTATTTTTGATGAATCAGATGTAATAAGTCTGATCAAAGAAATTGTTAATAAAGAGCTAAATTTAGACGATAAGAAGTTTGATGCCCGTTCAGTTCGCTACGCTATTAGTAATGCGAAAAACCAAGGTTTATCGCCCCAAGAATTTGAGCAAGACCAACCAAATTATCGGGGACGGGTCATTGCCCAAGTATACAATTTATATCAAGATAAGCTAGCACAAAATAACGCTCTCGACTTTGACGACCTTATTCTTGTACCTACTAGACTATTTCAACAAAACGAGCAGGTATTGGGTTACTGGCATCGTAAGTTTCGTCATATCCTCGTAGATGAATATCAGGATACTAACCGCACTCAGTATCAACTTATTAATTTATTAGTTACTAATGGCGAAACCAAAAAGAGCGATTGGCAATGGGAAAATCGCTCAGTTTTTGTTGTCGGTGATGCAGACCAATCAATTTATAGCTTTCGGATGGCAGATTTCACCATCTTGCTAGGATTTCAGGAAGACTTTGGCGATGGTTTGGTAGATGATGACACCCGGACGATGGTTAAGTTGGAAGAAAACTATCGCTCTTGTGAAAACATTTTGCAAGCGGCTAATGAACTAATTGAAAATAACACCCAACGGATTGATAAAGTTCTGAAGGCGACGAGGGGGACGGGTGAGCAGATTACTTGTCACAAAGCCGATGAAGAACTTGCAGAAGCGGCATTTGTAATTAATCAAATTAGCACTTTAGAACAGCAAAATCCAGAGTTAAACTGGGGTAGTTTTGCCATACTTTATCGGACGAATGCCCAATCTCGTCCCTTTGAAGAATTGTTGGTGAAATATCAAATTCCTTACACAGTTGTGGGGGGAATGAGGTTTTATGATCGCAAAGAAATTAAAGATGTCGTAGCTTATTTAAGAGCAATAAATAATCCAGCTGATACAGTCAGTTTATTGCGAGTTATTAATACTCCCCGGCGGGGAATTGGCAAAACCACTATTGATGCTTTGATGAACGCATCTCAGCAATTAGGGACGACTCTGTGGGAAATACTCAGCGACGAAACATCAGTTAATACATTAGCTGGACGAGCGACAAAAGCTGTAAATAACTTTGCCGCAATAATTAGCCGTTGGCAAGGACAAGTCGCCACGCTTCCGGTGACAGAGGTTTTGCAAGGAATATTAGAAGATTCTGGTTACGTTCAAGACTTGATGAATCAAGGCACAGATGAAGCCACAGATCGGGTACAAAACGTTCAGGAACTTTATAACGCCGCATTGCAATTTCAAGAAGAAAACGAAGAGATTTCCCTGCGAGATTTTTTGAGTAGTGCTGCCCTAAGTTCTGATTTGGATAACTTAAAAGAAGGACAGACAGCCGTTTCTTTGATGACTTTGCACGCTTCCAAAGGTTTGGAATTTCCCGTAGTATTTTTGGTGGGATTAGAACAAGGGCTATTTCCTGGCTACCGTTCCCTAAGCGATCCTGCATCTTTGGAAGAGGAACGCCGTTTGTGTTATGTGGGGATTACTCGCGCCCAAGAAAGGTTATTTTTATCACACGCGCGGGAACGACGTTTGTATGGTTCTCGTGAACCTGCCATGCGATCGCAATTCCTCGACGAATTACCAGAAGAATTATTATCTACCAAACGCGCGAGTCGTCAAACTTATACTAAGAGTGCCTCTACTCCTAATGGGAAACAAGACTCAACACAGAATTGGCAAGTAGGCGATAGAGTATTACACAAAACCTTTGGTCTTGGCGAAATCACGCATGTATTTGGAACGGGTAATAAGATGTCTGTAGCAATTAAATTTGCCAGTTTGGGACAAAAAATTGTTGACCCAAGAGTAGCGCAGTTACAACGAGTAGAGTGATATGGTTGCAGATACCCGACTTCTTTGAGAAGTCGGGTATCTTGTTTTTCATATTTTAATTTCTTCAAAATGTTCAACAGTAGGAAACGGCTCATAAAAATGGTGCAAAAGTTTTTTCCACTCTTGAAACTCAGCAGAATTTCTAAATCCAACAGTATGAGATTCTAAAGTTTCCCATCTGACAAGTAACAAGTATTTACCTTTGACTTCTATACACTTATGCAATTCATGGGATAAATATCCGTCCATTGAAGAAATAATTTTAGAAGCTTTTTTGAAAGTAGCTTCAAAATCTGATTCTAGACCAGGTTTGACATGAAGAATAACTGCCTCAAGAATCATAAACGTTTTGCGGTAAGTATTAATGTAATGTTATTCAGTATAAAGTAAATGCGATGTCTACGATGGGCTACGCCTACGTATATATTTTATTGAATCAAAAATAATTATTGAAAAAATAGCTAATAGCAGCATAAAACGGAGTATATTGACTGTTAGCATTTAGTTTTTCATAACCTTGAGCAAGTAGCTGTATTTCTGCTTCAGTTAAACCATCAGTAGCAAGCAATGCAGCGTCAATTGCTAACCTACGCATATTTTGCAGCTTGCTGATATTGAGTGCAAGCCTCTCAATCGTTGTTTCAGCAGCAGTTTTTTTAGCTGGATCATCTGTTGGTTGAATTTCGCCAGAAGGAAGATATTTAAAAAAATCAGTGCAGGTTAGGTCTAGAGGCGAAACCATCAAATGATCGTCGTACCACTTATCTTTTCTATGACCACAATGTACTGGTACTCTAGGTTGATATTCATCTTCACCTTGACATGACACCATGAGATTTGTGTATTCATAAGTCAATTGTGTATAAATACTTTTGGGTTTCAAGTGTTCAATATGGCATTCATTCCTTGTGATTGAAGCACCACAGTAGCAGCAGATATAACCTTGTTCACAGAGCAATGCCTCGAACACGTTATTTTTCACTGATTGTTTGAATTTTATCCAAGGAAGTATCTTACCGCCAAGTTTCTTATTCCATTTAGTTAAGCTAATCGGTTCTGCACCCTTTTTTATGTGTTTCATCGATTGATAATTTCCTTGCGCCGGATGAGTACATCTGCTTTTACAAACTCCGGCTCATCTGCTCCAATTTCATTGGCTAACTGTTGTCGTAATTGCCTAGCACCTTCCAGGTTTCCTGCATCAATTAATCGAAAAAGTTTTAAAAGACTTTCCTTTATTTCCTGTGGACGGGCTGGAACACCCATTAAGTCTTCTAGTATTCGATTGCTATCTCTCCCAAAGGAACTTTCTGGTCTTTTAGCAACAACACCTTCATCTGTTTTTTCTAAAATATAAATTCCTTCTGGCTTGACTTGGCTGATAACCTGGGGCGAATGGGTAGTTACAATAAATTGGCAATTAGGGAATGTTTTTGTCAAAGCAGGAATAATTTCTCGTTGCCATTTTGGGTGTAGATGTAGTTCAATTTCATCAATTAAAACAACACCACTACCTTGGAGTGGATCTGGTAAACTAGGGTTAGCGATCGCTAATCGTCTTGCTAAATCACCGACCATTGCCAGCAAGCATTTCTCACCATCAGATAGCTGATTAACTATAAGTTCTTCACCTTGTTTTCTGACAGTCATTCGTAGGGGTGAACGCCTTACTCGTAAATTAGAAAAACTTGGTATTAATGAAGATATGGCTTGCCTCACTGATTCTAATTGCTTATCTCGATAACCGGAATTATCTTCTAGCCGTAACTCATTCTCTAAATCTTCTTGCTTTCTAAACCATTCAAAGAAGAGTCTAAACTCGCTTCCTGCTCCTGTAAGTGCATTTTCATAAATATCTATTTGTTCAAATAAATGCTTTGTCCGAATCTTCAAAGGAATATCCAGTACTGCACGATTTGTAGAATAATATACTACTACAGGAATATTTAATTGATTAAGTGTATATAAATCATTCTTGATATTTTCAGCAACCTTTGTTATGGCTGACAGGTTACTGCTAGTATCTTTGCTGCTTCCTTTATGTACCTTGGTCAGAGACCATATTGCTTCCTCAGAATTAAATAAAACAATAATTTCATTATGTGTTTCTTTTTGACCATTAGTGATGTCTTCCTCACTGAAGAGTCTTCCAGAAGATGTTGAGTGTTGAATTGAGCTAGTAAAACGCGACAAGAGAATGGCTAGGCAATCAATAATACTTGATTTACCCACGCCGTTGATACCAATAAGTACCGTTGGACTCGTTTCATCAAACTCAAGCGTCAAATCGCCGATTCCACGGAAGGATTGCATTTTCAAGCGCTTGACTTTCATAATAATTACGCTGATTTTAATTGAATAATGCCTTTATCAAAAACACGATTATTAGTAGCGATCGCACTTATTTCTATTCTATCTTTATACACTTCATAAGAAGCAAAACTTAAATCACTGGTAGAATACCCTGTCCACTCAGAACGACCTACAGGACGATTCCCAGCACCCGCGCCACAAATTAAGTAAGTTGTACCATCAATAGCACGAGTGCGTTCATAATTATGTTCGTGACCATTGATGTAAAGTTGAACGCCGTATTTTTTAAACAGGGGAGTAAAAGTTTTAATAAAATCGGCATTATTACCATACTGACCCGATGAATAAATCGGATGATGACCAAACACCACTTTCCAAGGAGCATTACTAAGACTTAATTCTTTTTCTAACCAAGGTAGCTGGTTTTTCCAATCAGCATTCCCGTTAGTATCTAAAGCAAAAAATTGTACAGTTCCGCGACGGAATGTATAGTAACGTCCCTTCATATTAAAACCAGCATACTTGACTTGTAGATCGCCATTAGCGGTACGAATATCGTGATTACCTAAACAAGCCTGAAATTTCACACCTTGCTTGAGTAAACCTTGATAAGGACGCTCAAAAACTGCATTAATTTTCTCTATTTCGCCGTTATTGTAAATGTTATCTCCAGCTAAAACGACTAAATCATAAGGATTTTTTTTATGATACGCATTCATCGCTCCAGCCACAGCATACTGTCCCTTAGCCCCAGTCCCCGTATCTGCTACAGACACAAAACGTAATAACAAGTCTTTTTTGGCTGGGTTGGCGGCTATAGCTGTTGTTGAATCGCTAATATCAGCACTTTGATGATTTTGATGAGCTAACATCCAGCTTAAAAATCCTGTACTAATGGCGCTGATGCTACTTAAAAATAAAAATTGACGGCGTTTCAGTTTCATAAGTCACCAAATTTAATAAATAGTCAGTTTAGCGGAAACAACGAGCAATGAAGTGATACATTAAGGCAAAAGAAGGCAGCACCAGTAATAATGTACGTTGTTTGTCTTTGATTCGCTGCTTTTGGTGAAAGTTCCATGTCACAAGACAATCAGTCAAAACCGACGGATAAGCAAGTAACTCAACCTCCCCAAAAACCTTACCAGAGAGTTCAGCCCTTTTGGAAGGCTAAAATTATCCAACTTCTCCAAGGGACGATTGGGGTTTTAGAAGTAACGGTGGAGAAACTGGAGACACCACCCCCATCTGGTACTGAGGAAAAACCCGGCTTTTTGCAGCAGCTTCAGTTGTGGTGGGGTGGATTGTTAAGGACAATCCGGTTGTTTTTACCATCAAATTTGTCAACAAAGTTATCAGATACAGCTTTGACGGGAATTGTTACTGGAATTGCTGTAATTCTTGTTTGGACGACTACGACTGTTTTTACTGGTAAACCTACTGAAGTAGCAACAGTTCCCCCAGTTGAGGAGGTTCCTGTACCGACACCAACGATAACCACTCCACCGGAGTTAACTGCACCAGAACCACAGCCACCAGAGGAAATTACGCCACCGCCAGAAGTACAAATTACGCCACCAACGCCGGAACCAGAACCAATTCCTACGCCAACGCCAATCCCAACACCAACGCCGACACCAATTATAGAATTGACACCTGAACAAGCCTTGATTGCGGCTATTGAAAATCAGGTAGCTGAAATTAGCGATCGCGTTGCCTCTGGTCTGATAAAGTCAATTCAAGCCAACTTCCGTACAAGTAACTTGACTGTCAAAATTAGTGATGATTGGTACACTCTCAAGGAATCTCAGCAAGACAAACTAGCTGCGGAGATATTACAACGCTCTCAAGAACTTGATTTTACTCATTTAGAAATTATCGACTCCCAAAATAGGCTAATAGCTCGTAACCCAGTTGTTGGGACTGATATAGTAATTTTTAAACGGCAAACAGCAAGTTAAAATAATTCGTACCTCGGCTTCTCTACGAGACGCTACGCATAGCTTGCTTCCCCGAAGGGGTACGCTCGGCAACCTAATTCGTAATTTGGAGTTTAACTTTAAGTATTTATGTTAGACAACGTTTCGCTATTGCTGAAAGCTTGTGAAAATTTAAACATCAGCTATGAAATTCTTCATCCTTCTGAAAACTTGGTCAAAATAAAATTGAATAATAAACAGCATTATTTTTGCAACTATAGTACTCCGTTGCTTAATCAAGCAGTAGCACACCTGCTCAAAGATAAAGAATATACTTATCATGTTTTAAATAAAAAGCTTAAGCTTCCTCGGACGGTGGGTTTTCTTTCCCCTTTTTGTGACACCAAATATAAGATTTACTTAAAATTCCCAACTATTCAAGATATTGTATTGGAAATAAAAGAAAATTTTGAAACACCAGTAATTATTAAAAGAAATTCTGGTGCAAGTGGACATAATGTATTTTTATGTAAGAATCTAGATGAAATTGAAACTGCTTTAAAAGAAATTTTTAATATCAATAATAAGTATGATTATGTCGCTCTTGCTCAAGAATTTATTCACATCAAATCTGAATATAGAGCCGTTTTCTTAAATAAAGAGTTGATTCTACTCTATGAAAAAGATATAACTGATGCGAAATTTGTCGGTAATCTCAGTCCTTTACACTGGGATGGTGCGAAAGCAAAGTATATTAACGATCCAGAAATAATATCAGAGATTACTAATTTTGCTCAACCAGTTTTTGAAGAATTAGACCTTGATTATGGTGGTTTTGATATTGTATTAGATCGAGATAATCAATATTGGTTAATTGAAATCAACTCTCACCCAAATTTTGGCATTTTTATTAGAGATAATGGAGAGGAGTATGTATTGAAAATTTTTGAAAAAATGCTCGATAGCCTAGCCTCAAATTGAAGAAACAAATCATCACAAAGACGCGATAAATCGCCGTCTCTACAAATACTGATTATTGTAAAGACGGCGATTCATCGCGTCTCTTGCTTAACTCCTAACTCACCACTCTCACTGCCTGAGTTGGTATCCATACAGTAAAAACTGAGCCGATACTTACAGTTGATTCTACTTCAATTCGACCCCGATGGAGTTCTATAAGTTGTTTAGTTAAAGCTAGTCCAAGTCCAGTTCCTTCGTAACGGCGGCGATAAGGTGTATCGAGTTGCTGAAATTTCTCAAACAGTAATGGTAATTGTTCTTCAGGAATGCCAATCCCGGTGTCTTCTACTTGAAAAATAGCGGTGTCGTCTTCCACCCAAAGACGTAAAGTAACGCTGCCACTTTCAGGGGTAAATTTAATCGCATTGGTTAACAGATTCCAAAGAATTTGTTCTACTCGTTTGGCATCGCCGATAAAGCGATCGCGCCTGGGATCGATTTGCAGATCCAGTATAAGATTAATTTGTTCGCTTGTTGCTTTTTTTCGCAGTGACTCTACAGCATTTTGAGCAACATTCACCAAAGAAAATTCCGCAATATTTAAAGCTGTCTTACCAGCCTCGATTTGCGATAAATCGAGGATGTCGTTAATCATTTCTAATAAATGTTCTCCACTGTCGTGGATTGTTTGCAGATAACCGCGTTGTCGTTGACTCAATTCACCCAAGGGCCAGCGTAATAACGTCGAAGACATTCCAATCACATAAGTTAAAGGCGTGAGCAATTCATGACTGATAGTAGCGAGAAACTCACTTCTGATCCGGCTAGCAGCTTCGGCGGCGAGGAGAGCATCACGCAGAGCCATTGTGCGCTCAATAACTCGTTGTTCGAGATTTTGTTTTTCTTGGGTGAGGGTTTGCATTAACTCAGCTTGCTGGTTGCGATCGCTAATTGTTCTGCGATCGCAACCAGCAAGCTTTTTTCGCTATCATTCCACTGGTGAGGTTCATCGCACTGATGAGCAATCAGCAATCCCCACAGTTTATCCTCAAACATAATCGGTGCAGCCAACTTAGCCCTAACTTGGCATTCCCTTAAAAAATTTAACAAACACTCTTCCAGAGCATAAGTTTTTTCAACATCATCCACAGCTAAGATAAAACCTTGTCGATACTTCTCCCAACACCGAGAGGTTCGGATAAAGCAATTTTTCTCCGTGTAATTCAACACCGATGTAATCGCATCTGTAGCACGGGCTTCATAGACAATATAACCTCCATATTTTTGATAATCTTCTAGAAGAGGTTGATTATTGACTGATATAAAAGGTGAGTCTTTATTGTTGTTCTCGTGTATATAAAAATTGATTTCAGAAGGTTCCCTAACTGATAGTTTCATGCCTATTGCCAGTGCCGTTTCATTGAGGGGAATACTATCAGACTGGTATTGTTGAGTACTAACTTGGGAACCTTCAAATTTATAAATTACTAATCTGTCTAATTCCAGAAACTCACGCACCTGTGTAATTGCCGTTGCCATAATGACAGGCAAATCCAGGCTTTTGCGGATCTGCGTTGTTACCTGATTTAACAACCGCTCTTGAGAAATCTGTTTTTTTAAAGCATCTTCTACTGGCTGACAGATATAAACTGCTGGCCCAACTGGGCTGGGAGATGCTATTATTTCTTGGTTTGGCTGAGTTAGGAGATATTCTAATAACAATAGCGTAAATTGACTTTGGAGCGTAGCATCATTAGGTCTAATAATTTGCTGATAGCGTTCGAGATTTTGGTGAGTATAAGAATCGCACTCAAACAAGTCTCTCAATTCGTAGATAAATGTTGCGATCGCCTCCAAATTAAACGTCAACTGAGCATTGATTTCTGAGTAAATTCCTTGCCCCTCTGTTTCCCTGCTTCTTTGCTCAAAGGTTCCTACCAAAAGGGCGCTAAACTGCTCAGAAACCACTAATGTAAACCTTTGCCTTTGCCACTCCACAGGTATGTAAATCCGCACCAACACAGCTTCTGTCAGTATCAAAACGGCACTTCCCACCGTTTGAGCCATCTGTTCTAACAACTCCCCAAGCTGATTAAATACAACAATAGGCAAGGTTCGAGAAAAGCTCAAATCAGGAGAACTAAGCATTTTCAATCATTTTGGTAAGAGAGGGCACAATCCAGGGAAAAAAGTTTGTTTTGATTATGTACTAACCAATAACTTAAAACGGTAACACAGGATTATGCATCGTATAAGTAGCACATCGGGTGGATGGAATCAGTCAGAGGGTTTAATTTTTTTAGAACAAACTCCCGCGCCTTTCGTGTTGATTACCGCTGCTGATACTGACATTCAAACCTTGGCAGCTGCGGTGACAAAGTTACCCCCAAGCTTTCCGGCATTAAGAGTCGCCAACCTATTGCAGTTACAGCAGCAATTAAGTATAGATACTTATGGAGAGCAAGTTTTGGAACTTGCCCAAGTAATTATTTTGCGCCTATTAGGAGGACGTTCTTACTGGGGTTATGGCTTAGAAGTAGTGCAAGAAATTGTGGAACGTAATGGTAGAACCCTCATTGTAATGCCAGGGGATGACGCTTTTGATCCCGATTTAATTTCCCAGTCTACCGTGCCCTTGGGTGTTGTTAACCAGGTATGGCAGTATTTTAGCGAAGGCGGCGTGGAAAATTTCGTTAATGCTCTGCAATTTATCTCCGATAGTTGCTTATTAACTGCATATAATCCTGCACCACCTCAGCCGATTCCGCGCGTGGGATTGTATGAGTGGGGAGTGGGGAGTGGGGAGCAGGGAGCAGGGGAGCAGGGGGGCAGAAGAGAGTTAGAACTTCGTTCATCCACCTTTGAACTGGATGAATCCACCTCAGATACTCGTTCATCCACCTTTGAACTGGATGAATCCACCTCAGAACTCCGTTCATCCACCTTTGAACTGGATGAATCCACCTCAGATACTCGTTCATCCACCTTTGAACTGGATGAATCCACCTCAGAACTCCGTTCATCCACCTCTGAACTGGATGAATCCACCTCAGAACTCCGTTCATCCACCTCTGAACTAGATGAATCCACCTCTGAACTAGATGAATCCACCTCTGAACCTCAAGGCTTCCAATGCCCAATACCAAAGGTCGGCATCCTTTTCTACCGCGCTCATTATTTAGCGGGGAATACTAAAGTAATTGATGCTTTATGCGAAGCTTTGGTACAGAAAAATTTACAACCAGTGCCAGTATTTGTTTCTTCATTGCGTGAACCAGATGTGCAAGTTGAGTTGAGTGAATTTTTCCAACCCAAAGAAGCTGAATCAATCGCTGTGCTGCTAAATACTACCAGTTTTTCTCTAGCACGCTTGGAAAGCGAAACACCCCAAACTGAACTGTGGCAAAAATTAGATGTGCCTGTATTGCAGGTAATCCTTAGTGGCGGATCGATTGAGCAGTGGGAGTCACAGTTTCAAGGGCTTTCTCCCCGCGATATTGGGATGAATGTAGCGCTACCAGAAGTAGATGGGCGGATTATTACTCGTGCTGTGTCTTTTAAAGCATTGCAAACTCGTAATCCCCATTTAGAAACAGATGTGGTAATTTATGAACCAGTGAGCGATCGCATCGAGTTCGTTGCTAAACTAGCAGCAAATTGGGCGCGTCTACGTTCAAAACCACCCCAAGAACGGCGAATAGCCCTGATTCTGGCAAACTACCCCAACCGCAATGGCCGCCTCGCCAATGGTGTGGGACTTGACACCCCAGCGAGTTGTGTAGAAATCCTGCAAGCTTTACGTCAAGCTGGGTATGAAGTAGAAAATCCACCTGCTCAAGGAGACGAGTTGATTCAACGGCTGACAGATGGTGTAACCAACGATCCAGAAGGTAGAGAATCGCTTCCGGTACACCAAAGTGTTTCTTGGGAAGAATATCAAGAATATTTCGCTTCATTACCGCCAGCAGTGCAGCAAGGTATTAGGGAAAGGTGGGGAAATTTAGAGCAGGGAAGCAATCAAGAATTATTCCCCCCTGCCCCTCTGCCCCCCTGCCCCTCTGCTTCTTTCCCCGTTCCCGGAATTCAACTCGGCAACATTTTTGTGGGAATTCAGCCAGCAAGGGGTTATGATAATGACCCCAGTTTAAATTATCATGCGCCGGATTTAGAACCAACCCATGATTATTTAGCTTTCTACTATTGGGTTAGAGAAATTTTTGGTGCTGATGCTGTAGTTCATGTAGGAAAACACGGAAATCTAGAATGGCTACCGGGTAAAAGTGTGGCTTTATCGAGTAATTGTTATCCAGAAGTGGCTTTCGGCGCACTTCCCCACCTGTACCCGTTTATTGTCAACGATCCTGGCGAAGGTTCCCAAGCCAAACGTCGCGCTCAAGCGGTGATTATAGATCACCTCACGCCACCGATGACTCGTGCAGAACTCTACGGTTCTTTGCAACAGTTAGAAAATTTAATTGATGAGTATTATGAAGCCGACAGTTTAGATCCTTCGCGTTTGCCAGTAATTCGCGATCGCATTCACGAATTGGTAATCAAAGAAAATCTCCATCTAGATTTAGGAATCCAAAATGAAACAGAAATTTTTAAGTCTGAATCCTTAATTTTGAATTCCATCGGTGGCTATCTGTGTGAATTGAAAGAAGCCCAAATCCGCGATGGGTTGCACATTTTTGGGCAATGCCCCCAAGGACGGCAACTGCGAGATTTAATAGTAGCGATCGCTCGCATCCCCAATCGCCATTCTCCAGGTATTACCCGTGCGATCGCTCAAGATTGGGGACTAGATTTCGATCCCCTCACAGCCGATTTGTCAATGCCTAGCGGTGAATACTCAATAGTCAATGGCACAGAATACCGCACCATCGGCGATATCGTCGAAGTCCTAGAAGAACACGCTGCCCTTCTAGTAGAACAACTAATAAATCAAAACACTTGTACAGACGCGATTCACCGCGTCTCCCCACTCAACACTACCCTTAAGTGGATAAGCGATCGCCTACTTCCAGCTTTACAAAAAACCCCCGAAGAAATCACCCATTTATTACACGGACTCGATGGCGGTTACGTCCCCAGCGCTCCATCTGGCGCACCTACGCGCGGCCGCCCAGAAGTTCTACCAACAGGGAAAAACTTTTATTCGGTTGATATTCGCGCCATTCCCACAGAGACAGCTTGGGATATCGGCAGAAAAGCCGCTGAAACCCTTGTAGAATATTACACTCAAGAACATGGCGAGTATCCCAAAACACTAGGCTTATCAATGTGGGGAACAGCCACCATGAGAACAGGCGGTGATGATATTGCCGAAGCCTTGGCTTTACTCGGAGTCCAACCTGTATGGGATGGTGCAGCACGGCGAGTAGTGGATTTTGAAATTTTGCCCTTAGCGATTTTAGGGCGTCCCCGTGTAGATGTCACCTTGCGAATTTCGGGATTCTTCCGCGATGCTTTTCCCAACTTAATTGACTTATTCGATCAAGCCGTGTCAGCAGTAGCAGATTTAGATGAACCGCCAGAACAAAATCCTCTAGCGGATGCAGTTCGCCAAGAGACTGATTTGTGGACAAGCCAAGGATTAACTATAGAAGAAGCAGTGGTGCGATCGCGCTATCGCATCTTTGGTTCTCGCCCAGGTGCTTACGGCGCAGGACTCCAAGGTTTAATCGAATCGCAAAACTGGACAGATGACGAAGATTTAGCCCGCGCCTACATTAACTGGAGTTCTTACGCCTATTCTTCGGGAGCAGGGGAGCAGGGGAGCAGGGGAGCAGGAGAGCAGGGGAGCAGAGGAGCAGAAATTCTTCCTAACTCCCAATCCCCAGTCCCCAGTCCCCAGTCTCTAGTCCCCAATACCGAAGCCTTCAAACAACGTTTATCCCAAATGCAAGTTGTCCTGCACAATCAAGATAACCGCGAACACGATCTACTCGATTCTGATGATTATTACCAATTTCAGGGTGGCTTAACAGCAGCGGTGCGTTCTCTACAGGGGAAAAATCCTCAAACTTATTTTGGAGATAATTCCATACCCGCACAACCACGCGTTCGTCAACTTAAAGAAGAAATTGCACGAGTGTATCGTTCTCGCGTAGTTAATCCCAAGTGGATTGCAGGAGTAATGCGCCACGGATACAAAGGTGCTTTTGAAATGGCGGCGACGGTAGATTATCTATTCGCCTACGATGCAACCGCCAAATGTGTCGAAGATTACATGTATCAAGGCATAGTAGATGCTTATTTACTCGATCCAGTTGTTGTAGAATTTATTCAGCAAAAGAACCCTTACGCACTGCGTGATATTGCTGAAAAATTATTAGAAGCACACAAGCGCAATTTGTGGGAGGATGTAAACATAGGAACATTAGAAGCTTTGAGGAACCTAGTACATCAAGCTGAAGCAGTTATCGAAGAAAAATCAATGGTGTAGGAAACAAATATGGAAAATCTTGCGTATTTGCACCTAGCTTTCGCCTACGAAGACAGCACACCCAGTGAATTGGTCTCCCTCAGTTCTTTGTTTAAGGACGCAGCTGCACCAGACTGGAAAAGGCTTTCAGGTAGGGCTTGGAAGTATATGTTGCCCCTTGCTCTGTCTTTATCTATTCTTGGCGCTGTCAGCAGCGTCATGGCACTAGAAAAAGGCGATCAAGGTCCTTCTGTCAGAAATCTACAACAAAAGTTGAGAACAGCAGGTTTTTACCAAGCTTCTGTTACCCAAGTATATGACGTATCCACACAAGAAGCCGTGCGGCGCTTTCAAAAGGCCGCTGGTTTACCAGTGGACGGCATTGTTGGAGCAAGCACCCTGCAAAAATTAGAAAGTTGGCAAGGGAAAAAGTCTACAACTGTGGCTACACAAGCCAAAAAAACCACTGCTGTAAGCACACAAGCCAAAAAGTCCAGCACTGCTAGTTCAGCCACCAGCAAGCGCCGCAATCCCAACTACCTTGCTAAGGGGGATGAAGGTGAAGATGTTAGAGCTTTGCAAGAACGTTTAAGAGTCGCAGGCTTTTATTACGGAAACGCCACGGGGATATTTGGCCCAATTACCGAAGAATCTGTGAAGCGGTTCCAAGATTCTTACAAATTAAGCATTGATGGAATTGCAGGCCCAGCAACATTAGGTAAATTGCCCGGAACTGGCATCGGTGATGGAGAAGAGGCTCCCAAAAAGGTAGTCAATCGAGACAAACTTCGTGTAGGCGATCGCGGTGAGCCAGTTAGAATTGTTCAAGAACAATTGATCCAGGCTGGATATTTAGAGGGAGAGCCAAACGGCTACTATGGCCCCTATACTGCCGATGCTGTGAAGAGATTTCAGGCAGCTAATTTCTTAGCAGCAAGTGGTGTTGCTGGCCCAACTACACGAGCTAAGTTATATAGCTCAGTTAATACTGCTAGCAAAAGCGAATTTAATACCTTAGAAATTCAAACCCGACTACGGGAGCGGGGTTTTTATAAAGGCAAGCTGAACGGTGTGATGGCAGATGACACCAAAAAAGCGATTAAACAAGCCCAAGAATTCTACGGGATTAGTCTTAAGGATCTTAAGAGCGGACGCTTTTAACATCCGCTTTGGTGTTTTTAGTATCACTTCCCAACTGGTTGCTTGCCTCCAGTAACAGCAAATTACGAACTGCTCAGATTCGATTGATTTGGTTAATTTGAGTAGTTTCGTCTTATTTATCTACCCAATTGCTAAAGCGGCATCAGCGCTCGTTGGCACTTGGGACACACTGCATGGATGGTCATTTGACAATCTAAGAGGTGAAAACCTTCTTTTTGAGCGGTTTTTGACCCAATTTTTAAAATTGAATCATTTTTAAACTCAATAGTTGAGTTGCATCTAACACAAATTAAGTGATGGTGATGATGAGGATAGGGCTGGTTGATCTCATAATGCTTATGTCCCTCGCCCAGTTCTAATTCCCGTAAAATTCCCATCCTTGCCATCAACTTCAAAGTCCGATAAATAGTTGACAGACTGATCCCTTCACCATCAGTTTCGAGCCGATGATAAAGATCCTCCGCACTTAGATGTTCACCTTGCGGAAGTTCTTGAAAAATGTGTAAAATTGTTTCGCGCTGGGGAGTTAATCGCCAGCCTCGTTCGTTCAGTTCTGCCTTGAGTGAAGTAGTTGTGTAGACAGTCATACTAATAGTTCTCAACAAAGCTTGTTAGTTGAGAATATAACAAATCTTGGGAGCAATTTGCAACAATCATTGCCTATTGAGAATTCTTACTAAATATTTAAGAACAATTCATCAAATCTTGAGCAAAATTCAAGTAATAAGCTGTAGTGCATTTAATTTGCATACAGCTAATAATTGGGATACTTGTAACGATTGCATCCCTTGACGTTGATTTTGCCTAAGTTAAATTTGAATTGCTTAGTTGCTCCCCACCTTCAAGGTATCTGAGCAAAGATTTGGGGAAAACTCTTATACAATTTAATGCTAATTATTTGCTGTAAGCCTATAAAAGGCTTTTAACTTAGGGATCAAATCAGCCTTTTGTCCCTAGTCATTTGTCAAGTGTAGTTTTCTAATGACAAATGACTAATGACAAATGACTAACTTAGAGACTCCAAATAGTCGCGGATGAGGTTGCGGCGCTTGGGTTGACGTAGCTTTTGCAAAGCCTTAGATTCAATTTGGCGGACTCGTTCGCGCGATAAGTCAAGAGCGCGGCCAATTTCTGCTAAAGAATAAGGATGACCATCTGCCAAACCAAACCGCATCAAAATTACATCGCGCTCCCGGCTAGTCAAATCTGACAGCAGATGATGCAAATCTCTTTGTAAAGATTCTCGCATTAACATCTCTTCTGGAGTTACACTATCAGTTTCGAGTAATTCGCCTAACTCAGTGTCTTTATCTTTTCCTACTTTGGTTTCCAAAGAAACAGAGCGAGGAACCCGCAACAAAACTTCTCGTACTTGGGTCGGTGTCATCTCTAACTCAGTTGCTAAATCTTCTAAAGTCGGAGTGCGACCTTTTTCTTGAGCAATTTTGCGTTGAGCCTTTTTGATTTTGTTTAACTTTTCGGTGATGTGAACCGGTAGGCGAATCGTGCGACTAGAAGTAGCGATCGCCCGTGTAATACCCTGACGAATCCACCAGTAAGCATAGGTACTGAAGCGATAACCCTTAGTTGGGTCAAATTTTTCTACAGCCCGCTCCAAACCTAATGTACCTTCTTGGACTAAATCCAACAATTCCAAACCGCGATTTTGATACTTCTTGGCAACAGACACAACTAAGCGAAGATTCGCCTTAATCATGTGTTCTTTTGCTTGGAGTCCTTGGGACTGAACTTGCTCCAACTCTTCTACAGTCAACTTGGCGATTTCAGCCCAGCGACGTTTCCCATTTGCCAAAGTCGGTCTGAGATCGGATAAAATTATGTCAGCAGTGGCAGCCCATCTTTCCAAAGAAGGGCGATGTCCTAGTTCCGAGGTTAGACGTTCTTGAACTTCAATTAACCGAAGATAAGGGGTAATCACTTCATCCCCTTCCTTGGCGGCCTTAGCAAGTACTATCCGCATCCGCAAGTAACGCTGGACTTTTTGAGCTTCTGAAACCTCTTCATCGCGCCCCAACAAACGAACCCGACCAATTTCTTGAAGATATAGACGTACTAGGTCTGTACTTCGACGGTTCGTGCTAGCAGCAAAGTTAGCATTATCAACAGAAGCCAGTTCTAGCTCCTGTAGGTCATCTACCGATAACTCACTGTCATCAACCGTGAGATCCGAGTCCAAAGCCTGGCTAGACTTTTTGGTGTTGTAGGGGGCGTCTGCATAAAAAGATGTTGCTGGCATAAAGATCGTCTCAATGGCTCCAGGTAACAATAGATTTCGGTCAGCTTAGATTACGGTCAGCTATTCAACTGTTGCTATTGTTCCCGCGATTAACGATGAACTAACATGGTTGAACGTTCCATTACAATTTTTTTAGAAATTAACTGTAAGGGTTTTATTAGATACAGGATTACTGAACTTAATCGGCTGCTAAACTTTTGATTAAACCAATAGCTATTTAAATCCACAGCTAGGTTTGCAATATTTCAACTACTTAGTTAATATTTCAACCTTGATGGTTTTGTGATAGTAACTTTTGTAACACAGTATAAACATCCTTCAGTGAATGTCATCTTTATATTTGGCATAGTCACATTTACATGGCTGCAAAAGTAATATCCTGACGATTTAGCAATTTTTTCTCAGGATTATTCAGGTATAAGTAAAACTAATAGATATCGGGGAAGTGATTAGCATTAACGGCAAAAATTCTCTCGACACGGAGATAGAAGATGTGGGTAAGTTATCAAACACCCTCTCCGTATTCCTGCGTCGTCTTGTATGTCAGCTTTAATCTGCCAATTTCAACTTGACAGACTACTAGCTTGGAGAGACCCGATAAATCGCCGTCTCTACAGAAAATTTATTCGTCAACTATTTCTTGACAGACTACTAGTAGTCCATCAAGCTAACGAAAGCTTGTATGTAGTAAGCACTGAAGTGCTTAAGAAAATAACTAAAGTCCTTACTACAAACTTATTTACGCAGCATAGTTGACTTGACAGACTGCTAACTAGTAGTTGTACTCTGGCTTGATATCTCGCAACATCAGTTCATCAAGTGCTTGTCTGGGTGTGATTTCGCCTTGAAGTAACCGATAAACTTGCTCGGTAATTGGGACTGCAATGTTTTGTTGCTTGGCTCGTTGCATCAAAACTCGACAAGTGTTTACTCCTTCAGCAGTTCCTTGTAAATTTGCGAGAGTTTCTGTAAGTGACTTACCACCAGCTAGCTGATAGCCGACTTGGTAATTGCGACTTAAGGGACTGTTGCACGTTGCTAACAAATCTCCTAGACCCGATAAACCATAAAATGTTTCTGTCTTTGCACCCCAGTTGTTGCCGATGCGAACCATTTCGGTAAGTCCACGGGTGACTAAAGCAGCTTTGGCATTGGTTCCCAGTTGTAAACCATCGCACACACCAGCTGCGATCGCAATCACATTTTTTAGTGTTCCCCCCAGTTCCACTCCCAAGGGGTCGGGATTCGTATATACCCGAAAACGATGAGAAGAAAATACTAACTGCACTACTTCCGCCGCCGTGGGAATATTACTGGCTACCACTGTGGCTGCTGGTAATTCCATTTGAATTTCTTTTGATAAATTAGGCCCAGACAAAACAACCACTGCATGGTTAGGGAATATTTGTTGCCAAATTTGTGAAGGTGTGCAGGTGGTTTGGGGGTCTAAGCCTTTTGTCGCCGTCACAAAAATTGTCTCTGGAGAAAGGGGGAAAGATTGGACTTGGGAAGCAACATCTCTCACACCAATCATCGAGATAGCGGACAGGATTATTTGGGCATTTGTTAAAACTGCTTCCATTTGGGAACCTTGACGCGACCACACGCGCACCTGATGACCATTTGCAGCGGCGAGATTTGCCAGAGATGCACCCCAAGCACCTGCACCAAGAATTGCAACGGAAAGTTTTGTGTTGGAGTACATCTGCTCACTCATAATTCCTAATTCCTAACTCCTAACTTTTGAGCGTGGGTAACGTTCCATCAATTCCCTGACTTGTTCTGCATGATATGAGCTTCTTGTCAATGGTGAAGAAACAACTTGTAAAAATCCGATTTCTTCACCGAATGCCTTCCAGTCAGCAAATTGTTCTGGATTGACAAATTCGTTTACCTGCAAGTGTTTTTGACTGGGTTGGAGATATTGCCCAATGGTTAAAATATCGCAATCGACAGTTCGCAAGTCTTGCATGACTTGGCGGATTTCGGCGTCAGTTTCACCTAGTCCAACCATAATGCCAGATTTAGTGTATGTGCTAGGAGAAAGTTGGCGAGTGCGTTGCAATAATTCTAATGTGCGATCGTAGTTTCCTTGGGGACGCACCCGGCGATATAGGCGTGGAACAGTTTCGGTATTGTGGTTTAATACCTCTGGTGCAGCTTGTAGAATTAACTCTAGAGCATTCCAATTACCGCATAAGTCAGGAATTAGCACCTCAATTGTGGTGTTGGGTGAAACAGAGTTAACTGCATCAATACACGCCATGAACTGAGATGCACCACCATCAAGCAAGTCATCTCGGTTTACAGAAGTGATGACTACATGATTAAGGTTCAGGCGACGAACAGCTTGGGCCAGTCGTGTAGGCTCCGTGGGGTCTAGTGGTTTGGGTTTTTTCTCAAAATCAATATCGCAGTAGGGACAAGCGCGTGTACAAGCTGGGCCCATAATTAAAAACGTGGCAGTCCCAGCGTTGAAGCATTCACCAATATTCGGACAGGACGCTTCCTCGCAAACTGTATTGAGGGCTAAATCCCGCAAAATTTCTTTAACGTTACCGATGCGCTCACGCCCAGGTGCTTTTACCCGCAACCAGTCTGGTTTTACAGTCACAATCCGCTTTTACCACTAGAGTTATACAAATTTAATCCTAGCAAGCAAAGTCTTTGATGAAGCGATCGTATATAGATGTAATTCTGCTATTTGGTACAGGTTGTGATATTCTTAATTTACAATGCCATTTTTATGGCGGGATGTGGCGCAGCTTGGTAGCGCACTTCGTTCGGGACGAAGGGGCCGCTGGTTCGAATCCAGTCATCCCGATTTATTTTCTTGTATGGCGACAAATTATTTATCAAATGTTCCTCTATAAACTTAAATATAGCTGACTTTCTTTGGATTTAAGCAGTACTGCCCGAAGTGGTGTACTTAAAGGTTTCAATCCCTAATAGGGCTTTTAGCTAATTGCGATCGGACAACAACCGGAACACTTGGGAAATTTAGAAGTTTCAATCCCTAAGAGGGATTTTAGTTGATTGCGATCAGTTACCCCAAACTAAATAATTAGATGGCTGAAGTTTCAATCCCTAATAGGGATTTTAGTTGATTGCGATGGCTACGAAATTGTCCCAATAAATTCTAGTAGTTTGAATCCCTAATAGGGATTTTAGTTGATTGCGATATCCAAATTTACTTTGTTTTGCAATCTCAGTAGACCGAAAACTTTTGCGATGCCTGCGGCGGGCGTAGCCATCGCTAAAAAATAGTAGTGTATGATACCGTTTATTGAGAAATGTACAAAAGGTGATTGCGAGGAATGAATTATAAACTTAGCTTATGAATTAACTGCTGATTTGTATTGTCCTTTTTGAAACCCGTCTGGTAAACGACTTTGAAGCGCTGCATTTAAGTCCAATTCCAAAGAATTCAAGTCGGAATATTTCTCTAAATGGTAACGTATATCATTACTTGTGGGAACATTTTTTAGGACTTTAGTAGTGTTTTCAACACTGTCTCTCTGAGTAGCTGCTCGAATTAAAATTTCAAAGATATTTTGTTGCTCACACTTACCTTGAGTTTGAATTGGAATATGTTCTGTTAAACAGTTCACTACTTCGTTTAAAGTTTTACTATCAGTTAGAACTGGGGTAGTTGCGGTAACAGTCAAACTAAATACTCCCAACACTTAAAAGTTATTCATCTTTCACAATACATGAATCTCTAACGCTTCTTTAGTATATTCTGGGGCGAGTGTTGCCATTCCTTCTTCCTTTGACTTATTAGTTTTGGTTATAATATAAGTTCCAAAAACAAGTCAAAAAAACGTATTTGGAAATACAGTTTTTGAATTCAAAATAAGCTACATACAGTCACTACTCTAGAGGGATGGCTACGCCCGCCGCAGGCATCGCAAAAGTTTTCGGTCTACTGACATTTATTTAATGCCTAATCTAGAGATATGGCGTAGTTTACAGCCATAGGCATTGTGCTCATACAACATCCACTGTAAAAATAAACTGGCTGTGCGATAGCACAATTTTTTTTGAACAAAAGCTCTGCTAAAGCAGCAAATCATTATTAAAGTATAAAAAATTACTGAAAATCTTCTGATTCCTGAATTCTGAATTCTGTTTTATTTTTGTCAAAAAAATCAGTATTATCCCTGTAGTCATAACGGTGATATTTAATGAAAAGTGACTTCATATAGTTCTTACTTGTTTAAAAAATAGATTTTACTTAAGTGTAAATACAGAAGTTCAAAGATATTACCATCAATAAAATCAGTATTATTCCTGTGGTCAGATTGGGGTTACTCAATGGAAAGTGGCTTCATCTAGTCTTGACATTTTTATGTCTTATTTCTCGAAAGATGTTGATAAATCTCAGTAACACTAAGTAGATTAATCACAATTTACGAATTTACTAAGATTTGCTCATCTGAAAATAACGCTACTCTCGTTGAGTTTCACCACAAACCTAGATGTAAACAGATGTACTTTAAAATACAAAAGTTTAATGCTTTTTACTTGATTTTAATTGTGGAATAACTCTACACGAATTTAGCTTACACGTATCGAATTTTAGCTGAAGTAAAAGCAAAATGAGCACAACTCCTATAGGTAGCTACAGGTTGTTCCAGAAACTACATCCGCTATCTCTGTTGGCACAATTAACAAGTCGGCGTGCTACGGGTTGCTTAAGCGTATTTACCGGGATAGTCTCTTGGTCAATCTATCTAGAGGACGGTAAACTTACTTATGCCTCCTATTCAGATAAACTATTTGAGCGCCTTGACAGTCACTTACGGCGTTTGAGTCAGCAAATTCCTGCTCTCAACAGCGCCACTCGTGTACAGATGCGGCTGATGTTTGAGACGAAGAATGAACATCAATCAATACCAAATGCGGATTACCAAGCTATTTGTTGGTTAGTAAATCAGGACTATATTACCTCTGTGCAAGCAGGAAGCCTGATAGACGAATTGGCAAAAGAAGTAATGGAATCATTTCTGTGTTTAAAAGAAGGTAGCTATGAATTCAGTCCAGAAAGCTCTTTGGACGAACAACCAAAGTTCTGTCACCTGGATTTACGGTTGCTTGTTGAACACTGTCAAAAGCAATTACGAAATAGGCAAAATATTCAGTCATCAATTCCGGCTGGTGCGAATTCCCAAGTTTTTTCTACAACACAATCGTCTCAAGTTCAGCCACAACTACAAATAAAGCTTGGGCAAAAACTGCCAATACCAATCAATTTTGATATTTCTGAGAATAATAAAACTACTCAGCCACCTGTTGGTAAAAAACTATATACAATTGCTTGCATTGATGATAGCCAAACTGTTTTGAATTCCATTAAGCACTTTTTGGATGAAAACACATTTTCAGTTGTAACTATCAACGATCCGGTAAAAGCTTTAATGCAAATTCTACGGAGTAAGCCCGATCTAATTTTGCTAGATGTTGAAATGCCAAGTTTAGATGGCTATGAACTATGTTCATTATTACGTAAACATTCAGCATTTAAAAATACACCGATCGTTATGGTGACTGGTAGAACGGGATTTATCGACAGAGCAAAGGCTAAAATGGTCAGATCGTCAGGATATTTGACTAAGCCTTTTACACAATCAGAATTGCTAAAAATGGTTTTTAAGCATCTTGGTTGATTGAAATAAGGCAAATAAAAATAACAAAATATGTTTAATTTATTTTTTTAGGAGATTTGATAGTGAGCCTGACTTTGCTTGGCACAATTTTGATTGTAGAAGATTCTCCCAGCGAATTGGAATTAATGAGCCATTATCTTAAAGAGAGTGGTTACAACGTAATTAAAGCAAGTGGTGCAAAAGAAGGTTTAGAAAAAGCTGTGTTAGAAAAACCAGATGCGATCGTTACTGATGTAGTAATGCCAGAAATGAGCGGATTTGAATTGTGTCGTTCTCTGAGAAGAAATCCGATTACTGCAAAGGTGCCGATTGTGGTTTGTAGTTCTAAAAATCAAGAAATTGACCGTTTGTGGGCAATGAGACAAGGTGCAGATGCCTATATAACTAAACCTTACACCCGCGAACATCTCCTACGTACTATTAAATCAGTGGTAATTTGAATCAATGACTAGTACAAACATTACTCTTTCTTCAAAACCAATCCCGAATAATTTAGCAGATAGTTATCTGAAGTTTCAGCTAAATCAACAAACTACTGCTGTTTTATCAATGAGGCATACGCAAGAAGCAATTCTTGTGCCTGTTGAATCTATTACGTCAATACCGAATATGCCATCCTGCATATTAGGATTAATGAATTGGCGGAGTCGGATAATTTGGGTAGTTGATTTACCAAGAATGCTCAATTTAGAATCCCTAGATTATCGACTGCGACAATACAATGTGATCGTTATCCAAGTGGAATCATTGGTGTTGGGATTAGTTGTACAAGAAATAAAAGGTACAACCAAGTTCATAGTTGATGATATTCATTCTCCTATAGGACAAGTGACATCCAGTTTAGTTCCTTATTTATGTGGGTGCGTTGTGCAACAGGAAGAAATATTACTGGTATTAGATGCACAGGCGATTGTGCAATCTTCTATTCTCCGCAGTGATTAGGGCTTACTACTAAAAACAGCTTTTTAGTGTTCTTATTCACATACTTAGGAGAACTACTTTTATGTTTAATAAAACCAACACAAATCAAGGTAATAGCGCTCAAAATCGAGCATCACTGATTTCATCTCAAAAAGCTATGGGAACTGTAGTAAAGCTACCAAGTAAGCTGACTAATGAAAGTGCTAAGAGTTCTTCTTGGAATCAGGGAATTGCCTATTTTACAAGGCTGGGATTAGTTAAGAAAGCAACTATTTTAGCGATCGCAATCGGTACAATACCAGTTTTGGGCATCGGTGCGATCGCTTTTGGTTTGGCCAACAAATCTATTACTAAGCAAATTACCCAATCTCAACAAGCCGAAGCCACTGGCTTAAGTGATAAAGTTAACCGCTTTATGCTGGGACGCTACGGTGATATTCAGGTAATATCAAACTTGCTATTTTTGACAAATTCTCAACCTAGTATTAGTACTCAAGAAAAGCAAGCAGTCTTAGATCGGGTTGTCGAAGCCTACAAAGCTTATGACAGTATTGCTGTTTTCGATCGCCAAGGTAACTTGATTGTCCAGTCTACAGGCGAACCCCTGGAAAATCAAAAAGACCGTACCTATTTTCAAGACGCTTTACAAAAAGAGACTCCTGTCATCAGTAAACCGGAAGCAGCAAAAAATACTGGTGTCGTGAGTATTTATCTAGCTGCACCTGTGAAAGAGACAAGAACGGGTCAAACTATTGGCGTAGTACAAGCACGTATGCCCGTAAAATCTTTAGAGGAAGTAATCAAAAACTACGTAGCCAACGGACAACAATACTATTTGCTTGATGCTTCGGGAACAGTTTTCTTGAGTCCTCAAAAGGAATTATTGGGGAAAGAGGCTAAGGGAGAGTATTCTAATTTACCTAAACTGCTAGCGGCTAGAAAGGTAGATAGTTTTATAGAAGTTCCCAAAACTCACAAAAAACAAGAACTAGTTAGCTATGTACCAGCTAGTATCATAGATGGTTTACCTGATTTAAACTGGCAGGTACTTTTAGCTACAGACACTGCAACTGTATTTGAGCCGCAAAGACAATTGTTGTGGACTATAGCCATCGGTACAGCACTGACAGCATTGATTGTGGGTGCGATCGCATCTCGATTAGCTAAACTGACTACACTGCCAATTCTCAATGCAACTGCGGCATTAGCAAAGTTAGGTCAAGGTAAATTTAATACCCGTCTGGAAATTGAAAGAGAAGACGAATTAGGGGTATTGAGTGCAAATATCAACCTGATGGCCGAACAATTGCAGGTCTTAGTTAAGGAACAGCAACAGGAAGTAGACGTTGAAGGGGCAAAATTACTAGCAGATATTACCCTACGGATTCGGAAAATCCTCAAAACTGAAGATATCTATCACGCAGCAGTCAAAGAAGTTCAGCGAATCCTCAAAACAGACCGGGTAATCATTTATAGTCTGAATCCAGATACTTCGGCTGGCGTTGTCGTTGCGGAATCGGTAACTGGTAATTGGCCGGAAATGCTGGGAGTGCAAATTGATGACCCCTATTTTCGGGAACATTATTTAGAAACGGGTCGTGATGGAGAGGTGCAAGCGGTTGCCAATATTAATCAAGATCAAAGCCTGAAAAATGCCGACGGCTACATCCAACTGTTGGAAAAATTTGCTGTCAAAAGTCATTTAATCGTACCGATTCTTGCCCAAGAAAAACTTTTAGGTTTATTAATTGCTCATCATTGTGAAACTCCTCGTGTTTGGCAACAGCCAGAAATTGACTTGTTTCAACAAATAGCAACTCAAGTCGGCTATGCCTTAGAACAAGCCAAGTTATTAGAAGAGATAGAAAAAGTCAGAAATGTAACTATAAGTGGGTCAGACGAAACACTGCAACAACAACTTTTACAACTACTCAACGACGTAGAAGGTGCAGCCAGAGGCGATTTGACAGTGCGTGCAGATGTAACCGCTGGGGAAATCGGTACTGTTGCCGACTTCTTCAACTCCATTGTCGAAAGCCTCCGGGATATTGTTACCCAAGTTAAACAAGCTGCCATCCATGTAAATAGTGCCATTGGCTCTAACGAAGGAGCCATCCGCCACCTAGCAGAGGAAGCACTTACCCAAGCTGCCGAAATCAATCGCACCCTTGATGCTGTTGACCAAATGACCCAATCCATGAAAGCTGTAGCCGAAAGTGCCGAAAAAGCTGCCTTCATTGCTAACCATGCTGCTCATACCGCTACTAAGAGTGGACACGCGATGGATTTGACAGTACAAAATATTCTGTCTTTGCGGGAAACTGTAGGTGAAACTGCTAAGAAAGTGAAACGTTTGGGAGAGTCTTCGCAACAAATTTCTCGCGTGGTTTCTTTGATTAACCAAATTGCGATTCAAACTAACTTGCTTGCTATTAATGCCGGTATTGAAGCAGCACGTGCGGGTGAAGAAGGTCAAGGTTTTGCCGTAGTGGCTGAAGAAGTCGGCGAACTAGCAGTCAGGAGTGCCGCAGCAACCCAAGAAATTGAACAAATTGTTGAAAATATCCAACGAGAAACCAGTGAAGTAGTGCAAGCAATGGAAATAGGCACTACCCAAGTGGTAGAAGGTACTCGAATTGTAGAGGAAGCTAAACAAAGTCTGAGTGAAATTTTGGATGTATCTTCTCAAATTGACTTCTTAGTACAGTCGATTTCCACTGCAACTGCATCTCAGGTTGAAACATCCCAAAGTGTTAGCCAATTGATGAAAGATATCGCTGCTATATCACAACGTACCAGCGATTCTTCTCGCCAAGTTTCTGAATCTCTGCAACAAACTGTGGATATTTCCCAGCAGTTGCAAGAGACTGTCGAGGCTTTCAAAGTTAGTTAAGTTTGTCATTTGTCATTTGTCCTTTGTCCTTTGCTAGTGATGAATGACGAATGACCATGCAAATTTTAGATTTTAGATTTTGGATTGAAAAAAAATCTAAAATCCGCAATCTAAAATCCAAAATTGATTGACCAATGACTAAGGACAAAAACCATGCTACAAGACAAAGAACTAGAAATCCAGATGCAGTTTCTGGAAGAAGCAACGGATTACTTAAATACCTTAGAAGGGGTATTGCTGGAAATCGATACTAGTAACCGCATCGATTTAGACAAAATCAATGCTGCACTCCGGGCCACTCATTCTATTAAAGGTGGCGCGGGGATGATGGGATTTAAATCGCTAAGTGATTTATCTCACCGTTTGGAAGATTCCTTTAAAGTTTTAAAAACTAAAAAAAATTCTTTAGAAATTGATACTCAGTTGCAAAGTTTATTGCTATCTGGAGTTGACTGGCTGCGTCAAATTGTCGAATTGCTTGCAGAAGGGAATGTTGTCGAAGATCAGTGGTTAGCAACTTTTTGTTATCCCATCTTCGATGAGTTGCACGATCGCTTGGGCGACCCCACCCCAGAAGATGCCTCAACTATGCTATCCCCAGAGGACGGGCAAGACGTTATTCCTTTGCTATTTGCCACAGAAGTAGAAGAGTGTTTGCAGCGTCTAGAATCTATATTGGCAGATAGCCAACAAGCAGGATTGCATGAAGAAATTGCGATCCTGGCAGCTGAATTAGGTGGTTTGGGAGAAATGCTCCAGTTGCCGGCTTTTAGCAAGCTTTGTGAGTCGGTAACGCAGCACTTGGAAACTGTTAGTAGTGATCGCATTCCTGAAATTGCCCAGTTAGCATTGCAAGCATGGCGGCGATCGCAAGCTTTGGTGCTGACGAATCAGCTAGATAGCTTACCTACAGAAATTGACTTGGGTAGTTCTACGCAATCTCTGCCGCTATTAGCAGCAGAAGTAATACCACAGCTTCTTCCTACAGATGTCCTCGACACAGAAGTAGTGTCAACAGCTGTTTGGCAAGCAGAGATAACTCCAGAAACTTGGGTTAAAGATGAAGCAATCGCAGCCAATTTTACATTTGTAGATGCAGAATTTGCCGACGATGTAAATTCTGTCAATGTAACTGAACACAATACAATATTTGCTAAAGAAGAGAATCCTCCCGATGCAAAATTTAGCGAAGGCAAAGGAGAGCCAGTTGCCGTTGGGAAAGAAAGAGAAATTCATGAAAATAGCGTCCGAGTCCCTAGCAAGCAGCTAGAGCAAATTAATGACTTATTTGGCGAACTAATTGTTCAGCGAAATGGCTTAAACTCGCAATTAGAAAGATTACGCAAACTCGTTCGCAACCTCAACCAACGAGTTCAAGTTCTCGACCGCGAAAACCAGGAATTACGCATAGTCTCCGACAAAATTTCCACTCAAGCTACCATGTTTAATGGAGCGCATCTACAAGCTGAAAATGGTCATCAAGTAGAAGGTACAAACACAGAATTTGATGCCTTAGAAATGGATCGCTATAACGAATTAAACCTGCGATCGCAGGAAGTTATGGAAACCATTGTTCAGGTACAAGAAGTTACGACAGATGTGCAACTAAGTGTAGATGATACAGACCATATTGCTCGTAAACTAAACAAAACATCGAAACAATTACAAACCAAGCTAAATCACATCCGAATGCGGCCGCTGTCCGATTTAATCGAACGTTTTCCCAGAGCTTTACGCGATTTAAATGTCGAGTATGGGAAAAATGTCCAGTTAAAAATTGAAGGTGGCAACACTTTAATTGAACGCAGCATTTTAGAAGCTTTAAATGAACCTTTAATGCACCTATTAAGGAATGCTTTCGATCATGGTATCGAAGACTCTGCCACGCGTCGCCTTTTGGGTAAACCAGAACAAGGATTGATTGAAATTACAGCTACTCACCGCAGCAATCGCACCCTCATTACTATCCGTGATGATGGTTGGGGCATTTCTCTGGAGAAAATTCGCACCCGCGCCTTAGCTATGGGATTGGATGCTTCTCTACTGGCTAATGCTAGTGATGAAGAACTATTATCACTAATTTTTGAACCAGGGTTTACTACCTCCGAACAAGTCACAGCATTATCTGGTCGCGGTGTCGGTATGGATGTGGTTCGCAACAACCTCAAACTAATTCGAGGAGATGTGAAAGTTGATACGGAACCAGGAGTTGGTACTACCTTCACCCTCTCAGTACCATTTACACTTTCCGTTGCGCGAGTTCTGCTGGTAGAAATCAATAAGATTCTATTAGCATTTCCCACAGATGTCATTTCAGAAATATCTTTACTCCAAGACGAGCGAGTTTTTGAAATGGCTGGTAGCGAAGTTTTAAATTGGCAAGGAACCATGCTGCCACTGATTCGCCTAATGCGTTATTTAGAGTTTAATTGCCTACGCTACGATAGCGCAGAGTTGGAAATTCCGGCAGCCATTAGTACTAACAGTGTCTTAGTAGTCAAAGGTAATAATCAGCCAGTAGCTATCCAAATAGATCGTTGCTGGGGCGAACAAGAAGTTGCGATTCGCCAAGTTGAAGGGAATATACCTTTACCTGAAGGCTTCAGCAACTGCACAATTCTCGGTGATGGTCGAGTCGTCCCACTAGTTAATGTTAATGAGTTGCTGTATTGGATTGCTACCAATAAAAAGACACCGAGAGGAACTCAGTTACCATCAGCAAGGTTAAAAACTCCGTTCCTGATATTTGATGAAGAGAAAATTTCAGCAGCATCTATTAAGCAGAAAGGCACAATTTTAATCGTAGATGATTCGATTAATGTTCGCCGCTTTTTAGCCCTGACCCTTGAAAAAGGAGGGTATCAAGTAGAGCAAGCTAAAGATGGTCAAGATGCCTTAGAAAAACTCCATAGTGGATTGAAGGTTGAGGCAGTAATTTGTGATATTGAAATGCCTCGCCTTGATGGTTATGGCTTTTTAGGTAAGGTAAATTCAGACGTTGATACAAAAAATATTCCAGTTGCGATGCTGACTTCTCGTAGCAGCAATAAGCATCGGCAACTAGCTATGCAATTGGGGGCACGGGCTTACTTTTCTAAACCTTATAACGAACAAGAGTTATTACAAACCCTGGAGGAAATAATTCATCCTGTCGCAGAAAAGGTAGCGTCTAATTGATAATTCATAATTAGATTTTAGATATTTTTGTAGGGTGCATTAGCCTTTGGTATAACGCACTATTTTATACCAATTTAAAATAAAAATGTGGCAAACAGACCATTTGTAGAGACGCGATTCATCGCGTCTTTACCCAAGGATGTGTTGCAATCATTAATTGAATTGGTATTAGTATCCTCGCGACTAGAAGTCGCGGCTACACAGACAAAATCCGCACTTCGACAAGCTCAGTGACCACCTGCGCGGGTTAAAAGACTGATTTACATCACAATACGCTTGGGTTAAAGGCTACTGGCAAAAATTTTGGTTTTTGAGACGCGAGAAATCGCCGTCTCTACAATTGTTTTATTATTATCTGAACTGTATTTATTGATATCAGTAATAATTGCGCAGCTTTTGCGTAATACTATTTGTGTGAGTTGAAAGAATTTCTATATCAATTCAACTTGTAGTGAATTTATGGTAACTGTAACACTGACGGCTGTTGCTACTGCGATCGCAACTACACTTTGGACTAAAGCACAGGAGAAAATCGGCGAAAATATCGGCGATGCTACATGGACACTAGGTGGTAAGTTAATCGGATTACTCCGCCAGAAGAAGAAAGTGCCATCTCTTACCAGTAATGAACCGCAGCGTTTAGATTATGGTCAAGCAGTGCTGGAACTGAAATCAGCAGCAGACACAGACCCAGAAATTGCTCAAGCTGTTGTGGAAGTGGAAGCAGCAGCAAAAGCCGAACCAAAACTCACTCAAAAAATTCAAGAAATAGAAAATACTCTCAAGTCTCAACAGCCAACTATTCAAAATCTGACGCAGCTAGCAGAAAAAATTGGAGTTGTAAATCAAGGACAGATAAATAACCAAACTAATAACTTCACTTTTTGACTACAGTCGTCCCAAGGGGAGGATGGGACAAAGTTAACTCCCGATGACTGGTGTAAAATCTGCTATGAAATACTCGCAGAACGGCGAAAGCTGACTACAAATCCTCTGACATCAACTGAAGGAGTTGCCCTGCAAGTTGATGATATTTACGTGCCACTGGGATTAGTTGAGCGCAAAAAACCATCCAAGCCTCAAGGTGATATTTCTCCAGAACACGGTTCAGAACTGTACAAAGAGACAGAAATCACCAAAACATTTGAGCATGATGCATTTCTCGAAGAAGTTCTCAAACAGAGGAACACGTCTAAAAGTCAAGGTAAGCGAATTGCAATTATTGGCGAACCAGGAGCAGGAAAGACAACACTGTTACAGCAGATTGCTGATTGGGTATCTCGTGAGATTCACCAGTCGATTGTGATTTGGGTATCTTTAGCAGATTTGCGAGAGAAGGAACTAAAATCTTATCTGTTTGAGACTTGGTTAACTCAGGTGGCTGAGAAAACAGGTAAAGCTAAAGCCACTGAGCAACTAAAAAATGATTTTGTTGCTCTGTTTAATCAAAATAATGTGTGGCTGCTGTTAGATGGGTTAGATGAAATGTCCGCATCTTCAGGTAATCCTCTCACAGAAATTGCTCGACAATTTCGTGAAACAGGGTTAATTTCTCAAGCGCGAATTGTGCTGACCTGTCGGGTCAATCTGTGGGATGGCAGCAGTAATGCACTTGATGATTTTGATACTTATCGCAGTTTAGATTTTTCTTATCCACAACAAGTAGAGAGATTTATTTACAAATGGTTCGCTGCTATTCCCGAAACTGGGAAGCAGTTATGTACTGCGTTGAAAGAATCAGGTAAAGAACGGATTCAGGATTTAGTGAAAAATCCTCTGCGGTTGACGCTGCTGTGCTTGAATTGGCAATTAGGAGATGGCAAATTACCGGATACTCAAGCGGGACTTTATCAGCAATTTGTTGATGAGTTCTACAAGTGGAAAAAAGCCGAATTTGCTACAAACTCTCACCAGCGTCAGCAACTCAATGTCAAACTAGGGGAATTAGCTAAAGCAGCAATAGACAAAGAAGCAACCCGTTTTCGCTTACGGCAGGATTTTGTGAGTCAGTTCTTAGGTGATGCTGATGATGAAAATTCGTTGCTGAAATTGGCGCTAAATCGCGGCTGGCTAAACTGTGTAGGGATAGATACAAATAGAAAACCTGTTTATGCTTTCTTTCATGCCTCATTTCAAGAGTACTTCGCTGCAAAAGCAATTGATGACTGGCATTTCTTTCTTAACCATATTCCTCACAATCCCAGTCAAGGAACTTATCGCATCTTTGAACCGCAATGGAAACAAACAATATTACTTTGGTTGGGGAGAGAAGAAAAAAATCTTAAACAGCAAAAGCAACTGTTTATCGATGCTTTAGTGAACTTTAAAGATGGATGTCGAAAATTTTATGACGTTCGCGCCTATGATTTAGCAGTAGAAGGAATTACAGAGTTTGGGAATTATTTTAGAACAGAAGAAATATTAGCGCAATTTAAGTTGACAATTAATCATTTCAATTTAATCCAAGAGGAAGCTAGATCAGTACTGCAACAAACAGACCGCAAACAAGTGATTGTTGCCTTGGTGGTATTGGCGCAATTAATTACTATTATCGATGACCGCACCCGTTGGCTGGCAGTAGGTAGCTTAGGGGAGATTGACCCTGGTAATCAAGATGCGATCGGTGCCGTTGAGTCACTGGAGCCATATTGGGATTTAAAGGACTTCCCTGATCTCCCATGTAATCAAGATGATATCGCCGCCTCAGTGCAACTGCTGCAATCACCTGATGTGGATGACGACACCCGTAGGCAGGTAGCAGATAGCTTAGGGGAAATCGACCCAGGGAATCAAGATGCGATCGCCGCCTTAGTACAACTGCTGCAATCACCTGATGTGCATAACTCCACCCGTAGGCTGGCAGCATATAGCTTAGGGAAAATCGGCACAGGGAATCAAGATGCGATTGCCTCCTTAGTGCAACTGCTGCAATCAAATCATTTGGATGACTTCACCCGTATGCTGGCAGCATATAGCTTAGGGCAAATCCACCCTGGTAATGAAATTGCGATCGCCGCCTTGGTGCAACTGCTGCAATCAACTACTGTCAATGACGATAAACGTAGAGATGCAGCAGGAAGCTTAATGCAAATCGGCAAGGGCAATGAGTTTGCGATCGCTAGCTTGGTACACTTGCTGCAATCAAATCATTTGGATGACTTCACCCGTTTGCTGGTAGCACATAGCTTAGGGCAAATCCACCCTGGTAATGAAATTGCGATCGCCGCTTTGGTGCAAATGCTGCAATCAACATCTGTGGATTACTACACCCGTAGAAAGGCAGCAGGAAGCTTAGGGCAAATCATACAAGACAATAACCATCGGTTTAAAGCAGTTGAAGCTACAAGTCGTTATTGGCGATTGGATTATAATTTCTACAATTTAGCCTGGGAATGTGCCCAAAATATGCATTACCCTGATTTTTACCAAGCTTGGCATCAGCATAATGTTGCTACTCGTGCGATGCAAAGCTTAAAGAAAATCCTCTTCACAAAAATAATTTAAGTCCTTTTGCAGCAGCAACGTTACAAATAAAGTTGCCGTAAGAACAACATCTTGTCCATTCGTTACGAACACAAGTTGTTTCGTTATGAATGCTTATCCGTTGGTAACGAAAACTTATGCGATCGTTAACAACACAACTTGTTTGGTTACGAATGCTTATCTATTTGTGGCAAACGCTTATGCAATCGTTACTAACATAACCTGTTTGGTTACGAATGCTTATCTATTTGTGGCAAACGCTTATGCGATCGCTACCACAGCTTAAGCAAAATTTATCAATACAAGTTTTAACCAAAGCTTACAGCTATTTTCAGGTAAGCAGCAACATCACTAGAGTTTAAACTCGCTACCTAAAATCCCAGGACAGAAAATGCTAAGATTCCAATTAAATATAGCATTTACACAGCTATGACAACCACGCTGCACAAATCAATATTTTTAGCAGAGTTCCTGAAACTGCCAGAAACAAGATTAATATCCGAGATTTTTTTAATTTTGAAAAATTAATCCGAGGATTTTTAGGTGATAAAAAACAATAAAAAAAAGGCTATTGCTCAAGCTATTTCCACAACCGTTGCTCTGGGTTGGATGATAATGGAAGTGGAATCAGCACAAGCTGCTACCTTGACGGCGGCTCTCGATAGCATCACCATCGGTGGCAATTTAACTATCTCTACTGATAAACTCTATATTAAGGGTGGTAGCAAGAATTCACGAGTAGCAGGCACCCTAACTATTACAACCAATGCTCTGACAGTCAGACCCGGTGCTATTATATCGAAACCAGTACCCGAACCAAGTGCGATCGCTTCTGGTAGCAATCATTCAGGAGCAGCAGGCACCCTAACTATTACAACCAATACTCTTACAGTCAGACCCGGTGCTATTATATCGAAACCAGTACCCGAACCAAGCGCGATCGCTGCTGGTAGCAATCATTCAGGATTAGGAGGTAACATAACTCTTACAATCCCTGACCTTATTATATTGAAACCAGTACGCAAACCAAGCGCGATCGCTGATGATAGCAATAATAATTCAGGAGTAGGAGGTAACATAACTCTTACAACCTCTAACCTGATTCTGAGAAGAGTACCTGAAACAAGTGCGATCGCTGCTGGTAATATTAATTCAGGATCAGCAGGCAACATAACTATCAACTCTGGTACTTTGATATTGAACCCTGGTGCTATTATATCGAAACCAGTACCCGAACCAAGTGCGATCGCTGGTACTCTACTTGCTGGTAGTCTGGCTTGGCTGGTGAAGAGAAAGCAAGTAGTATTTCGCAAAGCGAAGGTATAATTAGTTATTAAAATAAATTTGTAGATGAAATAGTTTAAATAATTAGCCCGCACAAACGGGCTAATTATTTTATGGGCAATTAGTCGGACATAATATCAATTACCTGAAACTAAAATAATTCCAGGAACCTTTCTTAAGCCTCGACTTTTACACCCTTCCAGAAGGCCACATAACCTTCAATATTCTTAGCCTTCTCCTTGGTACTGGGATAATACCAAGCAGCATCTTTATTGGTTTGTCCCTCAACTTCGATACTGTAGTAACTGGCAACACCTTTCCAAGGACAAGTAGTGTGGGTGTTACTTTCAGTAAAATACTGCTTGTTAATGGTGTCAACAGGGAAATAATGGTTGCCCTCGACAACTACAGTATTATCACTCTCGGCTAAAACAACTCCATTCCAAATTGCTTTCGGCATAAATGACTTTGTAAATAAACTATACATATAACATTTTTACACTATCAGCTTATTTGTAGTGAATTTATGGAACCGTGACGCTGCCAAAATAGTTCAGAAGTCATGAAGAGGCAATGAGTTACAGGATTTCCCTCTAGATATTAATTACAATCACTTTTATTTATCAATTTGAAAATTAAAAGCATTTGCTTACATCATAAAGATTTTCTAGCATATTGGTATGGAAAGTTTATTAGCCAAAACAAAGTTAAATTTCGGTTGATAGCCTCAAGCAAAAATCTCTAAATATCTGAGTAAGCGATGCTAACGCACTTTCTAGAAATAGTTGTCAGCTAAAGATTTTATTTAGCATATCTTTGCATCTTTTAAATTCTGACTAAACCTGCTCAGAATGTTCAATTTCTCCAATTTTGGTGAATTTGAATAACGCGCTTGAGTAATTAACAAATCAATCTATCAAATGAACCGATCTAAAAGGTTGAGATTAATAAAACAGTGGACTCTATTACTAGAAAATACTGATTTTAATTGCATTTTCTTCTAATTGAGGATAAGTCTATGAAATTCACAAACTCGCTAAAATCTGCACATATTCTTGCTTGGATTAACTCTATGCCTAAAATCACTTGCTTTCATCAAGCCAAGAATCACAATAGCCCATCAATAAACACAGTCGTAAACTCTGACACTTCCCTTAGATATTCCACGAATGCCAATTATCTCAAACCTTTTGATACTGCTTCTATTGCCTATTACATGATGGGTTTTGGTAATTTTGAATGAGCTAAGTTACTTCTATGCTTTTGAGATGTAGCTTATATCATTTTATCAATTACAGTTTTGTTTCCAAAACACTCCATTCTTACCCTTAGTAATTCTCTTAAAAGCTTATTTGTCAAGCTTGGGGGGAATTACCTCACTCAAATACGTGAGTAATAAATCAACAAATACGGTGACCTAATCACAAAAGCTTGAAATTACTAAAAATAAGACTGTATTACTTTAAAACACTAATGAATCTCTACCAAGGATAAAATCATGAAATTCACAATTTTGCTCAATTCTGCACTTATCATTGCTTCTATGGCTTTTATACCTGGAATTGCTGGTGCTCAAACAGTTAATACTAACAATGGTGGTGGACAAATAAATACAGATGTCAACTCTAATACTTTACGTAAAAATCCTACAGATACTAAATATCTGCAACCCTTTAATATTGCCTTTCTAGCTTATCAAGGTTATTTAAAAGAGCAGGGTATTCCCAGTGGGGGCACTTTGTTATTCAAATACCAAACCGGATACTTGACTGCGAAAGATGTGGTTCAAGCTGCTATCAGGGCTAATAAGTTACCAGCGGAAGTTTTGAACGATCGAGGTTACGTCAACGCAGTCGAGTTACAGATGAAATCATTTGGCGATATTAATGATTCACAATAAACAATTTAGGAATGCTGGAATCAATCTCCGCATCTCCCTATAATTTTAGACGCGATAAATCGCTGTCTCTACAATAATCAGTCTTTCGTCTTGATGGCGATTTATCCCGCTTTTGAATTGATTAGGTTTGAAAGAAAGTCGCACACAGCGTTAGAATAACTGAAAATATAAGGAGAATCAAAGTTTGTGGCGAATATATTCCACATGCCCAAATTACCCATGCCACCGTCTCTTTTGGGGTCAGAAGTTGGTTCTTTTACTGAGTTTACAGTTACTCAACGAATGCCTGCGATCGCTCGCAAAGTTATCGCTGAAAATAATTTCTCGTCTGAAATTAATGCCAGCTTAGAAAACCTGGCTACAGAACTGCCAACAGGGTTTTTTCAACCTCTTGTAAATGACACCGCTGTAGATTTCTCAGCCTGGAATACATATTTAGAATTATATAAAGGTCAGCGTTGGCTAGATGTTCCTTGGTTTTTTGCCGAAACTTATTTTTTTCGGTTAATTCTAGAAATTACCAATTATTTTCGCCCTGGTGTCTGGCAAGGTATCGATCCATTTGAGTTACAAAAGTCTCAAAGTTTAGAAGTATCTTTGGATTCGATTATTCTACTGTGTGCTCAGGCTAACAATTGGTTAAATAATTCTCAACTGAAGGGAGAATCAAATCAAACAGCTTTAATCGCACTGTTATATTTTGCGTTGTGGGGAAATCGAGTTGACTTGAGTTTATGGTCAGCATCCGAGAGCGATCGCAGTCGTTTTGATATTCAAACCCAACTAGCTCATATTTTAGTAAATGATGCCTCCCAAGTCAGGGAATTATTAATCAACTCTCAAAGGGGACGGATTGATTTTGTTGTAGACAATGCTGGTTTTGAACTTGTTTGTGATTTATGTTTAGTAGACTTTTTATTAAGTAGCGGACTGGCTAATCAGGTTTACCTACACTTAAAGCCACATCCGACTTTTGTATCTGATGCCATGATTAAGGATGTACATGACACAATAAGTTTTTTAGCAGTTACTGGAAATCAACAACTTACATCCTTTACCCAAAGACTGCAAGACAATATTGCATCAGGGCATTTAGTACTATCTGAAGATTACTTTTGGACATCGCCTTTAGCCTTTTGGGAAATACCCAACTCCCTCAAAAATGAGTTAGCCAATGCGAGTTTGGTTATAGTCAAAGGAGATGCTAATTATCGCCGATTATTAGGCGATCGCCATTGGAATCTTACCACCAACATTGCAGATATAGTCTGCTACCTACCCGTGCCAATGGTAGCTCTACGCACCCTAAAGTCAGAAGTAGCAGTTGGTTTAAAACCAGAAGTTATTGAGAAAGTAGCAAAATCTGACTCTTCTTGGTTGACAAATGGACAGTGGGGTGTAATTCAGTTGGTAGTTTAGGAAATTTTGAAAAATCGAGATAATTTGTAAAAGAAGTATACGTATCTTCACTACTTATAGGGTCGTCTACCCTACCCGTATCGCTACAACCAGCTTAGGATAGACTAGAAGAACTTTCTAAGGAAAATGGTAGAAAAAATCACAGCTGTGTTTAATGGCAAAGTGTTCTATCCGGCTGAACCGATCGCACTGCCAATTAATACCCGCGTGCGAATCAGTATTGAAATTTTACCGCCAAGCGAACATGAAACGGTATCATTTTTGCAAACGGCGCGATCGCTCAACCTGGAAGGGCCGCCTGACTGGTCTGCCAATATAGATAAATATTTGTACAGTAAATAAACTTTTCATGCATTCTGAAGTCTTTCTTGATACATCATTTGCCATTGCCTTATCTGCACCGAGCGATCGCTTGCATGACCGAGCCTTACATCTGGCTAAAATGTTACAAGCAGCAGAAACTCGTTTGGTGACAACACAGGCGGTGATGTTGGAAATTGGCAATGCCTTATCCCAACAACCTTATCGTCAGGCGGCAATCATATTATTAAATTCTCTAGTAGCAGACTCCAAAGTCGAAATTGTCCCCCTTTCCCAGGAACTTTACGAACGTGCTTTCGAGCTATATCGCGAACGAACAGAGAAAGAATGGGGATTTGTCGATTGCATATCTTTTATTGTCATGCAATATAGCGGAATCACTGAAGCACTGACCGCCGATGAGCATTTTCAACAAGCAGGCTTTCGAGCCTTACTGCGAGAAAATTTGCCGTAAGGATTTGGGGATTGGGCATGGGGCATTGGTTATTCACAAATGACAAATGACAATTAAATATTTCGTTACAATCGGTGTGTGCATTAGGCATTCA
This sequence comes from Nostoc sp., assembly GCF_036917235.1. Classification (GTDB taxonomy): domain Bacteria; phylum Cyanobacteriota; class Cyanobacteriia; order Cyanobacteriales; family Nostocaceae; genus Nostoc. Next base: position 57,327 of record NZ_JBALDU010000091.1, read on the forward strand.
AGAGTTATCAGCCATGAAATTGATTTCCGATCCACCGATTCCTGTGAAAATTCAAAAGATGAAGGAACGGGTGCGGTGGATGCATCCAAGTTTTGTGCAACGGGGAATTGACCAAACCAGTCTAGTTATTGACGATCGCAAGCAAGATAATCCAGAATTTTCCTTTATGGTTATCGGCGATTCCGGCACTAAAACCCATTCTCGACACCATCCCCAACGAAAAGTTGCCGAACTGATGCTGACTCACCGCGATGATTGCAGCTTTGTGTTGCACACTGGCGATGTAATCTATGTGGTGGGTTCCCAAGAATATTATTCAACAAACTTTATTGAGCCTTACCGGGAATTTCTTGTCGGTGGTGACAACCCGAAAAGCATTCCTTATGACCGTATGGTGTTTAATCTGCCCTTCTTGCCAGTACTTGGTAATCATGATTACTACGATGTGCCGTTAATGTACCGTTTATTTACTGGCACAACATCGTCACTGCGTCGCCTGTTCCGCTACAAAGATATCGAGATTGGCTGGCATGGCTCGTATCAAGGTAATGCTTATGCACGAGCATTTATGGACTACACTCAGGCGATGTCTCCACAAGAGTTAGAACGTCATTTAGATCGGCACTACACTGCAAAGACCAACAAAGGGCGTTGTTTGCGTTATGAACCTGGACAGTTTACCCGTTTACCCAATCGCTATTACACCTTTCGTTACGGCGGGATTGACTTTTTTGCACTCGATTCTAATACCTTTAATACACCATCACCTTTACCTGCAACTCAAGAGGGGGAAATTTACCGTCGGGAATTACAAAAGCGTCGCCAAGAAATAGATCGAGAAGAATTGGAGATTTTGGGAATATGCGATCGCCTCAACCCAGATAAACCCACCGAAGCGGAACTACTTGATGACTTTAGTGCCAAATTAGACCAAATAAACGAAATCAAAATTGACATTGAAAAACAACTAGCATCTCATCAAATGCCTGCGATCGATTTTGAACAACTTGAATGGTTGCGAAGCAGATTAATCGAATCTTGGAATAACTTAGAGGTGCGTGGACGTGTAATATTTTTCCACCATCCTCCATACGTCACAGAAGCTACCAAGTGGAATCAGGCCCAAACCTTGGCGGTTCGTCACCGTTTGCGCTGGGTGTTTGAACAAGTCGCAGAAACTCTTGGTACTCTAATTAAAGAACGTCCCATAGTCGATTTGATTTTAAACGGTCACGCTCACTGTTTAGAGCATCTTTGCACAACTGACACCGGATTTGCAGACTCGCATATTAACTGTATTATTTCTGGTGGCAGCGGTCATCGTCCCCGCTATCAACGGCGAGAAGGGACTGAATTGATGGAAACTTTTGCTGAGATTGCAGGTAAACCCACTCGGAAAGTTGCGGATTCAACGCTATTTGTGGGCCGTCATAACTACAATTTCCACAACCGACTGCCTTATTCATGTGTGCGGATTGATGTTTTGGATGGTAGCCCGCCCAAGTTTATCATTAGACCGTTGATTACTGAACGGTTTGAACAAGAGTGGCATAACACGGAACTTGAACCTTTTGTTATTTAAATGGGATACGGTAAGTAATTGAACTACATCATTCCCCATCTCATTTAAAAATCAAATCTCAGTGCTACTGGATTGCTTTGAGTGATTCTGTTGGTGTTTTACCAAATGCACCTTTGCATTGAGACAAAAGCTAGGTATATCCTAATCTTAAATAGAGTTACGATCATCTCAAATTATGGCAGGACACAGTAAATGGGCAAATATTAAGCGCCAGAAGGCGGTAGTAGATGCAAAAAGGGGAAAAACCTTCACTCAGTTATCGCGGGCGATTATTGTTGCGGCTAGAAGCGGCGTGCCAGATCCGGCGCTGAATTTTCAACTTCGTACAGCAGTTGACAAGGCAAAGGCTGCGAGTATTCCCAATGATAATATTGAACGAGCGATCGCTAAAGGTGCAGGCACTTTTGGCGGCGATAGTGCTACTTTTGAAGCGATTCGCTACGAAGGTTATGGCCCTGGTGGTGTAGCGATTTTAATCGAAGCCCTCACAGATAATCGCAATCGCACTGCTGCTGATTTACGTGTAGCTTTTAGTAAAAATGGTGGCAATCTTGGTGAAGTCGGTTGCGTTAGCTGGATGTTTGAACAAAAAGGCGTTTGTGTTGTGCAGGGTGTGCTTGACGAAGAACAGCTTTTAGAAGCATCCCTCGAAGGTAGTGCCCAGTCTTATGAAATGACTGAAGATGAGATGGCTGAGGTTTTTACTGATATTGGAAATTTAGAAACTCTTAGCCAGACACTCAAAAATCAAGGCTTTAAGGTAACTGATGCCGAATTGCGCTGGATTCCTAGTAATAGTGTAGAAGTTACCGATCCCGATCAGACGCGATCGCTTTTCAAGTTAATTGATACTCTAGAAGGCTTAGATGACGTGCAAAATGTCACAGCTAACTTTGAAATATCGGAAGAATTGATATCTATCGCCATTTCCTAATCAAAATTAACCCAAGTATCATATAGCAATCCGATTTGATTTCTGAATCACTCGTAGAGGTAAGGGACTGGGGACTGGGAAGAAGGAATAAAGGTGTACTGAGTTTTGTTCAAAAATCAAATATGAGTCCTATAGCCAAATTACAGTTATTTGGATGGTGTCCAAATTGTTACATTGAAGATTGAAATGCCAGCAAATATTCTTTAGCTAAGTATTCCACGTAAGCCCATACGATTCAATTAAGCTTTTTTGATGAAAATTCTAGATTGTCTTGACGGCGATTCATCGCGTCTCTTGCCTTAACCGAGTAAATCCTATATTTGACGGATGTAAAAACAGACATGAAAGATTCATATCAATTACAAACTTATGACATACGTCTATTGGATAGTTAAATTGTTGATTACCTAATGAGGATTTTCAAGTGAATAAGTTCGCTAAAGCTTTACTTTTGGCTCTAATTTTTGCTGCACCTGTAACCGCTTTTGCATCTCAAGCTCAAGCTAAAACTATCCGTCATACTAGCGTAAAATCTGCTAAAGTTCATCACACTAAGCATCACAGACATCATGCTAAAAAACTAGTTCATAAACACTTATAAATAGTTACTATTAGTCGTAAAAGTTTCTAGTAGCTCTGTAATCAAGTTTAGTGTTGGTTTCTCTGAAAAGATAACTGTATTATTTAACCCCGCTGGAATCCCTACCAATCAGCGGGTTTTTTTAATTAACTTGCTCAAGGGTGCGAGCGTATAAAAATCAAAGTTAAAGCGATCGCCTAATCGTATCTGCTACCATTCAATTTAGTCTTCAAAACATATATGAAAGCAGACTATTTAGAAGAATCACTTTTTCGTGAGTTGGAGGAGCGTTTGCTTCAACCCGATGTCCGAAAGTCAGCTAAAGATATCATGGATTTACTTGCTGACGAGTTCATTGAATTCGGAAGCTCAGGGCGTGTTTTTAATAAACAGCAAATTATCGAGAGCTTGCAGAATGAACCTATCCAACCCATGACTCAAAGATTGATAACAGAATTCAAAATGTTAGTTTTAATAACAGGGGTTGTTTTAGTAACTTATCGTATAGTCAGACATATATCTGACGAACAACCTGTTCATTCGCTGCGAAGTTCCATCTGGAAATTAAACAACGATCGATGGAAAATGATCTTTCATCAGGGCACTTTAGTTAGAGAATCATCAGTGCAGTATAATAAGTAACTGCCTAAAATTATTTAGAGTCAAAGTTTTGCATAAAAAAGACTCAAGCATTCCTGCCTGAGCCTTTTCTAAATTCAATTAAGCTTAGTAGCGGTTGTTGCTACGGTTGTAGCCACCGCCACCACCACGGTTTCCACCAAAGGAACCACTACTTCTGTCTTCTTTAGGCTTGGCTTTATTTACCTTAAGGTCACGACCAAGCCATTCAGCACCATCAAGAGCTTCAATAGCTTTTGCTTCTTCATCTTCTGAACTCATTTCCACGAAAGCAAAGCCGCGTAAACGACCTGTTTCACGGTCAGTGGGTAGTTGAACACGCTTTACAGCACCATATTCTGCAAATACAGCACTCAGCGCATCTTGTGTAACATCATAGGAGAGGTTACCTACGTAAATTGACATCGAATGTCTCCAAAATCATAAGTTTGTAGAGATTTAGATTTCGGAGAGAAGTCTGTAATACCAAAAGGAAAAAGCCTGTCAATACTAAAAACAAACACTGTCGCCGAATTAATTCTCATTTCACTTCCCATGATGACATAGGAACCAAATTTCTGCGTAAAAGTTTGAAAAACTGTTATAAAAAGTTATATAAGCGGTTAATAGCTAGATGCTGGCTAGTCTCAAAACGGGTGAGGCTCTAGTAAACCGCACCCATGAGATTGACTAATCCACTGGTAGAGTCGATGCCCGGTATTATCCGGGGCACCTCTCTGTTAAATCTGGGCGTGCGATTTTCACCGCACCCAGCTTCCGATGTTCTCAGCTTG